>JBGSUI010000059.1:0-135870 GCA_041736175.1 Oligoflexales bacterium | reverse complement strand
TATGCTTAGATAAGATGCCAATAAAATCGACACCAGCCCAAAATCTCCTCCAGATTTTTTAAAAAAACAAAAAAATAATTTATAATTATCAAAAATTATTGACCTATTTTTCTGTCTTTTGAGATTAAGGCCCCGGCATTGTTTATTAATATTGAGAAGTTTAACAGACAATTGCATAAATATTTGACAGTTTTGGTGATGAGTCCCAAGCACCAAAAGACTTTCGTTTGAGCGGCCTAAGCCATCTATTATCGTCTTCTTTCTGATTTTTTTTGATTCGCCACGAACAGCTGGCATAAAAAATGCAGCTAGTAACTTGATTATTTACTTTAACTAAACACATTTTTTATGAGGTCATTGCTATGAAATTTACATTGAATCAGATCTTTTTGAAAGAGGTTCTCGCCTTCGTAAGCGCTGCAACGCTCACAATGTCTTGCAAATCCATGGGACCAAGTAAGTCTTTAGTCAATAATGCAGATGGCGTCTCTACAGCTGAAAGTGCAAAGTCATCGGAAGTTCCGTCAACTATAGTACATATTTTGGCTGGCATCCAAACCCGTAACCTAGATGATAAGTATCTTCCCACCTATCTAAAGGTTTATAATGATACGTTGTGGTCAGGTATTTGGGATAGTCGAGGTTCCTTTACAATTAAAGAACTTAAAGATGGCAAAAAGTTCATTAGTATTTTAGCGGATCCTTTTTACACTCCTGGCCCATCGAGCAGGCCTCATTTATGGTATCTTTGTCTTACTAATAGAGGCTACAAAAATCCTGTTTCATTTGAACCTTGTAATGAAAATAACGAGAATCAGAAGATGGATTGGAACCCAGATGCTCACATTGAAGATCCGACAGGCGCTTTTATCAAAAGCGGAAATCTGTGTTTGGACATAGGCACGAGTCAAAAACAAGATAAGCACTCGCCTCCTATAAAAAATACTGATCTTGCTCTGATGGATGAGGGTGGAGTTGTGCGGTTTTGGAACTGCAAAGATCATCCTGGTGAAGCTGGAATCAATTATAATCAGAGATTTTATCGACGAGATTATCAACAAAGATAATTTAATACGGATGCCTTGGGCGTCGAAGACCCAAGGATTTGTATGTATTTGTGATAAAATTCAGATGAATCTTGGCTCTGCAGATATAGGCATATTATCTAGATACTCAATAATAGCGTCTAAGCCAGTGGCCAATAAGTGGATCAGCAAGGATAATTCCGACTGGTTCACGGTAGATGATTGCGCGATCTTCGAGCCGTCGGATAAGCGATCCCATACCGCCAGATGAGAGTCCTGTAGCAGCGAGGAAACTAGCCGATTGGGGCGCGGTTACCGGGGTCTGCCTTGATAAAACGGTGAGAACACGTTCCACTTTGGCGCTAAATTGCCCGATATATTCGCGGAAGAGTGATTCGCGTTCGACCAGAATCCCGGCGATAGCCGCCTCAATCGCCATCTCATCGAGTGTGCCGGCATCTTGGCGATGACGCTGCCACCAATCCCCGACCATGTTGATCGCCTCGGGGACAAACGACATGGATTCGATGAGTGCTTGCATGGTTGTTAGATCGATGCGGCTTCCTATGGGTTCAAGCCGTTCATTAAAATAGGGCAAATAGTCGGCTGCTGTGATAGTTCCAATCTCAAGCGGACGACCCCAATTGGCCAGGGGGGCGCCAGGTGCCGCAAAGATACGTGCCAGAATATGTTTTTTTGATCCCATAGCAATCACCGGGAGGTCTCCTGGAAGCTCCTGCAATGCTGACCGAAAGAGGGCTTCAGCCTCAGGAATCTCGGCAATATCCTGAAACTCATCCATCACCAAGAGTGCTCCTTGGTCGCGATGGAGCTGGGCCATTTGAGCGATAAGGGTTGAAAATGGAATCAGCGAGTTACCTTCCTCAATACCAAGTGAAAATTCAGGATTTCCGGTAAGTGGATCGAAACTCATCCGTGGCCGCACATTGGCTAAGGTACGCGTGATCTTGCGTATAAGAGTCTCAGCCGATCGAGTCGCGTTGATCGCTCGACTAAATGCCTGCTGAAAGCGCTGGCTAATATGATCGAGCTCTCGAACTCCAAGGAGATCGACAATCACTATGAGGGCATCGGAGTGTTTACTGCGGAAACGTGGGATAATGCGGGAGCGTATCAACGAAGTTTTACCCATATTCCGCTTGCCCATAAAGACGATCCGGTTCACCGCGTTCGACACCATTCACAAGCTCGATGGTCTCTTGAGTCAAGTTACAAATTTCACCATCTTCAATAATAATTTCCGTTAAGAATTTTCGTATTCCTATCACAGGACGCTCCTCTTTCCTTATAAAGTCATCATGGCATTGCCATGATGGTACAATCATCATGATAAAATCGTGATGATTGTACCGTGTGGCGATAGAAGCGTCAAAGGGCGGTTATCCTCTGTGACGACTGGGCGCTTTGGTGGCCCAAACTCCGAAATTTTGTGAATATATTTATCAATATTTTCAATAATATACGTCATAGATATTGCCATTTATTCACAAAAAGTGATATATTCACGTTATGTGAATAAGCTGGATTTTATGAACATAGACAAAAAAATTAAAAAGTCCTTGGATAAATTTGTCAAGCAGACAGGCCTCAAATGTTATATACAGACTGGCTTTTTTCTCCTATCCATCAATGAACCTTTTGATGGCACAATTGTTATAGAGATAGGAAAAGTGGGATACCCTTTCCTTGTGAGACTCAATCAGAATAGTGAGAGAAAGCCCAAGTCGGGAAGTCTGTCCAATATCTTGGAAATGGGAAGTCTTTCGGCTGTGCGAAAAAAGATGCTCCAGGAAACTAAGGCGGCCTACATTGCTGATGATGGAGATTTCTTTATACCCTTGACGATCTCGAACATCAACTCCTCAAATTCATTGTCGCCAAAGGCTGAAGGTTCTATCACCTCTGCATTGGGTCGTCACACTTTTCCTTCATCGGTCCCCATGGCTAAGTTCATCCATTATCTTACTGCCAAGAGTCAGATGCCAAAAAGGACTCAACAGATCATGGCCAATGAGGTGGGAATCTCTCCTGCCGCGGTCAACAAGTATCTAAAAGAACTGGAGGAAGCGAATTACATTGTCAATGATAAACAGAGGATCCGCTTCGTGGATCCAGGGAAGATTCTGGAACTCTGGACGGTGGAATACACGAAAAGGTTGCTGCCACGAACGGAAAAAAAGACTTTCAACCCTCATGATGAAATGCAATTTAAAGAACTAAGGGTCAGTCCAATGATGCTTAAAAGTGGCTACTGGAGCGCCGCAAAAGCCGCTGACATGATAATCAAATCCGAGTTGCCTGAACGGTTCATCATTTATAGCGATAAACCGACTGATGTGATGAAGGAGTTGCGTCTACGTCCATCAGAAAGCGGACAAGTCGAGGTTCGGCAGAAATTCTGGAGTTTTGATTGGAAAGAAGCGCGACAAGGTATAGTCAACTTGCCCTTGATCTATGCTGATCTTGTGGGTAGCGGCGATCCAAGAGATATGAGAATTGCAAAGGATGTAAGGGAGCTATGGATAAAAAGCCTTTAGTCAACTTGGAAAAGGATATGCTTGAAGGCTTGGATCACCTGGGCAAAGTATGTGGAGATGACTTCATCATCGTCGGTGCGGCCGCTCGGGATATTCTTCTGCAGCAGCATAATATCCGTCCAGTTCGTGCGACCCGAGACGCAGACTTGGGTGTTCGCATCGGCAGCTGGGATGCCTTTAAAAAGCTGAGGGGGCACCTTATCTCTGTCGGATTTAAGGAGACTAAGGTCCCCCATCGATTCCATTACAAAGCAGCGATATTCGACATCATGCCGTTTGGTGATATTTTGACTGGAAAGAGCGAAATCCTTTGGCCAGAAGATGGAAAGATCATGAATATGCTTGGTTTCGATGATGCTTTCCACACGGCGCATCAATTTCGGACCAGCACAAACTTAACTCTCCGGATCGCCTCTCTATCCAGCCTGGTACTCCTGAAAGTCATTGCTTGGAACGATCGGCCCACCGAAAGACCTCAGGATCCACAGGACATAAACACAATCATTAAAAATTATCTGGATGCGGGACACTTCGACCGATTTTACGACGAGCATTCTGATCTGTCAGAAATGGATCCCTATACTGTGGAAAGAGCTGGAGCGGCGTTGATAGGGCGAGACCTACAAAGACTATGTAGTCATAACCCCCTTGAGAAAATAAAGCAAATTCTCGAAAGAGAATTACAACTGGCCGATGGTTCCCGCTACTTCCAACAGATGGCCGGCGCAGAAAACTTGGCTTTAGCCATGGATCTGGTTCGCGTTATGCTATCCAATATGAAATGAAAAAAGCACCGGGTTCGAAAACGCCAGGGAATCTTAATTCCTGGAGAAAAAAATTGAAACTCCTCTTTCCTTATAAAGTCATCATGGCAATGCCATGATGGTACAATCATCATGATAAAATCGTGATGATTGTACCGTGTGGCGATAGAAGCGTCAAAGGGCGGTTATTGTACAGGAATCATTGGAAAAAATAACGTCCAGATATAACTGGCAAAATGTTCTCATCTTATTTTGGATCCGAAATACGGACACCTTGAATACTACCGGCGATTGGTTATAGGCTGGATCCGTGGCGTCGATCAGAGGTATTCTTTCGAATCAAGGATTAATCTATGGAAATTGCAAATGATATTCTGGAGAAAGCCAAATATTGGACTGAATCTCCGGTGTTTGATAAGGAAACCCACCAAGAAGTCGCTCGCCTTTTGGAAAACAAAGAGGAAAAAGAACTGGTCGACCGATTTTATCGGGACCTAGAATTCGGAACCGGAGGGTTACGGGGGATTTTAGGGGCAGGCACCAGCCGGATGAATCTCTACAATGTCCGTAAAGCCACCTGTGCCCTGAGCCAATACTTGCTCAAGCAATTTAAGGGGACCAATTTTCTCAAGGTGGCTATCTCGTTTGATTCAAGGCTTTTTTCCCATGAATTTGCCAAGGCCGCCGCCGAAGTCCTGGCTGCCCATGGAATCACAGCCCTGATCACCAAAGAGTTGCGCCCGGTCCCCATGCTGTCCTTTATGGTGCGCCATTTCCAATGCCATGCGGGCATCTGTATTACCGCCAGCCATAACCCTCCAGAATACAATGGCTACAAGGTCTATTGGCAAACGGGCGGACAGCTGGTCCCCCCCCATGACGATGCCGTGATCGCTGAGTATGCAAAGATTAAAGACTACAAAGATATCCCCTTCACGGATTTCAAGGGGGCCGAACAAAAAGGGCTGATTAAGACCATAGGATCTGAGTTAGACGAAGCCTATTTTTCTCGGGTAAAAAATTGGAAACTCACCCACAATGACGGTAAAAATCTTAAAATAGTCTATTCTCCACTCCACGGATCGGGCTGCTACCCCGTCGTAGAGATGCTCCACAGAATGGGATTTTCGGACGTTCTCGTGGTCCCGGAGCAAAGGGAACCAGATGGTAGATTCCCAACGGTTAAATCTCCTAACCCAGAGGCTCCAGCAGCCCTTGACCTTGCGCGGGAATTGGCCAAAAAAACCAATGCCGACCTTATCATGGCCACCGATCCCGACTGTGATCGAATCGGACTTGAGATCCGTATAGGGGACCGATTTTTCCGACCTAATGGCAATCAAATCGGCACCCTTCTCAATCACTATGTGCTCTCCAATCTATCCGCCCAAAAAAAGCTGCCTCACAATCCACTCATCCTTAAAACGATTGTCACCACAGACCTTCAGGAAGAAATCGCCAGAGAATTTGGCGCTGATTGCGAGGACACACTTACGGGCTTCAAATGGATCTGTCAGGTTATCGAAGACTATGAGTCTGGCGCCCGTAAACCCCGCCGCAGTTTTGTATGTGGTGGGGAGGAAAGTTATGGCTTTTTGGCTGACACCTTTGTTCGCGACAAAGATGCCGTCATCGCCTGCTGTCTTGCAGCCCAGATGGTTCTCGACCAAAAAACAAACAAAACCAGCGCCGAATTAGTCCTCGATGGTTTGTTTCGTAAACATGGAATTTACCATGAGACGCTAAAGGAACTGACTCTTCCTGGGAAGGATGGTTCCGAGGCCATCCAATCGATGATGTCAAAACTCCGCAAAGACCCACCCCGAAGCATCGACCAGATCAGCGTTAAAAGCTTGCGCGATTATAAAACTCGCCACGAATTCACCCTCACAGACAAAAAGTGGGTTTCGTCGACCGATATCACTCTTCCGAGTTCAAATGTCCTCCAATTTATCCTTGTCGATGGCACTAAGATTACCGTCAGGCCGTCGGGAACTGAGCCAAAAATAAAATTCTACATTTCAGTAAAGGATCCTCGGGGCATAGGTTTGCAAGATCTCACGGGCCTTAAAAAAGACGCCGTTGATCGTGCACACCGGATTGAGGATCTATTTGTGAAAATGGCCCAGGGTTAGAGCCACGCTCCTTAAAAAGGGATCTCTTCGAGACCTGGGGGTGGAACCCCGCCAAAATCCCCCGAGTCCCCTGGCTCGATGGGGTCGCTCTCAAAGCGGCGGGGGGTTTCCGGACGAGGGGGCAGTGCCCCGGAGGAAGATCCGCCGCTATAAGAAGGTGCACTGGTCGCCCCGACGAGGCCTGCTCCATAGCCGCCACCACCGCCGTAGCCGTAGTTGCCTGGGGATCCACTGCCACCGGCGGCTTGCTGACCCGGTTGGGGGAGCTGACCGACTCCCCGATCCAGCATCGCCCCTTGACCCCCTCCGATAAACTGCACCGTTTGGGCGACGATTTCGGTCGTATAGCGTTTCTGTCCGGTTTTCTGATCTTCCCAAGACCGGGTTTGCAGCCGTCCTTCGACGAGGACACTCCGACCTTTAGCCAGGTATTTGTGACAGTTTTCGGCTTGCTTGCTAAAGGCCACCACCCGGTGCCACTCCGTCTGTTCCACTCGTTGCCCATCAGCACCGGTCCGGTACTCTGTGGTGGCGATATTAAGAGTGCATACCGCCGTTTGGTTGGTTGTAAAGCGCAGCTCTGGGTTTTGACCAAGATTTCCCAGAATCACAACGCGGTTGAAAGAAGCCATAAGTTCACCTCGCAGCCTTGAAATAGAAGTGTTGTCATACCCAGCCCTCGCGCTTGGAACAAGCCTAAAATAAGACTTTTCCATAGTCCAGGACCATGCGATGCTAAAGCCCCGGATTTATGAGAGGGCGAAAATGCTGAAGATTTACCAATCAATTCCCACGACACTGGGGCGGTCCCGTCTGGTACCGTCCGCAAAAGTCTTCGCTATTTTTATGGGTGTTTTTTGGGGAGGCTTTTTCGGTTGCACCTCCGAAGAAAAATTCCCCCCCATCGAGGACCGGGTGGCCAGCCCTGTGGATATTGGGGTCTCCGATGATGGCCAGTTTTTCTATGTGCTTAACGCTGATTTCGACCGAACCTACAATGTGGGCTCGGTTCTGGTGATCGATCGGAATGGCGACAAAAAAGGGGTGATTGAGGTCCCGAGGATGGGGCGTAACCTTATCGTTTCCGGCAACGATCTGCTGATCACGACGGACCGGGGTCCTACCAACTTCCCCCCCAGAGCGCAGTTGTATGATCTGGGAAAAAACCCGCTGCAACCTGAGCTTCGGGCGGACTTTGAGCTGGAATGCACTCCCTTTGGAGCTACGATCCGAAAAGACTACAAATACTTTGCCATCACCTGTATGGAGGGGCAGCTTTATCTCGGGACCTTGGCAGCCGATCGCTCCCAAAGTACCCTCAAACTGGTGCGCAACTATGGGGTGCCTCGACGAGCCCTTTATATCGACCCGGTTCGTGAGGTGATCCTGGGGTTTACCACAGATCCTTCCCAAAACACCCTGGGAGATCTCGAGTATGCTGACACCACTCGGTACGACAGTGCGGCTAAAGAAGTCTTGGCCCCCGATGGCTCGAAGTGGCCTAATGAAGTCCCTGACGTCCTGGAAAACAAACCCAATTCCAGCAACCAGCGGGGACGTCGCTGGCCCTATCAGTTTTTCGTCTACGATATCTCTGGGGAACGCTCCAATGCCCCTGATTGTACCAAGACCCCCGATGAGACCTGCGAATTTCCTCTTAAAAACCTCAACCGTCCCTCGGTCCAGCTGGAATCTAGATGGATGTATTTTAAACTCCGTAACCTCGACGGGACCCCTGACCAGAGTGCCTTTGCCAACGATCCGTCCTACAAGTACTACCGATCTAACTTTTGGGAAGCCAAACCTGACCCAGATGATCCCAATATTTTTTATCTGTCTCACCGTAACTCCCAAACAAAAGGGCCCCACTCCAATCAGATTGTCCAAGTCAACATCGTGGGAAACCTCCGCGTGACCGATCCAAAATCGCCTCCACAGACGGGCGACATCATGCAGTTTGAACGGGTTTATGGATTCAATGGCCCTGAAGCCAACAAACTCAATTTTCCTGGAGACTTCGAGGTCACCTATGTGCAGGGGTTTAAATCCCTGGTGGTCAACCACTTCAGGGACGTGCTCAACTGGAGCCGAAAGGACCAGTACTTCGCTCTGGCCGCGAAAATCTTTGAAGATAGCTCTTGGTCCAGCCTGATCGAAGGTTCTTTGACCAAAGACAGTGTCGTCACCTACTACCAACTGGCAATCAATGGGGAAGGCCGCATACTTTCCGGATCTTTTTATGGCAATTCGGTACAACTGCTTGAACTCACTCCAGGGGTTGGTTTTAAAGAGATCAAGACCATCCAATGAATCAATGAAATCGTCGAGACTCCCTGCTTCCGAGGCAGAGGATGCACCAACTTTTCCTAAAGTGGAAAACACATGTTTTGGGTTTAAGGCTCAGGATCCTAAATCATCTTTGTGAAACCAAGATGATAGAAGGATGCTGGACAAAATGATGACCCCTCTTGTCCCAATTCATGGCCCCATCCCATAGGGCCCCCTTTTATAGACCACGCAACTAACCGATATCTAATAAATAATAGATCAACCTAAAGTTTTTTCCAACCTTTTCCGATAAAGAAAAAGCCCATGTAAATCTCTAATCTCGACTTCAACGGAGATACCCATGAAATCAAACTTCATGCCCACTATTTCGCTGGCCTTTTGTATGTCTGGAATGCTTGCACTCACAAGCTGCAAAGATAGTGTTTTTAACGCAAAAAACGGGAAAATGGTCAACAAAGAAGGCTCTGGTGACGGGAGTGGTGAGGGTAAAGGCCTCCCTGGAGACACCAATGGAGATGGCATCGTCAATGAGGCCGACCAAAACAACAAGGGCAAGAAAGTCTCCAATGAGGAGGACATCAACAATAAAGGCAAAAAGAGCAAAAGTGGTGGTGATGATGACGACACACTTAACGGTGGTAAAAACGGCCCAAATGGCGACTCCCCTAACAAATCCAAAAAACCTCGCCGCGATCGCCCTGCCCTTGGACTGCTGAACGCTCTCACGAACGCCCAGGGTGACACTCCTCTAGCCCTTGACTGGAACCAAGACGGCGTCTTTAAAACAACCTTTGCTGAAACTGGACGTAAAGTCCTGTTTGACATAAGTGCCGCGGGGATCAGGACTCCGATTGAATGGATCAAGCCGGACGACCGCTGGCTCGCTCTTGATCTTAATCATAATGGAACAATAGATGATGGCTCGGAACTCTTTGGAAGCGCGACAGCACTGCTTGGTACCTTACCTCTTTCTCTAAAAGCCACTCACGGCTTTGAGGCTCTAGCCCAATATGACACCAATCAGGATGGGGTGATCAATCGATTCGACACTGTTTTTGCCAAACTACTTCTTTGGGAAGATAAAAATAGCAACGGTATCTCTGAGTCACAGGAACTGATTTCACTCGCTAAGACCGCCGTGGAATCACTCTCGGTCAACGCCATCCCGGTGGATCCTTCTAAAGAGAGGCTTGAAAAAAGCTCGGCTTATATTGGTTACCAGGCGACTTACCTTATCAAACAAAACGGTCACATGCAGCGTTACCGTCTCGTAGATATCTATTTTCCAAATTTATACAAAACTTTGTCACAAAACTAAATCTCTAAACAACCATAAACCATTCGGGGGCCAACATGTTTATAAGTAGTTCAAAATATATCTATGTCTTGTTTGGAGCAGTGAGCTGCGGCGGTGTTATGTCAGACTCAGCCCTAGATGGCTCAAACTACCAAGAAATCTCTGATTATGAGGCCAAAAATGGCGGCGCCGTGGTCGAGCCGCTCTACAATGGCATTGGCCTCACCGACGCCAATCAAACCAGAATCGTAAAAGTGGGTATCTTTATCACCTACGATGGTGACGTGCATAGAAGCGGTGCAGGAGCAGAATCTGACACTGGCACCAAAGCGTATGCCAATCTGAAAGATTGGTTTAAAACTGTGAGCGATCGTGGGGGCCTTCTTGATGCTAACCTTGACAGCGATAAAGACGGAAAGCCAGACTCTCTTAAGGAAATCGTCGAAGAAAACAATGTAGGGGGCGCGCCTCTCGTCAAACGATTTAATGTCAAAGGTTACGGGCGTGAACTTTGGAAGGTTGATGAAGAAGCCTACTGGGATATCACGGTAACCATCGGTTACATAGACCAAGTTCATAAAAAATTTGGACAATCTATCGCTGAAAACGATATTACGATGATCAATGGCCACTTTTACAAAGACCAATTAGACAATAAAGCCGATGATAAAACCCTTATGCAACGGTTTTTTGGCGGAGGAGAAGGTCCTGGAATCTATCCTGAAGCCATTGAAGCCTTCAAAAGCAATTATAACCCCAAATTCAACCCCTATAAGATAGTCGTGGTGAATGGCTGCAAATCAGAGCCCATAGAGGAACTTATCATCGATGCGGCTAAAGCCTTAAACGCTGGAAAATCTCCTGAACAGCAGCTTAAAATCGATATCATTGGCCATAGGGGCTTTAGTAACTTTAATCACTTTGGACCACAAATCACCAGTTTTCTCTCAGGTCTTTTACAAAATGATGCTTCTACAAATGCCACTGACTGGAAACATTTGATCACCGCTCTAACGTTTAATAGACCCGCTGATCCCGCCACCGCTGCCGAAGGCATGACTAAAGTAGAACCTGTTTTAAGGCGCTACCCGCCCCAGTTTAAAGACGCTGTCCACGAAAAAGATAAAGCAAAAGGGTCACAACTCTAAGCTCTTACAAAGACCGACCCATCTTGCCGAACGTAAACGGGACCAACAATATGGTTTTGGGGAAACCGATCGATTTTCTCTACCTTCCACCCTTTATCGATAAAAGCCTGGAGAGAAGACTGCCTTATCCGGGTGTTGTCTGGGCTTTCGTCCCCTAAAAAAGGCTCTAGAAAGTTAGCGATGATTGGATCATCTTGTTCAATCAAGACCTCTGTCGAAGCAAATCGAACCCGTTCGTCGTGGTCTTTAAGAAAATGGCAGATCTCCACCATTTTACTTTGGGGCAGCTTACAATCCCTTAAGTAGCAAAGGATATCATAGTTTTTATCGACTTTTGCTTGATCAAGAGAGACATCGGTAAAATCTAAACAATCAAAAAGAATCTCCGTGAGATGACTTTCATCCCCCAGCTCTTTGATAATTTTGATGGGCCATGCTATGCGCAACGAGTTTTTAAGGTGTTCTTTAACTGCAGGCAGAGCCCCCTGGCCATAAGCGACGATACCCTTGAGACAGGCTTCTTTCTCACGGGTGTCGTTGATCCCATGCTCCAAGCTGTATTCAAATCTCTGTAAGAGAGCTGGAACAGCCTGCTCCCAGGATTCAAGGGAGCATAGATACTGAATGGCCGCCATGCGATCATCCCGGATCGCTTTGGGATCTTTGATTTTCTCAAGGGCACTTTCGATCTTTTTGTCTTCTCGGCCTACAAAGAACTCTTTGAATTTATTAAAAATACTCACAAAAGACCCATTCTTGCTTTGGATTCTGAATTCTTCAGCCGCATCTTGGCTGAGCTTTAGTTCATAACACACCTAGCAATTTTTGACATTTGGGAGATCATCATCGATGATAAAAATATATGCTACATTTCTCTTTTAAAAAAGACCTTCTGTTTTGTGGAACCAGCGTCCTAACTTTCCTTTGCGGCTGCCACCAAGGGCCCCCCTCTGCTCTAGAGGATCTTAATATAACTAAACCCTTAAATCCTTCCGGATTGAGTTTAGACCTCCATTCAGACCAGCTCACAACCGTCTCTCTCGGTCATAAAATCGTGCTTTCTGCCGGACTAGACCGCTCAGTGCGGGCTTGGGATGCAAAAAGCGGGAAGCCCCTATGGTCGATCAACAACCTAGACCAACCCGCTACAGCCCTTGATATCGACTCCGCTGGCCAAAACGCTATCATTGGTACCGCTGATGGACAGGTCAGCCTCTGGAACCTCGAAACAAAAACCAAAGACCTTCATTTGCCCGGATTGGACCGGGGAATCACGGCTGTGGCGATGAGCCCAGATGGTCAGATGGCGGCGGCTGGGGATTTCAGTGGCTCACTTAACGTCTGGGATTCAAAATCCGGCCAAATGATTTTTCGCTCCCAAATCCACTCTGGAGCCCTTAACGAACTCAGTTTTTCTCCTGACAACCGCTATTTAGCCACTGCCAGCGATGATTATTCTGCTGCAGTTTGGCTGGTTAAGCCCCAGCCCTCTAGCTCCCCCCTTTGGGTTCTCCAAGGCCATAAAGGCTGGGTCACTTCGTTGACTTTTTCGCCTCAGACCCAATGGGTCGCTACCGCCTCCGCCGACCATTATATTCGTATCTGGAGTCTAAAAAATGGCAAATTATTAAGAAAGTTTTATGGACTTAAGGCTACCGTGACTAAAATAAGCGCCATGGACGAACACCGACTAGCTCTAGTTGGAGGTAAGCCGCCACCGACGGTGCTAGGACCCGATCAACTCGACTATAGCGTCACACTCTTTAATATTAGAACGGGAAGCCCCGAGTTTCTATCCATCGGCCACACAGGTGCTGTGGTGGATATTAAAACGGATCCGTCGGGCGGCCTGGTGACCGCCTCCCTAGACGAAACCATTAAGTCTTGGGACACACAAACAAAGCCAGTCTCTATTCAACAGTAACCGATTTTGCTAGATTTCGTGGTTGATCCACATCGGTTCCTCTTTTGACGGCTATATAGTAGGCCAACAATTGGAGTGGAATCACTGAAAGAATCGATTGGAACATGGGTTCATCAATCTCTGGAATAGGCAAATAACTATCTGCTATGGATCTCAGTCGCTGGTCGTGATGACCCCCTAGGGCGATCACTTGGCCTCGACGGGCTTTGACCTCTTCAATATTTGACAACATCTTCTCGTAATAGAGATCTTTTGGTGCGATCGCTACTAAAGGTAAATGGGCATCCACAAGGGCAATGGGCCCGTGTTTGAGCTCTCCCCCAGCATACCCTTCTGCATGAATATAGGAGATCTCTTTGAGTTTAAGAGCTCCCTCAAGAGCCAGAGGATAGTTAAGCCCTCTTCCAATAAAAATAAAATGAGAACTCTCATAGTATTTGTCGACGATCTGCTCAATATGAACTTTACTATCCACCGCATGATCCATGAGCGCAGGTAACATCCGTAATTTCTCAACCAGCTCTGCCGAGAGACTGGAGCTGATATGACCTTTTTTTAGACCGATTGCTAGGGCAATCAGATAATGGGAAAGCAACATCGCCGTAAATGCCTTAGTCGAGGCGACACCGATTTCTGGCCCAGCATCCATATAGAGTGTAGCTTCACACTCCCTAGGAATCGATGACATCTTTACATTGCAGACACTCATCACTTGGCACCCCAATGCTTTTGCATATTTTACAGAAGCTAGAGTATCTGCTGTCTCTCCGGATTGGGAAACAGCGATCACCAATGTCTCGCGACTGACCCATGGACTTCTATACCTAAACTCGCTTGCCAACTCTACGCTCACGGGTAGACCACCGTAGGATTCCAAGACATATTCACCAGCTAAAGCCGAATAATAGGCCGTACCACAGGCGACCATCGTTATGTTGGTAATGCGCTGGAAATCTAGATTTTGGAGGCCCAAAGCTTCTAAACTTATGGTTCCATGATGGATATCCACAATTCTTTTGATCATGGACGAAATCACACGAGGTTGCTCGTGAATTTCCTTGAGCATAAAATGTCTAAATCCCAGTTTTTCGACACTTGCACTAGATAGTTCAATTTCGTGAAAGTGTGGAGTCACGGACTGTCCAGCAAAATTAAAAAGTTCTATCGAATCCGGAGTGAGCTTGACGATTTCGCCATCTGCCAAAAAGTGCGCTCTCTGGGTATGAGCCACCAATGCCATAGCGTCACTCGCAAAAAAATTCTCACCCCGACCTTTACCTATGACAAGCGGCGACCCCTGCTTAACTCCATAGAGGGTATCTTCTTCATCACCAACGAGGATCCCTATTGAGAAAGCTCCTTTGAGTTGGGGAATCATGCGGCGAATTGCCTTAAGTGCGTCTTGGTCGATCATAAGTTCGTTAACAAATAAATGAAGAATGACTTCGGTGTCTGTTTCAGAAACAAAAGCCGCACCTTTTTTTGTTAACTCTGCTTTCAGTTCTAAATAGTTCTCAATAATTCCATTGTGGACGAGAGCTACTTTTCCCGAACTATGGGGGTGGGCATTGGTCGTACTAGGGATACCATGAGTTGCCCACCTGGTATGGCCAATCCCACGGGTTGCCGCAGCTGGTAGTTCTTGGAGTCGTGGTTTTAGTTTTTCTAACTTGCCTTCAGCCTTTACAATCCCTAACTCTCTACCGCGGACCACCGCTATCCCAGCTGAATCATAGCCACGGTACTCGAGCTTTGCTAAACCGTCATAAACGATATCGATACAGCTTCTACGGCCCACATATCCCACAATTCCACACATATTTAAAAACCTCCTGAACCAATCCTTATAGTTCCTGGGGGTACCCATTCACCATCGGCTATTGTTATTTTTTCCAAGACGCACCCGTCACCTATTTTACATTGGTTGCCTATTCTAACAGATCGAAGGGACACGTTATGCCCGATCTCGGTTTTGATGCCGATTTCTGTCTTACCGATGAGAGCACATCCCGATCCAATTTCTGAATCAGGGCCGATCTTAGTTCCATGATCGATATAAACAGTTTCCGGCAACAAAAACCGGACCCCATGCATCATATGGCTTTTTCTAAGTCTCTGAACGAGGATCTTTTCGGCCTCTGCTAATTGAACCCGGTCATTAACCCCTCCATAGTTTTCTACGACTTCTGCTTTGGCCCAACCAACTCGATTCTTTCTCACAGTCTGATTGAGCGCCACTTTAACAATGTCCGTGAGATAGTACTCTTTCTGCGCATTTTCCGGCTTTACAGATTCGAGCCACTCAAAAAGCAGGTTGGTTCGAACACAATAGATCCCAGTATTGACCCACTGGATTTGTTTTTCTAAAGGACTACAATCTTTTTCTTCTGTGATAGCAACAAGTTTATCTCCTTCCGTCACAAGCCGACCGTACCCGTAGGGATGAGATACCTGCATGGCCAAGACTTGGAGGTCTTTATCCATCGATGATTCAATAAATCTCTTGAGTTCCTCAGGTGCCAGACAGGGGGTATCTCCTGCACATAAAAGGACGAATTCAGCAGCTACAGACTGTCCTTGGTACAGCTCCCCTTGGGTATAGGAAGGGGGCTGCACGGCCTTGAAGCCTTGTGCCGCGCTCGCCACAGCATCACCGGTACCCCTGGGCTGTTTTTGGATACATATCGTCTTTTGGCTTGCTCCCTCAATCATTGAGATTTTTGTCGACATTTCCGCTGCTTGAATTGGGCTCGTGACCAAAACGAATCTCTCAATCCCAGACTGCTCCAAGGCATCCAAAACCCACAAGATCATAGACCTGCCGGCTATGTTATGGAGAACTTTAGGGGTAGAACTTTTCATTCTCGTACCTTGGCCAGCAGCAAGGACGATTGCCGCCACCCTTGGTCCAAACGATTTGTGGGTTTGGCTTTGGTTTAGGCCCATCGACACCCCTCTTTTTGACATATCTATTTTTGGGACGAGCTTGATAGAATTAAAATCTTAAAATACCCTATCTTAACTCCTTAGAAAACATCTATCAGAAAATCCAAAAGGCTGGCGGTCAGAAAAAGCTTTATTTTAAGGACTAAGTGGAATATGACTTGGTATTTTGAGCGCTTGTAGCACTCTTGGTGCGCCTGTCATCACTTCTAAGTAAGACCTAAAAAACACCTTTCTAACAATATGAGGATTTTTTGTGACCCAACTCAAAAGCATTCTTAGTGGGCTTGATGAGGTCCAAAAACTGGCTGCTTCTCATATTGACGGTCCTATGGTGGTCTTTGCGGGAGCGGGGAGTGGTAAAACCCGTATCATCACCCATCGCATCGCCTATCTGCTCGAAAGAGGAGTACCTCCTCAGGCAATTTTAGCAGTGACTTTTACCAACAAAGCTGCTGCTGAGATGCGCACCAGGGTAGAAAGTCTGACGCCATTGGGTAGCAGATGTCACATCTCCACCTTTCATTCAGCCTGCGCCCGCTGGCTTAGGGAGTTTGCCCAAGAGCTAGGCTATACCAGTGACTTTACGATCTACGACGAAAACGACTCTCTTTCAGCACTCAAAGCCGTCCTCAATGATCTCAATATCAAACTCGATGATGAAACCACTGTTAAAACCTACCGTGCGGCGATCAATGCTGTTAAAACCAAGGCTTTTCTCCCCAATGACAATCGACTAGCGGAGGAATATAGCTTTCTGTTGCCTCCTGTTGGGCTTCAAGTCTATCGAAAATATCAAGAGTACCTCTGCCAGTGTAACGCCATGGACTTTGGCGACCTTATTATGAACATCTTGCTTCTGTTTCGCTATAACCAGCGGGTACGGGAAGCCCTCCAAAACAAATATCAATACATTTTAGTTGATGAGTATCAAGACACCAATCGGGCACAATTTGAGCTTATTTCGACCCTTGTCGATAAACATCAAAATCTCTTTGTCGTCGGTGACGATGATCAGTCCATCTACAGCTGGCGCGGCGCCTTGCCGTCTAACATCATCGATTTCGATAGTGTCTACGCAAAATCAAAAAAAATCACCCTCGAACAAAACTACCGGTGCTCTTCTACAATTGTCGATGCCGCTCGAGAGATGATTTCTAAAAACAAAGTACGGGTAGCTAAAAAGCTGTTCACGCAAAATCCGCCTGGAGAATCTATCGATTTGTGTATCGAAGATGACAACGAATTGGAAGCATGGTGGATTGTTGATCGGATTAAAACCCAAATAGCGCAATTCTCCTATGATCAAATCGCCGTCTTTTATCGTACTAACAGCCAGTCTCGAATGATCGAAGACACTCTGCTTCGAGCCAGTATACCTTACCAGATCTATGGAACCGTGAGATTTTATGATCGTGCGGAAATCAAAGATCTCATCGCTTACCTTAGGGTTATCATTAATCCCCAAGATGATGTCAGTGCCAAACGAATCTTTAATGTACCCATACGAGGTCTAGGCAAAAAAACCGAAGAAACAGTGGAGTTAGAAGCTGTTAAAAGGGGCCTCCCATTTCTTAAAACCCTAGAGCAAATGGCTGGAGAAAACCACCCAAAAGCGAGTCCAAAGATTGTAGAGTTTTTAAAACTCCTTGAGTCACTCAAAAAAGATGTTTTGTCGTTACCTCTGGAAAAGACCGTTGAGACTTTGGTATCTAAAATAAACTATGCTGACTATGTCGCTAAAAAACACACTGACCAAGCACAGGACAAGTTGGAAAACATCCACGAGTTGGGCTCGGCCCTGGCTGATTTTGGTGACCAAAATCCCCAGGCGACCATCGCTGAATGGCTGCAGTCTGTCACCTTGAGTAGTCTCTCCGAAGGACAAAAGGGTGGCATCTCCTTGATGACCCTCCATATGGCAAAGGGCCTAGAATTTGACCGTGTCTTTATTGCGGGGCTAGAAGAAGGCCTGTTACCCCATCGAAGCAATCTTGGCAACGACGAAGCGCTTGAAGAAGAGCGACGCCTCCTATATGTGGGGATGACCCGAGCCAAGGTCAAGCTATCGATTTTGGCTGCCAAAAAAAGGCGTCAATATGCCCAGTGGACCTCTAACCGTCCTTCGCGGTTTCTGACGGAAATCCCCAGTTGCTATATGAACCAAATTAAAACGCCATCCAGTCAAATCACCTATTCAATCGATGATTCTTGCTCGTCCACACACGGCGCTGCTCCTGGTCACCTTTTCCTCGGGAAAAAAGTTAAACACCCCACCTATGGACGGGGGGTTATCGAAGAGATCCTGTTAGAACTTGGGAATCAAAAACTTGTGGTTCGCTTTCAAGAGTGGGGTCTTCGCAAGGTCTTGGCCCACCATTTGGACCAGGCTCTCTAGATTGAGCCGGTATTTTGACCTCGATTTGGACCGGTCGCCTCTTAAAACTTCTCCTTAGCTTTCTCTAGTGCTTCTAATTGCTTTTTCGATAGCTCGATGCCTTTTCCTAGGAGGCCGCCAATCGCCAAATTCCGCCCTTCGGTAATCTTATCTATTGTTGCTTGTTTTGCCGAATCGATCCGTTCTTTCAAAGCCTCTACATCAAAACTAAATATTCTCTTTTGCTTCTTAGGCATACGCTACTCCCCTGTATAAACTTTGGATATTTGCCAAATTTATTAACAGTATATTCTTTTAAACAGATCTTTTCCCAATAATTCCGACAAATACTTTACGAAACTCAAACCAAGGTGGTACCTAGCAAGTTTTATTCCGCCTCATTTCTGTTTAGTCTTGCTATGGCGAATTAAGCAAGCCTTTGAGGCTAGGCTTTAGTCGCAGACCTTAGAAGGACATCAACGGCCCATAGCTACAAGTTTGGTTGGTGCGGGTGATTGTGAAGCATTTTTTGGCTTTCTTTTGGCTGTCTTTTTCTTAGGTGCCTTGGTGACGACTGCACCAATTTCTAGCTTTTTTTTGACGACAATCAGATCATACTCGGCCTGCATCCTAACCCACATTTCTGGCGTAGTATTAAAGAACTCGGCGAGCTGCAGAGCAAACTCGGGTGTAATGGCTCGTTTACCGTTCACAATCTCGTTGATCTTACGCGCCTGACACCCCAGATGTTTGGCTAAGGTCGACTGATTCAGCACCCGGTCTTTCATATAAATTTCAGCAAGGACCTCGCCTGGGTGCAATATATGGTTTGGTGTCTTAATGGGCATAAGAATTCCCTTTTCAATTATGGTAATTTACTATCTCAACATCATGAAAAACATAATTTTTCCAGTTAAAAACAATACGCCACCCGCTGATCTTGCTGATGTCGATTGCAGTCTGACCTTTTCGATCACCCTTCAAAGAATGCACCCTGATATCGGGTGGATGTGCTTTGGATTCCAAGTCACTTAAAGAATTAGTTGCATTCATTATCTGAAGCAAAGCTTTGGCCCTCATACAGTGCTCTTTATCGGGCAATTTATTTGAGGTACCATTATTCCAGATATCTTCTGCTATTTTACCGCCACCACCGGTTCGGAAGTTTTCAATCAGGATTCTACCCTCCCAAATTGTTATACCACTATTCGGTATAATGGTCAAAAAACTTTAATATTGAAATCAACTATCTATTTTCCTTGAAAAAATGAATCTACAGTGGGCCAAACTCGACTTTTGAAGTGGGCGGTCATTTAGGCTGCTTTTCCAGGGTTCATTCAGCTGCGTGATCGGCTGCATTTCCCGAGGCTCTTAACATTCGTAACCTTTGGCTATTTGCAAAAATTATCGGGAATATAATCTTATAAACAGCTATTTTTCCTAATAATTACCTCTAATTCTTTGCCAAACTCAATTGCTGCTGGTGATGATCAAGTTTATACCGCTCAATGAACTGTCTGGTCCTTCCTTTGCGAATTTCGCGAGTCGCTGTAAACTAATGTTAGATTCTTTTTTAATTCACATCTTTTAAGTTAAAACGAAACTTGCCATGAATCCCCACTTACTTAATAAATTTTTTTCCGCTGTTTGCTTTTCTTTTCTGGGACTGCTTACCATTGGTATCGTCAGAGGATCAGTGGACACTTTGCGCTATTTTGAGCTTAAAAAAAGCCTGACCGAACTCCAACAAGCTACCCATGAATTAAAAAATGAAAATAAAAATATTGAAATCGAAGTTTTAAATATAAAAACTTCACCTCAATACGCGAAAAAAATCCTGAAAGACCGTTTTCATATGACTGAAGATAACGAAGACCTAGTCTTTATGGCCGATTAGCCAACACCTATATACGGAGAATAAGAATGGAACCTAAAGTAAAATCAGCGCGTCTCATGGGACTTCTACTCATCCCGTCGATAGCTTGTACGGCTGGAACATTAACTTCTTGCGGATCTGATACAAATCTTAACCAAATCTGGGGCAAAGATTCTGCCGCTGATTCCCTTTTGGCCGAAGCAAAGTCCGCTTACGACCAAGGACGGTTCGACGAAGCTGAATCAATCGCAAGTAAAATTGTTGCTAAAAGCCCAAATAACGAAGAAGCTTCGATTCTCCTTGGATATATTTACTTATCACAAGGGGGCCTCGACCCCTACAGAGTTGCTTCCTGTCTAATCGAGCTATCAGACACTTCTGGAACCGCTAGCAAAACTTCCGTGTCTCGCTGCAAAGCTGCCTCCAGCTCAGCTTCTGCCAAGTTGACCCGTGTCGACCAAGAGATAACCCAATTATTCGATCATTTTTCTACAAATTCACAAAATATGCTACAAACAAGCTCTGAATCAGAATCCTCTGGTGATGTCTCTGAGACCCTTAAAAAGCTTCAAGGTGGATTGTTAAACTTGACTGACGTTGATTTTAAGAATCTTCAAGAAAAGGAATTTCAAGGGTCATCGACTCTCTTTAAGGATAGTAATAAATTACTGGTCCCTAAAAAAGTCAACGAAGAACTACGTAACCTGGTTTTTGTCCTTAGCAAGATGAACAAAGTGGTCAAAACAATTTGTAGATTTGTCAACGATGATCCCGAGATCCGGGCCGATAGTGCTCGATATAAAGCTTTTGATTGCGCTGTCACCTCTGAGCCTCGTCGAAGTGCCGCCAAGGCCCATTACCTCTGGGCTATCGCCCATCTTGCCGAATCACTTGTGTACCAATCCGTTCTACTCTTTGATACATCAGAATCGGCTTCCTCAAATATCCAAGCTGGATCAGAGGCACTTAATTCATTTTCAGGAGATGTCTTAAAGTATGTGGGTGCCGTCACCGACCTTAAAGACGCTCTCGACCAGGTTTTTGATACTAGCGATGCAAACTCCATGATCACTGCATGCCTTAATGATCTAAGCTCGGTCAACGGTGCTTTTGGTGCGATTGCTGGATTACCCCCTGGAGTCAAGCAACAACTTAGCAAGATTATGAGCAAGATCAATGAAATCGCCAAAAGTATCGGTGGGACTGCTACCCAGTCGACCCAAACAAAAGCTCTAAAAACCCAGATGACCGAAAAAATTACCGAAAAGGTTGGAACTCAAACGAATCAGACCATGGCAAAGATCATCGAATCCAAAACCGGTAAGGCTGTCGATCCTAACACCATAACCCCCGCTTCCTTTGATAAACTTGAAGAGACCGAAAAAACCCAGGTCAAAACACTCTGTACCACCTACGACAGCCTTGCTAAAGATATGCCCGATGATAAAAAGAAAGCTTCGAAACCCAAAGGATGCAGCTAGACTTTTGTTTCCCTTGACTTTTTGGGGATGCCTCGATAGACCAACTTCGAGGTATTCTTAAATCTGGAAGGGATGTTTTGATGCCAGAATTGCCCGAAGTCGAATGTTTAGTGGCGTCACTTAACAAGGTTCTTCCAGGACGAAAATTAAGCGATTTTTGGTTTGGTCGAAGCGATCTGAGATGGCCAATCCCAATCGTTGAACTCCAACAAAAATTTGCAAACCAGACCATTCTTTCCGTAGAAAGACGTTCTAAGTACATGATTATACTAACGGACGCGCATGCCCTGATCATGCACCTAGGAATGAGTGGAAATCTAGTATTCTTACCATCCAAACAGATTACGAAACCCCATACTCACGGAATCTTTACGATTGTAGAGAACTCTCGGGTGTTTGGCTACCTACACTATATCGATCCAAGACGCTTTGGGAGCATCCATTTTATCAAGAACACCCAGCTCAAAGAGCATCCTCTGCTCAAAAACCTTGGACCCGAACCATTAGCAACCCCTCGACTTGCCGAAAATCTATACGAAAGGAGCAGGGGTAAAATCGTCGCAATCAAAACTTTTATAATGAACGCTAAACATCTCGTTGGCGTTGGCAATATCTATGCTAACGAATCTTTGTTTCTATCGGGGATCCATCCGTGCCGCCGAGCTAAAGATATTTCTATGCCCGAATGGAAGACCCTGGTCACTAAAATCAAACTCGTCTTAAACAAAGCCATTCTTGCTGGGGGAACCAGTATCAAAGACTATGTCCATCTCAATGGCGAAACTGGCTATTTCAAAACAGAACTCTGCATTTATGGCAAAGACTCTGAGCCATGTCCCCGATGTCAAACCCCGATATCACTGCTCCGAATAGGAGGGCGAGCGACCTATTTTTGCCCTAAGTGCCAAAAATTGACCAAGCCTTAGGACTCGTGTCCGCTCACCGCTGAGACCCTTAGGCGGCTTTGTGAGCCGTCCTAAAGCTCATCCTCATCAACCACTCCGCGACCAGATTTCTTCATCCGCTCCAGGCGCTCCTTATACTTAACGCTGTGACGGCACCAGGGTCGGAGTTCTAGACGCCTTTTAGGAATCGGCTCTCCCGTCCCTTCGCAGTAGCCATAGTCACCAGTATCAAGCTTAGCGAGGGCATGATCGATTTCTTGGAGCAACTTCCGGTCCCGGTCTAGTAGTCTAAATGTAAGATTTTGGTCAATCATTGCTGCCGCTTGATCGACCTCATCAAACATTTCATTTTTATCGATATGAATATTTCCATCTTCCATAGCACGTTTGGCTTTGACTAAAATCTTTCCGCGCTCGCTCATCAAAAGATCCCTAAAGACTTCTAGCTCCTCCTTAGTAAAGAGCTGCTCGTCAAGAACGCGCCCCCTATAGACAAACTCCTGAGTTTCAATAATCTTTGGCTCTACTTTAATGGGGAGTTGTTTTGGAGCCGATTCAGTGCCCTTAGAGACAAGTGATGCCTTAGATCCCTCGCTATGCTTTTTACCAGATACCATTTTTTCAGTTATTTTATCGGCGACCCTTTCATTTGACTTATCAACACCCTTAGGAGGAACCTTGGGCATGATGGGTGGCTTTTTTTCCGCTTTTTTGATTGGTGTCTGAGTTTTTTGGTTCACGGCTTTTGTTTTTTGACTCGCTGCTGGGCCTGCTCGAGAAGCTTCCTTAGCCTCTCTTTTTGCAGGAGTTGATGATTTTGCCGATTTTACTGTCTTCTTTTTGATACCTTTTTTAGGAGCCTTTGCACCTGAACTTGACATAAGCGTTGCCTTTTCTGAGGATAACCTACCGTCATCGTCCATAACTATCGGGCCGTCGCATTCCCTCACACGCATTGACAACATGCAACTCCAAAGCCCTCGCCTAATTGGTCCTGTGATAACTCAATAGTCTATTAATTTTGAATCCAAATTGCAAGGGATTGGACCTATATACCTAAAAACCACATCTTGCAATCACAACAATGGCTCTGATCGCTTAGAGACGACCTCCAGAGATGTCTGAAGTTCAGCTAAGAGATTTAAGGCCTGGAGAGGGGTCATTCGGTACAGATTGAGCCTTTTAATCCTATCGATCCACTCGTTTTCTATTGGGGTGACCTTATAAGGTATCAACTCTAACTCCCCTCGATCTTCTAATGGCAAAGGTAGCTGGTTGGTTTTGATCTTAGGGGACAGTTTTGAAGTGGACTTTTCCCTATCCTCATGGGACTCCGAAGCTATTTTTTTGGCTTGCTCCAAAACCATCGGTGGAATTCCAGCGATCCTAGCTACTTCGATTCCATAAGAGCTGCTTGTAGCCCCTGGCTTAAGCCTATGGGTAAAGACGATTTCATCACCCCTCTCGATCACTTCCGTTTGCACAGCCTGCACTGAAGGCAACGAATGACCAAAGTCTACAAGCTCGCGATAGTGAGTTGCAAATAATGCCATACAACCAATTCTTTGGGACAAATCAGCAAGGATCGCAGCTGCGAGGGCCAAGCCATCCTGGGTGGATGTACCCCTCCCCACCTCATCGAGAATCACGAGACTCCGTTTTGTCGCGCATTTTAGAATATGAGCCGCCTCGGACATCTCAACCATAAACGTTGATTGCCCTTTAACAAGATCATCAGATGCCCCAACTCGGGTAAAAATCCTGTCAAAAATCGGTAATTCGGCGCTTTTTGCTGGCACAAAACATCCGACTTGTGCCATCAACGCTGTCAAGGCCACTTGCCGCATCAGAGTTGATTTTCCGGCCATATTTGGTCCGGTGATCAAGAGCTGGCGATAATCGCCAACTATATTAATATCATTGGCAAAAAAATCATGCTGGCCAATAAAGGTCTCGACGACGGGATGGCGACTCCCCCGCAACACCAGCCCTCCATTCTTTACGATGCGTGGTCGAGAGTATTGGAATTTGAGAGCCTGCCATGCAAAGGAATGCAGCATATCGAAATAGGCCAGAGTTTCTGAGCTACGCTGGATTGCCTCCAACTGGGCCGCAACTTTTTGGTTGAGCATTGTAAACAGTTGTCGCTCTCGATCGGTAAAGTGAACCTGCGCATTTTCGATATTTTCGGAAAGTTCTTGCAGCTCTGGAGTCGTATACCTCTCGGCATTGACCATCGTCTGTCGTTTGATAAAAGAGGTGGGTACCTTGGTCGAATGAGTTTTCGTAATCTCGATAAGGTGGCCATAGTTTTTTTGAAATTTTATCTTTAAACTAGAGATTCCCGTCTGCTCTTTGAGGCGTTCTTGGTACTGAAAAATCACCTCCTCTCCGGCAAAAACAAAATGTCTCTTTTTATCAAGATCTACGTCATAACCCGTCTTAAAGACCCCCTTGCCCGATCCCAGCGGCCCTAGCTGATCTTCTAAGGCCCCCTTTAGTAAATCTGAGACTTCGAAACCGCTGTTAAGCTCAACAAGCATTTTTTTGATGGGACCTTGATTTTGGCAATCCTCGGTCGATAAAAGTCTATTTAAAACCGAGAACAATTGTTTACAATGCTGCAAGGCTTGAGAAAGGCGCCCCAGATCCATAGGTGACGCCAAACCATTAGCAACCCGCACACTGAGTCGCTCTAAATCAGGACAACCTTTAAGAGCTTGCCTAAATTCAGAAAGATTACTTTCCCCAAATTGGACTAACTGCTCGACGATATTTTGGCGGCTTTCAATGAGAGTTTGAGACAACAATGGCCTGATAAGATTTCTACGAAAAAGGCGCGTACCCATCGGCGTTAAAGTTTGATTAATGGTCCTAAAAAAGCTCCCTTCCGTTTGCCTTCTTCGTGTTGTTTCAAACAGCTCCAAATCTCTTATGGCTATATCATCAAGAACCATCGTCTCTGGATCTGAAAGAGGGCCAATCCGCATAAGGGATGTGAGCGGGACTTTTAGGCCTTTGAGATGCACTAACACCGCAGCCACAATTGCTGATCCCCCCTCGACTCCTTGATCTTGAGGACCGTTACTGAGAGCATTTGACCCAAACACTTCTGCTATCATCTGTTTTTGGCTCTGCTCGTCCCTCAAGATTGCTTCAGGAAGATCACCGACAACGGGTGCAATATCACCATAAAGTTTCTTTAACTGTGCAGTGATCTCAGGGACAAAGAACTTCCTCACCAACAATTCTTTTGGCTGCGTCACTTTTATAAATTCTAAAACTTCCTTAAACTCTTTTATGTTACCAAGCCTAAGCTCTCCAGTACTGACATCGACAACCAAGATGGTCCATAAATCCACGACCCCTGGAAGTTGGAGAATCGCCATAAGATAATTGGGAGTCCCTGAATCTAACCCTTCAAGGTCATCGATCAGTCCGGGTGTATAGACCCTGATAATATCCCGTTTTACGAGTCCTTTGGCGGTCGCTGGATCTTCTACTTGGTCTGCGATAGCAACCTTCATTCCGCGTTTTAAAAGCTTCAACCAATAATTTCGGGCGCTATGGTGCGGAACACCACAAAAAGGTATTTTATTTCCATTTGCCGTCCCTTGGTCGTTTGCCTGGACCGGTTCCTGACTGCTTTTGTCACCGGATCCCTTCCCAAAGGGTGCCTTATCTCTGCTCGTCAAAACAATATCGAGCAGCGGTGCCACCACCTCTGCATCTGACCCAAAGATCTCGTAAAAATCTCCCATCCTAAAAAACAGAATCGCTTCTTGGCATTGGGACTTTAGTCCATAGTATTGACGCATCATTGGGGTCAGCCCCTCCAACGGGGGACAAGACGATTCAGTTGGTTTTGTGGACATACGATGTGACTTTTCTATTGGTCCTAACATATATAATCTTTTCTTTAAGTTTCTGAGTTTGGCTAGATTACTTGCCGACCATAACTTCTACGGACTCATCTAATTGTAGCAACCGTGCTCCGACCCGAAGGACATCGTCAGCGGTAATTTTTCTGATTTCTTCTGGATAACTCAAATGATCTCGATAACCATACCCATAGATTTCCATAAGAGCCATGGAGCTCGATTGGGCGTCACCCCGCTGAAGACTCATTTCATGGGAACCAATGATATAGTTTTTTGCTCTGGTCACTTCATCTTGATGGGGTGCAATATCGCGGAGTTCCAGCACTTGGCTCTTCAAGGATGCAAGTGCTTTTTCGGCTTTTTCGGGACTTGTTGCTACATAGCTGGCAATAATTCCCATCACTTTTCCATAGGACAGGATAGGAGACACCGTGTAGGCAAGACTCTCCTTTTCCCTTAGGGCCTGGAACAGACGACCACTGTGACCACCTAAAATATTTGTGAGGACATCCAGCGCATATCGATCGGAATCCCCCCATGGAATGCCTTTAAATCCAAATCCAATATGGGTTTGCTCCCGATCTTTGGTAAATTTTATAGCTTGGCGAGGAAGCTTTTCCATTAAATGACACGCTCGATCTCCTGGAAAAGTCCTCATTTCAGGCTTAAGTCGCCATTCTGCAAAGATCTCCCTTAAAAGATGGACCATTTGATTCGCTTCCATAGGCCCTACAGCTGCGATAACCCATGGCCCCTGATCGCGATATTTTACAAATTCCTGTTTAAGTTGGCTTTCATTAAATCCTAAAACTGATTCTTTAGTTCCCATAATGGGGTATCGATAGGGGTGTTGTTGGTAGATAAACTCCTGAATTTTTCGCAAACAAAATCCAGCCGGTGAGTCTTCCTGGGTTTCAATCGATTGGAAGATCTCCCTTGATATAGTCAACCACTGCTCTTTAGGAAATTCTGGATACAAAATGGCATCTTTAAGTAACGAAATCATTTCTGGCATATTTTCTGGAAGGCACTGAAGTTGGACCCCAAGGGAATCTTTCCCTGAGAACCCCTCCATATTAGCGCCTACACCCTCTATTTTATTGACAAAACTCTCGTGGTCATCCACAGTGGTCGCTGTGGCTAACATCGCCGCCATGGCGTTGAAGAGACCAGCATTCTTATCTGTTTCACCCCTCAAGCCTCCCTCAGTGGCGGCCGTTAACGAGAATATCTGGGATTCTGGATGGTGCTTATAGACTAATCTAAGACCCGGAATAATCTCATAGTCGCTTAGGGTTGACACTTTCTCAGTGGGATTCTGGGACTTTTTGGGGGAATCGGTCCTTACAGGGTGATCGCGAATTGCTGGATTTTCATTCACCTTTCTAAGAGTCTGGATGACGTCTATTTCTGATACCTTTGATGACCGATTGACAAGGACTACGACCGTGACTGTTTCCGGAATCAGCCATCTGCGAATCGCACCTGTAATCGCTACCAGCGGCATCGATTCGACCAAAGTCGAATAGACCTGATCAAACAACATTTTATGTCTTGTGAGCATTCCAAAACCTATAGACCGAGCCTCACCATCGACAGTTTCATCCCTCAGGATCCGATCTGCGCTTATATTTGCCCTAGCTCGACTGAGTTCATCGATCGTCATAGGTTCAATATCACGTATCTTTATGACTTCTCTAAGAATTGCTTCGATAGCATCAAGTAGCTGCTCTTCTTTGACAAAAGCACTGACTTCAAACAACCCGCCAAATGCCGGTGCATACAAAGAGGCACCGATGGACTGAACTAACCCCAGTTCATCACGAACTTTTCGATTAAGGCGCGAAAGCTCTCCAGTGCCAAGTGCAAAAGCTGCCAAATCCAAGGCCACGGTATCAAAATGCCCGAGTGAGGGTCCTGCGAATACTAGCTCGACGCGTGGCTGCTGGAAATCCCCTTTAATAACCGAAACTTGGCCGTTATTTCGTCCGCTTTGATTGGATCGATCGATTTCGGTTCGCCCGCGGCGCACAGTCGATCGAGAGGGCATAGTCCCAAAAGTCTTTCGAATCAAGTCTAAAGTCGAATTTACTTCTAAAGCGCCAACCACGACTAAAATGGCATTGCTTGGAACATACCAGTGCTTATAAAATTTTGTGACATCCTCTTTCTTAAGATTTTTGACGCTATCAAGCGTACCAAAAATAGGCCTCGCGGCCTCTGTTCCCTCAAATGCCAGCGAAAAAACCTTTCGGCCAACAGTTGCACCAGGACTATCTTGGCTGCGCAAGATTTCCTCTATGATCACTTCTTTTTCCTTGGCAAACTCAGCCTCTAAAATTTGGCTGTCACCAAATACATCCGCAAGTAGGTCAATCCCCAAGGACAGATGCGTCGACCCTAAGGTTAGATGAATGACCGTATGATCAAAGGTCGTGTATGCGTTGATTTCACCGCCGCACTCCTCCACAAGTGCCGCAATTTCTCCTACACCCCTCTTCTTTGTTCCTTTAAAGAGCATATGCTCTAAAAAATGCGCTGCACCCCTATTATGCTCAGTCTCATCTAACGATCCCACTTTAACCCAAAGCTGGATCGCTACCGTTTGCGAAAAGTGGTTTGGTTTAAGGACCACCTCAAGTCCATTGTCTAACATCTCGTCGATCAATTTTTTATCCTCAAATCGTGACATCTAAACTTAAACTTACCGCTTGGTGAGTGGACACTTCATTTAAAAAAGGTCTAGACCATGCATATGCAATGGAAAATCCCCTGTTTACGACAGCGACTCCCGCTGCTACGGAGCGTTTATACTCCCCCAAAGCATGTCCATAAGAACCTGAAAGTCTAATAACATCATAAGCCTGTGCTTCTACCCCAGCGAGAATCATCTGCTCTGGCGCCAATTTCTCTCGAGTTGTTAGAGCCTCTAGACTTGTCATCTGTTTGGATTCAAACTCCGGTACTCGCTCCCTTTGTTTGTAATCAATCAGAAACTGGGCCTCTGGGAACCAACGAAAAGCTGCTCCGACTCGTATGGTCTGAGGCAAGTAACTATTTATTTTTTGATTGGTTGCATTTTCGATAGCAGCTCCCAAATCGATATTTTGACCTAGGTTTGTAGAAATCCCAAAATTGACTCCAAAACCGCGGCGTTTTTCTGGATTATCGATTTGATTTGGATTTAGGACCAAGTCACTCCAAAGGGGCGATGATTCAATATAGGTTGCTCCGATTCCTAAAAACCATCCATCGATTATTCCTTGGCCCGCACCGATAGCTGCACGTTTTGTGATCGGCGAGTCCCACGGCGAAGATCGTTCGTCAATCCGGTAATACTTATAATCTTCCATAAATGAAGTGTAGGAAAATCCCGCCGCGATTTTGGACGTTTTCCCATCCACGATCGCCGCCTGGTAAAACTCTCGTCCCACTGTAGGCCAGTGATAGCCACCAGTGACCGTATAAGACTTTTGCTTCGCTAATAGCGACGGATTGGTCCTTACGGCTGCTGCTCCATCAGTGGAAGCTACTGCGGCGTTGTTTAGACTCAGTCCGTGACCACCCATGGATTCGTACTCCTCGGGGAGTCGTCCTCCCACAAGGTCTGCTCCCCAAAGACCCCCAGGAGCGAGGGCTCCGACGGCTACCGTCTTGAGCAAGACTCTACAAACACCATGTAAAGAACTTCGAATTTGACTCACTTTGCCCCCCTCTTATGACCAGCTCTAGAAAACATCATACCCAGTCTCAAGGGTAAGGTCCAAAAACCCATAGGCTGGGTCCGATGTCAGACTTTGGAATCGTCGGGAGCGCTGATCGCGGCTTTTTGGCCGACGACTATTTTACGAGGTCTTTCGATTGTTTGGTCGATCCTGAAACATTCGACTTGATTACCTTAATGACGGTATTGGGTGAAACTTCTAGAGATACAAATCCTTCCGCCACTGATTTTACTTTTCCAATGATTCCACCGCTAGTGACGACTTCATCCCCTGACTTGAGATTTGCCAACAGCTCGGCATGATCTTTTGATTTTTTCTGTTGGGGTCGAATCATAAAAAAATACATAATAACCAGAAATCCTGCTGGCATAATAAGGACTTCCATCATACTTGGGCCTTTAGGCGGTGCGGATGCAGCCACTTCTTGGGCGATGGCTAAATGTTCTGTCATCAAGGTTGTAAGAAATTTGGTAAGCATGGTCTCTCCTATTAAGCGGAGTCGAACCTTACTTCACTGGAGGCGTTCTTCGCAAGGGACTCTTGATGGAGAGCTGCTAAGAGCCAAGATAAGCCCTTGCCCAGCATAGTCTAGGCGTCGCCTCCTCAACAATATTAACTATCTGATTTAATTGATTAAACACTGTTTGACTAAGCCTGTGAATAGACTCAAAAGGGATGTTGTAGCAACAAAAAAGAAACTATGTTTTCTGTTATTTGGATCTAGGCCTTTGTGCCAAACTACAGAAGACTATGTTTCTTTTACCTGTGTTGTTTCTTTTTTTCTCTTGGTCGTTACTTTGATTTCGTAAGTGGACATTGATGTTTCTTAAATTTCCAGAGATTCATGTTGTAGGATTCTCTCTTAACTTTAGGAACATTTGTGTCAGCCGTTATTTTTACTTGCTCATTCTCATGAGCTTTTATCGTTTAGATCAGCTGTTGGCTGGATTCGAAAAAAGTTTCAGATACCGCTGCTTCATTGGTTTGATTTTTAATGGATGAGGCTTCGAGTTGGGTATTGGCCTGAAAGGTTTGAGTTGGTTCAGTGGTTTGGTTTAATACTTCGATGTGAATGTTGTTGGTATCAGTGGTTGGCTTTAACGTGGCGTTTTGGGTTTTGTTAGCTATAGATTTCATTGATTTTACAGTTTTTGAGTTGGTGGTTACATTTTTTGTCTGAATTTTTTGGGCTGCTGCAACCGCGGCACCCTGTGGGAGGTAATAGACTGTGGTTCCCGGAGGTACGATATCCGGGTTATCAATTTTGTCGTTTTGGCGCCAAATGGACCGCCATGCTGTTGTTGTCCCATAAACCCTTTTGGCTATGGTCGCTAAAGTGTCACCGGGTTTTACTTGTTCTTCCGATCGACTTGTTGCCTCATAAGCTTGCGCAAATGGGACTGCACTCTCCTCTAAGGTGTAGTACACCAAATCTCCGGGAAAAATCCGGCTGGGATTGATAATCCCGCTAAAATCAGCCAATTCCTTCCACCTTCCGGGACTACCAAAGATCTTTTGGGAGATCTTTCCTAAGGTATCGCCCTTTTCGACGATATAGGCCATCTTTGACCCGAGTTCGGGAAGACCCTGTCCAGCGGGCGCCCCACCTGGCTGGAATGGTATGGGTGCTGACCCTTGGGGGGCTGGACCATTGGCTACTGGGGCTTCTGTAGTCGCCGGGGCTTCTGTGGTCGCCGGGGCTGCTGGAGCTAGGTTTTGCGCTAAGGGAGCATTTTGGGCTCCGTTGGGCGCTGGTTGGCCGTTCATCTCTTGAATGATTTCTTGGAGGTCATTTTCCGTCCCGGTTGCGGCTTCCGCTCCAGCTGCGGCGGCTTCTCCACCGCCTGCATCACCTTCAGCCACATTGTTTCCCTCACCAGCAGCCAGGTTGTTACCCTGACCCTCTTCCTGTCCCTCCCCTTCGGCACTTTGTTCTCCCTGCTCGGATGCCTCAATCTCCTCGTCCGCCTGCTGCTGTCCGGAACAACCGAACAGCCAGAGGCCAACAAAGAGACCGATCGCCGAAGTGCCGAGCAGGCGCCTCGCTTTTCGAATCATCTCTTCCTCCTACTAAATAAATTAAAGTTACTTCCACAACCGACCATCGGCTGAAAAGAAGTGACCCTTAATTTATTACATCCCAGGATCCCTTAAACCTCAAGAGGCAATTGGTTCCCTAAGATACCGTGGACACGAGTCTTTAAATGGACTTTTTTAAAAATGATTAGTCAGGTGATAAATCACTCTACACTGTGAATAGGCTTGATGCATCATTCTTTTATGCAGATAGACCTCTATGGATGTATCTTTTTTGTTTAGACGATATATGGCCCCGCTTTTGCATAATGCGTTAGGGGGTCTCTCGTGTTGGAGCTGTTTATGTTGAGTTTTGTCGTCGCTTCTGCTTTGGTTTCGCTGATATCATTTGCACTTCTGCAACATGGTCAAGCAAGCCATGCTTCCTATCGGAGTGCTTTACGCATAGGAATGGTGACTTGGTCCAAGTGGCTAGCAATTGCTGCCGCTCTTCTTGTATTCACAATACTCGGTCTAAATATCATTTCCAGCAGCCCAGATTCCAATTCATACTTTATCTTTGCGCCTTTACTTTCCCCCATCGAAGTGGTTCTCATACTTTTACTATGTTTATTGATTTTTACGCCTGGGGCTTTCCTTGTTTGTCTAGGCCTCGTCGGCTACCTTAGTTTTAGAACTTTAAGTCAGCTTGCGATCTTTGGCAAAGATAACCCAATATTCTTGGGTATATGTCTTTTAGTCAGCAGCCTTGCTACACTTGCTTTGTTTGCAGATCGATTACCTTGGATCTACCCAAGAGCCTATCGTAAACCCATTTTAGAACCTTCAACACTCAGAAAAGGTACTCTGTTTTTTCTAATGTTATTAAGCCTATTTTCCCTCTTTAAATGTAGTTCGCAAATCACCAATTTCTTGATCTACTCCCAGGAAGTCTTGCGTTATGCGATGCCCAAGTATCATGCCATTTTGCTATTCGCCTTTATCCTCATGTTTTGGATCTCAATAGGGATTTTTGGTCCATATCCTCCCTTGCTATTTGCACTCCCAATTCCTTCGCTCATCATTTGGAGTTTTTCGAATCCCTTTGGAAATCAGTTTCTTATCATCCCCTTTACCCTACTGCTCACCCTTGCGGTATCCCCGCAAGAGTTTAGAAATCATCCTCGATAACATCATTAAAGCTTGTGTATGATGCTTAAACTCTGCTACTTCCCCTAATCTGAAGTGAAAACTGTTCAAAAGAAGCAGCTCTGATACTGAAAGGGGCCTTACTTTTCTATGATTTACCATAAAAGTGTTCTACTTGAAGAAACAATTGAGGCCCTTAACTTGTCATCCGGATCTTTAGTCTGTGATTGCACTTTAGGTGGTGGCGGTCACACTCGAGAAATACTCACTCATATAGGTGACCAGGGTTTAGTACTGGGATTTGACCAAGATCCTTCGGCACTTAATCTCGTTAAAAAACATCTTGCTAATTCTGTTAACTCTGGCCAGCTTCGCTTATTTAACGCGCCGTTTTCAAATATCAAGAGCCTTGTTGCTTCTCAACCAGATCTTAAGGATCGTAAAGTAGACGCTATTCTCGCTGATATTGGCGTTTCAAGTATGCAGCTAGATACACCAGATAGAGGATTTTCGTTTATGACTGAGGGACCTCTTAATATGCGGATGGACCAGAAATCCCACCCTGATTTCGATTTTCCGACTGCTTACTCTGTTATTAATTTTGCCCCAGTTGAACTTTTAGAGGATATTTTCAGGAACTACGGAGAGGAGCCTCTATCACGAAAATACGCTTCCCGAATCGTTGAAAAGCGTGTGGAAACACCTTTTATGACCACTCTCGAATTAGCCAATTTTATTAAGGCGATTTCATCTTATAAAAAGCCTTCCAAAAAACATCCTGCCACCCGCGTATTTCAAGCACTAAGGATTTACGTTAATAGGGAATTAGATGAGCTTAAAGAACTTATTGCGAATTCTATTGATTTATTAAAGCCCAATGGGCGTTTGGCGATTATCACCTTTCATTCCCTTGAAGACCGAATTGTGAAAGAATCATATAGAGAGCTATCTGGAAAGAACACGCTTCAAAATCTCCCCCGAGATCTTCCCTTTAATTCAGATGAAATCAACGCACTTACTAAATCTAAAGGTGTGATCCTCAGACCATTTCCCATCATTCCTAATACCAAAGAAATAGCTTCCAATCCTCGTTCCCGTAGTGCCAAATTGAGAGTATTTATAAAATCCTAAAACTATCTTGGAGAAAATTATGGTGATTCGGTTCTCAAAAAAAACTCGAATTTGCGCCATTTCTATTGCGATGTTCTTAGTAGGTTTTTCGCTTTTAAGAATCCATTTAAGAGTCAAGACAACCATGATCGGCTATGAAATAGGACGAGTTAAAAAGGAAGAACTTGAGCTTAAAGAACGGAATGGCGAACTAAATATGCTATTAGCTAAAGTTTCTTCACTTAAATACCTAAAAATGATGATACAGACTAAAGATCTAAGCCCTGTTGTCCTTCAAAACCAGGTCGCTCTCAAATAGTTGCAAGCATATGGGGACACTCTGACCCATTTTAATCACCTCCATAAAATGGCAAATATGGGTTATATTGAAGGTAACGAGACTTTACTCCTTCAGTATGAGTGACATCATTGAAAATTAGATTTGAATTTTTAAATTTCTTTAGGCCAAAATCCAAAATCCCTCCTGGATCATTTTATGATCGAAGAGCTTTAGGGATCCAAGCAGTTCTCTATCTCGGTTTTTTAATAATTTTAGTACGTGCCATTTTTTTGCTCTTCTTATCTACAAATCATAGGGAGCTGGCAAAAATCGCTGACAAACAATACCAGCGTGATTTCATTTTAGCCCCTTCAAGAGGCGGGATCTTTGATCGCCGTGGCGACCCTTTGGCTATCAGTATACAAATTCCATCGATTGCTATTAATCCTCGAGTATTCACCCCTACTAAAAACGAATTAAAAACTCTATCGCGATTACTTCATATCAAACAATCTCAAATGAGGATCATTAAGTCCAAAAAGAATCGCTATTTTGTCTGGCTAAAGCGACTTGTCGATCCTAAAATAGCTTCCGAGGTTCAACAACTTTCCATCCAGGGTCTCTATATTATTCGAGAACCCTCTCGATTTTACCCTACGGGTGCTGCATCTGCTAATATACTTGGGATCACTGGTTTTGATAATTCTGGACTGCTCGGTCTAGAACAGCAGTTCAATAACGACTTGAGAGGCGAGAGACTTAAACTCTCCACAACCATCGATGCCCATGGAAAGTTTATCTACGAAGAAAAATCAGGTGCGGCCCCTCTACGAACCGGCCATGATCTTCATTTAACCCTTGACCGAGCGATCCAAGAAATTACCGCCCATGAACTCGAGCTTGGACTCCAAAGAGCAAAAGCGGTGCGAGGTTTTGCTATTGTATCAGATCCCCACACGGGTAATATCCTTGCTATGGCTAGCCACCCTAACTTTGACCCTAATGAACGCCACCTGCCAGTCTCACAAATGTCACTTAGAAACAGTGCTTTAGCTGATTTATTCGAACCAGGGTCTGTGGTAAAGCCTCTGGTCATCGCTACCGCGCTTGATCGTGGCATCATCCGACCTGAGGAACTACTCAACTGCGAAAATGGCTCCTACAAAGTCGGAGAATCAGTGATCCATGATACGCATCCCTCGGAGACTTTAAGTGTGGCAGAAACACTGATATCTTCCAGCAATATCTGCACCTATAAAATAGCTGCCAAGTTGGGCCGCGAACTCACCTCGAGCTCTCTCGTGAGTTTTGGTCTTGGCCGAAAAGAGATGAGCCTCGGATTTCCTGGACAAATGACAGGGCGAATCCCTGATTGGACTCAATGGAAACCCATTCGATTTGCTAATGTGTCCTTTGGACACGGTTTTGTCGTGTCGGGGATCGAATTAGTTCAGGCACTTGGAGTCATAGCAAATGGCGGACGGTTGATGCAACCCCAACTGATCAATCGTCTAGTTTCATCAAATGGACAGATTATTAAAAGTGCTGCAGTGACTTCGTTGGGACAAATTATATCACCTAAGACGGCTAAAGACCTTCGCTCTATCTTGGCGCAAGTGGTCACCCACCCTAACGGTACCGGCTCTAAAGCTAAAACCCGCTCTTACTCGACTGGGGGAAAAACCGGCACGGCCCAAAAGGTGATCCCTGGTGTAAAGGGCTACGCGAAGGACAAATACATTGCCAGTTTTATTGGATTTGCACCTGTCGAAGACCCATCTTTGGTTATTTATGTTTATGTAGATGAACCAAGGGAAAAACCCTATTATGGTGGCACCTGGGCGGCACCGATTTTTTCAGCGATTGCCGAAAGAAGTCTAAAATATCTTAATGTTGCACCGGATCTGACCCTATTTGATCCAAAAGCAACCCTATCAGATAAGCGGACGACTTCGCCTAAGCGACTCTAGCAAATTCGTCAGCGTGGGAAAGAAAGGTGGGGGTCTTTTGACTAATAATTCTAACGAACTTTCGCATTTAAATAGCAACGCTAAAGTTCATCTTAAAGATGTTGTAACGATCTTAAATAAAAGCGGAATCCTTAAAAAAACCTCTTACTTAATACCATCTTCCTCTGACTCCAGATCAACTCTCCTTACGATACAAACAGACTCGAGGAAATGCGGACCACACACTCTTTTTGTTGCTATTCCGGGACTGAGTTTTGATGGGCACCAATTTATTGATGATGTGCTTACAAAGGATACCCGTGTCTTTGTAGTCGAATCCATTCCTATCTCGCTGACTTCGAATTCTGAGCTCCTCTATTTTCAGGTGAGCGATTGTCGACACGCCTGGACTGCCCTATGCGCTGAGGCCTTCGGCAACCCACAAGATAAACTCAATATGATTGGAGTCACTGGTACAAACGGTAAAACATCCACTGTCTGGCTCATCAAAAGTTTACTCGATTATCACAAAATTCCCTGTTTATCGATCGGAACCCTAGGCGCCTATTTTCTAGATAGTTTTGTCGCGACCACTCATACGACACCTGACCCTGACCAATTATTTTGGCTACTCGATTTAGCCCTAAAAAGGGGTGTTACTCATGTTGTTATGGAGGTTTCGTCCCATAGTCTTGCTCAAAAAAAGGTTTGTTGTATTAGATTTTGTATAGGTATTTTTACCAGTTTTTCTCGAGACCACCTGGACTATCACAAGACCATGGAGGAATATCTAGCTGCAAAATGCCTACTCTTCAATGAGCATTTGCAGGCTTCTGGCACTATGATCATAAACCACGAAATTGCTGAACTCCCTGAACGACTTCCCAAAGACAAAGGTATTATTTTTTACAGCTCTCAGAACGTTCCTCGACAGGGAAATCAGACAAACTTTCTCATAGGTTTACTCTGCCATCTCAAAATAAGCAGGCAATGCTTGGAGGGAAGTCAGATGACCATAAGGCTACAAGATCCAGAAAATCCTGGTCAAAATCAAACCGATTTTACTGCATGGACACCTTTATTTGCTCCACACGCCTTAGAAAATCTTTGTGCAGCAATTCTTGCTTTTTTTACGCTCAAGGGCGTTTTTCCAGACGCTTCTTCTCTAAAACGACTACCTCCGATCCCTGGCAGATTAGAGCCTGTGTCCATGACGACTCTAAAAGACAAGGCACCCTTTTGTCTTGTTGATTATGCCCACACCCCCGATGCCTTACTTAAGACTCTTACAATTGTCAAAAGCATTGCCTCTGGCCCCGTCATTTTAGTCTTTGGATGTGGCGGCGACCGAGACCCTGGAAAACGCCCTATAATGGGGTTAATCGCTGCTGAACACTCTCACAAAGTATACGTCACATCTGACAATCCTCGGAGCGAAGAGCCCCTCGAAATTATGAATTCTATCCGCAGTGGAATTCCGTCTAGCCTTGCTGACAAACTAATCTACGAACCCGATCGAAAAGTCGCGATTTACCAAGCACTAGAGTACAGTTTAACCCTGGACCCACCAGGCACAGTCCTTATCGCCGGAAAAGGACATGAAACGTACCAAATCATTGGTAAAGACAAGTTGTTTTTTGATGATCGCATCGTTGCCGCGGAAGCCCTTGAGAAACTCGTTATTTTGGCCTAGGAGGATTTATGGACATCACGTGGAAATTATATGAAACCTGGTTAGGAAACCAGCTCGTTGACCCCCATTCTATCCAAAAATTAAGCTCACAAGCCCCCCACCCTTCTCTTTGGTCTACAGACTCCCGTACCCTCGAACCTGGACAATGGTTCGTACCTTTGAAAGGCCCTCACTTTGATGGTCATCAGTATATTGACGATATCATCGCCAAGGGTGCTTCCGGTTTTTTATATCAGGAGGAGGGTCAGGTTGATGCTAAATTACGGATTTTGGGAATCCAGGTAAAAAATACACTTATTTGTTACCAAAAAATCGCCTCTGGGTGGCGAAGATCCCTCCCTGATCTGCGGCTCGTTGCTATAACGGGGTCCAACGGCAAAACCACGACCAAGGAGATCCTAGCGAAAATTCTGCGAGACCATGGGTCTACATTAGCGACAGAAAGCAACTACAATAATGAAATCGGCGTCCCTAAAACACTCCTGAGTTTAAAACCAGAGCATCGATACGCTGTTTTAGAATTTGGCGCTCGATTCCCTGGAAATATAAGAGAATTGGTCGAAATTGGGGCCCCAGATATCACCTGTCTCCTAAATGCTGGGATGGCTCATATCGGTGTCTTTGGTTCTGTTGAAAAGCTTCGAGATACAAAACTTGAAATATTTAGACATCTCCGCGATGGCGGCACTCAGGTAGTTCCCTATGATGATCCCCTCATTCTAAGAGAGGCCCTTAAATCAAGCAACCCATCCATAACATTTGGCACCCACCCTCAGTCCAAGGTTCGTTTGGGGCCTATTGCTGTTGATTTCCAATCTTTAAAAATCAAGTTCGACATATACTACCAAAATCAGACCTATCCCATTACCATGAATTCAATTCACAACATCATGGGAATTAATAGTGCTGCTGCTTTTGCCATGGGATTAGCCTGTGGACTTCCTCCTGCTAATATTGCCACAAGTCTTCAAAATTTCTCGGGTGTCAAAGGGCGGTTTCAGATCTCTACTTATTCTGAATTTGTGCTTATTGATGACTCTTACAATGCCAATCCAAACAGCATGGCAGCCGGATTAGAGAGTCTAAAAAACTTGGGCTCTCAGCGCCCCCTGGTACTTTTCTTAGGTGACATGCTGGAGCTTGGAGAATTGGCCATCTCAGAACATAAACGCATAGGACAACTTGCTGGATTATTAGGTCCTTCGCAACTCCACCTTATTGGTTCCCATGCTATTGACTTCAAACAGGGTGCTCTTGAATCTCCCATTAAAGCCAATCAAGTTTTTTGCTATGACAGAGTTGAAGATTTGTTAGGTACTATACAATCAGCAAAACTCCCGTGGAATTGCACACAACCCTTGATTTATGTAAAAGCTTCTAGAGGGATACGGTTGGACCGAATAGTGGAACTATTACAAAAATTAAAATGAGATGATTTGAATGACTCAAAAATACTACAAAAGGGCCCTAATCATTGGCGGCGGCATCTCTGGTCTAGGGGCGGCCCAGTTATTAGCCAAGCGCTGCACTTTAATAAGGGTCAGTGATGGCAAAAAAATCCTCCCCCGACTAAGAGATCAGTTTATAAAGATTGGTGCTGAAATTTTTGAAGGTGGTCATAGTGACGCTCACCTTGAACAGTGCGATGTTATGATCTGTTCGCCTGGGGTTCCTGAGTCACACCCCCTTATCGCCCTATCCAAGCACCGAAAAATACCTATTTTTTCGGAAATAGATCTTGCCATGGCTGAGTATTCGGGAACGACCGTGGCAGTTACAGGGACTAACGGAAAGAGCACCATTTGTGCCATGATCGCCCACTCCTTAAAAAACCTCGGGCATAACGCACTTCCTGGAGGGAACTTTGGGGATCCACCCTCTAAAATGCTTGCCGAAAACAGGTCTCCCGATTATCTGATTCTTGAACTATCTTCCTATCAATTAGAAATATCTCGATTTAAAAGTTCCAAAGTAGCCATTTTTAGTAATTTTTCTTTCGACCATTTAGGCCGTCATGGAACTTTAGAAACCTATTTTCGGGCAAAATGGTCGATTTTCGCGACACTCATCCCTAAAGGTATTGGTTACGTCACACCAGAGGTTTTAGATTTATGTCGCAAGTATCAAATAGAACCTATCTCAAACATCAAGGTCATAGAACCTAGCTCCTCGGTCTATAAGGATTTGACTCCCTCTCATCTTAGGTCTCCTCACAATATTCTCAACTTCTGTTTTGCCGCTACAAGCGTCGCCTTCTTAACCGGTTATAGCGACAAGGAGATAAGTTCGTCGTTACAGGATTTTACCGGTTTACCCTATAGATGCCAAAAAATTGGATCTTTTTTTGGTGTTGAAGTCACTAATGACAGCAAATCGACCAATGTAGATTCGACTCTAGCCGCCTTAAAAGGTTGTAGCAGCCCAGTAATCCTTTTTATGGGAGGTCAGGGAAAGGGCGAACCCTATACCCCTATTTTAGATCAAACGCAAAAAATCGGCGCGCTGGTAGCTTTTGGTTCTTCTGGACAGGTCATCTACGATGAGCTTTCCACAGTTAGACATCGTTATTGCTTTAGAAGCCTTAAAGAAGCTGTATCAGCTTTGAAAGCCCTCATTTTACAGCATCAATACCCTGTTCTTTTTTCTCCTGGGTGCGCGAGTTTTGACGAATTCGAAAACTATGAACAGCGTGGTCAATTTTTTTCAGATCAGATAATCTTAATGGAGGGAAATTCATAGTATCCAGCGCACTCCAAATAAGGATCCTCCTCTTGGTAGAACACAAAACAGGGAATCATCTAGGTAACCTGTTACTACTTATCAGCCTTCTACTCACTTCATTTGGATTTATAGCCATTTACGCTTCGAGCTCTCTTAAGGGCGCTCAGTTATTCAACGACGAATTTTTTTTCGTAAAGAAGCAGTTTCTAAACGCCTGTCTCGGCTATTTTCTAGTCTGGATCATTCTGATCGTTCCTTTTAAATACATTGAACGAGCCGTGCTTCCTAGCCTACTGATTATTTTCTTCCTTTTAGCTTTAATTTTTGTACCTGGAGCCTATCATAAGGTAGGAGGAGCCTCTCGGTGGCTCAATATCCCTTATATTGGCGGCCAGCCAGGCGAACTCACCAAAATCGTATTTGTTCTTTTTCTCGCAAAAAATCTCAGCAGACCTGCAAATAAGATCCATGACTTTTTGAGAGGGATCCTCCCAAATTTCATTATCTTAAGTCTTATAGTCGGCTTATTACTCATCCAAAAAGACCTTGGAACTCCTATGCTCCTGATATGTGCTGCCCTTTCAATGTTAATTGTTGCCGGGATTCCTATACCTTATTTAACGGCCCTAAGTCTCGGTGTTGCTGGGGCCTTTTTTGCAGCTGTCGCTCTAGAGCCCTATCGATGGACGAGATTGGTCAGTTTTTTGGATCCTTGGTCTCAGGCTCAGGGGCACGGATTTCAGATCATTCAAAGTTTTGTTGCGTTCGCAAATGGCGGCTTTTTTGGCTCTGGATTGGGTGAATCGAAACAGAAACTCTTTTTTCTTCCTGAGGCGCACACTGATTTTATCGTTGCCGTCGTGACCGAAGAGTTAGGACTTATAGGTCTCATGTCCCTTATAGCTGCATTTATTTGTCTGGCAACAATAGGATTTTATATTACTCGATTACAGACTATTAACTTTCGGAAGTTCCTTAGCTTTGGTCTAACCTCTATGTTGACTTTTCAGGTGCTGTTGAATATGGGAGTTGCGGTGGGAATTCTACCTACAAAGGGAATGGCTCTGCCTTTTATTTCGTCCGGTAGTAGCTCACTTCTTGTCAGTCTATTGAGCATAGGCATCCTTGCCAAGCTCGCGCGTGGTATCGACACCTCCGATGATACGAATCCTGTACCCCCGAATTTAGGCTAACACGCTAATATTAATTTATTTTTTCCATCAGGCACCTGGTCCCAACGAGGCTTTGTTGATGCTTTACTTGACAACATCTAAGGCACCATTAGAGTGGGGGTTTAACAGGGGGAGTGCAAAATGGTTATCTCTGATGCCAGGTCTATGTGGAACATCCAGAAAAATTTAAGAATTCGTCTCTTTATACTGGCTTTGATCGGCCAACTCCTGGCGAGCTGCGGTGTTAAAACAGAAAGCTCCCCTCAATCAATCTTCGATAACCTGGAAATCGATTTTTTAAGTGGCGACCAGATCTCTGATCACGCCAAAACCATGGTCCAGGTCACCCAATTTAACAATCCCAATCAAAGCCCAATCCAGGTTTGCTCTGGTATTTTCATTTCCCGAAATCACCTTCTTACCGCAGCACATTGCTCTGATGGACTCATTTCGTTAAATCCGTGGAACACCCTTCCCCCAGGACAACGGGGTCAGTACACCATTATAAATGCCCAAGGTCAGATTTATGGGGAATATATTGGCCAGGTTGACCGAAGATCTTCGGAGATCAGTGAAAGAAAATTATTATTCAACAATCTAGTTTTTAAAAGCGATTCAGTGGGTTTTGCTGTTTATTATGTATCTAATGATATCTTGTTAAAAACATATGATGGTGACTACAATCTAGGACAAAGGTTTAATTGGATTAATTTGTCTCGTCTGAAACCCTTCCAGCACCAGTCTGATGTGCTTTTGCATTACCCTTGGGGCATGCCTCTGGCAGAGAGTCCCTGTAGGACTATAGAAGTCACAACCCCATTTTGGCTCGCTCACGACTGTGATGCTGTTGGCGGCTCCTCAGGTGGCCTGATCGTCGACAAAACCAACCAAGCGCCCATTGGAATGCATCTGGCGGGTCCTGGACAAAATAGTTATAGTCACTATCGTTATCAGGGGACTCATGAATCTCCTGAAATCTTTGCGAAAAGGCGTGGCTGCCAAGCCTCATCCTATTCGGGACTTATTGATCCGATTTGCCTGCGGGAAAAAGGCCTAAACACTGCGCTTCCCTTTACAAAAATAAAAGACACTATAGGCAGCGAAAACCCCTGGTTGTGGGAACAAATCGCTGAAGCTAGCCGAAAATCATCACAAAATCCTTGAACTGGTATTTGATTTTACTATGAACAACATTTCCATAAATCATAACCTTGTGCATTTTATTGGCATCTTTGGTTCGGGAATGAGGCCCTTAGCACAGTTAGCCAAATTAATGGGTTATGAAGTTCAAGGCAGTGACCTCTCAAATATCGAAAGAGTCTCCGATCTTGGTCACATAGTGAGACGTCACGATTCCATGGGTTGGTTGCCAGCTGGTATCATTGTGTACTCTTCCGCAATCTCAAAAGAAAACCCTGAACTCCTCTCGGCTCTAGAATCCTCAAACCTCGGGATTAAGGTGTTTCATCGTTCGGAGTTTCTAGATAGGTTGATGAGCCAACACAAACAGATTTTGGTTACTGGGACTCATGGGAAATCTACCACATCGTCAATCATCACCCATATTTTAGATGATCTGCAGCTAGATCCAACTGCCGTCATCGGTGCTGTTATGTCGCGGTATGGTGATTCATTACGTTTCGGAAAGGGCACCTATTTTATCGCCGAAGCTGACGAATCTGATGGGAGTTTCCTGTCCTACCATCCTCATGTCGCTGTTGTTACAAATGTTGATTTAGATCATTTGGAATTCTATAAGACCTATGATAATCTAAAGTCTTATTTTTCGAAATTTACTGATTTAGTCACCAATGAAGGCACCTCGGTTTTATACTGGGATCAAGACTGGGCCCGCAATATAGTTAAACTAAGTCCTCATAAAAATTTCCTAACGTTTGGCCTAAATATTGGGTGTGACGTCAGAGCAGTCAATTTAAGCAGTTTAGGCTTCAAGACCAGTTTTTTAGCTATTGTTGAAAGGGATCAAATACCTATCGAAATCCCTCTTATTGGGACCCACAATGTCTTAAATGCTCTTGCCGCTTTGTCGACGACAAGAGTCCTTGGACAAAATATTCAAAAAGCTGCTGAGAGCTTGAAGTCATTTAATGGTGTACATCGAAGATTATCTAAAATCCTCGAAAATTCCGAAGTCAGAATTTTCGACGACTATGCCCATAATCCTGGAAAAATGACGGCTTGTATCAATTCGTTAAAGGATTCTTATCCCAATTTTCCTCTGATCGTTATTTTTCAGCCCCATAGATTTTCTAGACTCGAAACGATGTATGAAGAAATGCTTTCGTCATTTAAAAAAGCAGATCTTGTTATAGTAACTCCCGTTTATAGTGCTGGGGAAACTGACTTTGGACTCTATAGTCCTTTTACTATCGCCCAGGACCTCGGCAAGCTTAGCCAAACAAAAGCTATCGGTTGCACATCCCTTGACGAGGTCATCCCCCTTATCAAGGAATGCCATCTTAGCAATCCATCAATACTGACATTAGGGGCTGGAGATGTAGACACTCTAACGCCTAAAATTCAAGACCTCTTTAATGACTAATTTAGGTTTACTCGATAGAATAAGACTGAGCCGCCCTCAAGACTAAAGAGTCTCTGGATTTTCTTTGTAGCTTGGTGCTCAGGACCATTCATGAAACCTACTAAAAAAAAAGCTAAATCTGTTCTTTATAGCCAAAACAAAGTCGATTTCTTTTTTAAAAATAAAATTCTTATTGTGATCATGAGCGGCTTTTTAAGCGTTGCCTTACTATTTGGCTATTTTCAACACAAAATCTATACCTCGATCGCCTCTTTCTGGATTCGAAATTCTTTCCAAAGTCATACAAGAACTTTAAAGTCTGAAATAGATTTGAAGATTTTTTACCCCCTGACAAGTCCCCATTCCTTAGGTCTAGCAATGATTGCAGACCAATTAAAAAGTGCAGTGAATCATGAGGGGATTGACTCCTTAGGAAAATTTGCGAAAATTGCACTTAATTACGGATTCTTAGCAAAAATTTCCTCTAAGAAAGTGGGGTTTAAAAAATATATGGTTCAACTGACGCCCAAGGAGCCCTACTTGTGTATGCAAATGGATGTCACCAGGTTCGTCACCGAAAAAGGCCAAATCTATGGACATGCCACGGATCGTAACCAATGTCCAAACTACATAGTCAATGGTGTTTTTGATGCTAAAGAAGTTAGCAACATCCAAATCAACTCTGATCGTTCTTTCGTAGTGACTCAAGAAAAATCGGTCATCATCCTTGAATCCATTGAACTCACAAAAAACCTCGAAGCCACCAGTTTTAAAACTAGAAACGAGTTAATTTTCGATAAATCCAGGGGCTTCACTGCTTATCTCACAACACCCCCTGTCGAATTGGTTTTAGGGCGTGCACCCTTTCAAATCAAATTATCCCGTCTTAGCAAAATAAAGCTTAAAAATGGCGACATAAACATCGAAAAAGTTGAATTAGACTACAAAGAAAAAGCTTTTATTAAATATGCAAAGCCCTCATCTTAAAGGAGTGGGTCTGAAATGTTACCCAAATCTGATCCCTTCCCCGATCTGGCCATCTTAAAAGAAATCAAAAACATTTGCGCCCTTGACCTTGGGACAACCAAGTTTTGCATAGCGCACCTAATCCAACCTTCAGATATGGGGGGAAAACTAGATATTTTGACTTCGAGTATACCTGCTGAAGGCATGCACCGAGGTATGCTTGCTGATAAGGAAAAAGCGATTAAATGCCTATCAAAGCTCATAGACAATTTTGAGAAAAATACCCTTCTAGATGTCCACCACGCTATCGTAGGAGTCGCAGGCTCTCACTTAAAGGGACATACGGTAACCGCCAGTCGACCTCTAGTTAAAAAGGTTGTCACACTAAAAGATCTCCACGACCTAACCAAACAGGTCGAAGTTGATCATAATTCTCATAAAAGAGAAATCCTACATATCATCCCTATTTCCTATACAGTCGATTCCCGCAAAAAACTTGACAATCCTCTGGGCCTTTACGGTGATCAAGTTGGCGGCGAGTTTTTTGTAATCGATGCTGAAAAATCCTATCTCCGTGATATTGTCGATATTTGCAACAAAAGTGGCCTCCATGTCGTCAAGCTATTTTCTGAACCTTTAGCCTCTTCCTCTGTAACACTCAGTGACGAACTCAAGGCTGTAGGCTGTACTGTGCTAGATATTGGCGGAGGGACTTCAGATGGCCTTATCTATGTTAACGGCCAACCGATCCATCTCTACACAGTCAATATAGCTGGCAAAATGATGACTAGCGATCTTTCAATTGGATTAGGCATATCAATGAGAGACGCCGAAAATCTAAAGCTTCATCTTGCTTCAGATTTAGAATATTTTCCGGCGGATTTCCAAGATATTTTTGGAAAAATAAAATCTATCACCCGTTCTGACGCTCTCAAAATCCTCGGCCCTAGGATCTATGAGCTCGCCCTATTAGTCGGAAAAGAGATCTCTCCCTTTAAAAACTATTTAAAGGGCGGCATTGTTTTGACCGGTGGTGCTGCCAATATTACTGGAATTATAGAAATTTTTACTAATTTTTTAGGCCTTCCTGTAACCAGAATTGACCCTGAACTCAAACTTTTTACTGAACCAAACGGGCTCCCGAATAACCAAAGACCTCGGTATTCCGGTCCAATGGCCACAACGTTAGGGTTGATTGATTTAGAAATCAACAGATTACAACTGTCATTTTCCAATAAAAAATCGCTCCGACATCTAGGATATTTTGGAACCCTCATAAATTGGCTCAAGGAACTCTATTAATCTACACTCTAACGAGAGTTATTTGACACCATTCGAAGTCTGTCCCTATAATTTATCTAATCAAGTAATGTTTACAAAATAATTAAGGGAGTATCGCCTATGACTTTGGACGATATCAACATCGTGCCTCCTGGAGCCCGCATTAAAGTAATAGGCGTTGGTGGAGGAGGTGGCAATGCCGTCAACACGATGATCAAGTCATCCCTAGAGGGAGTCGACTTCATCACCTGTAATACTGATATTCAGGCATTACGCTTTTCTCTAGCCGAAAAAAAGATCCAAATTGGAAAAGAACTCACCCGCGGACTAGGTGCTGGAGCTGATCCAGACGTCGGTCGAGAAGCGGCTATAGAAGACCGTGAAGAGCTTTCTAAGGCCATTATGGGTGCTGATATGGTCTTTATCACTGCTGGAATGGGCGGTGGTACTGGTACGGGTGCTGCTTCGATTGTCGCGCAAATAGCTAGGGAACAAGGGGCACTGACGGTAGCCGTGGTCACTAAGCCTTTTAACTTTGAGGGGAAGAGACGTAGACGTCATGCGGAAGAAGGAATCAAGCGCCTCAGAGAGTCGGTAGATACTTTGATCACCATCCCAAACCAGCGACTTCTTCTTATTGGTAACGATGACCTTAGTATGATCGAAGCCTTTAAGATGGCTGATGCTGTTTTGGTCAATGCTGTTAGAGGTATCAGCGATATTATCAATATCCCCGGGACTATCAATGTGGATTTTGCTGATGTTAAAACAGTTATGTCGAGCATGGGTCAAGCGCTAATGGGAATAGGACGTGCAAAAGGGCCACAAAGGGCCTCCGAAGCTGCTCGTATGGCCATTTGCTCGCCTCTTTTAGAAGATATCGACATCGAAGGAGCAACGGGTATTCTTATAAATATTACTGCTGGTACCATGGTTAAACTAAATGAGATTCGGTCTGCCTGTGAAATCGTCCAGGAGGCTGCCCATGAGGACGCAAATATCATTTTTGGTGCCGTCATCGATGAGTCTTTAGGCGATGAAATGCGCGTTACAGTGATTGCTACTGGATTCCCAGCAGATAAGGATGATGACCTAGAAAGACCCTTATATGGAAAAGACTCCGTCCAAAGAGTCTCCTCCCAAAAAAGCCCCACGCAAAAAGACTCCGACGACAAGATGCTAAAGTTGGCACCGACTAACCATCATAACCTCAGTAATGAAATCCCCCTATGCCCTGAACCTAAAAAAGATCCGGTCCTTGAGACCCTCCTCACTTCTACCCAAGAGGCCTCCCCCCCTTTACGCAACTACCAAGAAACCCAGGAACTTGCTCAATGGACACTCGACCATAGCGCCAGTCCTAGCCTCCTATTAGCCGACTCCGCCTTTAGTTTTGACCTCGAAACTCCCGCTGAAAATCCGCATGATTCCTCTCAGCAAATGGGAGACGCGTATGAGCCGATTAGTCAAAATTCTCCCGAATTTGCTGCTGAATCCAAAAAAGGCGCTACTTCAGTCATCTCCAATCCAAGTGATGACTTTATGAACTCCTTCGTCGACCAACTCAACAATATGATGTCTGAAGCTAATCTCGATGATACCATTTTGCTTTCGCAAGAAGTTACCAAGGGCACTGAGCAGGTCAAGCTTGAAGAACTCTCTCCCATAAGAGAAGGGGCCACATCAGGGAACATCGTCGCCGACACCATAAATTTTCGGACAAAAGATTCCAGTTTGTTCAGAGAGTTTGACGACAAGGTAGATGATGTGATGGCATTTAATGATCGGATTAATGCCATTCAAAAGCAGTCGAACCAAGACGACTTAGATATCCCTGCTTTTCTTCGCCATGGCAATCCAAACTTGATTTTGGAGTAGTCATTGGAAGACTCAAATTTCTAGGACTTCCCTAAGGGCGTATAGGTTGAGCTTATCTCTCGGGGAGTCCCAGAAAATCCTTCATATAAAACTTTTGGTCTATACTGTCCTGATTCGAAATAGGCCTCGTCCTATCGAACGGTCCATCTGCTGCCGTTGATCTCAGACGTGAAATTGATTCAAATCCCCTAGAAATCTCCCTTTTTGAAATGATTTCAAAAAGAAGTTGCCCTAAAAAGCCTCCTAGACCAAATCTAACTTTATGAGCCATTTTAGCTGCAACCATCTTTTGGATTTCTCGATAAGTTAAAACCTCATTGCCGATACAGGGGAGAATCATCACCGGATGATTCATCTCCATAGTTGCTGCTTTTATGATGATTTCCAAAAAATCATTTATATTAAGCGGATATTTAGTCGTTTTTGGCTCGATTAAAGGATAAACCGGGTATTTCATCATTTCAATCAACGCCCTTAAAAAGTGATCCTGTTTCGTTTCACTCCAGATCACATCGGGTCTCAAAACAATCTTTTCTGGAATATCGCTGTTAATAACAGCCACTTCACATTGGTATTTTTTACTTAAAAAGGGATCAGAGGCATTTTCTCGTGCTCCCAGTGCGCTAACCAAAATAAGTCGACGCGCTTTCACATTCTCCATGGCCCTTAATAGTATTTCTAATGATTGGATATTAGACTCTGGGACAGAGCCTTGGGATATAGTCGCCTCGTTTGGTAAATATTCCCATGCTAAATGGACCACCACATCGACATCTCTCATGACTGATCTTAGTTGTTGGTAATTTCCAAACTCACATTGAACTGGGAAAACATTTTTCGATACCTCCGGGGTCTCTGTACGATACATTGCCAAAACAGAGAAAGGCATTCCCCGGAGCCTTTTTATGAGATGTTTTCCGATAAAACCCGAAGATCCGGTGACTAAAATATTTAGATTTCTATTATTCATATTTTCTCCTTAAACTAAAGAAAGATAAATTTCTTTAGTCTTTTTGGCGTTTTGTTGCCAGGTCGGAAGTTTCTCCACAGCACTCATCAGTTCCAATTTCCACTGACTTTTTGCCATCTTTTGCGCCGCTTCTTCGACTGCATCTACCCACGCGCCAACTTTTTCTTTAGGATCTAGGCTCACTCCTACTTCTGGACCAATAATCTCCTCCGTCCCGATGCCTTTACAATGGACCACAGGCAAACCGTGGATTAACGCTTCAACTGCTGGAATATTGAATCCTTCATAGAGACTCGGATGAAGGTAAACATGAGATTTTTGATACAAATTTTCCAAATGATCATTTGAGATTCCTACGTAGACACACAACTTGTGTTTTTCCATAAGGTCAGCTCCCAGTTTTTCACATACCAACCTACCTTTGTTATCCGTTACTAAATTTAACGAAAAGTGATTTGGCATTTTTCTACTGATTTCAATCAGCATTTCTAGACGTTTATATTTCTCATATCTGGCAATCGACAAGACTTCATAGGCAACGCTTGAACATTTATCAAAATCCATTTTGTTTTTGTTATTAACGCCGTTGTGGATAATCGTGCACTTATCCTCTATATGGGGAAAAAAGGTCAGAAGGCACTGAAGTGTCCAGTTTGAGACACATATAATTCTATCAACGACATGAACTGCGCGACCTAACACGGCCTTAAATTGAAGATAGTAACTCATGGAAACGGCACTAGGATCCAAAAAGGGGATCACATCATGAATGGTGAGGACGCGTTTTTGTCTCGAAAAGGGCGCTTGCAAAGGTATATTGAAATTGCTTAATCCATGAATGATATGGGGTTTTTCCTGAACTAAACTGGATAATGTCTGATCCACAAATCCAGACCAAAACATTTTTATCCTGGCAATTTTTTGCAGGGCTGGATTTACTTGAAGGCTTTGGACAACTAACCCTGGAAAATGCCGTTGACAGCTATTTTCACCAATAATAACTGGTTGAATTCCCTCTTCTTTAAGAGCCTCGGCAAGACAGCTTGCATGGGTCAAAACACCGGAATATCCACCACCTAATCCATAACCATCCCAAAATACAAGAGGAGTCTGGTCTACCCAGGCTCCTCTAGATTCATTTTTTTGTAGTAAGTTCACATTCTATAGTTTAACAAATTCCACTAAAAATTTATCGAACAAACTTGACTATATCTAGCCTTTTTGTGGCCCGTGCTAGGGCTCCCATCGCTCTTCCCAAATTGAGGTCTCCCGTTGGTTTATCTAGGCGGAGTTGGGCTCGTTCAGCCGCTTTCTTAGCCCTATCAACATCGATGTCTTGTGGCCTTTCAACCACATCCGCCAAGACAACTACTTTATCCGACTGAATGTCCAAGTAGCCCCCCGATACAAAAAGAACCTCTTTTTCATCGGCATCCAATGCTAATATCCCGACCCCCAATTCACTAACCATCTGAGTATGTCCAGGTAGAATGACCAACTGTCCCAAAAGACCTGGCACCCTCAAATAACTTGACTTACTTCTTAACACTACTTTTGAGGGACATAGAACGCTAACTTCGAGCTCTGCCATGTGTTAAACCCTTCAACCACAATAATGATCAGTTTAATGAGTTTGCTTTTTCTACGGCTTCTTCGATAGACCCAACCATTAAAAAGGCTTGCTCTGGAAGAACATCGTGTTTTCCTTCTAAAATCTCTTTGAACGATCTAACAGTGTCCTCTCTCTTCACATATTTGCCCTTCATACCGGTAAACTGCTCTGCTGAGAAAAAGGGCTGACTAAAAAACCGCTGTAACTTTCTTGCCCTTGAGACCGTAATTTTATCGTCATCTGAAAGCTCGTCCATACCCAAAATGGCAATAATATCCTGAAGGTCTTTATACCTCTGGAGTACTTTTTGAACATCCCGCGCCACATGATAATGCTCTTCTCCGACGATCCCTGGATCAAGGGCCCGTGAGGAACTCGCCAAAGGATCTACTGCTGGATAAATCCCCATCTCAGCAATTTTTCTTTCCAAAACGGTCGAAGCATCCAAGTGGGCAAAGGTTGTGGCTGGCGCAGGATCCGTATAGTCATCCGCTGGGACATAGATAGCCTGCACCGAGGTAATCGAACCATCCTTAGTGGAAGTGATGCGTTCTTGAAGTTCACCCATCTCGGTGGCTAAGGTAGGCTGGTAACCTACGGCCGAGGGAATACGTCCGAGCAATGCTGAAACCTCTGAACCCGCCTGTGTAAATCTAAAAATATTATCAATAAACAACAAGACATCGAGATTTTCTTCGTCTCTAAAATACTCTGCAATAGAAAGGGCTGACAGCGCCACCCGTGCGCGGGCTCCGGGTGGTTCGTTCATCTGGCCATAGACCAGGGCGGTTTTAGATAAAACCCCAGATTCTTTCATTTCATGATAGAGGTCGTTCCCTTCTCGAGTCCGCTCTCCTACCCCACCAAAAACCGATAGCCCACCGTGTTCTTTGGCTATGTTGTTGATAAGCTCCATAATACAGACCGTTTTACCTACTCCTGCTCCTCCAAAAAGCCCTATCTTTCCGCCTTTTAGGTAGGGAGCCATAAGGTCGATCACCTTGATCCCCGTCTCCAAAATCTCAGGAGTGGTTTTAAGGGCATCAAATTTAGGAGCACTTCGATGGATAGGGTAATATTTTTTAGCGAGTACTGGCCCTGCTTCATCCACCGGTTGTCCCGTAACATTTAAAATCCGCCCCAGAACCTCACGACCAACCGGGACTTGGATTTGGTGACCTGTATCTTTAACGGCCATACCCCGGCTGATACCATCGGTAATATCCATGGAAATCGTGCGGACAACATTCTCGCCTAGATGCTGAGCAACCTCTAATACCAGATTGGCTTCTTCTTTGTTTATTGCTGGATTGCTTAGGCTCAAAGCGTTGTAGATCGCTGGTAAATAACCTTCTGGAAACTCCACATCTACAACCGGACCCATAACTTGTACGACTTTGCCGTTAAAACTGGTTGTCATTTTCTCTCCTTATTCCCTAAAAGGCTCTTCAAATTTAAAGTGCTTCTGCACCACTGGTGATTTCTATAAGTTCTTTGGTGATCGCTGCTTGGCGGGCTCGTGCATACTGGACATTCATCTTTCGCAGTACTTCCGATGCGTTGTTTGTTGCTGAATCCATCGCTGTCATCCGAGCACCATGCTCTGAGGCTGATCCCTCTAACAAAACCCTATAGATCATCGTTATAATGCTTCGCTTCAACAAACCTTCTAGAATCTCATTTATCTTTGGCTCAATAATAAGATTTTTACCAAGCAAGCTTTCCTCTTGTGGGCTTTCACCCATTGTATACGGCAAGACTTGAAGAATCTTAGGTTGATGGGTTAACGCGGATTTAAATTCTACAAATGAGATATAGATTCGGTCGTAGTCACCCCTTAAAAAAATCCCTACTAACTCCTCTGCTAGGTCTTTGGCCTTCTGGTAGCTGGGTTTGTCTAAAACGCCCTCACGGATATTAATCAATGTCAGTTTTTGTTTTTGGCCGAAAAGACGAGCCCGTTTACCCCAGGGCACCAAGCTTACACTGGTCCCCTCTTTTAATTTTTTTCGAGTAAAGTTAGACGTCAGTTTAAATAGATTGGAATTAAGGGACCCACAAAAGCCCCGATCTGTCGATAGGGTGACCATGAGAATCGATTTTTCTTCTTTTTCAATAATCAGAGGAGAACTGACGCCCTGCTTTGCTAAATCCAAAATACGTCCCTGTAGATCAGCAAAAGCGTGGGCATAGGGCCTTGCCGCTACGATAGCTCCATTTGCCTTTGCAAACTTAGAAGCTGAGACAAGCTTCATCGCTCTGGTGATTTTTTGGGTATTCTTAATACTAACGATACGTCTTCGAATATCTTTTAGACTTGGCATTATCTCAATCCCTTGTCATATTCTTCAATTGCTTTACGAAGTTCCGCCTCGACACCTTCTAGTTTTACCCCTTGTTCAATTTTTTCTAAGATCGCACCGTATCGAGCTTTCAAATGATCGTGGAGACCTTTCTCCCATTCCTTAACCCGAGAGACTTCCTTTTGATCTACAAATCCTTTTGTCACAGCGTAGATTGATGCTACTTGCAAACCTACATGGAGCGGCTCGTTTTGCCCTTGCTTTAACACCTCTACAATCCGCTCGCCCCTCTTTAATGTCTTTTGAGTAGCGTTATCTAGATCGGACCCGAATTGGGAAAAAGCTGCCAATTCTCGATACTGGGCACTCTCTAATCGCAAAGTCCCGGCTACTTTTCGCATAGCGGCGACCTGGGCTGCGCCCCCCACCCGAGATACGGACAAACCGGCATTCACTGCTGGTCTAACCCCTGAAAAAAACAAATCCGACTCAAGAAAGATCTGTCCGTCAGTAATCGAGATCACGTTTGTTGGAATATAGGCCGAAATATCTCCAGCTTGGGTCTCTACTACGGGAAGAGCGGTTATAGAGCCTGCTCCTTCCTTATCGTTTAGCTTACAAGCCCTTTCCAGAAGCCGACTATGAAGATAGAAAATATCGCCGGGATAAGCCTCACGACCTGGTGGCCTCCGCAACAGCAGGGAGAGTTCCCGATATGCGGCTGCTTGCTTGGACAAGTCATCGTAAAAAATAACGACGTGTTTACCTTTATGTAGAAAAAACTCCGCCATACGACAACCAGTATAAGGAGCAATAAACTGCATCGGAGCTGGATCCATCGCCGTTGCTGCCACGACGATGGTATACTCCATACCTCCATATCGTTTTAACTTGTCTACCACCTGGGCTACTGTAGATGCTTTTTGGCCGATGGCTACATAGATGCAGATAACATCTTTGCCTTTTTGGTTTATAATCGTATCCACACAAAGAGTGGTCTTGCCGGTTTGACGGTCGCCAATGATCAGCTCTCTTTGACCACGTCCGATTGGAATCATGGCATCAATTGCTTTGATTCCTGTCTGAAGGGGTTCATGAACACCCTTTCTAGCAATAATCCCTGGCGCTTTAACCTCAACGACTCCTCTTTCAACACCCTTTAAAGGCCCTTGTCCATCGATCGGTTCGCCTAGAGCATTCACAACTCGACCCAGAAGAGCCTCTCCCACAGGGACCGAATTGATCTCTTTCAGCCTTTTGACAGAATGGCCTTCTTCGATTCCTTTCACCTCACCAAAAATAGCGACACCGACGTTATCCTCCTCTAGATTGAGAATCACGCCTTTAACACCATTTTGAAATTCAACCATCTCTCCAGCCATGGCTCCTTCGAGCCCATAGATTCTGGCGATACCATCACCCACGGAGAGGACCGTTCCAGTTTCCTGGAGTTCTAGTGATTTACCGTAGTGCTTAATCCGCTCACTTATAATCTTGCTAATCTCGTCAACTCGAATCTTGTCTGTGTTCATCAAATCGGGTCCTCCTCATCACTACATTTGAGCAAATAACGAATGCTTTTTAATGGCTGGCTTTTTCAATCTGGTTTTGGATCACATGCTGCCCAATACCCTCGAGTTTTGTCTTAAGACTCATATCAATTAGAAAATGGCCCACTTGGGCTACCATCCCTCCTAGAAGATTTGGATCTATCATCTCTTTTAAAATAACGTCCTTATGGAGAAGATGTTTAAGCTCCGCCACCAGGAGGTCTTTTTCTGGTTGACTCAGAGGAACCGTGGAAGTCACTTGACCTCTAGCTATTCCCTCTGATGAATCGATAAGGTCTCGAAAGGCTGTCACAAGCTTAGGAATGATGGACTCTCGCCGAGTCCCCACAATATAGTCAACGATCTGGATTACATTAGCACCAGCCTGGCCCACCTTGAGACCATAATCCAAAATGTCTCGCTTCAAACCCGATGGCATCACGGGACTATTGAGAATTTTTGCTGAATCTTTGATTTCAAAAAGGTCTTCTAGGACTTCTAGACTTGAAAGTGTCTGGCGTGCTTCCTTGAGATTGCCCTCTGCCAATTTAAAGAGAGCTTTGGCGTACCTTCTTGCGACTCGAGACATGATTCGCTCCCTTTTAGGATATGGCTTGAACAGCCTTGAGGTGGTTCAACTGGCTGCTTATAATCCCATGTTGGTCTGCTACTGTGACTTCTTGCCTAATTTTTTGGGCCACTTCACCTTTTACAATCGCCAAGATTTCTTGGCTCATAGCTTGTCGCGCTTTTTCAACCTCAGCCTCAAAAACTCGTTGCGACTCCTCCCGAATATGGTCAGCAAGTCGCTTACCTTCGGCAACTATGTCCTTTTCTTCGACCTTTGAGGTTTCTTCAGCCACCTTTCGCATGGCTGCGATCTCTTGATCAATGGTAGAAAACCTCTCCTTTAACAGCCTTAATCTGGTCTCAGCAGTGCTTTTTTCCTCTTTAGCATCCAAGGAAAATTTGTCAAATGAAGCGAGTGCCTTTTTGGCTGCTTCTGTCACTGGCTTTTTAAAGAGAATGAAGGCGGCTACTAAAAAGGTAAAAAAATTGACGTAGGGTATAATCACTCCCAAGGTCACATCCACATGCTCCATATCTGTCTTCCTTTTTTCTTGGTAGTCATTTTCGCTAGATCATCTCACGACGCGCTTAAGGTAAGCCTATAGATCTCTTCCTTTAGCCCAGCAACAACTGCCGGAATTTTTGCTTTTTCTCGCTGAAGAACTTGGCTCAGTTCTTTTTCGGCACCATCAGTCCAAGAATTTGCTTCTTTGACAGCTTGCTCGATTAGAGACTGGCGCATGACCATCGCTTCCTTACGAATAGTTTCTCTCTGGTCTCGGATCTGCTTGAGACCTTCGGACATCCGTCGTTGCAACTCCTCTTCAATCTCTTTGGCTTCAGCTTGAAGTTTGATAGCTTCCTCTCGGCTACCTTGGGTCGCCGTCTCCCGCTCGGCTCTCACCTTAAGGTAAGGGGCCACAAAAAGCTTTTTAATAATAGCCAGATTGGCTAAAAAAATGCCCGTTTGTACTGCTAAAACTGGTAACTTTGGGATCAAATCTAGTTCTGCTGCCATCTATAACCCACCATGCTAAGAAAATGTCCATGGCCCTAAGAAAAACGACGACAATCTCTGGGGCTGAACGAATAACGTACTTTTTAAAAGCAAACAAGCCTGATTCTAAATATCTACTCAAAAACTTGTGACCTTGTTAGCCTAAGGGTTGTCCCATCAGTTTGAGCAGCCTTTCAAGTTCGGATGCCGAGAAATAAGAAATCTCAATTTTCCCTTTTGATGATTTCCCTGAAATCTTTATCTTTGTCTGAAAATAAGAACGGAGCATTTCTGCAAGATAGTTTAAGTCAGCGTCCTGGAGGCTGCCGGGCTCTTGCTTTTTTTTGGGATTTTTTAGATTCTGTACAAGCTGTTCGGTCTGCCTTACGTTAAGCTGACGTTTCAGGATCATTTCGCGACAACGTAACATAAGTTTTTGGTTCTCAAGTCCAAGAATAGCCTTGCCATGCCCCATGGTCATACGCCCATTGGAAACATCGTCTTGGATCTCCCTGGGTAAAGACAACAGGCGAATCGTGTTGCTTATAGAAGCTCGATCCTTGCCAACCATCTCTGCACATTGGTCGTGGGTGAGCGACTGCTCTTGTATAAGGAGCTGGTAAGCCTCTGCTTCCTCAATGATATTAAGGTCTTGTCTTTGGATGTTTTCTATTAAGGCTACGCGCAAGAGATCTTTTTCAGCAGTTTCCTTGACCAAGACCGGGATCTTAGGAATTCCAGCCAATTTTGCTGCTCTCCAACGTCGCTCTCCAGCCACGATAATATAAATACCCTTTTGAGAGTGGGGAGATACAATAATGGGTTGGATGATCCCATCCTTTCCAATGCTTTCTGAAAGCTCTGTGAGCTGAGCTTCATCGAAATATTTTCGTGGTTGCCTCGGATTTGCAACGATGAGCTCTATTGGTAAATCAAGGATCATGGACTGCGTAGCACTTACTTCCATACTTGGTGTTAGGACTGCGGGGTGGTCGGTGGCAGCCTCGTCGCCTAGGAGAGACGAGATTCCTTTGCCTAGGCCACCTTTTCTTGGGACTGATTTATCTAAATTTTGAACCATGTTTTAAGGACCTTATAAAAAATAAGCGACGTTAAAGTTGTGGCCGAGTCTGACTGTGATCAGTCTGTGAATAAACCTCTTGGTTACTATGTTTAGCCAAAAGATGACTAGTCAACTGCATATACGCTAGGGCTCCGGGACAGCCTATATCATATAATACGATCGGTTTGCCGTGTGACGGTGCTTCCGTAAGCTTTATATTTCTGGGGATGACGCATGAAAAAACCTCTTCTCCAAAGTGCTTTCGGATTTCTGACTCAATCTGATGGGAAAGATTATTCCGTTTGTCATACATTGTTAATAAAATACCCTCTCTTTCAAGGGCTTGATTGAGCCGCTTTTTTATAAGACTGATTGTTTTTAATAGTTGAGAGAGACCTTCCATTGCATAGTATTCACATTGCACTGGAATCAGAACAGAGTGAGCAGCGGTTAAAGCATTGACCGTTAAAATTCCGAGCGCTGGCGGACAATCAATAATGACATAATCATAGATCGATTCTACTTTTTTGAGGGCTTCTTGAAGTCTTGATTCTCGACCTAAAGCAGACACCAACTCCACCTCTGCGCCTACTAGATCCTGGGTCGAAGGAAGCAAGTTAAGACATGGCAATTCAGTACGCTGAATGACATTTTCTATAGGCTCATCATCCACTAAGACTTCATAGATGCTCTTATCAAAATCCCCTCTCACAAAACCCAATCCACTGGTTGCATTCGCTTGGGGATCCAAATCAACCAACAGTACTCTTTTTTCAGATACGGCAATACATGATGCAATATTAATCGCACTCGTTGTTTTGCCGACTCCCCCTTTCTGATTTGAAACTGCGATTATTTTAGCCAAGTAAGACCTCCTAACGGGTAGAATCCATCAGATCAATTGACAGCGTTATACATTTCTTTGGGACTTCGGACAACTCTCCAGAACAACTCACTAAATTTTGGTTCCACGTGGAACATCTCCTATTTATAATAATATCAGTATGTTAAAGAGTTTATCTTTTTTGCTAATGTTTACATGTCTAACTTCTCGACTGGCTTATCTGCATAATCCAATAACTCACCGATAATATTAGCTTTAAGCCAGAAATGCACATAACATGCTAATTTCATTAAATAAAATCAATGTTCCACGTGGAACATCTGTTTTAGTGATAATAATAGTGACTTAACCATACCACTTTTTTTACAAAATTGACTATCCAAAGGCCTACTACTACTGATTGGTTCCACTTCTGGGGTTGCTAGAGTCCCTGAAGCACCAAAAGTGCTATATCACTGATATTACCTCGTAAAACCGATGTTCCACGTGGAACATCGGTTTTAGTTATAATAATCAGCGCGTTCTGACCACCAACTCTTCCACCCTAGGACGACTAGGACTTAAATGCCCTTTATTGGTGAGTCAAGTTTGTTTGTCATGGGAAGTCGCTGTGGACTCTATTCAATGTTCATTGGGGTATATTAGCGATAATATGGTCAAAAACCGATGTTCCACGTGGAACATCGGTTTTAAACATCCTACTCTAGGCTAAATAAACATGAACCTTTCAAAGCCTGCGCTCAACTCTATAGAGGGCATTATTGCATAATCACTCTTACATGAGGATAGATTGCAAACCATAAAGCTCTGATGCCTTTCTCGATGAATTTGCCATTGGTGATCTTTGAGGGTCATAGACTTATGAAAGGCTCTTTAGCAAATTTTAGTCAGAAAAAATTTTAGGCTCATTTAAAATACTTCCGTTGTGATTTTAAATGCCCACCATCCCTAGTTAAAAAAAATTATTCAGCTCCAGATTTAGATATAGATCACTTGGGTTCTAATTTTGAGCCTCGATCGGATGTTGCGGCTGGCAAAAAACCGATTTTAGCCAGGATCGATTCTAAGTTCTTTAAGGTGTGGAAACCTAACGGTGATAATTAGCCGCTGGAGACCAAAAAACACTTACTAAAAGATTAGTTCTTAAAAAATTTGGTGCGCTAATCGACCAAAAAGCCCCCTAAAAAGGTTTTAGAAAAAATAAATAGCCTTCAATGCAATTTTTTTTGTGATTTTACTCCCTACGTTCAGCCCTTCTTCGCTTTTTTCAGTCTGATTTCAATAAATTTTTTTACTTAGCTATTTTGTGCCTCTCTAACTGGACTGAGATCAGTGATTTGAGCACTCTTTAATCTAAAAATATTCCTTCGAATGATTTTTACATTTAAAATCCGTTCTTTGAACCTAGATTTCAGACTTCTGGGCACCTGAAACCAAAATTTTTTTAATGACTTTAGGCTTATTGGAAAAAATTTGGTACTGCCCCCGAAATTGACTGATACGTTGATACTACTCTTACTACTCCACATAAAGTGACTCAAACAGAAAGGGAGAAATCCATCTTAGGCGAGGAGTAACCAATTTTTCCTAACATTCTGGATGAGTAGGTATGTTCCACGTGGAACATACCTATTTTCAGTGGTTTAAACAATCTATCTTTGTTTATTGTAAGTTTATAAGTATCTATTATTTAATGATTAATAGCGATCTTAGTAAGTCTAGCCTTGTCGAGACTAACCTTTTTTATGTTTTTAGTATATTTCAACTACCTGAAATTTGACAAAAAAAAAGACCCAGCTTGCTCTGGGTCTTTTTTTCTTTTGGTTTACCAATGGAAGACTATTTTAAGGTCCACATAATGGCAATTACAAATCCCAAAAGTGCTTGAAACTCCATAAAAACCAAACCAAGAATGAGTGGCTGGTTTAATGCATCTCTAGCACCGGGATTTCTACCGATACTTTCCAAGGCTGCTGAAGCTGTTTTGCCTTGAGATGACGCCGCAGCAAATGTTGCTAACCCAACCGACAGAGCTGCTCCGATAGCGACAAGACCATTGCCACCGTAACTTGAACCTGCCTCTTGGGCAAGGGCTGCAGAACTCATCATCATACCGCCGATAACCGTACCAAACCTTGTAAGAAAACTCTTCATCACACTTTCCTTTCGATCTAGCTTAACAGCTTAAAATTCCCCTCACCCAAAGGCGGACTGAGTTACCATAGACCACCTCAAGAGACCTCTTCCATCAATGATCATGAGACACTGCCATCGATATATAGATGCTCGACAGCAAGGCGAAGACATAGCTTTGAACGACTGAGACAAGCAACCCAAAAAATAGCAGTGCTGCCGGAAAAATAACATAAGTCAAGGTTGTGAAAACCGTTAACAATGTGTGATCTCCGAAGATATTGCCTGCTAGGCGTAGTCCCAAAGACAGTGGTCTAGACCCATGACTGACTAGTTCTATACAAAACATAAGAGGAGCGATAAAAGCGACTGGACCAAAGAAATGTTTTATATATCCAGCTCCATGCTCTTTTATGCCGGCATAATTATAGTATACGAAAACCACCAGACCCATCCCAACATTGGTGTCCATACTTAACGTAGCCGGGGCTAACCCCGGAACTAGACCCATAAGATTATTTAAGATTATGAACAAAAACAGCCCCGCTAAAATCCCAAAGTGCTCCCCTGCCCTTTCACCTGCCGCATCTTGAGCGAGTCCGTACATCCCATCGAGACTTTTTTCGACCAGAAACCTTAGGCCAAAACGCCCCGTAGGCCGACCTGGACTCGCCGCTGTTTCTATAGACCGCCGGTATAAAATACCCGTGAAAATGAGAATCATCGTCGCGAAAAGTGCTGCCAACGTTGGCATCCACATCTTATCGATTCCCAATTTATGAGATAAGACCTCATAATAATTGATTGGATGGATTAATCCCCCTGCCGCCCTGGCATGGGACGCCATCATTAAACAGGCTATACCAACCAACCCCTTGACTTTGCCATGATTCCTTTGAGCGTATTCCAAGTGCCACCTATTTCGAGCTGTGAGTGATCTCTGACCTTGTCATTTATCTGATCATAATGGATTTAGCTTCTGATCCTACTGTTTTCTCAACGTTCGGGATCACCTAAATACCTCGACTGATACGATTATTCAAGCCCGATGGCTCGATGGATTCTTCTCGTTATAGGGTGTCTCGATGATTTTTTCCGCTGAGCCCGGCTGGATAAGGTAAAAGACCGCTGCTAAGACTCCTAAGCCCGTGACCAGGCCTCCGATTAAAAACACTGGAGGCCAATGTAGATAAGAGATCACTGCCCAGATGCTTAGACCCAAAAATCCAAACTTTGCCAACATCATTACTAAAAACCCCGATTGATCTGAGATGTTGACCGACGATGTCTGGCCCAGACCAAGAAACCTTCGCACTAGGATCACCTGTGCCAAAAAACTAGAACCAAAGATGGTTTGGCCTGCAATAAAACTATAGGCTTCCAAGGGATTTTTTATCCTCATTAATATAATAACAGCGAGACTAAAATTGATTCCAATGAAGATTAAAATTTTGTGGTACATGTTAGGTTTTCTTTTTAATAAAAATATACATTTTGTACAAAGTATGAATCATGGCTACTACACAAACGGGAAATGTTATAAAGTACCAGCTCATCTCTATGGGGTACTCCTTATTGAGCCATTGACCTAATAACCAACCCGTTACTAAAAGTCCAATAATTTGCATTTGTGCGGCTAAGGCCAATGAAAAAGCTCTACCTAATCCCTGTGACACGCTTAACTCCCCGAGTAAAATATATCTCACCGATTTTATTCGATTTTCCACCTGATAAATCACTTGCTCTTAGGCTCTTACCCATGGTAGGTTCCCTTGCTGTTTTACACGAACAGGTTGCCTCTTGATCCGCTTTTTTTGTTCTAATCAAGTGAACCTGTCGACGACCCAACCTTACATCAGTGACTTAGCTTGAGAGTTGTTGACGACCGTGGGAACGCTCTTGGCCCAAGAGCTCGTTACCATAAGGAATTCTGCCTTAAGAAGTTGATCGATGAACAAAGAATCCATAAAATCCGCCGTTATGTCCCCTTGTCTTGACAATGATGATTTGGGTTCACTAACCGCTAAGGGCAACGATCTTTGGTCCAGGATCAAAGAGCAACTTAAGCTTTCGGCTGATGATGATTCCTATCAGAAATGGATTGCCCCCCTTGTGGCGACTCGAGTGGGACCTAACGAGTTTTTAGTACAACTTCCCAATCTCGTTTTCTACCAAGGTCTTCACAATCGCTTTTTAGACCAAGTCGAACAACTCAAGTCCGATCTAGGATTCGATAATTTTATAATAAGATTTGAAGTCCTAGGGCTTGATAATCCTGACGATATACTCAATTCCCATAACAGCATATCTCCACTTTCAGAGACCTCTCCAGCGCGTCAGACCTCTCTTGCCGAAAGTGACCATGAGCAGCAACATGCCGCTTTTTCTAGGTCTTTGACCGTCGATGTTTTGCTTAATAGTTCTTATACTTTTAACAGCTTTGTTCGAGGCGATTCAAATCAGTTTGCTGCTGCAACCTGTCTAAGTGCTGGAGAAAACCCCGGTAAAGCTTACAATCCGCTGTTCATTTATGGTAGTTCCGGGCTTGGAAAGACTCATCTCCTCCATGCTGTTGGTAATCTGGTGCTTCAGAATAATCCCAATGCTGTGGTGACTTACATATCCAGCGAACGGTTTATGAACGAGATGATTTATTGTCTGCGCTTTACAAAAATGTGGGATTTTAGACAGAAATACCGCAACTGCGACGTCTTTTTGGTGGATGATATCCAATTTATTTCGGGAAAAAAAGCAACTCAAGAGGAGTTTTTTCATACTTTTAACTCCCTTTACGCTGCTAAAAAGCAAATAGTCATCACTTCTGATCTCTTCCCAAAGGATATTCCTGATATCGAAGATCGTTTGCGCAACAGGTTTCAATGGGGTCTTATTGCCGATATTCAACCTCCAAGTATCGAGCACCGTATTGCCATACTCCACAGCAAAGCAGAAAAACTCGGTATTTTTTTAGAAAACAATGTCGCCGAGTATATTGCCAAACATGCTAAAAGAAATGTTAGGGAACTCGAAGGTACCTTACTTAAGTTGAATGCCTTTGCTAAGTTACAGGGCGATGAAATCTCATTTGAGTTAGCAACAAAGCTTTTTAAAGATCATGCTGCTCCCCAAGAAGCTGCCAAAGGACTAGCGATTGACCTTGTTCAAAAGGCGGTGGCTGATCGTTTTAAAATTAGAGTGTCAGACTTGAGATCAAAAAGACGGCAAAAGATCATAGCCTTTCCTCGGCAGATCGCAATGTATCTCTCTCGCAAGCTTACCGCTGCATCTTATCCAGAGATTGGAGAAAAATTTGGTGGAAAGGACCATACAACCATACTCCATGCTGTCAAGAAAATAGAAGAGGCTCTCCAGTCCGACTTGGATCTACGCGCCCATGTCGAGTCTCTTGAAAGACACCTTGAGCAGATGGAGCCCCGTACCTGATGGAAGCTTTTAGTGAAAAATTCGCTCCTTTCAACCCTGTGGATAACCCTGTGGATATCCTGTGGATATCCTGTGGATATCCTGTGGATAAGTTGGAGGTAAAAAGTTATCCACAAAGTTGTACACAGGATATCCACAGGATATCCACAGGGTTATCAACAGCTTTTTTTAGCTTAAAATACAAACTTATTAACATGTTAGGTGAGTTATCCACAGAAATACCCCCTCACCTACTACTACTACTATTAAATATATAACTATATTTATTAAATAGAAGAAGCAGGAGGCCTTCCCATGAAATTTTGCATCCAGAGAGAGCTTTTGAACCAGGCCACCCTTAGAGTCCAAGGGGTGCTCCAAGAGAGGAGTTTGGCCTTTATCACGATCAGAGCCCAAAACGAACACACCCTAGAATTCGCAGCCATGGACAGAGCCTTTGCGATCTTTAGCCAGTTCAAGGGCGAAATTAGCGAGCCAGGCTTTATCGTCATCCAAGCCAAGCTTTTTTCGGAACTCGTGAAAGAACTTCCTGATGGACCCGTACAGCTTACAACCGTCGGAAAGCATCTTCTGATCGAGTCAAGGGTCAACAGCGAGTTCGCTATGAAGATCCCTTTGATCGACAACCAGGTGTGGCAGGATCCCCCTTCCTTGGCCCAAGGTAGTAGTGCTGAGCTGCCATCGGTAAAGTTGTCCTACATGATCGAGCAAGTTCAATTTTGTGTGACTACGGATTCAACGCGGACTTATGGTACAGTGGCCTTTCTCCACAGGCCCCATGGGCAAGTGTGCCGACTGGTCGGTACAGACGGGTATAGGCTTTCCTATTGCGAGGTGGAGGGGGTCTTACCCGAGGACTTTCTAAAGAACGGAGTAGCGCTATGTAAGCGGTCTTTGTCTGAGCTCCATAGAATGTGTCAGGAGGGTTTTGAGAAGGTTAAATTATCGTTGTCCCTAGACGAAACCACTCTTTTGGCTGAAGTGCCTGATTACCAGCTTTACATGAGGTTGACACAGATAAAATATCCCAGCTATTATGCAGTCATTCCAAATAAAAAGATGGAAAGTGTGGTAGTCAATAGGCATCAGTTGCATAGTACTGCAAGGAGAGTCTTACTGGCCGCGGATAAGAGTAAAGCATTGCATATGAACTTTCATGAATCAGCACTGACTTTAAATTCCAAAAACACGGGAAGTCATGAAGGTAAAGAGACCCTAGTTCTTCCAGAATATCGGGGTACTGCTTTTGAAGTCGCCATCAATGGTAAATATCTTATGGATGTCTTTACTACGGTGGAAAGCGATCAACTCAACTTGCAATTTAATCACGAAAGCAACGAAGCGCCCATAGTGATAGAGCCCAGAAGTGAACTCTCAGATTGTCGTTCTAAACATGTGCTGGTACCCATCAAGCAGCACTAATCATAGCAGAAATTGAAGTTCTAAAAATACTTTGAAGCAAGGCAGGTCCATGGAATTGAACACCGATCAGAACGAATCCAACTACTCAGCAGCGAATATTCAAGTTCTTGAGGGGCTCGAAGCGGTCCGAAAAAGACCGGGAATGTATATTGGTTCAACATCGATTGATGGACTACACCACCTTGTCTATGAGATTGTCGATAATTCCATCGATGAAGCCATGGGAGGGCATTGTACACATATAGATATTGTTTTACGGGTTGATGGAAGTGTTAGCGTCAAAGACAACGGTCGGGGTATTCCCGTTGACAAGCATAAAAAGGACGGCAAATCAGCCCTGGAAGTCATTATGACGACTCTCCATGCCGGCGGTAAGTTTGATGATAAGGCTTTTGCATTTTCTGGTGGTCTGCATGGAGTGGGCGCTTCGGTCGTAAATGCCCTGAGCGAATGGTGCCGAGTTGAAGTGCACAAGGATGGAAAGCTATATAGGCAGACTTACCAAAGGGGGACTCCTGATGAGGATGTCGCCGAAGTAGGGACCTCCTCTGTGAGAGGTACAGAGACGTTTTTCAAACCAGATCACCTTATTTTTTCTGAAACCAGATTTGAATTCGATGTTTTGAGCAAGAGAATGCGAGAGTTAGCATTTTTAAATAAAGGCATAAAGATATCTTTAAAAGATGAGATATCGGACCAGAAAGCCGATTTTTTCTATGAAGGTGGTCTTGTCCAGTTTGTAGAGTTTTTAGCAAAGGGACGCACTTCCCTTCATTCAGCGCCTGTCTACATAAGCGGCCAAACCTATGGCGAGGATGGGAAAAAAATTGAGGCTGTATGCGAATGTGCTTTGCTCTGGACCGATGCGTACAATGAGAGTTTTTATTCCTATGTCAATAATATCCACACCAATGAAGGTGGAACCCACGTTACAGGTCTACGATCGGCTTTGACGCGAGTGATCAATTCACTAGCGGAAAAAACTGGTCTTTTAAAAAGTTTTAAAGATGGGATTACGGGAGATGATATCAGGGAAGGTCTCACGGGTGTGATCTTAGTTAAGATTAAGAACCCCGAGTTTCAAGGACAAACAAAAAACAAATTAGGTAATGCAGAAGTTAAGGGATGGGTCGAAACTCTAGTGGGCGATAAACTTTCTGCCTATTTCGAACAAAATCCAGAAGTCGTTCGTAGGGTCATCACAAAAATTATCGATGCTGCCAGAGCCAGGATTGCTGCTAAAAAGGCTCGGGAACTGACCAGGCGTAAAGGGGCGCTCGATTTTGCTGGCTTGCCAGGAAAGATGGCTGACTGCCAAGAAAAAGACCCTGAGTTATGTGAGTTATTTTTGGTCGAGGGAGACTCAGCAGGTGGATCAGCCAAACAGGGGAGAGATAAAAGAACTCAAGCTGTCTTGCCACTAAGAGGCAAGATTCTAAACGTAGAGAAAGCTCGGTATGACAAGATGCTTTCGTCGCAGGAGATTAAGTTACTTATTCAGGCGTTAGGGACAGGGATTGGTAAGGATGACTTTGATATTTCAAAGCTTCGCTATCATAAAGTGGTTTTGATGAGTGTTGATGCTAAGGAAAAAGTGGTGATCCGCGATCACCAGGGCGTTAGATTGGTGCCCATAGGGCCCATGATTGATAACCATCTCCGGGGCGAGATTCCAGACGCCCAAGGTGTAAGCCGAAAATTGGCGCCGAAAAACTCCGCAGGAGATTTGATCGAAGCACCCTTTGGGGAAGTTTTGAGTTTTAATATCGAGAAAAAGATCTTGGAATTTAAGCCTATAAAAGCCTTGATCAGTCACCCAACAGAAGAAGACCTCTTTGAAATCACCACAGCTTTGGGTCGTAAAGTTAGGGTGACGGGAAGTCACAGTGTTTTCGTTTATAAAGATGGAACGATTAGGCTCAAATGCGGTGCAGAATTAAAAGTAACAGATCATGTGGTAGCTCCAAGGAGTTGGCCACATCTTATGGGAGAGAACCCAGAAAAATTCAATCAAACAGAGTCTAAAAGATGGGAACAAAAGAGTTTCCTACAGGGGACCCTTCTCAATGGAAAATCAGGAATTGAGGTAGACGGACTTCGGTGGTCATTGGAGCATCTTCCTCTTGATCAAAGACCAGTCTTTCATAAAGTCATCATAGAAAAATTGGAAGGATTGTTCCCAAATTCACAAAATTTCTTAGAAGAACTTACGTCCCTGAGTGAAATAAAGTTCTCTTATCCTAAGGCTCGACTAGATCTTGGAGGTCCCCTAGTGCATGGGCCCTCGCTCCCAGCGGATCTTTTGGCGACCAACCAGCCAGTCAGGAGAGCCTTTTTAAGCGGTCTTATCTTTTCAGGCGGTGAAATTGAATCAGCAGGTCTTAGAATAGGCATTTTCACGGAGGATTTTGCAAGCGACATCTGCTACCTCGCAAGTTTGGTTGGGCTCTTAGTCGATATCGAACATAGGGAGCAAGGAAAGGTAGCGATAGCCATAAGGGATTGCCAAAGTCTGCTAGAGCTAAGGGAGAGCTGGATTGGACTAAAGGGTTCAGAAGACCTTGATTTAAAGTTAAAGGAAAAGGGGATTTTATCCCTTGAGGAAAGAGAAGGAGTTCAGGTCATCAGTCCTGAACTGATGGGCCTAAAAATTATCGAGATTTCTAAGGTGCCAGCATCGAGTGGCAAAGTTTATGATTTCTCCGTGCTACACAATGAAAATTTTGTAGCGGGCCTAGGAGGGCTGTGTTGCCATAACACGGATGCAGACGTTGATGGTGCCCATATTAGGACGCTGCTCCTAACATTTTTCTTTAGGCAAATGCCAGAGATCATCGAACGAGGCTATCTCTACATAGCCCAACCTCCACTTTATAAATTTCGCAAAGGAAAGGTCGAAAAGTACCTTAAAGACGATACCATGCTTACGACCTATCTGGTAGAAGCCGGACTCGGTGGGGTGGAAATTAAGGACTCCCAGGGAAAACCTATCAATCGAGAAGTCTTAACCCTGTTGATATCCAAACTCACTCGCTATAACCAGTTGGTCGATATTGGTTCTAGACGACGGCAAAAAGATATTTTAAACCTTATAGTCCAGGATGATACGATCAATTTAAGCAGCCTATCCAGTGAAGACCAGGCTCGAGCTTTGGTCGAAAAGATGACAAATCATCTCAAAAAAATATATGGAGAAAAAAAGGTCTTTACGGAGGGAAAAATCGACTTTGATGAAGTCAATAGTCGATATTCAATTGTTTTTGATTGCAGAATAAAAGATGTGCCGCAAACTACGACGATAGATTCAACAACGTTTATCTCAAGCGAAATCGTCGAATTAAGGCGTATCTATAAGCAAATGCTTGAAGTAGCCGTGGCACCATTTACTTACAGTCGAATCAAAAAGCAAAAGACGAGTGATAAGGAAGCTGAGAAAGTAACTCCAGAAAATCCTGAAAATGAAGAAAATTCCTCGGAGGAGAGTCCAAAGAATTCTTATGAAGCTGATACCGGTACGTTACCTGGACTCTATGATTTGAGGCAGTTTATAGAAATAGAGGGTCGAAAAGGAGCTTATATTCAGCGCTACAAAGGTCTTGGGGAAATGAATGCAGACCAGCTCGAAGAAACGACCATGAATGTTCAAAAAAGGACTTTATTGAGGATCAATATCGATGATGCCATTGAGACAGATCGACTGTTCTCGACACTCATGGGCGATGATGTAGAACCTAGACGAGAGTTTATCCAGACCAATGCATTGAATGTTAAAAATCTCGACGTTTAACTAAGTAGGGAAACAAATTCATGGAACCAGTGCAAAATATATTGCCCATTAAGATCGAAGATGAACTTAGAACCTCTTTTTTAGACTATTCAATGAGCGTCATCGTCTCCAGAGCACTTCCAGATGCTCGCGATGGGCTTAAGCCAGTTCATAGACGTATCCTTTATGCGATGTACCAACTTCGAAATTTCTATAATCGACCCCATTTGAAGTCAGCCAGGATCGTAGGGGATGTGCTCGGTCGATTCCACCCCCATGGTGATACAGCGGTTTATGAGGCATTGGTCAGGTTAGCCCAAGACTTCTCCATGAGATACCAGCTTATCGATGGCCAAGGAAACTTTGGATCTGTTGATGGCGACAGTGCTGCAGCGATGCGATATACGGAGTCGAGGCTTAAGAAGATCGCCGGACTTATGCTGGCAGATATCGACAAAGATACAGTGGATTTTACGGCTAACTATGACGGCAAAGAGCTAGAACCAGTCGTCTTACCGGCAAAACTTCCACAACTTTTGATTAATGGAGCATCGGGGATTGCTGTAGGGATGGCGACTAACATCCCGCCCCACAATATCAAGGAAATCGCTTATGCACTCTTAGCCTTGATCGAAAATCCAAAGATCACCATTGAACGGATCATGGACTATGTCAAAGGACCAGATTTCCCCACGGCAGGTTTGATTTACGGGGTTACGGGCATCAGACAGGCTTATTTGACGGGCCATGGTTCAGTGGTTATGCGGGCTCGTACTAAAGTCGAAGATACTAAAAATGGTCGGGAGAGAATTGTTGTCACCGAGATTCCTTACCAGGTGAATAAATCCCGGCTTATTGAAAAAATTGCTGAGTTGGTTCAGGACAAAAAAATTGAGGGTGTCTCGGATATTAGAGACGAATCCAATAAAGACGGTATGAGAATCGCTATCGACCTTAAAAAGGGCGAAAATGCCGATATCATCCTCAATAATCTTTATAAATTGACACCCATGCAATCAAGTTTTGGGGTCAACGTTGTTGCACTGGTCGATGGTAGTCCAAGGGTTCTCAATATAAAGCAACTCCTAGAAGTGTTTTATAGCCATCGCCGAGAAGTCCTAATTAGGCGAACGGCCCATGAACTCCTCAAGGCTGAAGAACGGGGCCATATTTTAGAGGGTCTCAAGATCGCAGTCGAAAGTATCGATGAAGTGGTCGCAATCATCAGAAAATCCAGAGATCCACAACTAGCAGGTCAGGAGCTGAAAGCTCGGTTTGGTCTAACGGATATCCAGGTCAAAGCCATTTTAGAGATGCGCCTGTCGCGTCTAACGGGTCTTGAGCGCGATAAGATCATCGCTGAATACCAAGAAGTGATGGCGATTATCGCTAATCTAAAAGACATTTTAGAGAAGCCAGAGAGAATCACTCAGCTTATCATTGACGAAGTCCAGCTACTGATCGAGGAATTTGGCGATGAAAGACGCACAGAGATTATCATGTCGGCAGCTGATGAGTTTACCATGGAAAGCTTGGTCGCCGATGACGAAGTCGCGGTAACGGTCTCATTGACTGGATACGTGAAAAGGACTCCCCTTACCCAGATTAGAGCGCAACGACGGGGGGGTAAGGGCAAAAGTGGGATGCTGACAAGGGAAGAAGACGCAGTCAATAGCGTGTTTATTACGAGCAATCACCAGTCGCTGCTTTGTTTTACAAACAGTGGCAGAGTGTTTGAGATTAAGGTCTATCAATTGCCTGATCTCCCTTTGAGATCAAGAGGCAAACATTTTGCAAGTCTTTGCAAATTGGGTGAAGGTGAAAAAATAGTCAGCGTTCTGCCGGTAAAGGAATTTTCCGAAGGTCACTTTATCTGCTCGGTAACAGCCAAAGGAATCATCAAAAAAACGGATCTTATGGCTTATTCATCGATTAAAACATCGGGAATCATAGCTCTAAAACTGGATGATGATGACACTTTGGTATCATGTGCGATCACGACGGGTAAAAATGAGATCTTGTTGGCCACCAGAGCTGGTCGAGCGATTCGGTTTAATGAGGACGAGATTCGTCCTACGGGAAGAGCTTCACGTGGGGTAACAGGAATCCGTTTGGATGATACTCACGAGGAAGAAACCACAGAAGAGCCGCCAGTGGTGGTCGCAGACGAAGTGGAAACAGACGAAGAGCCCGGGAAAGTTCTTTTAAAGCCGGGTGAAGACCGGGTGGTTGGGATGCAAATCCTGACGGATAACTCCACGATTCTGAGTGTTTGTGAAAATGGATACGGTAAGCGGACTCCCCTCGAAGAGTATCGTACCCAGGGTCGGGGTGGTAAAGGCATTTATACGATTCGGGTCACTACGAGAAATGGACCGGTCGTAGGTATCTTGCAGGCGGGAGATACCGAAGACCTTATGGTGATGACCTCATCGGGAAAAATCACTCGGTTTAATATTCAGGAAATCGGAGTTATTGGAAGGCTAACCCAAGGGGTGCGATTGATGCATGTGGAAGCAGGCGAAAAGGTGATCAGTCTTTGCAAAGTGCAAACCGTAGAAGGCGAAGAGATTTAAAAAACAACAAGGATCACTTCAATGCTCATCACAAGTCAAATGGTGGATAAAGCAGCTAAACTAGCCCATTTAATCTTAACTTCCCAAGAACAAGAATGGTTTCAAAAGGAGCTGCAATCCATCTTTGACTATATGCAGTTACTAAGTGAGTTTCCGGGTGATTTAGGGGAGGGTAAATCAGAAGATCAAGAGACCCATATGAGGGCGGATGTCGCAGTCCGTTCGTCAGTGATTGAGACCATGATGGGCCAAGCTCCTCAAGCCGCAAACCAGATGTTTGTCGTTCCTAGAGTTGTTGATAAAGCCTGAGGAGTAGGATCTGTGGACAAGAGAGCCCCAGAGGCGTCAAAACTAGATTTTCAGAGGTCGGCAGAAGAGTTAGTATCCCTCGTTCGGAGGCGGCAAATACCGGTAAAAGAGGTGGTAGATTCCTATAAAGCTAAGACCAAGGATTTGCGAGAAAAGTTAAACACCCATGTCTTTTACGACGAGGAATCCATAGACTTTCAGGTCAAGGATCTGGAGAAACGGCTCGACCTTGGGCATGAGCTAGTGCTAGCTGGTCTCCCCATTTTAGTGAAAGATAATATCTGCACTAAAGGAATTCCGACGACAGCGAGTTCTAAGATCCTTAAGGATTATAGGCCTCCTGAGGATGCCTTTGTAGTCCAAAAAATAAGGGAAGCTGGCGGAATTATCTTTGGAAAGGCAAACTGTGATGAGTTTGCTATGGGCAGTTCCAACGAGAATTCTTTTTTCGGTCCAGTCTCTAATCCTTGGGATCTCAATTGTGTACCAGGAGGTTCATCAGGAGGGTCTGCAGCGGCCGTAGCAGCAGCCATGGTTCCTATTTCTATAGGATCCGATACAGGAGGATCGGTTAGGCAGCCCGCAGCAATGTGTGGAGTCGTCGGACTAAAACCCACCTATGGTTACGTAAGTCGAAGAGGGCTGATAGCATATGCATCTTCTCTTGACCAGATTGGACCTATTGGGACCAATGTCAGAGATTTGGCATTGGTTTTAAGTGTTATCGGCGAGCATGATTCCTTGGATTCCACAAGTAACAAGGACCCAAGACCGGATTTTAAGACCTTAGTTGGATGGAGTTCAGCCCCTAAAAAATTGCGTATAGGGCTTGTCGACGAGTTTATGGGGGAAGGAATCTCAAGTCAGGTCAAAAGCTCCATGATCGAGTGTGTAGAATTATTGAAGGGACACGGATATGTCGTTGAAAATGTCTCGATCCCTAACCTAAAATATTCTCTAGCGGCCTACTATATTATTGCGACAGCCGAAGCATCTTCTAATCTAGCGAGGTTTGATGGTGTCCGATATGGGTATCGATCGTCCTCTAGTGTTAGAAACCTCGAACAGCTCTACCAAGCCTCCCGTTCAGAGGGGTTTAGTTCGGAGGTAAAAAAGAGAATCATGCTCGGGACCTTTGTCCTTTCCCACGGATACTACGAAGCCTATTACGGTAAAGCTAACAAAGTGAGATCCGCTATCAGCAGGGATTTTAATGAGGCATTTCGTTCCTATGATCTTTTGATAGGGCCGACGTCACCCGTAACGGCTTTCAGTAAGGGTGAAAAAAGACAGGATGCTCTGTCAATGTATTTGCTTGATATTTGCACCATCGCAGCCAACCTAACGGGGATACCGTCGATCTCGATACCTTGTGGGCTTGATCATAAAAAACTTCCCATTGGACTCCAGATTTTGGGAAATCGATTTCAGGAGCCCGCACTCCTCTCTTTGGCTCAAATATTAGAATCTGAGCTTAAATTTTCTAGTCGATTTAAGCCTTCACTGCACTCATCTCAAGAAAATAAGAGTTTTTTACCATGACGAGCTTTGCGGAATTTGAGACTGTGATTGGTCTAGAGGTGCATTGCCAGTTGTCGACCGCATCCAAGCTTTTTTGTGGGTGCGCGACGGTTTTTGGTAGTCAATCCAATCAGAATACCTGCCCAGTGTGTTTAGGTCTTCCGGGTACCTTGCCAGTCCTTAATCGTGAAGCCGTCAAAAAAGCGGTTGTATTGGCAGAAGCGGTCCATGGCTCCGTAGCCCAAGTCAGTGTTTTTGATAGGAAGCAGTATTTTTACCAGGATCTTCCGAAAGGGTACCAGATCTCTCAGTTTGAAAAGCCATACTGCGAAGGAGGTCATTTAACCCTATCATCAGGAAAAACCATACGGCTAAAGCGAATTCATATGGAAGAAGATGCTGGGAAGAGTGTTCATCGTCCCCAAGGAACTATGATCGATCTCAATCGAGCCGGGATTCCACTTGTCGAGATTGTGTCAGAACCTGATTTATCGAGTCCACTAGAGGCCGTAGAGTATCTTAAAAAGCTACACCGTATCGTCGTCCATCTCGGAATTTCAGATGGCAATATGGAAGAAGGCTCGTTTCGTTGCGATGCCAATATATCCTTAAAGCTCAAGGCTTCCTCAAAACTCGGGACTCGAGCAGAAATTAAAAATCTTAATTCCTTTAAATTTCTTGAAAAAGCTATTTTATTCGAAATCGACCGACAGCAGGAAATCCTTTTGTCAGGGGGGCAGGTAAGGCAGCAAACCCGACTCTTTGACCCGTCGACGGGTAAAACCGAAGCGATGCGGGACAAGGAAGATAGCGACGATTACAGGTATTTCCCGGACCCTGATCTACCAAAGCTAGTGATTAGTCAGACTTTTAAAGATGCAATCCTTAAAGATCTCCCTGAGCTCCCCGAAGCCAAATTAATGCGGTATCTCGATGAAATGGGACTTAGCGAGGGGGATGGGGAGACGTTGGTGTCCGATCCACTTTTAAGTCGCTATTTTGAGTTGCTGATCACCGAGCTTAGCGGTGTAGAAGGGATGGCTCCCAAAACAATCGCCCATTGGGTGACTGGAGAGTTTTTGGCAGCTAAAGCGGCGAAAGGCTGGTCTTTAGAAAATCCAGCTTTGACTCCCAGACATCTCGCAGGGCTCTTAAAACTGTTAGCTAATCAAACTGTTTCTGGAAAGCTCGCAAAGGTTGTATTTCAAAAGATGGTAGAGACGCTGGAGACAGCAGAAGCCATTGTAAAAAACGAGGGGCTCATTCAAATAACGGATTTGAATCAAGTAACACAGGTTGTGAGTCAGGTTATTGATGCCCATCCAGAGCAGCTTAGGGAATATTTAAGCGGAAAAGATAAGCTATTAGGTTTTTTTGTGGGACAGGCAATGCGCCAATCCCAAGGTAAGTTAAATCCTAATCTGGTTCAAGAAGTCATAAAAGAGCATCTTTTAAAGCGACGCGGAAATTAAATAATGACTCAAAAACTCACACAAAGCTCCTCGCAGGGCCAGATGTTTAAGCGAGAGGCTAAAAATCTATTTAGGCGGGCAAAAGAAGAAGGGCTCTGGACCCATGCTTATGGGGCTTGGGGGTCCCTTGACCCTAAGGGGGAAGTCTTTAAAGTCGCAGATCTACCTGACCATCGAGAGGTTTTTGATCTTGCGAGTTTGACAAAAGCTGTGGTGACGACGAGTCTGATTTTTCAAGAATTAAATCGAGGGAGTGTCAGTCTATCATCGACTCTTGGCGAGTGGCTGGGAGACCTTTGGCCAGGGCGACTCAGCCGAGTTTTAAGCCACCTCAGTCTAGAGAGTCTCTTAGGTCACCATTCAGGTTTACCGGCGTGGTCTAACTTTTGGATCAATCATTGGCTTCCAGATGGGCAGACGGATCAGCTGCGAGAGTTGCCCGGTTTGACAGGGATTGAGAGGCACCTCCAAGGGCTGAGTCGTCGCCCTTTAGGGGTACAGGGTGAAGAACTCTATAGCGATTTAGGTTTTATTTTATTAGGCCTAGCCCTAGGCCTTAAAAAGCAGCAATCCCTGGCAAGCCAATGGAATGATTGGTTGACTAAAGACCTAAAAATCGGGGAACAAGTCAGAGATCTCGACTTTTCCCCGTCTGGGGAGTTAAGGGACCGATGTGTACCCACAAGCTATTGTTACCTCAGAAAAAGACTACTCGTCGGCGAAGTGCATGATGAAAACTGCGCCAGTCTTGGAGGAGTGAGCGGACATGCAGGACTTTTTGGATCAGGGGAATCTCTTACGACCTATCTACAGGCCTTGTTTCATTCAAAAGTAGGCGAGACCATCTTCCGAGAAAATCAAAAGCGTCTCCAGCAGAGGCGACGCAGTGAAAAGCAGCAGCAAAAGCCATCTCCTTCGCTTTTAGGCTGGCGTCCAGCGGATGATCCTAGCTCGATGGGTTTTGGGGGAGGAAGGGCTTTTGGTCATATGGGTTTTACCGGAGTTGCTTTTTGGGTGCGGCCCCACAAGAACGATTTTGCAATGCTGCTGACCAATCGAATCTGTAGCGGTCGGTTAAGTCGAAAAATAACGGAATTTCGCCGAGAATTCTTCAATCTTGCTGGAACGTTAGGCTAAATAGAAACGACCGCTGAATTTCTGCAAACCGTTTCTTTAAGGACTTTTTTAAGTCCTTTTTTTGTATAGAAAATAGGCGATTTTAGGAACTGAGGGGCGGCTTAAAAACTACAATATAATTATACAAATGTTTGTACATAGATTATATTTGTGTACAAACACAGAAATATTTTAACTAAATATTAGTTTGATATTAGAAAACAAAAATATATTTATTTATGGCTTAGGTTAGAGTGCTCTAAAACCTGTGGATAACTCTGTGGATAACTGTCACCAGAAGTATGGCATAGGTCTCGCTAGACCTTATAGGAAGCCCTTCGGAGAAACCAACCGAAGAAATCTAGATAATGGACATAACATACTAATTTTAAAAAATAAAATAGGAGTTTCAAGCAATGAAGGCCCAGGGAAAAGTGTCCATAATCTGGGCAACTGCGATGACTCTAGGCATAACCCTAGGGGTGGGTTTCACCTCGCCCATTTTAGCTGTGGATAACCCGGCTCAAGCTTGCCTTGCAGATTTAGCAAAGATCGATAAAAATTTTTGTATTGGAACTGATAACTCCTCTACCAATGGATTAGATCAAAAGGAGTCTTTAAAAAAATTTCAATGGACCATCGATAGAGAAACGCTATTGATCACAGGTAAAATATGTCCTAAGAATAGCCTTAATTCCCAAATACTGCTGGATTCAGTCCTGGTACTTGATCGTTCAGCATCGATGAGTCTAGGTGACGAGTCCAGAGCAAAAATTGGACAAAGTGCCGATCAAATGGCGGAAAAAATATTTAATCTTTTTTCCACTGAGTCGGATAGGTCTCAGGGAGATGGTATAAAACTCGGTATCGTCATGGGCTCCACCTTTTCGCAATGTCGAGAGTATCAAGGCGAGGCCGTCACCCTTGATCGGGATTTTACCTGTGTTTTTATCCCCGCCAGGACTTTAAAGAACCAAGGCCAAAAAGATCTTATCGCCAAATTATTACTTGCAGCAAAGGGTAAATTCGCCCAAAGCCAAAGACAATCGAGTGGGATTGACGATAAGGCCCTTCAAATGGCAGCAGATGAGAAGATGGGGTTAAGCCAAATTCCCGGTAAAAAGGCCGTGATCATTTTGTCAGATGGAAGAGCCTATCAGTCACCGGAAGGGTTGGCAGTAGAGGATCCTTATCCCTATTTAAGGTTGAGTCATTATCAGTTGGTGGCTAGCAAACAAAAAAGCCTCTTACTTGATCCAAAGTACAGTCAATTAAAAATCGGCTATGCTTTGGTACCCTCGCCAGAGCCTCTTTTTGGGGAGCTTTATAGAGATTCTATGGAAAATATTTGTCAAATCAAAAATCCATTACCACCTACAAAAGATTGTAGTCTCACTTCAGAAGAATTCAGGAATCCACAAAATTGGAGCGTGAATGCTTGGGATCCACAAAAAGAAATTCAAGGCATCTTAAGCTATTCTCCAGAAAACTACGTTAAAAAAATTAGCGGAAATCAAGATCTGGAAAATCTCTTGGAAATGGTCGCAACAAATGATTTAGAGACGATACCCATAAACCGAGTTGTTTACACGGTCAATGGCGGTGCCGAACAAGAAGGTCACCCCCAAGGGAGTCGCTTTACGATTGGTCAGACACCGATAGATTTTGCCGATAAATTTAGAGTCGCTCCAGTGACCAACGCTAAGATCTCATTCTCGATATTTTCGGGTTCGACCAACTATAAATTTAATATTGAGACACAATTAGAAAAAGTCAAAGACCAAAGTGGGATGAAAGAGAGTGAGTTAGAGTGCCCTCGCTTTGAGTTGGCTCCCGAGCAGCTCCAAAAGGAGTTAAATCTGAGAGGTGGAGGAGTAAGCTGTGGTACCCTAGGCACCTTGACAAAACAGGAATTTATGTTTGACGTGTTTTGGTGGAGTTTGATCTTGACCCCCTTGGGTCTGCTGGGTTTTAAAAAAGGGGCGATAAAAATCACATTGTTTATCTTTCCTCTGGTGACCCTGAACTTTGCCCCACCGGGTTATTCCGCAGAAAATAACCCCGGAGCTGAAGCTCAGAAAAATCATATGAATGTCCTAACGACAAGAGCGACGGTCGATGGAGTTGGTCTTCCAGAAAAAGCGATGGTAACCCCAGGAGTGAGATTTAAGGGTGGACTCTTTTTGAGTGATTCAGCCAACTCCCTTAATTTAACAGGACAGAGCGGCGAGGAGACAAATTTAGTCGATCGATTGACGGTGTTTCATGCAGTCGGGAGTCTTAGGATCCTCAAAAATCTATCCCTTGGGATCGATGTGCCCGTCATTTACCAAGCGGAGATCGACCGCGATACGGGTCAAGACCGGATTCTTCGGGGTAAAGAGGGTCGATCCACCTCGATCGGAAAAGTAGGCGATGTTGAGGTCCGGGTAAAATACCAGTTCACTCGTTTAGAGCATGTTGCCTTCGGGATCATGCCAATCGCACAGGTGCCCATGGGCGATGAAAAGCTGCTTTTAGGAGAAGAAAAAACCGTCTACGGACTTAAGTTTTTAGCGACGGGAGAGTTTGGGCAGACGCTGGGCCGAAAAAACTTAAGATATAACCCCCAAGTTCAGCAATTCCAATGGAATGCTAATTTGGGATACCTTTACCGCCAAAAGGAAATCTTTAAAGACCAGCGCTCAAAGCCTCTGGAGATCAATAGCTATATCCAATTTCTGGCATCCATGGATTACCGCTTCCCGCAAAGTTTTTCCCTGGGTACTCAATATGAATTTCGCTACCAGGAGCAGTCTGTTTTTGGTCTCAATTCCAGCAATCCAAGTGAGCTTGGCCTCTACGGACGCTATCAGGGAGCTGGGCTCTGGAGTCTAGTCGCAGGAGCAGGAGTCGGAATCGGCGAGGGAGTAGGAGCGCCCGAAAGGCGGATATGGACGGGGATGAATGTCGAGATTTAGATATTTATAAATATAGTCAGTTATTTAAGGTGAATATGCGACCGGCAGTTGGCCAAAAGGTCCACAAATCTTTAAATCAATCAGGGCACCATCAGGAATATCAGACCCTGGCAACACAACAGATCTGGTAATAGTGACCTGTTTACCAAGGATCGAGCCTCTTTCGACCATAGAACCAGGGGATAACCTCAAATCCACCGGAATTTTGTCGCAGTCGTTAGCAAAGGGTTGTGGGCCCAAAGGTGGTTTTCCATACCAACTCCGGCAGCTATTCACATCCATAAGGTTGAGTTTAGGACCAGTAGATTCTTTAATAGCTTCGACAAAAAAAGATTGAACAGCATTAAAATAACTTTGGGGAGATCCGATATCAAACCATGGCCCCTGGTGAAGCACATAGGAGAGGGGCATTTGCTTGGCGAGAGCCTGACGATAGCCATAGTTAATGACATCAAACGACCCTTCTTGGGGCAAAAGTTGTAAAAAATCTGGCGATAGAATTTGGGCACAGGCGAAGTTGCCAGGGTGAGCACCGGAGAAAACTTCTTTTTGGATTCCGACGATGTGCTCGCCCTGGTACCAGACGGCAGTTTCCCCCGGAATCACCTGGGGCAAAAGGATCATGGTCGCTACGGATTTGGTGGAACGGTGTTGGTTTAACAGCGCGCCCAGGTCAAAAGGCGCAATCACATCACCATTGATAACCAAGACATCCCGATCTTTTAGTGAGGATCTAAGGGGATTAAACACCCCACCCGTACCTAGGATTGTTGGCTCGTAGCTTATCTGTGGCGGTTTGTGACTGAGGGGCGTTCGTGGAAAGCAGGATGTATGGACATGAAAGTCCTGAAAGCGGTAGTGGGTGTTGATCCAAATCTCACTGAGCTGAAGCTGTAGGAGCTGCTGGTAGGCAAGAGCCAGAGGGGTTGCCCCTACAAAAGGTATAAGCGGCTTAGGCCAAAACTCAGTGATAGGGCGAAGTCTTTGGCCATAGCCCGCAGCGAGGATCAGCCCCACGGGTGCAGTAGGGTCCATCATGAGACATTTGGGTTATTTGAGGGTATACCTTCTAAACACCCACCATGGACCGCGTCGGCGATTCTTCGCATTAAGACCGAGGAGATAAAGGGCCACCGCTCATCTTGAACGCCCTGGTCTTCGATTATTTTTAGAGCCGGGGCGACATATTTCAAATAATCGCCCTTTTGTTTGTCGACTGTTAAATAGCCAAAGCTACCTATGGCTTTGAGTTGTCTTTGGAGGAGCATGGGTTTCCAAAGGGATTTTATTTCGGAGATGATTTGAGGCGGGTGTTTGACGCTCAAAAAAGTCATGGCCTCTTGGAGGAGATCTCGCCTCATGGAAGCCGTAAAGGGGACATATGAATCGAAGATCAACGATACTAAGTCGTAGGAGGCAGGGCCTAGCCGGGCATCCTGGAAATCAATGACGGCCAGCCCGTCTTCAAGCACCATGATATTTCGAGAATGGAAGTCTCGATGCACAAAATACTGTGAATTTTCAGCTAATATTGTTGCGATCGTCGCTGCCTCACTTTGGAAGATAGCCATTTCCTTATCGTCCAAAAAGACCTGAGCTACTTGGTTTACAAATTTTTGGAGAAAAAAATTGAGTTCCCAAACAAACCTTTCCCCATCAAAGGCCCGTTGGGTCCAAAGTGGTTTGGATTGTTGTAAGTCAGGGATTTTGGAAATTTCCAAAAATCTTGAAATAATTTCAAAACCCTTATGGTAGATGGTTTTAATGACTTCTAGATCGTTGGTTTTACTGAGTTCGAATACTTTTGTCTCTAGCATCAAATCTCCATAATCTTCTATGATTATGGCAGAGTGCTCCTGGAGAATCGTGAAAATTTTTGGAACTTTAACGTTTTGTTCTTCTAAAATATGAGCGATGGTGACCCAGTCATAACCATTGTTTTTCAGTGCTTGGGCATCAGCGTCGGAGAGTTTCATCAGGACAAAGGATTTGGAGTTAAGTTTATTATGTTTTCCCGTATAGATTCGGAAATAGCATCGATCAGAGCCATCGCCGGCCAGCCAAGTAATCTTAGGATGTGGAACATTCAGAGCAAGGGCTACGGACTTAATAAGACCAGGGGTCAGCACCTTTACAGTAGGAGAGATCGTGTTTGTCATGGTGTTTTCAAATTCTTGATGTTCGTTTCGTGAATTTAAGTTAGATCGAGACAAATTCCACCTCAGGGCCTAGTTTTAGTTCAAGGGATCCTTGGCCAGGATAAAGTTCCCCGTCTAAAGTGTAACCTATGGGTTCGTCACTTGATAGTCGGAGTTGGTCCGTGAGAAGGTCATACTTATCAACCTTAGAAGCATGTTTTCCTTTTATCATGATGAGAGGAAATTTCCAAATTGCGTCTTTAGGGGTTATAGTAAACGAAACGCATTGGATTTTACGTCTGACATCCTTAAGTTTATAAAAAAGTGGATATCCAAGAGGCATTTTTCTAACCGTAGAGCATAAAAGGCTGATGGTTTTCTGTCTTACTTGGACGTTATCCTCGCGGACTATGTTTATTGTTTTTTCTTTCATGATTTTTTTGTAGAGCTTTCCTTGAAACCAGCCCGAAAACCAAACGGCTAAACACCAAAAAAAGGCTCCTAGAGGACCCGATTTACGTTGGTAGTATTCTAAAAGGAAATCATAAGCGACTCCTGTCCCAAACAAGAACCCATAAGAGTCACCTATCTGTAATGTGGATAAATGAGTTGTAGGCAAGTCCTCACCAGTAGAATAGGCTTCGACGAGGGTTGCCAATAGTTGGTCAGGAGAGCCTTTTAAACCTAAGTTAAGGGCAATCACATTCATAGTGCCCCCCCGAAGGAGCGCGATTTTGGGGAGCGGGTGGGAACCATAGACCTTTATAAACGCCGTAAGGGTTCTGCTGACGGTGCCATCTCCGCCATTGATTGCTAAGATCGATATGCCCTGCTCTTTAAATTGGAGGGCAACCCTTGATAGATCGTCGAGGGTATTAGTGACTTCGAGTCGCCCTTGGGTCCCTAATATATACCCTAATACCTTGATATTATTTGGGTTAGCCTTGTTCAGCCGAGAGTGTGGATTGGTGATAATGCCAATGCCTGCCATAGGTACCTTTCTTGGTCTAAGATGATGAATCCATGGAACAGCCCAGGGAAAAGCATCTCGACAAATTACATAATTTCAATTATTATCCTACGTTGGATAGAAAAGGAAGCTTTTAAGGCGCCTTCTCCGAATGACTAAACTCATAGCGAAGCAAATTGTTAAAGGAGCAAAGTGACGAAGGTACCGGCACAAAAATCCGCAATTGCGCCAATTCAAAAATCCCCACTTCAGATTTATATGCAGCAGATTGCAAAGTATCCTCTCTTAGACCCCGAAGAGGAGTATGAGTTAGCGAGACAGCATTTTGACGAAAGTGACGTCCATGCGGCCCATCGATTGGTGACTTCTAATCTTAGACTGGTTGTTAAAATAGCAAATGATTTTCGCCAAGCGCAGCTTAATCTTCTCGATATGATCCAAGAAGGCAATTTTGGGCTGATGCAGGCCGTCAAACGGTTCAACCCCTATAAAGGAGTTAAGCTATCCAGCTATGCGGCCTGGTGGATTCGAGCCTATATTTTAAAATATCTTATGGATAACAAGAGCCAGGTCAAAATAGCGACCACCGCAGACCAACGAAAGCTTTTCTATAATCTGGAAAAAACAGCGCGAAAACTCCTGCAAGAATACGATCATGTGGATGCAAAGCTTTTAGCGGAGCATTTAAATGTCAAAGAAAAAGATGTCGTCGAGATGCAGGCGCGGCTAGCAACGCCAGACCTATCCCTCGACGCTCCCTTGGGCTTGGATGCCGATAGTGGCCCGTCCCGAGGCTCTCAGCTAGCGGCAGACCAACAAAACTCGGAAGAACTCCTTGCCCGAGAACAAATACGTGAAATATTTGCAGACCACCTGGCTGAATTTCGCCTGACTTTAAAAGGGCGAGATCTAGAGTTTTTCGATGCTCGGCTTATGGCTGATCAACCCCCTACTCTTCAAGACCTAGGGGACCGCTATGGAATCACCCGCGAAAGGGCCCGACAGATTGAGAGTCGGATCATTTCTAAGCTAAGGGTCTTTGTCGAGGGTAAGGGTTTTATCGACGCCGAAGTGATCAAATAGTCGTTAGGGCTAGCTCGATAGACCGACTCACTCTCAAAGTGCGGGTTTGCGTGGGGACTGGCCGTTGTTTGGAGCGGCGATTGAATTTCGCAGTTGGCTGAGTTTGCGGCTAAAGGTTTGTTTTCGATCATCCTGGGCAGGAGCCTCGGTACCGGCATTGGTGGCGATATAAGCGGATTCGGGTATTTCTTTGATAAACCGGGAAGGAAACCGAGCGATTTTACCTTGGTATCCAGAGAGTCTTTCTTGGCAATGGGACAAAAAGAGTCGTGATTTTGCTCGAGTGAGGGCTACGTAAAACAGGCGTCTCTCCTCACAGATGCTTGCTGCGTCGAGGAGGCTGTTTTTATGGGGAAGATAGTCTTCTTCCAGGCCTACAACAAAAACGGCTGGATATTCGAGTCCTTTAGCAGCATGAATCGTCATTAGCGAGATATGGTTGCCCTTACCTTTTTCGTCACCTTCAAACCGGTCCCCATCTAAGCTAAGGATATCCAGGAGATTTCGGTGGCTGATGGAGCCGTTTTCGTTGAAAAGATGCTTGGCCATAGACTCAATCCATGGGGGCATTCCCCTAAGATTTTGAAGTTTACGGTCTCTTGCGGCTAGGTTATCGTTTTTGAGTTTAATCTCGGTATCTAATCCGCTTAGTTTGATAATCTGCTGGCCTAGAGACAGAAACTGGTCAGGAGTTTCTTTTGGAAAAGACTTGAGTTGGTTCATTAGGGAGATGAATTCTTTGACGCCTGAGTGATCAAAGTCTTCGAGCACTTCGTAGGGTGATTTTTTATCGGCGTGGGCGATCCCATCGATTCTCTCAAGGGTCTTAAGTCCAATCCCCCGGTGGGGCGTGTTGATGATGCGCCATAGGGCGAGGCGGTCATGTGGATTTAAAACCAATCGGAGATAGCAAAGGAAATCCTTAATCTCTTTGCGTTCGAAAAAGCTCTGTCCGCCATAGGTTTTGGTAGAAATGCGAGATTCCCGTAAAATAAGTTCAAAGGCGCGGGCTTGGGCGTTGGCGCGGTAAAGGATGGCGATGTCCCTGGGTTCAAAGCCGCTGCCGAGAAGAGCTAAGCATTTATCAGCTACGTATTTAGCTTCTTCACCATCATCGGTACAAAGATGGATGGTAATGGGGATTTGGTCTTTAGAAGCACTCCACAGGGTTTTGTCCTTTCGCCTTTTGTTGTTCTTGATCACTTTATTGGCAGCGTCGAGAATGACATTGGTACATCTGTAGTTTTGCTCTAGCTTTGAAATCTTAGTCCCCGGGAAGAGCTGTTCAAAGTTTTCTAAGATTTCGTACATAGCACCGCGCCAGCTGTAGATTGATTGGTCATCATCTCCCACCACGCAGACATTGTGAGCGGGGGGCACCATCAATTCGAGGACTTTGAGCTGAGCGAGGTTGGTATCTTGGAATTCATCAACCATAAAATATTTAAACTTACGATGGCAAGATTCTCGGATTTCAGGGTTTTGGGACAACAAAAAAACTGTTTTGTAAATACAGTCATCAAAATCGATGACCCTATGGAGTTTAAGCTGCCGCTCATAGAGCTTAAAGACTTCAGCGAGCACGGCTGGATCGCCTTGAAATGGGCCTTTGGCGCCCTCGGCAAGGATTTGCTCCGGAGTCAGAAGGTAGTTTTTGGCTCGGCTGATCTGTTGGTGAATTTGATCGACTTTGTACAGTCCGGACCAACCTTTTTCCTCAAGGCTTCGACGGACGAGTTCGATTTGGTCCGCAGTATCGGCGAGCCCGAAATTAGCCGGCAGTCCCAGGGCATGGGAGTGGGCACGGAGGAGGTGGAGGCAAAAGCTGTGAAAGGTCCCCAACCAGACTTTTTTGGATTTGGCCCCGATCAGGGTTTTGACCCGCTCGGCCATCTCTTTAGCGGCCTTATTTGTAAAAGATAAGGCCACGATTTGTTCGGGAAAAATCCCACATCCTAGCATATAGGCAATACGATAGGTGATCACCCTTGTCTTCCCGGTACCAGCTCCGGCAAGGATCATAAGGGGGCCGTCGATATGGGTCGCGGCATGGCGTTGTTCGGTATTGAGGGTCGACAAATCAATCATAGGAAGACCCTTTTACCTCCTCTTTTTGGGAAAATCCAGAACTCGTTGGGTCCAGACATGTTAAGGCATGTTGCAAAGGCGGCAAAAGGTCGAGAAAGGCAGGACGCGGATTCCGTTTTTTTCGTAATCCTCTGTTAACTTGCTTTCTTTCGCACCACGATTTCGACGTCTGCGCCAAGTCGTTCAGCGAACTCGATAAGCTTTTCGACGCTAAACCGGCTGATCTTGCCGCCGAGCAGTTGACTGACATGCGGCTGTGTAATGCCAAGGAGACTCGCAAGCTTCTTCTGCGTCAGATCGTGGGCGTGGGCCATTTTCACAACCTTGGCGTACAAGACGCTCTTTCGCTCAAGCGCTGCTGCCTCAGCTGTGTCGAAACCGAGCTGTTCGAAGACACTTGGTTGGGTTGGGGCTCCGCGCGTTTTAGCCTTGCGTTTTGTGGTCTTTTTTTTCATTTTAAGCAGCTCTCATTTAGGGCAATCGCCCAAGAATTCAACGACTTTTAGGGTCATGCTGCCTCCAGTTCCTCATGGGATTTTATTCCTAAATTGGAATAAAATCAACCAGAGAGTCACCACAAGTAGAATGTGCGCGCATGAGGAGCCACTCCGCGTTGGCATGAGTATTTTGGACCAGACTCCAATTTACTCATGACTAATTTGGAGTCTAGTCCAAAATACTCAGACTAACCATATTTTTCATAACAAAATAGCTTATTTAAAATCAGTAATCTTCTTTTTATCGGCGTCGGAGAGGGCATTGCCATTTTTAGGCATAAACCCATCGGCTCCTTTGGCCTTGGCAATGGAAGCGTCGATTTTGGCTTTGTCTTTTTTGACGTTGGTTTCGTTATCTTGGTAGATTGTGGAGCCAGCACCAGTCTTGCCGTGGCAACCACTAGCCGAGCAGCTGGCAGTGATCACCGTGTTAGCGTCGGCAAAGCTACCAGCAGTCGTCGTAGGTGCCGTGGTGGTTTCCTCCTTTTCCTCACTTGAGCAACCCAGTCCCATGACGATTGTTGCTATGGAAAAATACTTTAGAACATTCCTTTGAGTCCCATAATTCATAGCGAGAGTCTCCCGAAAGGCTTTTAGATAGAATGAGCTTTATTATAACATGGTACCAGACATTAAACGCCAAGGGGTATGGGTCTGCTCAAGTGAGGGTGTATGGATTTTTTTAAAATATCTATCATAATAAGTTTAGTCTTAGGCTGGTATGCAGAGTGGAGAATCCATCGTAGAAACTATAAATTTTTAAGGGATCAAGGAGCTGTGGAGTCTTCGCCCCGAGTGAGCCAAGTTTTGTATCTTATTTTAAAGTTGGCACCTATTTTTATTGTTTTCGAAGGAGCTTTTTACCCAACTTTTCAATGTGAGATAAATTACAAAGTGTTTTTTACAGGGCTCCTTGCCTTGTCATCGGCCCTAAGATGGTGGGCGATTGATTCCGTTAATATGTTGTGGACTTACCGGTGTTTGGCCCATCCTCAGATGCGCCACTATGCCCTAGGACCCTACCGGTTTCTGAGCCATCCCGAGTATTTTTCGAGACTTCTCGATCTCGTAAGCCTATCCATTATCTTTGACGGGCCGCTTAGTGGACTAGTCTTTGGGATGATGGCCACGGGACTCAGCATTCGTCTAGCTATGGCCGAACAAAGCCACTATTTGGTGGTGCGAAGCCTTAAAAGTACAGGCTAGGACCAAGGTAGAATTCGGCCCCAAAGCCATTTTTCTTGTGACCAACAGCGTTTTTAAGGTCCGTCTGTGGATCTTCAACCCCTCTTTTTTCGGAGTCCTCCATTTTGGAGCTAAAAGAGGCGCCAAAAGCAGCGAGGGGTAGGAGCACGTTGAGTCCCGAGGAAACCCCAAAGGATTTTCCAAACATGAAGTCAAGTCCACCGCTGACTCTTAAGGATAATACAGTGAGCTTTGAGGTGGCAGTGGCTATGGGCGTCGTCGGAGTTGCACCAGTATCATCACGCTTTTCGGCTTTAAAGGTTACGGTGGAGGCATCGATGTCGAGTCCAGAACTCATGTTGAAGAGGGCTATGGAACCCAAGGGCATTCTGAGAAATTGGAAATCAGCAAAAAGGCCCAAGTTAGAGGCCGTAGTGAGAGTGGATACATATGGGTCCCGGCGGTCACTGGCATAGTCTGAGATGACTTCAACACTAGCAACACGGTACCTGAATCCCGGAATAATGGCGTACTTAGATACGGGAATTGCAAAAGCAAGGGAAAAACCTAGGCCACTGTCAGACACAGTCCCTTCGTCCTTCCAGAGGGTGGATGGAGTTTTTGAAACAGGTACAACATAGCCATTTCTTTTAAAAGTTGAAGGCGCCGCGATCGTATAAAGATAGCGACCTAAGAGACCCATGGGCATCTTGCCAGAAGCAGATTTTGACGAGCCACCCTCAGCCCCATCACTACCATCGGAGTCAGGGGCGCGGGCCGCCATATCAGGCTTTATTTTTTTGATTTTTTTCTTGGATTTCATCTTTACTGTAGCGGTTTTGCCTTTGATTTTAGTGATGGTGCCGCAATCGGTCTTTTTGTCGTTTTCATTGAAGATACAGATTTCGGTTTCGGTCTCTAGGGTTTCATCAGCACCAACATCCAAGAGAACAAGCCCTTTTTTGGAGTTTACTTTTTTAACGGTTGCTCCATAGCCCAGGGTGCTCCCCAAAAAAAACAAAATGATACTGAACATCACCAGGGGCGAAGCAAGGTATCGATAGGGAGTATCGGTTGGGTGGATGCTATCCTGCAATGGAGTCACTCCTTTTATTTTTCGATTCTTCCAGACCGCCAATCATAGGCCGTCGTGATCCATTTTTCTTTCGGCAAAAAAACCGTAGTGGCGAGTTCGACTGAGATAACATGCCGACCTGATTGAAGATTAGATAGCAGTTGGGGTGGGATGGTACCGGTTCTTTGGTCGGCTTGGAAGACGCAAAAAACCGATTTCGCAAGGGTAGGCCGACCGATCTGGACCGTCACATAGGAAGTGGCAGGGGTTTGGGGAGGTACCGTCCACTGGATCTTAAGTTCCTTAAGGGGATTGATTTTGACGGGTTCCGAAGATTCATCCAGGTTTGGAATATCGAGGTCATAAGTTTGGTCGCTGATCAACTGGACTTTGGCAAGCCGTACCACAGGCCTGGCAGAATAAATCTGATCTTGGTCTTGAAAGCGGTACATAAAAGTCCATTTATCGATCCCATCGTTGATCGCTGAGTAGTCCAAATTAAGCACCCCTGGAAGGTCTGGTCGAGGGGTGCTTAAGGCCGTGCCAAGATCTTTGGTCGCTAGTTGCGAAATAAGAATTTGGTTCTCGTGACTCCTAAAGGGATAGGAGGTCGTAGGGGCTTGGTCTTGGCATCCAACCGTTCTTTTAAGCTCGTTGCGAATGGCCTCACGGGAAAGGGGGGTTTTAAGGACATGCCTCAGCACCTCAGCAGACTTGAGGGCCATGTCGACTCTGCCGACAAAAAGCTCGCTCAGGGGTGCAGTGTCTTGATCTCCATTTGAAGATGGTGATCCCGAGGGAGACGTCCCTGAGGGTGAGGTTCCAGCCGGGGAGTTGGTTCCCCCTCCCCCTTCCGGCTCTCGAACGATAAAAGTATCGGGTGTTCCGGGTGCGCTAGGATTTTTAGCAGTCAGGGTTAGAAAATAGAGTTTGCCAGCTAAAAGTGGGCTGATTCTCTCGTTAAATTCGGACCTGGGTTTGTCAGGGTCTGAGCAGAGGATGGGTTGCGGGGGAGCGTCCGGTGTGGGCTGGTCCTGGGGGTAAAAGGTATATTGGCAGGTTGCTGGGACTTTGGTTTTAAAAGTCAGGCGAGCGCTAGTTCGATCCCCCAGCCGGTCAAAGAAAATGGAGTCCCTGAGGACAATTTCTGATCCCCCCGTGGCACCCCGTTGATTCTTCTTTTTTTTACCCTCCAAAAAACAACAGGTACAAAGGACGATCATTGACAAACTACCAAATCTAAATAGGTATGAAACGTCCATAGGCTTTTAAATTTCTTTCTGAGTCATGGATGTCAAGTTGATTGGATTTTTTTGGAGACAAACTGATTTTATCATAAGTGCCGTAAAACCCCGTCGTTCACGGCTGACTGTTACCCTTTTGTCGATCGTAATTGACAATATCAATCTTGTCGACTACGATCGACAAGATTGATATTCCGCATTTTATCAGGTGGTTATCCGAAAATGTCCAAAATAATAAGCGAGCTTATGGAAACCTGGAGTTTAGCACCGAGTCCTATACCCTGGCCAAGGCAATTTAAGGTAGGGCGACCAGCACCTGATCTCGCTACTATGATCACCGGCGTTAGGCGGTGCGGCAAATCAACCGTGTTGCAGCAACTCAGCCAGAGTTGGCAGATCGCAAACACTCATTGCTTTGCCGTAAACTTCGAGGATCCTCGCATCGTCGATCGCCTGAATGCGTCACTTCTCGATGAAATCCTTGCAACCGCTCGCGAGATTCAGCCTGAGGGCAGCCACCATTACTTTTTCGACAAGCTGCAAGTCGTCAGCAACTGGCAGAAGTGGTTGCGTCTCCGGCTTGATCGACCCGCTGACGACGTGTTCGTTATCACTGGGTCAAATGCCTCCATGCTGTCCGGTGAGCTTTCCACGGTATTGACAGGCCGCCATCTTTCCTACGAGCTCTTTCCTTTTTCCTGGCGGGAGTTTTCCCATGCTTTTCCCGACCTATCCTTAGAGGACTACCTTCAGCGCGGTGGCTTTCCACGTGTGCTTCAAGACCCCGAGCCGGGGAGATTGCTGCGGCAATACTTCATCGACATCATCGAGAAAGATCTACGCGAGCGTCTCAAAGCAAGGACAGCCCTCGATCTGACTCGTACCATCAAGATGACCTTTGAAGCAGTCGGCTCCGAGCTGAGCCTGCGCCGACTTTCTGGCACTCTAAATCTGTCGGTCGACACAGTTGGTGCCTACCTCGCAGCAGCTGAGAACGCCTATCTTTGCTTTGGTTGTGAGTATTTTGCTTACTCGGAAAGAAAACGCAGCCATCACAACAAAAAATACTATGCAATCGATCCTGCATTGCGGCGAGCTGTCGTCAGCCGGACGGGGAAAGATCTGGGAAAAGATTTCGAGAATATTGTCTTTCTTGAACTGAGGCGTCGGTATAGTAAGGTCTACTACTGGAAGGGCAAAAACGAGGTTGACTTTGTTGTCGAAACACAGGAAGGCCTGACTCCCTATCAGGTGTCTTGGGAAGGAATACAAGCACGGCACGAGGCTGGTCTTGAGGAGTTCTTTGAAGAGTTCCACTCGGCCTGTGAGCCGGTCTTTATAACGCGCGATAATTTCACGGTTTGGGCATAAAATGATGGATTTAAACACACAATTTGCTCTATTCCTTGTCCGTGGCCAATCTGCTCCCTATGAGTTATAAAAATTCTAAGATCTCGAGCCAGTGCAAGCCGAGAAAACTGGCGTAACCTATTGAAAGGTAGCAATTGAACATTAATGTACAGATAGTTGATCAGCAGGTTCGCGGTCTCGCCGAAAAATTTAGGCCCCAGATGGAGGAGCATGTAGGTAAGTTGGATGATAAGCGACTTATATCAGCCGCATTTGTCATTCTCTGTGCGAAGGTCATGCTGGATCTCTCAAACGAAGAAGCCCTTGAGATCTTAACAGAGGGTGGTGGCGATTTTGGGATCGACGCTATGTCGATTGGAGATATAACCGACGGTGATTTTACAGTGACCATCATCCAAGCAAAGTATAGCCAGTCTAATTTGGAGGGTAATCAAAATTTCCCTCAAGGTGGCGTAGAGAAATGTGTACAAGCTGTTCGAACGCTCTTTTCGCCGACTGCTCCACAAAATTTTAACAAGCGACTCCAAGCTCAGGTGGAAGAAATTCGGTCCCTAATTGTCGATGGAGTCATTCCCAATGTGCGTGTGCTTTTGTGTAACAATGGGCTTTCATGGAAACGTCCAGAGTGCCAACAAATTATCGACAGGGAAGGTTTTAATGAAAGAGTAACCTTTGAACACATCAACCACGATGTGCTTGTAAAGGTGCTGCAATCGACATCGGCTGTTGCTGATACCTTACAGTTTAACGGAAAGGCATTTGTAGAGGATTTCAACTATTCCCGAGTTTTTATAGGAAAAATGGCAATATCAGAAATTGGAAGGTTGATGAGAACCCATGGAGACCGGCTGCTCGAAAGAAACATTAGAAGGTATTTGGGCTTGCATGGTAACAGGATAAATGAGGGAATAAAAACTACTTTAATGGATCCTCAAGAGAGGCAAAATTTTTATTTTTATAACAATGGCATAACTCTGATTTGCGATCGATTTGATTTTAATGCACTTCAAAGCGACAATTATAAGGTTCGAGTCGAAGGCCTTCAGATCATAAATGGAGGTCAAACTAGCAAAACCGTTTTCGCCGTATTAGAAGATCTGAACAAGGAAACCAAAGCAGGACAAGACAATATAGATGCTGCTTTTGTTCTTGTTCGCTTATACCAAGTTCCGAAGGCTGCAGTTTCCTTTGTTAAAATGATTACATATGCGACGAACAGTCAAAATCCAGTGGACCTTAAGGATTTAAGATCTAATCAGGACTTGCAGAAAAGTCTTGAAATGTCGATTCATGAACTTGGTTTCGACTACAGGCGACAGAGAACAGAGGGGGCTTTTCGAGCCAACGAAATCAGCGTAGGGACAGCCGCCGAAGCGATTTTATGCGTTTGGCGAGGACGTCCTCAACAAGCAAAGTTTAGGAGCGGAGATCATTTTGGAAAGCTCTACGATGAAATTTTTACAAAAGATCTAAATGGTGCTCAGTTAGTCATGGCGGTTCTTATATTTAGAATAGCAGAGAGTAAAAGGAGAAGACCTCCTGAAGGTTCTCCAGAACTTGTGCGATACGGATCATGCTTTTCGTCCATGCTGATGGGAAGATATCTTCTTGAAGGGATGTGCATCAAGCTGAGTGATCTTGACCACAGAAAATTTGCGGAAGCTCGCAAAATCTTATCTGAACAGGGAGAGACTTATTTTGATAAATCTGTGAAAGTACTCGGCGATGCGTTAAACAAACTCTACGGAGGCCAAGCGATTGGGTTGCAGAGGCTGTCAGCCACATTTAGGAGAGGAGATCTGCTACAGTATCTCACTTAGGAGCCTGTCCACAAATCCGCCCTGACCAATTACGATCCTTTGTGAACAGGACACGCAAGCACAGGGTATGCTCCTACCAGAGTTAACAAGCTACCCAGCTGGCAGGGGTGGTCCTAGAGACCTCTTGGGGTAGATGGGGGAGGACTTTTGGAGGTCCAACCCCGGGATTTTAGTCTTCCCGCTAGAGTCTTAACATACTGTATTAAAATCGTAAAAAAGTCGTTCTTGACTGAATCTAACCAGACCACTACTATGACGTTCCGTCCAGGCATTTCGTTTTTCTCGCTATTCCTCGATATACGAGTTGCAGTCTTCAGCCCTTAACTTTTTTGGAAATAAACCCGTGCAAAAGACACCAAAAAGCCGCAGTCGTACCAAATTTATTTTTGTGACAGGTGGAGTGGTTTCCTCGTTAGGAAAAGGAATCGTGGCGGCGAGTTGTGGGGCGCTGTTAGAAACCCGTGGCTTGAAAGTCACTCTCATGAAGGCTGATCCCTACATCAACGTGGATCCAGGGACGATGAATCCCTCCCAGCATGGCGAGGTTTTTGTTACGGATGACGGAGCTGAGACCGATTTAGACCTTGGCCATTATGAGAGGTTTACAGAAGCCACCCTAAAACGACAGAACAGCTTTTCGGCGGGACAAGTCTATGATGCGGTGCTGAGCAAAGAACGGCGCGGTGATTATTTAGGAGGAACGGTGCAAGTGATTCCCCATATCACCGATCAGATCAAGGACAATATATTTCGAGTCGCTGCTGATGCGGATATTGCGATCGTTGAAATCGGCGGCACCGTCGGTGATATTGAGGGCCTGCCTTTTTTAGAGGCGATCAGGCAGATGCGGTATGACTTGGGGGATGATAATGTTTTATATATTCATTTGACTTTAGTGCCTTATATTCATGCAGCCCGTGAACTTAAAACCAAGCCCACTCAACATTCGGTTAAGGAGTTAAGACAAATAGGCATTCAGCCAAATATTTTGGTTTGTAGAACCGATCGCAGTATTGGAAGCGACCTACGGAAAAAGATCGCGCTCTTTTGCAACGTCAAGCCGGAATGCGTCGTCGAAGCCCTTGATGTGGACAACATCTATCGACTTCCTTTGGTTTTGCACCAACAAGGATTTGACCAGACTGTTGTAGATATGTTGAATATTTGGACGGGTGCTCCCCATCTGGAACAATGGCGCAAAATCGTGGAGGCGCTTGATCATCCTGAAGCGGAATGTACTATTGGGATGGTAGGAAAATATGTGGACGTTTATGATAGCTATAAATCAATCACAGAATCTTTAGTCCATGCGGGGATTTTTCACAGGGCAAAAATCAACATTAATTTAATCGATGCAGCTTCTGTAAATGAAGATAATGTTGAGACGTTACTTAAAAATTGTGACGGGATTATCGTTCCGGGTGGTTTTGGGGAGCGGGGTATCGAGGGAAAGATCACCGCGATTCACTATGCGCGGCGCCAAAACAAGCCTTTTTTGGGGATTTGTTTAGGAATGCAGTTGGCTGCCATCGAGTTTGCAAGACATAAGCTGGGACGAAAAGAGGCGAATAGTCAGGAATTTAATGGAAAACTAAAAGACCCAGTGATTCATCTAATGGAAGACCAAAAGATAGTGACGCAAAAAGGCGGGACCATGCGTCTTGGAGCCTACCCTTGCGTCTTAAAAAGGGGCACAAAGGCCTACCAAGCCTACGAAGCGGACGAAATCAGCGAGCGCCACCGCCATAGGTTTGAGTTTAACAATGCCTATCGAGAACTCTTTGAAGCCCAAGGAATCGTCTTTAGTGGAGTGTCTCCTGATGGGCAACTCGTGGAGATGATGGAGTTGACGGATCACCCCTGGTATGTGTCCTGCCAGTTCCATCCCGAGCTAAAAAGTAAGCCTATTGCCCCCCATCCGTTGTTTCGTGGTTTGGTGGGAGCAAGCCTCAAAGGGGGGCGGGCATGAGTTCTGGAACCATCATCCAATCAGGGCAAGGAACCCTCCTTGCCGAAGCCGCAGCCCTCACAGCCGCAGCCCAAAGGCTGGGCCAGGAGTTTTACCAAGCCGTAAATTTGATTTTATCCCACCAGGGAAAAGTCGTGGTCACCGGTCTGGGAAAGTCGGGACATGTGGGACGAAAAATAGCATCGACCCTTTCGTCCACAGGGACTTCAGCAGCCTTTTTGCACCCATCAGAAGCCCTCCATGGTGATTTTGGAATGCTCCAACATCAGGACATTCTCCTAGCGATTGCCTACGGAGGCGAAACACCAGAAGTGGTGGAAGTGGCTAAGTTTGCCAGGCGGATTGGAATCACGGTCCTCGCGCTTACGGGCAAAAAGGAATCCAGTTTAGGACAGCTCTCCCATGTGATTATCGATTGTCATGTGGAAAAAGAAGCTGATCCCCATAATTTAGCTCCCACCAATTCGTCCACCCTTACGATCGCTCTAGGAGATGCCCTCGCTGTGAGCCTTATGGAGGCTCGGGGGTTTACTCCTAGGGATTTTGCAAGTCTCCATCCAGGGGGCTCTTTAGGCCGTAAACTCTCCTTGGTAAAGGACCATATGCACCATGGAGACAACCTGCCTAAAATACACAGGAATGATGACTTTTATCAGGTCCTACAGGCCGTAACGGTGGACAACTTTGGAATCGCAGCGGTGGTCGATGGAGATGAGCTGATCGGAGCGATCTCCGATGGGGATCTAAGGCGATCTCTGCTCGCCCGAGGAGCTGATGCCCTTAAGCAGCAGGCCCAGGAAATCATGTCTCAAAAGCCGCTGACGATTTTGGATTCGGATTTGGCGATCGAGGCAGCACTTAAGATGAACCAAAACCGGGTTAGCCGGCTCTTTGTGGAAACCTCAGTAGTTGGGAAACGACAACTGGTAGGTTTAGTCAGGCTTCAAGACTTGTTAGCCGCAAAAATATTTTAATCAAACATAATGATTCGAACGGACAGACGCTTAGGTGTCCTTAAGCTATAATAGGGACTGAGATCGAATGGGGTCAAAAAGGAGGGTGCACCCTGGGGCGTAAGCTTGCAGCTTTAATCCTGATTATTTGCTTTGGTATCGCGACGGGCGTTTTTCTGACAAGAGAGAAAAAAGCTTTACGGGAAACGATCGCCAATAAAGTCAACGATCACCGGGTGATCATACAGGGGTTTACGACCTTAAATTATGAAGATGGCACTCTAGTAGCAAAGATCTCAGCAAAAAAAGGTCACTATATCGAGCCGAATATCATGGAGCTTGAGGGTGATGTACAAGCAGAAAAATACTCCGAAGCCGCCAAGGAAACCATGCGATCGAATCAAGCGATGGTCTATTTAAGGACGACGAGTCTCAGCAATTTGATGAGCCAAGAGGCGGAGCTTGACCGGGCGGAGCTAACGGGGTTTGTCCAAGTAGGATTTAAGGACCATGTTTTAACCACTGATTATGCAGAATATATCCAAAGAGAGAATATGATACGATCGTCAAAGCCCGTCCAGGTCAATGGCCCAGGTCGATATTTTGAGGGAGAAGGTGGCTTTATCTATAGTTTGACCACCGAGATGTTGGAGATAAATGGTCGGGTTAAGGGAGTGACGACTGTTGATGAAAGTCCAAAATAGATTGGTTAGAGCTTTACTTCCCATGGGGATCCTATTGGTTTTAGGTGTCCAACCGCGACCCGTTTTTGGTGAGATCATCGACGAAGACACGCCTTTGCCGGCCGTAAAGCCACAGACTCCTACGGAGGCGAACCCTACGCCAGCGAAACCTACTCCAGGGAAAGTTGCCCCCAAAGAGGCGCCTGTTAAAAAGCCCCCTTCAAAAGAGCCCCCAGGAAAACCCAAAAGCAGTCCTAAAGGCGTCAAGCCAGCCACCTCAGAACCTCAGGAGAAGCTTCCTGTCCACTTCACTAGCCTAGGGTTCAAAGGGCTGAGGGAAAAAGGCCTTGTGGAGCTTGTGCAGGAGGTGGTGGTCACCCAAGGGGAGTTCAAACTAGAGGCCGAAAACGCTAAGCTCTACTTTAGCGAACACAGTCGCGACGTACAAAAAGTCCTCGCCATCGGCCAACCGGTCAAGATCACCAATATCGATCCCAACACAGGGGAACGAATCGAAGCTTTTGGCAATCAGGTGCTGTTCAATAACGAAGACCGAGTGGTGCTCCTTGAGGGCAATGCCAAGATCAAAAAGGGTCAAAATAGCACGATCAAAGGCAAAAAGATCACCTACGAACTGGACTCGGGGTGGATCAAGGCTGATCGTGTTGCAGGGGAAGTATCACCTAGCCCCTAAAAGTGATTTTCTCAAAATATCCAACAATCACCCACGATCAATATCTCGGTGAATGATGGTCACAATGGTATTAGGTACGGAATTGGACAAAAAAGCGCTGCCGAGTGCTTCGGCAAGACATACACTCCGATGTCTGCCACCGGTACAGCCGATCCCTATCCGGAGGTAGTGGCGCCCTTCTTCGTAGTAAAGTGGAATCAAGAAACGGAGCATGTCCTCGATTTTTTTCAAAATAATTTGAGTCTTTTCCTGAGAAAATAAATAGTTTTTAACTTCGACATCCAAACCGCTTTTCTTACGAAGTGCAGGTACAAAAAAGGGATTGGTTAAAAAGCGGAGGTCAAACATCATATCAGACTGGTCAGAGGCTCCATATTTAAAGCCAAAACTCGTGATCACGATATGGAGTTGGCGGCCAATCACCAGATTGGAGTAGCGGGTTTCTAGGATTTTTGAGAGTTGCTGGGGAGACCAGCTCGATGTGTCGAGGACCAGGTCAGAGGCTTCTTCGACTGGAGACAGTAGATCGCGCTCTCTTTCGATAGCCTCGACCAGTGATTCCCCCGACTCCAATAGGGGATGTTTTCGTCTTGTCGTGCTAAAACGGGTAGCAATAGACTGGTCAGTGGCCTTTAAAAAAATCACATCCAATCCGATACGTTCCATCAACTTTTTTTTAAGAGCTGGAAAGGTGCTTGCAAAGTGTGGGTTGCGAATATCCATGCACAGGGCCAAACCATGGGGCGCTTTGATGCGGCCCGATTCGAAAAGCTGAATCGTGGGTTCTAAGAGCTCCATGGGAAGATTGTCGATGCAATACATTCCAGCATCGGCGAGTGCATGCAAAGCAGTCGAGTTTCCAGCGCCAGAAAGTCCCGTAACGATCACTAGAACAGATTCTTTTGACACCGAACTTTTCCCTTTTAGGGCTCAAAAATATTTTTTGCGCCTGTTTGATGGAAGAATATGGAGTTGTTCACGATATTTAGCAACTGTTCTCCGGGCGAGTTGGATGCCCCGCTCTTCGAGAATTTCAACGATTCTTTGATCGGACAAAGGTTGTTTGACATCTTCCACTTTGACCAGCTCAAAAATCATCCTTTTCACAGACTCGCTGGCAACGTCTTGGCCATTAGACCGGGTCACAGAGCTATTGAAAAAGTACTTAAGCTCGAAGACACCGCGCGGGGTATGGGCGTATTTGTTGTTGGTCACCCGGGAAATCGTAGACTCATGCATCCCAATATCTTCGGCAACATCCTTTAAGATCATGGGCTTTAGATGTTCTACGCCGAATTCAAAAAAATCTCGCTGTCTCTTAATGATACTTTCAGTCACCCTAAAAATGGTTCGCTGCCGCTGTCTAATCGACTTTATCAACCATTCAGCAGCCTTTACTTTTTCCATAAGGTAGTTTTTGTCGTCGGATTTAGATTTTTTATCTGTAATGACCCCTTGATAAAAATCACTGACCTTTAACTTGGGCAAACCATCCTCGTTGAGGTTGATCATCCATTCACCACCAAGTTTAAAAATATAGACGTCAGGAATAATATATTGGGCATCGTTAGCGCCAAATTGGCGTCCAGGCACAGGTTCCAGTTCGGAGATCATCTGATAATTTTCAATCACCACATCCTGGGTTACTTTGAGTGCTTTGGCAATCACCGCAAAGTTGTGGTTTTCAAGCTCAGGGAGGTGATTAGCGATGATCTTTTCGATCACACCATTTTTAAGGTGAGAGTTCCTCACTTGGAGTAAGAGGCATTCCTTGAGATCTCGAGCTCCGACTCCCGGAGGATCGAGCCGTTGCACCGTATCAAGGATATCTTCCACCATGTCTAAGTCGAAATTTTCACTATCTGCCAACTCTTTAGTGCCGACAAGCAGGTAGCCGCGATCGTCAATGTTGCCAATCAGCATATTGGCTATGGTGATCTCTTGATCAGAGAAATCAAGCTCGCCAATCTGCATCATCAAATATTCCTGAAGGGTATTAGCCTTAGAAACCATATTTTCGTAATTGGGAAGTTCTTCATCGTTAGAATTTTGTTTTCTGATGGACGAAGGCGAATGCTCATGCATTTTTGAGGACTGATCCCAGTCAAAATCGTTTCGATCATCTCCCCCAGCAGAGTCTACGATGTTGGTGGCTTCACGGATGGATTCATTGACGACTTGTTCCTCTGTACGCTCTCTTTCGCGATCGACAGCTGCAAGTTCTTCGGGAGATTCTAGTTGGCCTTCTTCGAGGCAAGGATTTTCAGCAATCTGTTGGGAAACATACTGCTCAAGCTCCATCCTCGAAAGCTGCAGGAGCTTTATGGCTTGTTGCAGCTGTGGAGTCATCAAGAGATGCTGCTGCTGTTTTAATCCAAATTTGATTTCGTAAGCCATAGTTCCTTGTCAATTCCATTTTAGTAGCACTGATACCCTATAGCACTACTACTATAATATTGTGAGGGTACAGCGATATGCAAAAAATCCCAAACCATAGGGTGTTCACGATGACCACCTTCATCTCCCTAATCGGCTCCAACTGGCAGGACCATAAGGAAAGTCCAACCTTTTTTTTAAAAAAAAATCTCACAAAACACTCAAAATGATATCAACACTCCAATTACATTGATGTTTATTTTTGGCATGGATTTTTTGAAAAAACAAAAAAACTGTTAGTCCAGGTATAACGGAGGAGATCTTGCCAGCAAGAGAGAGGCATTTAGGATTAAAGTTTAAAATTTTCACCTAGATAGGTTTCTTTTACCGTTTGATTGTTGGCAATTTCTTCAGGACTCCCGTGGGCGATAATCTGCCCACCAGATAAAATATAAGCCCGATCACAGGCCCCAAGGGTTTCCCTGACGTTGTGATCCGTGATGAGGACGCCGAGACCATCGTTTCTAAGATTACTGATAATTCCTTGGATCTCAGACACCGTCATGGGGTCGATTCCAGCAAAGGGCTCGTCAAGGAGGAGAAATTTAGGCTTGATAATCAAGGCCCGAGCGATCTCCACTCGACGTCGTTCCCCACCGGATAGAGCAGCGCCCATGGATTTAGCAATATGTTTGATTTGAAACTTATAGAGTAATTCTTCTAATAAGTTAGACCTTTCTGATCTTGGAACCTTGCAAATCTCCATGACGCTGATGAGGTTGTCTTCGACGCTCATTTTTCGGAAAATAGACATATTTTGGGGGAGATAACTGATACCTTTGCGAGCACGAATATGCATCGGTAGGTCAGTGATATTTTCGTCGTCCATAAAGACTTGGCCACGGGTAGGATAGAGAAGCCCGACCACCATGTAAAAACTGGTGGTTTTGCCTGCTCCGTTTGGGCCCAGAAGCCCGACGACCTCGCGGGTAGAAACCGAAAAAGAAGCCCCTTTGACGACTTGACGATTTTTAAACCATCGCTCAAGATTTCGGGCTTCTAATTTGATCATCCTAGATCCCTTCGTAGCTCGTCAAATGCGGACAGGTACACACCAGATTTCTATCGCCATAAGCAGAGTCGATTCTCGAAACAGAGGGCCAGAATTTTGTGGTCTTTACCCATTCCAAAGGAAAGGCCGCCTTTTCTCGAGAGTAAGGACGATCCCAGGAACTCGCCACAACCAGCTGCTGGGTATGGGGAGCGTGTTTAAGGACGTTGTTAACTTTATCAAAGGTTCCTTGCTCAATTTCAGCGATTTCTTGGCGAATAGAGATCATGGCCTCACAAAACCGGTCGAGTTCTTTGAGGGATTCGCTTTCAGTGGGTTCGATCATAAGAGTCCCCACCACAGGAAAGGATACCGTGGGAGCATGAAATCCATAGTCCATAAGTCTTTTCGCAACGTCCTCGACCTCGACACCTGTTTTAGCCTTAAGGGGTCTCAGATCAATAATACACTCATGGGCTACTCGACCAGAAGCCCCTCGATAGAGCACAGGGTAATGGGGGTGGAGGCGGTGAGCGATATAGTTGGCGTTTAATATGGCCACCTGGGTGGCTTGGGTCAAGCCGGGGCCTCCCATCATCCAGATATACATCATCGATATCGGAAGGATGCTTGCACTGCCCCAAGGGGCTCCCGAGACGGTTCCTAAGGACTCAGATGGCCATTTTTCCCAAGGCTCAGCAAGGGGGTGCCCTGGTAAAAAAGGCGCTAAGTGCTTTTTGACAGCGATAGGGCCCATACCCGGACCACCTCCACCATGGGGTATACAAAAAGTCTTATGGAGGTTGAGGTGGCAGACATCAGGGCCAAACTCTCCTGGACGACATAGGCCGACCTGGGCATTGAGGTTGGCGCCGTCCATATAGACCAATCCACCGTTGTCATGGATGTGGTCGCAGATCGCGCGCACATGATCTTCAAACACACCGTGGGTGGATGGATAGGTAATCATCAAAGCCGCAAGGTTTGCTTTATGCTCCTTTGCTTTGGCCGTGAGATCATCGAGGTCGATATTCCCAGATTTATCGCAATCCACAATGATCACCCTCATCCCAGCCATAACGGCACTTGCGGGATTAGTGCCATGGGCGGACTTAGGGATAAGACAAACCGTGCGGTGGGACTCTCCACGGCTGAGGTGGTATTTTCTGATCGCCAGGAGTCCAGCATACTCACCTTGGGCCCCTGAGTTAGGCTGTAACGAGACAGCATCAAACCCCGTGCATTCTGCAAGGCTGGATTCCAATTCCCGGAATAGCTCAAAATAGCCGTCTAATTGAACTTGGGGAGCATGGGGGTGGATACCATTCCACTCGGGCCAGGAAATAGGGAAAAGCTCGGCTGTTGCATTGAGTTTCATCGTACAAGAACCCAGGGGGATCATCGACCGAGTCAGGGAGAGATCCTTGGACTCGAGATGACGTATATAGCGCAGCATTTGCGTTTCGGATTGGTGTTGGTGAAACACGGGATGTGTCAAATAAGGACTCATCCGCACTAATCTCCCGCTAAACCGGTATTCGAAGGGTTGGTAGACCAAGCCATTGATCTGGGTCTGAACCTGGGCTCGAGATTCCTCATTTGTCCCTGTAAAAACCATCACCAGGTCGCAAATGTGACCAAGGGTCGTGGTCTCATCGAGGGAGATCCCAACGATCTGGGAAGAGCTTTGGTCCGAAGGATAGCGCAGATTGATTTCCGCAGCTTCGGCTCTGGTGTGTAAGAGGTCTAAACTTACAGACGATTTGGATAAATCCACAGAAATGGTATCAAACCAAGTATCGTTGACGAGTTTGAAGCTATGGGCCGTCAAGGCTTTCGCTAATATCGTGGTGAGACTATGGACTCTTTTAGCGATGTTTTTGAGTCCTTCAGGTCCGTGATAGATCGCATACATGCTGTTCATGATCGCTAGGAGGACCTGAGAGGTGCAGATATTACTCGTGGCCTTTTCACGCCTGATATGTTGCTCGCGGGTTTGGAGAGACATGCGGAGTGCAGGCTGATCTGTGGTGTCTTTGGAGACGCCGATCAACCGACCGGGGATTTTTCTTTTCAACTCGTCTTTTGTGGCAAAAAAAGCGGCATGGGGTCCACCAAATCCTAAGGGGACACCCAGTCTTTGGGCACTGCCAAGGGCGATGTCAGCACCAAGCTCACCCGGGCTCTTTAAAAGAGTCAGTGCCAAGAGATCAGTGGCTACTGCGATCATTACACCTTTGGTTTTAAGCTCGGAAATCAAAATGGAATGATCGATCACCGCTCCATCCGAACCAGGGTATTGTATCAAGGCACCAAAAGGAAGCTTGTCAGTGACCTGTGTATTTTGGGCGAAATCAATGGTCAATACCTCGATTCCGAGGGGTTCCGCACGGGTTTGGAGCACGGCGAGGGTCTGGGGGTGAACATTGTGGGAGACCCAAAACACTTGGTGAGTGGCTTCCGTTTGGTGAGCAAAACATAAAGTCATGGCCTCAGCAGCAGCAGTGGGCTCGTCGAGGAGGGAGGCGTTGGCTATAGGAAGCCCCGTCAGATCGCTTACAAGAGTTTGGAAATTGAGGAGAGCCTCAAGCCGGCCCTGGGAGATTTCTGCTTGGTAGGGAGTGTATTGGGTATACCATCCAGGATTTTCGAGAATATTGCGCTGGATGACAGGCGGGACATGGCAGTCATAGTAACCGGTACCTAAATATGATTTAAAAACAATGTTCCTTTGTGCCAACTCCTTCATCCTTGCCAGAGCTTCTGGCTCGGAAAGCCCAGGTGCGAGAGCTAACGGGCGCTTAGAGCGTATGGAGTCCGGAATGGTGGCCTTGATCAGCTCTTCCATGGACTCCATGGCGAGGGTCTTTAGCATATGGGTTTGTTCGGCGGAGGTTGGGCCGATATGTCTTTTTGCAAATGGGACGCTGTTGTTGATGATTGATTCGTGAGTGACCATAGAGTTTTTCGTCATGTCCTTATAAAAGTCCTTTTAAATCGATAGTCCCTAGCACTATGGTCTTCCCAGACCCTCCGCCTTAAACCTCAGCTACCAGATTCGCGAAGGTATTTTTCATAGTCGTCTGATCCAAAAAGACCGGCGATAGAGGTGTCTTTTTCAAGAGCGATTTTGACGAGCCAGCCCTGTTGGTAGGGGTCTTCTTGGAGGAGTTCAGGTTTTTGTAATGCGGCTTGGTTGACCTCTGAGATTTTTCCAGCCACAGGCATATAAAGATCTGAAACGGTTTTGGTGGACTCAATCGTCCCGAAGGACTCCCCGGCCTTAAACGTGGTGCCAGATTTAGGGAGTTCGATATGGACGATATCGCCAAGCTGTTCAATCGCGTAGGCAGACACTCCTACTTTAGCGATTTGGCCTTGGAGTTCAATCCACTCATGGTCCTTGGTGTACTTGAAATTTTTTGGGAAATTCATGAAAAACCTTTCTTTGAGCCTTCGCTTGGCAGTAGCTTTAATAAACTTATTTGACCTTAGCTTTATAGAGGGGACGTGGGACCACAAGGGCTGTCTTGAGTTTGCCACGGATATCCACATAGAACTGATCACCCACCTTGATGTGACGGGGGTCTAAGAGAGCCATCCCTCCGGCACCACCAACGGTCGGCAAGACGGAGCCACTGGTGACCATACCCAAAGCTTTTGGGGTGGTTCCCTGGGCGGCGTCTTTAGAGTAGGCCAGCATGTCGTGGCGGGGGATCCCCTCATCGACCATCTTAAAGGCAAAGATTTGGCGTTTTAATCCCGCAGCCTTTTGGGCGACAAGGGCCTCGGAGCCTACAAAGACCCCTTTACCCAGCTTGCAGGCCCACCCGATCCCAGCCTCAAGGGGAGAGACTTCTTCGTTCATATCATTGCCATAGAGGAGATAGCAGGCTTCTAGCCGTAGGGTGTCGCGGGCACCCAAGCCAATGGGTTTAATACCCGAAAGGTTGCTGGTGCCCATCAATTCTTCCCATAGTTGGGGAAGAACTCCCGGGGGAGCATAGAGCTCAAACCCGACCTCTCCCGTATAGCCGGTCCGCGCCAACAGACACCGCTGTCCACGAAATAAAACCTCGCGGATCTGCATGTATTGAAAGTCTTCGAGTTTTTCAGCTCCAAAGAGAGGCTCCAAAGCTAAGTTTGCCTTAGGTCCTTGGATGGCAAGTTGGCCCCAAGAGTCCGACTGGTTTTCCACTTGGACTTGGTGGCGTTGTGACCAGGGTTTGGATTTTGTGTTTAACCAATGGAAATCTTTGTCAATATTAGAGGCGTTGACGCAGATAAAATAGTCCTCAGAAGCGACTCTGTAAACGATCACGTCGTCGATCATGCCGCCGGTCTCGTTAAGGATCGCGGAGTATTGACCGGCCCCTATAGAGAGTTTGGTGAGGTCGTTGATCGTGTGTTGTTGCAGAAACTCCAGGCTCTTTGGCCCGCTCACCAAGAGCTCACCCATATGACTGACATCAAAAAGCCCACAATCCTTGCGGACCGCATGGTGCTCGTTAAGCACGCTGCCGTAGCTTACGGGCATAGCCCAGCCACCAAAGGGGACTATCTTTGCACGATATTTGAGGTGGGTTTCATAGAGCGGTGTCTTTTGGGAATCTGAAGTTGATGTGGCCAAGGGTCGCTCCTTATCGCGATGGAGATTGGACTTTAACCGAAGGACCTGACTCAACTCCACCCAAAAACGAGAATCACACTGATAAGACCTGGCTATTTTTTTGACACCTGTCGAGATTATGGTTGAAGAAGAGGTTTTTCTCAATCATTTCATTTGGGTTGTTGGGCATTTCTCAGGGTTAGACCCAGGCATCAATCTTGCTGTAGCCAGGCTTAGGGGTCTCTCCCCTATCCCAAGTTGAGTCGAGTTGAATGCTGAAGCTGATGTTGAGGTAGAAATTATGAAACGATTAATCCAATTTTTAGTGGTCATCTATGGTCTGGGTGCCACAGGTATGGCTGAGAGTGCTACGGTCTACAACTGTACCACCCAAGGGCATCAATGTGTGGTTAAAGTCGAAGAGGGAATCATCGGCGATAAAGTGAGGTTTCTAGATGATAAAGCCATGGTGATTGCTGCGGGTCGTATCATTAAAAAACGGGGCAACTATGCCCTGATATCAGTGGCAAATGCCGTGAAGCAGATCAGAAAAGGATATCCAGTGATCATTGACTTGGAAAACCGAGATAGTTCGGTGCAGTGGGCTGCTTCATTTTCTGGAGAATAAGGAGATGCGGAGTGGATTTTGTCGCAGAATTGTGGTCTGGAAAAATATTTTAAAGCAGATATCGCAGCACGCACAAATTAGCCTAGCAAATTTTGGCAGTATTCTCGCAGCGGATTGGTCGATGGCAATAATTTGTCTTCGATCAATTGAATCTCTACACTTTTTTGCTGTCTTTTATCCACGTCATCAAGGGATTTGAGATTGATTTTGGCATTGATGAGTGCGCATTTGACGCCTGTCACGAGTAGTTCGGTGGCAATGGCGCTGTCCGAAATAATATTTGGTTTTGCGAGGTACACAGCATACTGACCCCAGGTCACAACATCGACCCCTAATTTTGCCATTTGCAATGAGACATCCAAGGCAGCCATCGTCTGCTTTTGAATTTGTTTCTGGCGGGCGGCTTTTGCCTTTTCGGTGGACTTTGGGCGCTGGTAGGCATCCATAAGTTTGGTAAAGACAGCCATATCCTTATTGCCCATAACGATAAATTCCCATCGAAAATCCTCTATTTTATGCACAACGTCACGAACGCTCTTGGCTTGCCCTTTCATGACTGGTGACACCGAAGTAGATAGAGGAATTGGCTGGTCCAAGTCGCGAAAGGTTACGTTAAGTGCCATGCAGTAGAGCGCACAGCTTTGTGCTAAGGTTAGGGCCGCAGCAGCACCACCTCCGGGTGTTGGCGAATGGTGGCCGAGAGCATCGAGGTAAGACTGGATTGTTTCGTCCTGCATAAAAGACCGTTCGCTCAATGGCAACCCCTTCGACTCATTTTTTTTGCCTCACTTACATAGCGACTGGAATTTGTTATTTCAACATTTTTATACGCTAAAATGTTGGTTTCTCAATAATGTCTTAAGTTTATAGCCTCTTTGGCCCCAGAGGAGGAGCTTAAAATATTGACAACGGCAGGTCCACGCAGCATATTCGTGGAATATCCGGAAATTCCACGAAGTAGGTGCAAGATGATCAAAAGATTCCTTAACATTAAGACAATGCTAGATATATCGTCGCATTTTTTGCTGGGTGCTAGGGGTTCGGGAAAAAGCTTTCTCATTCGGGAATCCCTTGCCACCTTGGACGCCAGCTATGTTGATCTCCTTGATTCACGGGTATACCTTCGACTGCAGAACAGTCCCCACGAGATTGAAAATTTAGGATTAAAGAACCTAGTCATTATCGACGAAATTCAAAGAATTCCTGAGCTTTTGAACGAAGTTCATCGACTCATCGAAAACAAGGGAAAACGCTTTCTACTAACCGGTAGCAGTGCCCGAAAACTCCGGCGATCAGGGAGTAACTTGCTTGCCGGACGAGCGCTACCTGCCGTTATGCTTCCTTTCACTTGGAAGGAGCTGAGTCTTTCTGGAAATTTCGACCTTGAGCACTATCTACTTTATGGCGGATTGCCAAAGGCCTACCTAGAACAAAGTGCTTCTGAATATCTTTTTGCTTACATCGACACCTACCTTAAGGAAGAGATCGTTGCGGAAGCTTTGGTCAGAAACCTCGCAAATTATTCCCGTTTTCTTGAGCATGCAGCTTTAAATAGTGGAAACATTTTAAACTTTACAAAGATTGCTCAAGACGCCCAGTTAGCGCCAAATACAGTGCGGGACTACTATCAAATATTGGAAGATACTCTGTTGGGATTTAGCCTCCAACCCTGGACAAAATCCAAAAAGAGAAAAGCTGTGAGCACCGCTAAATTCTTTTTCTTCGATGTCGGAATCATGCATGCACTCAATCAAGTTCAGCAACTTCCACCCGCAGGCGAACTATTCGGAAGAGCATTTGAACATTTCATTGCCCAAGAGATTAGAGCCTATCTGGCCTACTCCAGGCGTCGAGAGTGCCTCACCTTTTGGCGGACAAAGCATCAGCAGGAAGTCGACTTCCTTATAGGGGATGACGTCGCGATCGAAGTCAAAAGCTCTAGGAGAGTGAGCGACCGAGATCATTCCGGACTAAAAGCTTTGGGCGAGGAAAAAACTTGGAAAAGGAGAATCGTGGTCTCTCTTGATACACAGGAAATGAGATATGATTCAGGAATCGAGCATCTTTCTTGGAAGGCATTTTTTGATCAACTGTGGCAGGGCGAAATGACTTAAAAAAGATTTTAATTTTGTATGTTTTTTAGCTTAGGAGCTGTCCTATGCGACTCTCTTGTAGCCTATTTAAGGAGTTTTGACCAAGGGGTGGGCTAGTCTCAAATATTCTAGATGTTTAGACCTCCTCGGATCATAGACCCGAGGATTAGCCTAGGTGCAAAGCTTAGTGCCTTGTTTTTGGGCTGTGACCCGTAGCCTTGACCACGGATTTCGAACACAGCGAGGGACTCTGAGGACAAGTCTCGAGGGACGGAAGACGCAGCGGAAGCCGATGTTCGTGTTCGTATTCGACGGATCGTTGTTCAGATTCACCGCGAAGACGCCGGCATTCGAACCGTTGTTCCAGTTCCCCCCACGAAGGAGGGCGCCACCACCAAATCGTCATCTCGCCTCACACCTTGTCAGCATGGCTGACTTGTGACAACTAACATAACTTTGACCATGCAGCAAACGAACATTCACGCTGGGCCACGGCACTCGGTCGATAGCCCTTTTTTTGCAAGGATCTCATCTTGCGGTCATGTCGCCGTAGATTTCTACCGAGGGGACGAAAACTTTGATGATCCAAAACATATCCTAAAAAAGGAATAGGATCATGACCCAAAGGGACTGTTTTTTGGAAGGAGATTTCCAACCATAAGTGGTCTCTTACAAAATCTTTGATCCGTTGCGACAAAGCACAGACGTCGGCTTTGTGGCGACCACAGAGGACCATGTCGTCCATATAACGCACGTAAAAAACCTCAGATTGGCCCAAGGCCATGCGGTCGATGGGAGCCAGATAAAGATTTGCAAAGGACTGGGAGGTTACATTGCCGATGGGGATTCCTTTGCCAGTCGCAGCAAAAGGAGGGTGGCTTTTGATGAGCGACAGAATGATCCCGTCTAAGGAGTCGTCCCACAAGTTTTCTTTAACAGCATCTAACAGGATCTTATGATCGATGGAAAAAAAGTACTTCCTAACGTCGAGTTTGACGGCGTATCGCTCAGGTCCGATTACTTTGAGGGCTTCAAACAAAGCGACTGCTGCTCTACGGTTTCCCATGTCTGCCCGGCAAGCAAAGGAGTTAAGCGGAATACTTGCCTCGATCTTTGCGCCTATCACCTGATGGATAGCTTGGTGGACGATGCGGTCTCGAAAAGGTGCAGCTAAAATCTCTCTCCGTTTAGGATCGCACACCTCTAGCCTACGGTAGGGCAGCCATTGGTAGGTGCCGATCAGTAAATCTTGCTGCATATTGAGTAGAGTCTCAGGCATTCCAAGGATAAACTTTTGGTAACCCTGGCTGGTTTTTTTGCCTCTCCTGCAGTGGTTTAGGGCGGAGAGAAGATTTTGATCAGAAGCAACCTGCTCGATAATCTTCATCCTAATATCCTTTCTTAGAAGGGCACCTTTCAGGTGGTCTTCTGGTGCTTTTGCAGTCCTCCAAGCATCTTGCCGATTTTTTCTAACGAGCTGCTTAAGGCCATCGATTGGTGGGGACTCAGGATTTCCAACTCATGGGCAAGCTGTAAACAGACTTTAAGGGTATCGACACGGCTTAAGATCCCCGCGTAGTCCCTTTGGCTCGGAGTCAGCAGGCTCTGGCGCAATAAAATAGTCATATCCATGGCCGCCTCTTCCATGCGCCGACCTAATGTCGGTCGATAGGCTTTTGGGAGGTGAGCTGTCCGCCGCATCAGCTCGATCGTAAAATGATAGGTTTCGGTGTAAACCGGAGGAAGTTTCATATGGGCGCCCCCTGCTTTCGCTCGATTTTCCTGATGAGGCTGGCAATGGCCTGAAGACACTCTTCCTCAAGAAAATCTAAAAGAGGTCGCAACTTTGGCCCGATGTCTTGATGATAACGATAGGGGTGCAAAAGCCCGATGATGCCACCCATAGCTGACCTAGCTTGCAGGTAATGACGTTTTTTCTCGAAACCATAGCTGTAAAAGCCACTCCCCAGTGCTTCGAGGATCACCGATTGGAGCTGTTTCACCCGTAGCATCTGCGGCAGGTCTAGGTCCCAGTTCATTTCTAAAAAAAGATGGCAGCTCAATCGATAGGGAGCCAAGACCCGAGGCCCTTGGTCCACTTGAGGTTCCATGGAATACCTGGAGCTTCGATCGCTCCCGACCCCTTCAGGCGCCTTTGGTTGGGTCAAAAGAGCGTCCACGCTTTTTAGGTCCACATACCATTTGTTGTTGACCTTGACGGCCTTGAGGGTGCCGCGCTTGATAAAGTTTCTGATGGTTCGAGGATGAACGCCCAATCTTAGGGCGGCATCTTCTGGGGAAATTTCCAGACCATGGGTTTTGTGGGATGGATGGGGGTGGGTTGGCTCTATAGGCTTATTTTGTTGAGGTTTTTGGTCAGGCGGCTCCATAAAGGGCCCTCCTTGTAGGGTTCCGAGTAGATTCCGCCGGCAATATTTGTTGCCGAAGTCGTTCCAAAGAGAGGAAAAATTCCGCTAGCGCGGAAACCTAGGAAAAATCATGCCGTAACCTTACGGGGGTTCTGGAACTTTTGCAATCAATTTGTATTCTTTTTCCCCAAAGAAGCTTTTTTTAGGAAAACAAGGACCGATCACCAAGGCACCGATTCCCTAAAGGCTCGAGGGACGGAAGACGCAGCGGAAGCCGACGCTCGAGTACGTAGACGACGGAACGCCGCTCAGACTCACCGCGAAGACGCCGGCATCCGAACCGTCGCTCCAGTACCCCCCACGAAGGAGGGCGCCACCACCACCATTAGCCCCCCCGTAATATTGACCAATCCCGTTGGTAGCTCCATTCCAGGAGTCACTCCACCAGGACTTGAGGGCATTGGTGGGGACCAGGCGGTTTTTAGCCATATAAGAAGACCCAGAGACTGCGGTGTATTCGTTCCAGGCTGCGTTTGCGGGGGTGGGTTTGTTGTTGTAATTAAAATAGTCGACCCACTCCCATAGGTTTCCTGAAAAATCCCAGATGACGTTGCTGTTGGAGAGGACATGGGTCCGGCGCTGGTCATTCCAACTGGACGCCGTGCAGCTTTGGCCTGTCCCAGTGCAGGGATCATTATCGTCGGCGGAGGCAGCAAGGGCATCGGCTGGCGAGTTATCGGTATGACCACGGTTAAGGGCGCCACTGCCCACGGAGCCGCCGCTCCAGTTGGCGGCCACGTTGGCCATGTTGCTGGCGACGGTCATCCATTCGGCATTATTGATCAGGGCATAGCCGGGTCCGAGGTTGCGGCAGGCGGCATAAGCAGTATTTTGAGAAATCACACCACGGGCCGGCAGCTCCGTCGCTTGGGAGACAGCACCTTTATCGCCAAATTTAGCCTCGTATTTCATCACACAGAAATCGGTCGTCCCGTAGTCTGTATCTGCGGGGACCAGCACATAGCCGGTCGGACAGCCAGAGCTTGGGTTAGGGGCTGCCCCACCGCCAGTGCCGGTGACGATTGCCGAGGTGGCTACCGTGGACCAGGAGAGGGTCCCAGTGCCGCTCGTGGTGAGGGCTTGGCCGCTTGTGCCATCGGCACTGGGCAGAGTCCAGAGTTTGTTAGTGGTGACTGTTGCTGGTCCCTTAAAACCAACGTAATGGGTGTTGTCGTTGTCGTTAAACCGTAGATCGGTGGTCGCCGATCCCGTGCCGTTGACGATGATATTGCCTGTCCCCGTGATGGCAGCCGAGGTGGTGATGGCTCCAGAGGTGTTAAAGACTGTGGTGCCTGCGATGGTCCCGGAGGTTATGGCCGAGCCCGAGACTTTTCCAGCCGTGGAAATGGTGGCTAGTTTAGTATCGGCGATCGCTGCTGCGGAATTGATATCAGCGTCCATGATGGAATCGTTTGTGATCTCAGAGCTGCCCACAGCACTTGAGGTCGCAAGAGAACCTAAACCTAGGTTGGTGCGGGCGGTGCCGGCGTTAGCAAGGTCTGAGAGGTTGTTACTCGCTAACAGCGGAGTCACCCATTGCAGGACCCCAGAGGCGTTGGTGCTAAGAGCTTGGTTCGCGGTACCGTCTGCTGCAGGAAGCGTCCAAATTCTATTGGTACCTACAGTGCCAGGGGATTTAAAGCCCACATAGTTACTGTTGTTGTCGTCGTTAAAGCGGAGTTCCGTCGCGGCGGCACCTGTACTGTTGACGATAATGTTTTGACCGGTGATCGCTGCGGTGGTGGTGACAGCTCCTGTGGTGTTAAAAATCGTAGAACCTGCGATCGTTCCTGAGGTGATGGCAGAGCCCGAGACTTTGCCCGCCGTGGAGATCGTGGCCAGCTTGGTGTCAGCAATAGCTGCGGATGCGTTGATGTCCGCATCGACGATGGTATCGTCTGTGATCATAGCAGAGGTGACTGCACTGTTGGTGGCAAGAGTGCCTAAACCAAGGTTGGTACGAGCTGTGCCGGCATTAGCAAGATCAGAGAGGTTGTTACTGGCTACCAGTGGAGTCACCCATTGAAGGACCCCAGAGGCGTTTGTGCTAAGAGCTTGGTTCGCGGTCCCGTCTGCCGCTGGCAAGGTCCAAACCATGTTGGTGCCTACAGTGCCAGGAGCTTTAAAAGCTACGTAGTTACTATCATCGTTATCCCCAAAGCGCAGTTCCGTAGCAGTGACGCCTGTCCCTGCCACGCGAATATTTCCAGAGCTATAGACCTGACCAGTAGTGGTCACGACGGTTGATCCACCGATCGTACCTGAGGTGATAGCAGAGCCTGAGACTTTGCCAGCCGTGGAGATCGTGGCTAGTTTGGTGTCAGCAATTGCTGCTGCGGAATTGATGTCTGCATCGACGATGGTATCATTGGTGATCAATGCAGAGGTGACTGCACTGTTTGTAGCAAGAGTGCCTAAACCAAGGTTTGTACGAGCAGTGCCGGCGTTAGCAAGATCGGAGAGGTTGTTGGCAGCAAACAGGTCGCCACCGCCGCCGGCACTGACCCAGCTTAGGGCTCCGGAGCCGTCGGTTTTAAGGAGTTGGCCGTTAGTGCCATCTGCTGCGGGAAGGGTCCAAATTCTATTGGTACCCACAGTTCCTGGAGCTTTAAAGCCCACATAGTTAGTGTTGTCGTTATCGTTAAAGCGTAGCTCCGTCGCGGCGGCACCGGTCCCGTTGACGATGATGTTGCCTGTACCTGTGATCGCTGCGGTAGTGGTGACAGCTCCTGTGGTGTTAAAGATCGTGGAACCTGCGATCGTTCCTGAAGTGATGGCAGAGCCTGAGACTTTGCCTGCCGTGGAGATTGTGGCTAGTTTGGTGTCGGCGATGGCTGCGGATGCGTTGATATCCGCATCGACGATGGTGCCATCGGTGATAAGGGCTGAGGTGACCGCACTGTTGGTGGCGAGAGTGCCTAAACCAAGGTTGGTGCGGGCGGTCGTGGTGTTAGTAAGTTCAGATAGGTTGCTACTCCCTAACATCGGTGTAACCCATTGCAGGACCCCAGAGGCGTTTGTGCTAAGAGCTTGGTTCGCGGTCCCGTCCGTTGCAGGCAAGGTCCAAATCAAGTTGGTGCCTACTGTACCAGGGGACTTAAAGCCCACATAGTTGCTGTTGTTGTCATCGTTAAAGCGAAGTTCCGTTGCGGCGGCACCTGTACTGTTGACGATAACGTTTTGACCAGTGATCGCTGCCGAGGTGGTCACCGCTCCTGATGTGTTAAAAATTGTAGTTCCTGTAATCGTTCCTGATGTGATGGCAGAGCCTGAGACCTTACCTGCTGTTGAGATCGTGGCTAGTTTGGTGTCAGCGATAGCGGCTGAGGCATTGATATCCGCATCGACGATGGCGCCATCGGTGATCAGTGCCGAAGAGACGGCGCTGTTGGTGGCAAGAGTTCCTAAACCAAGGTTAGTACGAGCAGTACCAGCATTTGCAAGATCTGAGAGGTTGTTGGCAGCAAACAGGTCGCCACCACCACCGGCACTGACCCAGCCAAGGGTGCCCGAGCCGTCCGTTTTAAGGAGTTGGCCGTTGGTCCCATCCGCTGCAGGAAGGGTCCAAATTCTGTCGGCAGCGAGGGTGTCGGGGGCTTTAAAGCCCACGTAGTTGGTGCCGCTGGCTGCGAGTTCGTCCAAGCGGAGTTCGCCAGTCTGGCCAGCTCCGGTGTTATATGGTTTGATTTGGACAGCGTTTTGGAGGGCTGTCGTAACCGTCCCGGCATTGATCACAGAGCTGGTGGTAATCGTCGCCTGTTTAGCAGCGAGGTCCGTGGTGAGTCCCGAGATTTTAGACTGGGCGATGGCGGCAGAGGCGTTGATATCCCCATCCGTGATAGTTCCATCGGTGATATCGGCGGAGGCTATGGTGGACTTTGTAGCGAGAGAGCCTAGTCCGAGATTGGTCCTCGCGCTGGTGGTGTTGGCTACGTCAGAGAGATTGGCGCTGGCCAGCAAATCCCCGGTGCCGGCGGCGGTGATCCAAGAGAGCGTCCCGGAGCCGTTTGTTCCTAGAAGTTGGCCGTTGGTACCGTCCGTGGAGGGGAGGGTCCAGATACGGTTGGTGGTGACGGTGGTAGGGGCCTTAAGGCCCACGTAGTTGGAATTATCGGCGTCTCCTAAGCGGAGTTCTGTTTTGGTAGCAAGGGAGCCATTGGCGGCGATATCCGCACCGGTGATAGGACCCATCGTGGTGACCCCTCCGGAGCCTGAAAAGGTCGTGGAGCCACCGATGGTCCCCGAGGTGATGGCTGATCCCGAGACTTTTCCTGCGGTCGAGATCGTGGCGATTTTCGAGTCAGCGATAGACGCTGAAGGACTGATATCAGCATCGGCGATAGACCCGTCGGTGATTTGTGCTGCGGTGATCGAGGCCACGGAAGAGGTGCTCGCCTTGGTGTCGAGCAGCGAGCTAAGACCCGAGACCTGGGAGATGCTGATGGATTCGATGGAGAGTTTGCCATCAGCATTATAAAAAAGCTGGTTGGTGTTGACGGGGATCTTAAGAGCCATCGGAGCTGAGAGAAATCTCTGGCGGGAGTAGACGGCACCCCTGGCTTCGACTTCGATATAGACTTGTTTATCTGGATCCCCAAAGATCTGTTGGGTCTGAGCCGGAGTTAGGCTGAGGTTGACTTGAAAGACGCCGTCCCAAAGGGTGGTGTCGGCAAACTCCAGTTGGGGTCCGATAGGATTTCCACCACCTTCTTGGTGGTAGAAGCGGATTTTAAGATGGACCGGGCCTTCGAATGATTTTCCACTTTCTTCGGACAGCCGTCCTGCATAGGAGAGTTCTGCTGCATGGATGGTATGAGGGGTGACCAAGCTAAGGGTGCAGGCAGTCCACAAGACCGACGTAAAGGATGCGTATGGTTTGTGTCGTTTTTGAGTCATCTTGATCGGTCCTTCTCATAGAGGTGGAAGTTGGGGGGGTTAACTGTGCCCCGTTGTTTTCAACATCATCGGTCGTTTTGGATTTGAATTAACAAGGGGGTCAAATTTTGAGAGTTTCTAGGATGTTATGGGGGGTGATTAACGACGGCAACGAGACGGCATGTTTTGTTTTTTACCGGGAGGAGTTTCGAGCCAGGGCGAGTAGGTTCTTCCTTGTCTCTAAAAAGACTCATTTTTTTGACTAAAGTTTTAGGACTTGGTCACGACTGGCTGAAAATATTGAAGAAATTGTGTTCGGAAAAACCTGTACGGAAAGGGCATTGTTTCCCTTTCGAGCGAAATAAATTTAGGGTATATTAAAGGTATCTGTTAATATTGCCGATAAGGATGACGAGAAAATTCAGCTGAAAGCCGCAGAGGACGTCGTCAAATGGTTGCACAGAAGCTGGTTACGCCCCATTTCGTGTAGAAGATCACGTGATGCAGAAAAAAAGCGATTCGAACAGTGCCGATGACAACGAACTTTTTGACAAGGAGTTTGAAGAAGCGGATTTTGGTCAGCTGGATACTTTACCTAATCCTGTGCTGATTAAAGCCTCTGAACGGCGCGGCCGACCAAAACTTGGAAGAAAGTTTAATGTCGTCATGTCTGACGAGCTTATAATTAAGCTCCAGGAAGCAGGGAATAAAAGAGGTGTCGGCTATCAGACGATGGTGCGTTTAATCTGTTCAGAACACATTGCCAAATATCTGGAAAAGACCGCGGGTGACCAAGAATGACACTGTTTGGCTATGCTCGGGATTCCTCCTCGCTGGTACCCGGTCTCGAACTTACATGACAAATATGGGAGCCATCGGATTTCAGCCAGAACCCATGATCAAGGAAGTGCGCCTGGACTCAGGGCCATTACATCCCCCATACCGTAATCTTGTGGTGTTTGGTGCGATGGGTTTCACGGTAGATTTTCTTACCCCAAGGGACTTTTTTATTGCGGTTAAAGATCAAGAGATGACCTTCATCGTGACCTACTTGGTCAAGATACCTTTTCGTTTGTTCGAGCCCCTCAGTCAGAGTTTTTTTCTTGGTGCCATAGAGTATTTTAAGTTCGAAGACCACCTTTTGCACGCCACCCTTTTTAGCCCCTTTGGTTTTTGAAGCCTTCTCACCTAGTCCATAGGGCCAGGTGAGGAGTATATCCGTGCGTCCTCGCCCGAGGCCATACTCCCGGTCGATGCGCCCCCCGCCGTTGACGACCCTTTGGAGATAGGCCTGGAGCAGGAGCTGGGGGCCAGCTTCTTTATAGTCAAAACGCTCAATCCATGACTCACTGTTCTCGCGAAAGAACTTTTGAAAATCCTCAAGGAGTTTTTCGATGGCGATGGATCCATCGGGATTGATGTACCACTGGCGTGTGACGACAGAATCCAAAAGAGTTTGGTTGATATAAGTCAACTGCCGAGGGATGACTTCGTGATAGATGGGGTTTGCAATTTTTAAGCCAGACGATGTTTTTGCCACGAGGCCAAGGTCTGTGCAGTATTCTAGATTTTCTTGCAGCATTGTGAGTGGTAGGTCTCCCCTCAGCATAGGCTCTATCACCGATCTTACCCGAGGCTCCTTAAGTTTATCAGCCAACTGATCAAGATGGGTAACGCGCCTAATGATCAAAGACTCCTTAGCGGCCACGATCATGTCTGCGGTGATGGTGTGGCTGCGGTCTTTGCCAAGGGGGTTTTCAAAACAGGTTTCATAGGCCAGGGCATTCACCAGCCATGGCTGGCCACTCGTGAGATCAAAGGCTAGGTTGATAGCGTCGTCGGTAAAAGCTTGGCCCGTCGCCTCGGTATGCTGCCCGTAGAGGTCAAAGATTTCCTTGCGGCTAAAAGGCCCCACAGTAAGGGATTTGGAATTGACGTTAAAACAACTCCCACCAGTGACGGGTTCTTTTTCGGAGGAGGCGTGGATGCGGTAGTCCCTGACATCGCGGACGCCGCAGAGGATGACGCTCTGGGGGAAGTGCTTTGGTCTTTGGTCGTAGCCAGTGCGGAGCTGGCGTAGCACAGAGACCAGGGTGTCACCCACGAGAGAGTCGATTTCGTCTATCAAAAGAACGGTTGGTCGCTGCGATTGTCTGGTCCAAAGGGTCAGGATTTCTCTGAGGGCTTGGAGGGTAGAGCTTCTCAGGACAGCCTGTTTTTGCTCTTTTATAAAGCTTGTCCCAAGGATGGAAAACTCCCTTAAAGCAAGCTCAGCTAAGATAGCCTCCATACCCTCACGAATATTTTCTCGGGCAGCTTGAGCGCCTTCGATATTGATGTATAAGCAGCAATATTTGCCACTTTGGTTGAGTCTTGAGCAGAGTTCTAAGAGTGTGGTGGTTTTGCCATTTTGTCGGGGCGCATGGAGGACAAAGTATTTTTTTTGATCAATCAGAGATAGAATATCGTCAAGTTTAATCCTATGGGAGACGGGAATAAAATAGTGATCATCTTCTCGGATGGGTCCAGCAGTGTTAAAAAATTTATCCATAGAGGTTGCTCTTGAGTTTTGTAAGTTTTTAAGCCTAGGAGCGCTCCTAGGCGACTATCTTATAACCTATTTAAGCTACCTTGACCAAGGGTCGGGTCGACTCCAAGCATTTTAAATGTTTAGACCTCCTCGAGTCATAGACCAGAGGATCAGCGGCCCCTCTTTTTTTGCGATCGGATAGATCTTCATTTACTTTATTAATGGCTTTGACTATATTAAAAATAGCGAGGGACCTACAGTTAGGAAGTGTTAAGTGGATGGTTTCGGCAGGTGGCTAAAACAAAAATTAGGAGCAGGTGAATTTCGGCTCTCTATTCATGCTGCCATGCGTTGCGACGACCGTTTCTTAACAGAGCGCGATATAATGGCCTGCGGTAAGACGGCCACAAGAGTAGTCTTTCAGCCAGGTAAAGAAAATTGGAAGGTCGTTGGCAAGGATATAGATAATCTCAAACTGACTGTTATTTGCGATGTTCGCGATCATGTTATAATCGTGACGTTGTATTAGGAAATCATCATGGAGTTTAGAACAATTCATTATCAAATGTGTGGACTCAGTTACATATATATCATTGTGCCCACTTTGAAGACCAGGGATGGCGAGGAGTACATAGACTTGCCTCCAAGAGTGATTGACCGTGCGATAGCTGTTAAGATTATTGAGGCACGTGTGCCTATTCGCGGTGCCGAAGTCATATTTCTCCGTAAATCTCTTGGCATGACTTTAAGTGCCTGGGGTAAAGAGCTTGGGCTTTCTGCAGCTGGGGTTATGAAATGGGAAAAGGTCCCTAGGAAGCGCCTGTCTCGGGTGAATGAAGCAGCGGTGCGCGCATTTTGCGCCGAGCAGCTTGCAATCGAATTAGGTGGCAAGTGGTCTGAATTAGTTGCACGCGATTCAACTCCAAAGAGGTTGTCGCTAAAGATGCCTAGAGCAGCGTGAAGTACTGCTTTGGTACCATGATTTCCTAAACTTATTTAAAATTAATCACTTTTAGTATGGGAATATTTTGCCCAGCGCCCTCAACAAAAATCGAGTCTTCAATATAAGTTACTGTAATCTCCTTGCCTTTTAGAGACTGGCAAAGTTCCACTTCGGCATACAAATCTAACAGCTTGCCGGTGGCTTTCTCTTTAAATTCACAATGGGGCAAATCTCCCCACTCTGCAGAGAGGATGGTTCCGATGGTGACTTTCTGGGGCTTTTCGACCTTTTTTGTTTGAACGGTTTTTGACTTAACTCCTGTGGAGGTAGAAGTCTGCTCTTTTGCAAAAGCCGGGGCCACGAGGAATCCGCCCAAATTTAAGACAATGATCACAGAAATTTTACCCATAAACATCGTGTTTTTCCTTAATTTAATGTGATTAGGTCTCGATTTGTAAGGGGGGCTTGGTGGTGGAAATTGTTAGTGTGCATCAAATCCGGATCATCGCCAGTTGTGGGAACACCTTTTTGATCGCGTCGAAGTCACGATCTTGGTGAACTATGATCAAGTTGTCGATTAGCGCATTGGCCGCAATGAGGCAGTCAAGTGAGCGCCGAATGGATTGACCTCGCCGATGGCAGGCACGGTAAATGTTGGTGGCCTCTTGGAAATAGCGTCGTGATAGGTCTGGAAAATATTGGAAGGCTTCTAGATAATGCCTCGTTAAGTTATAAGAGCGCTCGTCCCTAATGCCCTGCAATATTTCCATTTCGATCACGGCATTGATACAGAGTGATTGATTTGAAAGGAGTTCAGCCTCAATATAGCCAGCGGCGGGACTCTTAGCGTTGTTAAAAAATGAGATCCAAACGCTGGTATCGACGAGCTGCATCAGCCAGTCTCACGAGATTGGTCGATGTCGATCTTTACTTTGCCCTTGAGGGCCAAAATACCTTTGCGACTGTGAGCGCGCAAAAGTTCGGAAAGAGCAAAATCTAGCAGGTCCTTGGTCGTCGCGATGTCGAATGCTCGCTTCGCGGCCTTCACCTTTTTTTCATCTAGGACGACATTTGTTCTCATATTGGGCGTTTTCCCTCTATACACATAAGAGTCAGCTTTTAGTGTATCGGGTACATTGGGCAACGTCAAGCCGTCAGCTTTGTTAAAGGAGAGACTAACTGGATAGATTTGCTGGTGCGAAATACCAGGTGGAGCTAGGCTAGGAGTTTAACCTATGGTAAGGACCCCCCACCATGGCATTAGAACCTTTGCAAGAACCTAGGATTGACCTATCCGTCGTCGTGATCACCCTTAATGAAGCAGCCAATATTAAGCGCTGTTTAGGGAGTCTGCCTAAAGGGTGCGAACTCATCGTGCTTGATTCCGGAAGCCAGGACGATACGGTCTCCCTTGCGCGATCGATGCAGGCACGGGTTGAGCAGCGGACTTTTGACAATTACGCCAACCAAAAAAATGCAGCTCTTTCCTTGGCTACGAGGTCTTGGGTGTTGTCCCTCGATGCGGACGAAGAGCTCCTGCCAGCCTGTCGGCAGGTCATAGAGGCTTTGATCCTAAAAGGACAGCCCGCAGCTTACCGCATCAATCGGCAACTGGTCTTTATGGGACGGGTGATGAAGCACGGCAGGACCAGCGACCATCCGGTTCGACTTTTCCCCAGAGAGAGCGGCCATTTTGTGGGCACCATCCACGAAAAACTCAGCCTGCAGCCATCGATCCCAGTCCACAAACTTCCATCCCGAGCGGTCGTGCTGCACTATAGTTACAAAAACCTAAGGGACTACTTTGAACGTTTTAACAGGTATACCGACCAAATAGCTCTGGAGCACTTTAACAACAAGGATCCCATGCCCCCTTTTCTGGTCCATGTGATGCGACCTTGGTGGGATTTTTTGGTAAGGTATTTTTTAAAAGGCGGATTTTTAGACGGATACCCTGGTTATGTCTATGCTTTGGTGAGTAGCGTCTATGGTTTTATCAAGTATTCGAAGTTACGAGAAATAATTGTTACACAAAAAGATTGATTTAATGCACATGGTAGGTGCTCTTGAAAATATTACATCTCTTATCTAACCGCTGGAATAGCGCCATTACGGAATACGCTCTAAGTGCCGCCCATAGTCTTAAGCTGCGTGGTGGCGAACAGATCTTTTGCCCTATCATAGGCTCCCCAGCAGAACGCCGCTTAACGGGCCAAGGCCTTGTCACCTCAAGCTTGCCTTCTTTTGGATTAAAGCACCTCGGGAAACTCAGCAAAATTCTCAGGCATCACAATCCACAAGTGGTGATCTGTTATGGAGGCCCGGAACTCAGCCTTATCAGCCTTTTGCGGGCATCAGGATTATGGCAAGGTAAAATTGTAAGGTTTAGGGGCCAGAATATCGAAGAAAAGGGGGTTTTTTCTCGATTTAAATATCGGATCTCCCACCGATTTGTTTCAAAGGTGGTGGTCCCAAGCCTTAAGATGCAGCAAAAACATAGGGCCTTGGCCCCTCATATTTCCTGTGAGCGGGTGATCCTTGGTTGTCCCACCCATACCTATCGGTTTGTAGGTGAAGTCGCTAAAAACCATGCTCCAAGTATGGTCCTGTTGGGTCGGCTCGATCCGGTCAAAGGCCATGACCAGGCTTTGGCGATTTTTACAGAGCTTGTCAAAGGGTGGAAGGCAAGCCAGGGACCCCACCCTATTCTCCATATCATAGGCGAGCCAGCCAATCTAAGTCGGGAGGATATCAGCCGACTCATTGCCAAACACAATTTGATTGAAGGCAAACACGTGCTTTTGACGACGGAAAGGATAGCAGATATCCCCGCCTGTCTTTCGGGGGCGGATCTGGGACTGATTTCAAGCCTCGACTCCGAAGTGATCTGCCGCGTGGCGGAGGAATTTCTGTTGTGCGGCACTCCTGTGTTGGTATCAGGAGTGGGGTCGCTGGAAGAGGTGCTTATTGAAGGGTCTTTTGGGAAATCTTATAAAGGAATGGATCATCACGCCGCAGCAGGGCTCTTAGAAAGGCTGGTTATCCAGAGCCATCATGAAGATGTGGCTGCAAAAATCAATCGAAGTCAATTGGCACAACGGCTTTTTTCCTGGGAAACGATGGGTCTCCAACTGGAACAGAGTATCCGCTAAGCCAGCCACTTGCGGGGTTTTACACCATCGGCTTTTTCGATAAGACCCTGCTTCTCCATGGTTTCGACCATGCGAGCAGCGCGGTTATACCCGATTTTCAACTGTCTTTGTAGGAAACTAGCGCTGATAAAACCCTGACCCTGGGCGATTTGGAGGGCCTCATGGTATTTAGAGTCTTCGTTGATGTTTTCTAGGGGAGATCCACTGTCGTTGCCGGACTGGCTTGCATGGTGCTCCTCGATCCATTGGATCGCTTCTTCGTGGTATTGGGGTTTTTGGCCAATGCGTTTGAGTTCTCCAACAAGATTGATGACCTCGTCGTCGGTGATCAGAGCCCCTTGGAGGCGTTCAAGCCGGGAAGTCCCGGGTTTTTGAAATAGGAGGTCACCCCGGCCTAACAGTTTTTCCGCTCCCACCGCGTCGAGGATCGTGCGGCTATCGTGTTTACTCACCACTTGGTAGGCAATCCTACAAGGGAGATTGGCCTTAATCACACCGGTGATGATATCGACAGAGGGACGCTGGGTCGCAAGCACCATATGGATCCCGCTGGCCCGGGCTTTTTGGGCGAGACGTTGGATACTAACCTCCACATCTTTTGGCGCGGTGATCATAAGGTCCGCAAGCTCATCGATCACGATCATCAGATAGGGTAGGATCCCTAGGGGACGGGATTCGAAGCTTATTTGATGCTCCTCTTGGAGCGTCTGCAGGATTTGGTTTTGCCGATCCGAAGACATTTTAGGCCAGGCCTCGTTAAAGCCGTCAATATTTCGGACGCTGCAGAGTTGCATGATCTTATACCGACGTTCCATCTCCAAGATGGCCCATTTAAGGGCGAGTGAGGCTTTATGGGGATCGGTGATCACGGGCATAAGCAGGTGGGGGATCCCTTCGTAGACAGAGAGTTCGAGCATCTTCGGATCAACAAGGATCATTTTGACTTTTTCGGGAGGGCTTTTCATGATGATCGAACACAGCATCCCGTTGACTCCGACAGATTTGCCAGAACCCGTAGAACCGGCGATCAGTAGGTGGGGCATGGATGCTAGATCAGCCACGGTGGGCTCGCCATGGATGGTTTTACCAAGCCCAAAGGTCAAAGGAGAGACGCTCTCATTAAAAATTCGGTTATTTATGATGTCTCCGAGGCAGACTTTTTCTCGTTTGGAGTGAGGGATTTGGATTCCAAGGGCACTTTTGTTTTTCAGGGGCTGTATCAGAATCGAGTCAACTTTGAGGGCTAATGCCAAGTCGTCGGCTAATCCCATAACTTTGGACTGTTTAGTACCAGGTTCGGTTTGAAATTCTAACACAGTTACCACTGGTCCCGACTGATAGCCTAAGATTTGGCCTTCGACGCCAAAATCTTGCAGGGTTTTTGCCAAAACACTTGAGAGGTGTTCGACTTCGTTGGTGTGGGATTTAGACTGCGCCGGCGAAGGTGGTTCGGTTTTTAGCAGAACAGAGAGCGGCGGTGGCGCATAGGCAATCTTTTGTGGTGGGGGGACTGAGTCCATCTCGATGGGGTATGACCCTGGAACGATCACTGAAGGTTCAAAGATGGGTTCCGAGGGTGGGGGAAGAGGAGATTGATGGAATTGTGATTTGGGGACTTTTGGGGATCGTTGGGACTTAAGCCAATTTAACCCGTAATTAAAAAGTCTTGAGCCTTGCATATTGGATAGTAGGCTCAAGCTCAATACAAACCAAAAGCTTAGGATTATTTTAGTACCCATCGGTCCAAAGAGGCGGTGAAAAACCGGGCTGACAAGCTCTCCCCAGACTCCAGTGGAAGGAAGTGAATAGATACCAATTTGGAAAACGGGGATTATCTTGTCTCCCGTGATGATCAGGAGACCTATAAAAAGCCCTAAACCAACGGTCTGCGAGATTCGGGGCGCGGCTTTAGAAAGGCTCGGTATCAGGTGCGCGATTCCCCAAAGACCGGGTAACGGCATCAGCCAAGCGATAAGTCCCCACCAATAGAGGGCGATTCCACTGATGTAGGCGCCAAATAAACCGGATTTGTTTTGAGTCCCATCGACAGCGGGATAGACGACAGTTGTTGGAGAAGGGTCAAGAGGATTGTGGGTGGCGAGTGCGAGCCAATAATAGATCGCAAGGGCGATAGAGCCCCAGATCCAGAAGGGGCGCATGGCTGGGGTCGTCCGTAAAAATCTAAAAAAATCGAAAAGTGCTTGTAATGAAGGAGAGGAAGAGTTCCTCTGAGAAACTGGCTTTGGTTTGACTTTTCCCATAAGGGTCGATTTCCATCGTCACGAGGGCTGAACCTGATAGAAAGTATAACCCATTTAGTCAGGGATCTCACAAAGTCAATTAAGCTGTTGTCTCACGTAGTCCCGGCTCCAATCCAAAAGCTTGAGATAGACTAAATATATTTTTTGGTAAAGTGCTATTGGAAGACCATCAATAATAGCGGCCATCGATTTGAGGTCATGGCAGTTTAAGATATCTATAACGATCTGCACAAGATGGTCTTGTTGCTCTTCTTTTTCGAGATGATAGGTAGCGTCTGAAGGGGCAGAAACCAAAGCTTTACGGAAAAGCAAATGATGACCACGCATAGCTTCATGGTAAATGACCTGCCACAAAGGTGGTAAGGCGACCTGGGGATAAAAGACCTCGGTTAAGTCTTCTAGGGATTTTTTTTGCATGGATGGACAACTCAATGGCAACAGTCAGCGACAACATTTAGAAAAACTTCACCCACAAGACACCTATGCAAAAAGGGGGACCTTGATGCAGTCAGGAGCCTTAGGGGTAAAGATTTCGGTGATATAGGGAAAACTGGGGGATTTTTAAATCAGATGGAGCTGTTTTGGACTTGGGCGGCTGTCTAAAATTTGGGCATCTGTTTATCTGTAACGATTAGGTTGACTTGATTAAAGAAGGGTCGGTTGGTCATTGGGATAAATTGCTTGGACGATCGGACAGATGCCGCTTAGGTGAAGTGCGTAGGATTTGGCATAGGGGCCAAAGATAAGGAGCTCCTTAGGGTTTACCTGGGTGACGATCTGTTCTAGCTCGGGACCATCGCTATTGACGGGGAGTTTAAACCGGTTGGTCACGGTTCGAAACAGTCGGATCAAGGGAAAGTATTCATCATGGCTGCGTTCGATCACAAAGGTTGGACGATCAGGAAGGGGTGAGCGCAGATTGAATCCCAGCTGAGCATCCATGGGAAAGATGATAACTTTGTTTTTGGTATGTTTTGAAAACTTAGTATAGTTGCCTAACTTTGGTCCACAAGACTCATAAACGCGGTTGACCCGATAGATAAGGTCATGGACGGCGATAGGGATCCCCGCATTGGCGAGGAGTTGGGTGATTTCGGGAGCGGTCGAAAAGGGATCGCAAAGGACAATGGGGTATTCGCCCTTGGCGACAAAGGCGAGGGCGGTTTCGAGAAACCGTTCTTTCTCACGGCGACGTTGAGGAAAACTCAGTCGAGGATCACTATGGGCCGCTTGAATGACGAGGGTTTGGGCCTTTTTTAGCTGAAGCTGGCGAGCAGTGGTCACCCGTTGGAGCATGGTTTCCGGGGCGTAAAGAAGCTTTCCTCGATCGGTTTCGAGATAAAGAGAGGCTCCGCCGAGGATCGACCCCGACGGAAGCAGCTCCATCTTGAGCCTGCCGATGGTGAAGGGTCGATTGTACTGGCACTTTAAAGCAGAGGTTTTTAAGTTTAAACAGTCTAGAAGTCTGATGGTTTCATCTGTCGCAATAGCCTGTTTGATGACTTTGCCCCGGGCCGACGAGGCAGAGGAGACAAAGGAGAGTTCAAGGCGATTTTTAGCGTCAAACCAAAGGATTGAATCGTTTAAATGGATTCCATCTTCGGTTTCCACTAACGTGAAGGGAGAGGTTTTTGAAACACTATGTTTGAGCATGAATAAGAGACTCTACTGGTCGTGGCTGTGAGCGATCCCTTTTAAAATATATGTTACCAAAGACTCTCATAAATAATGCACAAACTTTATAAAAACAAGATTTAAACCAAGTTTCTTATAGTATTTTAATGAGATTTAGTATCCTGAATTTCCAAAAGTACGGCGGTCTTGGTAGCGGCTGTAGTAGGTCATACGCCAGTAAAATTGGTCAAAAGTTGTAGCCCCCTTGATAGATCCGTTATTCAGAGCCTTGTAAAGGTCTAGGTAACCCCTGTAGCGGATCACGAGCTTGTCAAATAAGACTCTTTGGTTTTCGTAAGTTATACTCATGAAGATGAGCTCCCTGGGGTTCTGGATATTTACAAAAAGTAACTTTATTTTTATAAAGAGTCAAAAAAACTTTGACTCTATATCTAACTCATCGGTAAGGGTTTGTGACATCTTTAGGTTGAAAATAAGTGGTGGTGGTACAATATTTGCTTTAGCGATCAAGGGGGTGTGAGTCAAGTGGGCTTATCGAGTAAAATACTGAGTATGGGATTTGTATCTATAGCCTCAGCCGTTGCCATAGCCCTTTTTTTAGGACTTCTAGCTGTTTGGCAACGAAGACGGCAGGTTATGGGGGCAAAAAAGTACCGTTTAAGGTATATCCAGCTCCTTGCAAAATTGGACCGTGTCACGGGACAACTTACCGAATATGAGGGTATTTTCAGGAAATTTAAGAACCCCCTTCTCCTAGACTATTACGAGAGCACCCTGAGGATTTTTGAAACCTTGTTAGAGGCACTTAAACAAGTCCCCCCCTTTGCAACCGACCCCAAAGAGCTGGATGCGGCTTATTTTTTGGCCTTAGACTGCAGCGACCGCGCCTCTCGAATCGACCAGGGTCTAAAGGAACTCTCTTCCGGACGCCCCTTTGATGGTAGCCTTTTAGAGCCACCGAGGACGGAGAAGAAAACCCTTGCTCCCCTGGGTTGCTATTTTTGCTCCCGACCGTTTGTTGAGGACCGTTTTTCCCAAGTCCGGGTTCGAATTGAAGACGAAGTGCGACAGGTGACCGCATGCAGGGTGTGCCAAGAAGAATTAGAAACCACGAAAAAAATAAAAGTTCTTTATTTTATGAAAGATGGCAAACCAGTCCATTGGTCCAAGATTGCAGACTATGTACCGGCGGAAGATTTTTGGAATCTCAACCAACGCCAACCCGTGCGTAAGTCACGGCATTTAGAACTGGTAACTTCCCAGCATCCAGAACTTGACGACGATAAGGGGACGAACACTTGAAAGATTGGTTAACGGTTCTGTGTTTTGCTTGGTATGCAGGGGGAACTCTGGGTCTGACGATGGGTTGTCTCCCCCACCATCTAGAAAAATATAAAACTCAGGATCCAAAAGGCAACCCACTCACGGACAAAAACCTCACGGGTCCTATGGACGACCCCTTAACTCCCCTCCCCCGTCTAGCTCCTAAAGATCCCAAGGAGAAACAGGCAAAGTCCTCATCCCCTCCGCAAGCTTTTGAAGCCAAGGGCCCAGAGGGCACCAAAAGCCAAGGTTCCACCATCTACCAAGTCGACCCCAACACCTTCCATTTTAAACTTGCGGAAGCGGAGGTGTGGGAGACGGTGCTTGACGTGCTTATGAGAAACTATAGCCTGGCGATCGTTGATCGAAATTCAGGGGTGCTGGCCACTGACTGGGACAGCTTTTATCTGGGAAAGGCTGTTTTTAGAAACAAGCTCTCCTTTCGAGTCAAAAAGACAAATTTGTCTCGGCATGAGGCGGCCTTTGAGGTCGACTTGACGGTCCATAACAGCGTCGAAAAACTCAGCGACTCGACCCAAGGGGCGGTAAGCTTAGGGGCGGTTTGGCTCCCAGCTCAAGATCCTATCGAAGAGGTTCACCGGGTGATCCAAAATATGGCTATGTTGCTGCGGCAGCCGCCGCCCACAAAGTTGGTGGATCCAGTATCTTCCAAATAAAGCTAGTGAAGATAGAAAAGATTTGGCCTTATTGAAGTAAGGCTTGTAATAAGTGATTTCACGGTTTTAATGGTATAAAGTCAGCTCGTAACAATATTGTTAACGACTTCTTATACAGACAGGTCCATAACCATTAATCAAATTTTTCACCATTCTACCACATGCCGCACAATTTCCAGATTTCGCCCCTGGAATTACGCGGCCCCTTAGAAGATGGTGCCTGCTTATAACAAGCTCATCTCGAATGTTTTTGGGCACTTTGTCAAACAAAGCAGCAACAGTTTTGTTTTTCCATTCGTCATCTGAAATCTGATTTAATGCCAAAATAATGTCGTCTGGTCGATTGAACTCCAACCTAACATTAATAATTTTCGGTACAGAATTACTATTCAGGCCTTTCCACAGCTTCTCAAAATCATCATAATCAGAAGTTAAGATGCCATCTACGGCTGGCTTCCCGTGCTTTTTGATGTGGATTTTGTTCACTTCTAACAAAAATAGTGAAATAATTTCATCTTTGGTTCTTACATCGTGAATGATGGTGTTTTTATCGCCAGGTATGAGCTGTTGTCCGAAAGTAACGAATTCAAAGCCAGAAACAGAGGCCTGTTGCATACCAACTGGGCATTTAGTTATCCATAGAATGTTAGCGTCAATAAACAGTCGCTTCATTTAAACTTGATCCAGTTTATATTCTTTAAATGCTTCTAAAACAGCAGCTTTTGGAAAGCTGTACTGATCAGCAACTTCCTCAGGGGTTTCCCCTCGAATAAGCATACCCTCAATGATAGGTATAATTTTTCTGTTGTTAGATTTAAACCTGATATTATTGTCTTTATCTAAACCAATGTATTTATAGTTTTTGTAAGCCCTAAGCTTTGATTTCTGTTGTTTCTTTAACAGTTTTTGCAAGCCTTTGGTTTCATTCGAGGTGACTTTTTTTGACTCCCCAGCAATCCACTTTTCTTTTTCTTCTTCAATCTTGGTTGAAGCAATCAAACACGTAATTACATAAGCATTGAGTTTAATCCCATGCTTTTTGGCGATTCTTTCAGCTTTGAGGGCTTCTTCTTCTGGTATTTCAATGCTTAGTTTTTTATTTCCCATCACTTATCCTTTCCTTTTTGACTTTTTCTTTCCTTCTGCCTTCCATTTGCGACTGAAGAAAAATAGCCCTTTCTATGTACTCACTTATGTTCCCAGATGCGGAGGCTATTGATTTGGCCTCATTTGATAAAGAAATCGAAATGCCCTTCTTTTTTCTTTCTTCTGGAATTTTTGGTCTCGCCACTGTGGCTTCCTTTCCTTGCCTTAAAAGGCTTATTGGAACATAAAAGACAAACTTTAGCATTAAAATAGCATTTTTATAACCTACTAATATCGGAAAAAAAAACTAAGATACGGCACTTTAGATGATTTTTGGTATACATTTCTTTACTTTATAATCATTTGGGGGGTGAGATGGCACTAATTTTGGATCTTTTAAAAAACACAGACCAACTGTTCCACCTTTAAATAAATAGCTCACCATTGAGTTTTTACGAGCTGCGATATATCGACAATCCTTGACGATGGGCGCAATCAGCATTACCCATAAATGGCCTCTCCTTTGAGGTCTCTTAGGCGTTTAAGTAAAGGATCATCTTATGATGCGTCGTATGTTCTTTTTTATCTTAACCAACCTTCTGGTTATGCTGACCATTTCTATAGTTTTAAGGGTGTTGGGAATCCAGCCCTATATGACAAGCCAGGGGATCAACTACGAAAACCTTATGGCTTTCTGTCTAGTTTGGGGGATGGGCGGGGCTTTTATTTCCCTCTTGATCTCCAAAAAGATGGCGGTTTGGGGCATGGGAGTCAAAATCATCGACCCTAGAGCGAGCCAGGGCGAGTTCGCTGAATTGGTCCGGTTAGTCCATCGACTGGCCCAAGGAGCTGGTCTGTCTAAAATGCCAGAAGTCGGTGTTTACGAAAGCCCCGAGGTGAACGCCTTTGCCACGGGGCCCTCGAAGAGCAATTCCCTCGTGGCCGTGTCGACGGGACTCCTACGGCAGATGAACCGCAGCGAGGTGGAAGGTGTCTTGGGCCACGAAGTGGCGCATATTGCAAATGGAGATATGGTTACCATGACCCTGGTCCAGGGTGTAATCAATGCCTTTGTGATGTTTTTTGCGAGGATTGCGGCCAAGGCGGTTGGACAACTGCTGCGGGACGAAGAGGGTCGGCCTTCCTACTTTGTAGAGAGTTTGTTGGTTTTTGCCTTTGATATCGTGTTTGGAATCCTAGGCTCCATCGTTGTCTGCTATGTCTCTAGGCAAAGGGAGTTTAGAGCTGATATTGGCGGTGCTACCCTTGCGGGTCGGGACAAGATGATTGCAGCTCTGGACCGCCTAAGACGGTCGACGGAGCTTGTTGACTATAACCAGCCGGCGATGCAGACCCTGAAAATAAGCTCGCCAAAGGGCATCCTTGCCCTCCTTATGACCCATCCACCCTTGGAGCAGAGGATCGAACGACTACGCCAGTTTCGATAAGAGGTCAGCTAACCACACCGGTTTACCGACCAGAGACAAGGCTCCATCCCAAACTGGGTGAGAAATCCGGAGACCACTGGGCGGACTGGGAGGGCTCTAAATTAGAGAGAAGGACCTTTTTAAAAATCCGCTCTGCTTCGCTGGTTTCGATTGCTCGAAAGGTTTGGGGAATCAACCCGACGATATCCGGACGGACCATCAGTGGAACCAGACTGATCTGGGGAGTGCGGGAATTGGGGGCGAAACGCAGCCTGACGCTAAGGCCTTCAGGGGCTGCTTTTATGGGCCTTGAATTAAAAACGAAGTTTCCAATGCTAAAAATAATAGGTTTGCCGCGGTAATACTCCAATGGTTGGAGTACATGGGGGTGGTGGCCAATGACCATGTCAGCTCCAGAATCGATGGCGACGGCCGCCAGCGTCTTTTGGAGGAGATGGGGTTCGTTGCTCCTTTCGGTACCCCAATGGAAGATGGCGATTTTAAAATCTCGGTCGCATTGGTCTAAAACCAGGCTGATATTTTTGGGAGAGGCATAGGTGGTTCCTCCACGGGTTTGGTCAGACCAAAAGCTCTTAGGGAAAGTGCTGGAAAAGGCAGCGATGCAGATCTTAAAGCCGGAAGAGGTCTCCAAACGAAGGGGTTTAAGAGTCTCTTCGGGAGTCAGGTTTGCCCCCACAGTCGCCAGACCAGCAGCCTGGGCGGCGGAGAGAGTGTCGCTGAGCCCCGAAAGCCCAAAATCCATAGAGTGGTTGTTAGCAAGGGTGAGGACATCGATATGAACTTTTTTAAGCAAACGTGGCACTAGGGGAGGCATTTTTAAAAGATATTGCTTCGACTCCCAAGGGACCATCGAATCGGTGGAAGAGCCTTCAAAGTTAACCACATTGGTTTCGCAGGATTCTAGAAGGTTTTTGACTCCTTCAAACATCGTCGGCTGGTCCAGGGTGGTCCCCGTCTCTTGGAGACCAGCAGCCGACAGATAGAGATCGCCTAAGATCTGGAGGTCGCAGGGGGGGAGGATTTGGAGGGTGTCCTGGGTGGTCCCAACTTGGGCGGATGCCCGTGCAAGGCAAAAACCCATAAAGATCAAAAAGGGCCAAATTCTTGCGGAAGATGGGAGCATCGATGGTCAGTCCTAAGAGGGGATCGAGATTTTTGGTAGATGGATTGGTAAGGGCTCGGCAGCCGCTTAATGCTTCAGGTCGAAGCTGTAACACGAAAATCTTATTGCTACCACCAAGAGCTTAAAGTATATCGATAGATGTCCTGAGCTAGCAAGGACTTGCATGATGGAGAGGTCTACCCTCCCCCTTAGAGTGAGGCAAAGACCGGGACGTCTGCCTTAGGAGAGATGGCCGAGTGGCTGAAGGCGGCGGTCTTGAAAACCGTTGTGGGGCAACCTACCGGGGGTTCGAATCCCTCTCTCTCCGCCATCCATAATATCAATTGTTTACGGATTTTTGGGAAGATAATCTGGTTGTAAAAAGCCGATCAGGGATCGCGGGCTAAAGCCAAGACCCTATCGAAGGGAGCAACCGGCTACTTCTCCGCTTGATCAGGATGATCGTTGGTGCAATAGACCTCAGCCGCATCCATAAACACGTTTAGGTCTTTAGTTTGGCGGGCAAACTCTGTTTTAATGACGCATGTGCCCGGTTTGTCAATACCTATTTCCACGTGCCCCTTGTACACAAAGTCATCGCCTTCGCTGCTAATACTGTCCGAAGTGATGCGGTAAGGCACTCCATTCGCGCCGAAATTTAACTTCACATGTCCTGAATACAGAATCACATTGGGGCTAGGCCTACGCATGCTATCAGCGGTGATAAACCATAACGAGCGCTGGGTGTTGTCGTTGACCTTGTCACTCGCCGCTAATTTGTAGACACTAGCCTCGATACCGAGAGCTCTAAGCCCGGGTCCCATCAAAAGAGTGAGACATGCAAAGGCTCCAATTGGCACACAGCGGTTGCGCCTAGATTTTAAAAATTTCATGCTGATGATCCTCCTAGATAAAAAAGATTGTGACATAAACAGTCCTAAGAACATCAGATTCGCTCCCGGTCGCGAATTTGTGGATAGGCGAACAAGCATGCTGCCATAAGCCCTACTCGCGCACTGGGTGCGCTCTATCGTGAGAGCGTCGCAAGATAGCTCCATCTCTTCTACGAAACGCTTGCTGAGCCAGTGAATAAAAGGGGAAAAGCACAAGGCTGCCTGCACCATGAGGCGCAAGAGATTGCGTAGGTAGTCCCGCCTGACAATATGCTGTTCTTCATGCACGAGGATCATCTCGAGCTCAGCTGGCGAAACTTGTTCCAGCAGCACAGAGGGGAGCAAGATTACTGGCCGGATCCAACCAAAGGTCAAGGGCGAACAGGCTCTCTTTGTTGCTAGTACCGGTACCTCACCGCGCATGGCAATGAGCTTCCCATCCTTGGCTAATGTTCGCAATTTGTAAGCGGCAACGCAAACCTGCGTAAGCATGACGACGCTGACGATGGCATAAATGCAAACGATACCAATGAATAGGGGCCGTAGGAAAGGTAGTCTAGCGGCAGAGGCAAAACGCCAAAGGTTTTCCGTCGTCGCCCCTCCTCCTGCTGCATTTACCACTGGCGCACCGCTATGAAATAATCCAATAAAGGTATGGATCGGCACAAAAGGCAGTAGTAGCACCGTGGCAAAGGCGATGCTTAGAAACAGGTAGCGGTCGGCAGCAGACTTTATCGTCACGCTAAGAAATGCATAAATTGATGCAATGAAGGCTGTGACAACTATTTCCGAGAGCATCCAGTTCAATACGGGTTCTAAAGCCGATATCATAGATCCTCCAACAGCTGCTTTATTTGGTCAACTTCAGAAGCCTCCAAAGATTTAGTATTCACCAGATTAACCGCTAGATCATAAGCATCGCCGTCAAACACGCTGACTAAGAGGCGCTTTAAGGCCGCTCGTTTATAAGCAACTTGCCGCAGCAGTGGCCGGTATAAATAGGCTTTGCCAACTTTTTCATGGGCCAAAATTCCCTTTTTTTCCATGGCGCTAACCGCAGTTAACAGTGAGGTGTATGCAGGTTTTGGCTGCCGCGGAAATAGCTCCAAAATATCCTGAACACTCAGTGGAGCCTTCTGCCATAGGATGCGCATGATGCTGAGCTCATGATCGGTGAGTTTGCACTCGCTAAGTCGTGCCATCTGAAATTCCTTTCTACTAGCTACCTAGTAGAAAAGGTACCACGGAGAGTTTGAAGGTGTCAACCTTGTCACTGAGATAGACTAGCCACAATGCGTGACATCCAGCGTAAGAAATCAGCTAGATGGATTTCTCAACTTTTCTTCCACTAAAAAGCTCATAATCCGCGGTTCCGCCTCAATAAGCTGCAGTATTCTCGCCACAGGCTTTGAGGACACACCTCCGTGCTCCCAAGATTCGACGGTCTTGCGACTTACGCCAACTATTTCCGCCAACGCACCTTGGCTTAAGCCAAATCGCTCCCTAAGTTTCTTAAGGTCTTTACCTGTCTTTTCTTCGAGGGGTTTGATCGTCACGGTATGAAGCGTTAGGCCGGGGACTTCTTCACCCCTCAAAAATCTACCAGAATCTATAATGCTTTCTTTTAGCCCATCGAATAACTTGCTCATTTGTGTTCTCCACTTTAAATCAGGTCATTTGCGGTATCTTAGGATTTCCTGAGTGACTAATTTTGCGAGTTCGGTTCTTTCAGCTGGGGTGAGGTCTTCTTGTTCTCCCTTTTTGATGACGGCTAAAAACAGAACAAAGCAGTATTGACCATCATCAAAATAAAAGACTCGAATCCCACGGCTCTTCCCTCTGCCCTCAAGGGGTCGCCTAAGCTTGCAAATGCCATGGGTGCCGGCAATCAGTGACCCCTTAGCTGGGTTTTCTAATAGATCTCGTTCTAATGCCCCCGGTCGTCATCAGTTAGCCCGAGTCTACTCCACTCCCTCTCAAAAAAAGGCATCCCAACAAATACTCGTCTCAATGGCACCTCGATAAAGTATACTTCCAATAAGTATACTATACCATAGTAGTATCGGTAGAATCTACTGAGACCTTTAGCACTATTCATCCCCTTCAAGGATTGAGTTAACAAAAAAGGTAACAGAAATCTCGGAAACCGCGCGAAATCCTTGGCAACCGTCCGCACCATCCAGAACGCCAAATTGTGAATTTAAAGGTAACTATCTAATTCAAAGGAACTAATCAAGGTCAGTCCCAACGATTGGAGTGCGTGTTTGGGTAACCCCAACCAGGGTGCGAATACCCTTCTCTCCGCAACCCCAAAGAATATTTGGCAGAGCGCCCCAAGTAATCTTCGAGGCAATTGAAAATCTTAGGGATCAATACCCCCTTCGAGTCATGCTGAATATTTTTGGAGTGTCGAAGAGTGGGCATTTTGAGTGACGTTCCAAAAAAACAATTAGGGACAATAGGGAGATGGATGAAGCAAGAAAGATCCGTGTCATTGAAGCGATTCACCGACCTTTTAAGCGGCGCCCAGTTGGCGATCACAGATGCCAGTCTCGAAACGGCCAAATCCATTCTAGAACTGGCAACAAACTCGAAATCATTATGGCTTTCCCGCTCACCCCAAGAGCGCAAGGCATTCCTTAACGAGCTACTATCAAACCAGGTGCTAGGTGGACCTATCATCCGTTATGAATTGAGGCTCCATTTACTCTATAACATAATGTTCCTGTGTTTATAAAGTTCGGAGAGTTGACGAAGGTCAGCTCACGACTACAAACAGCGATACGCTTCAGCTATATCCGCATCAACGCCCCATGCCGCAGCATTTTCCGGCGTAATGTGTTGAAGGATATTGGTAATGCTCGCAACGAGGACATCCTGGTCTTCTGGGGATAAGTCCCTGAATCGTTTGCGAATCGATTTTTCTGCCTCATCAACTGGAACTCTGCCCATCAGCAGTGCCTTTACTTCCTCTCCAATTCGTTTCCGCTCTCGCAATTCAACGAATTTTGGGACACGATGCGTCGCAAGTGCAGCGGCATAGGACGGCGCTGCCTGTTCGTACGCACTCGCAACAGTTTCAGCAAGGAGTTCAGTGTCGCCGACTTCGTAACAGGCGATAAAGCCCGACAGATACCTTGAACAGATGTTCGCCGCAATCTCGCTCCTTCAGGGGCGAGAAAAGGCGAACCGCAAAGGATTTTCGCTAGAAAATCCGCCGCCACAGTGCTACATAAGTATGTATGGCGAAAGCCAGCTCTTTGACAAGTTAGGTAT
>JBGSUI010000119.1:0-18968 GCA_041736175.1 Oligoflexales bacterium | reverse complement strand
AAGCTTGAAGAATGTCAAGAGTTAGACGAATTTGAAACTGAAGACATTGATAATAATGACTAAAAACTCATTTTTTACAGGCCTGACAAATTATAGTTGATAATTTATTTTGATATCAAGTCAAATGGTAAAGACTATAGTCCGCATCACCGGGGACCGCGATATAGCCCGAAGGACACCCCGAGCTAGGGTTAGGCGCAGCCCCACCACCAGTGCCTGTACCTGGGGGCGGTAAATTAGACCAGGCCAATATGCCGCTCCCGTCTGTTGCGAGGATTTGGCCAGCACCGCCAACAACGCTGGGTAAGGTCCAAGTTAAGTTGGTGGCCAATGAGTTAGGAGCTTTGAGACCTAAGGATTTGGTGTTGTCACCGCTGTAAAAGCGAAGTTCAGTGGATGAGGAACCAGTACCCTTCACTTTGAAATTGCCGGACGTGGCGATATAGCCCGAACTATTGATCGCTGTGCTACCACCGATGGTCCCCGAGATGATGGCATCGCCAACAACTTTTCCTGCTGTATAAATCGTTGATAGTTTATCATCGGCGATGGCCGCACCAGAGTCGATATCAATATTCGTGATGGAGCCGTCGGTGATGTCATTGCTGCCCACGCTACTCAGAGTGGCCAGGGATCCAAGACCGTGGCCGCTGATAGAAGTCACTGCACCCGAGAGCTTGAGCGTTGAGATGGTTGCACCAGAGTTGATATGCGCATCGGTGATGGAACCACTGGTAATCTCCGCGCTACCCACAGCATTGCGAGTGGACAAGCCGCCTAAACCAAGGGTTGTGCGTTGCGCAGTAATATCCGCATCGGCGATCAAAGCTTTACCAGCAGCCGTAAGGGTATAAGTACTCCAGGTATTGGCCCCGGTGCGCTCGACACCACCGGTGGTCGTTAGAGCTTCCACGGCAGCTAGGTCGTTGGCGAGACCGAGGGTTATTGAGCCCGAACTTGTGACAGGGCCACCACTAATCGTGATCCCTTCGGACGGAGCCGTGAGGCCCACGCTAGTGACTGATCCCGTGCCGCCAGCACTCACCCAGCTAAGATTGCCGTCGCCGTCGGTTTTGAGGATCTGGCCGATGGTGCCGTCGGCAGCAGGCAGCGTCCAAATCTGGTCACCAGCAAGGGTATCAGGAGCCTTAAAGCCTACAAAGTTGGTTCCAGTGGCGGCAAGTTCGTTAAAACGGATTTCCCCCGTTTGGCCTGCTCCTGTGCTATAGGGTTTGAGTTGGAGGCCTATTTGATTTGCTGTCTTAAACGTTCCGCCTTGTATCATGGAGGAGGTAGTGATGGCTGCCTGTTTCCCCGCAAGGTCGGTAGTGAGGCCAGCGATTTTGGACTGAGCGATAGCAGCTGAGGGGTTGATATCGATGTCGGCAATCGTCCTATCAGTGATGTCGACGGAATCTACAGTGGTTTTTGTGGCAAAGGAAGTCAGGCCTAAATTGGTGCGTGCGGCGCTTTTGTCGGTGAGATCAGCGAGATTTTGAGAGTTCAGCATATCCCCGATGCCTCCGCCGACGGTACTCCACTCCAGTCCCGATCCAGAATATTTTAGGAACGTATTTGCTGTGTTCGCTGAGGGCAGCGGCAAACCGTTAAGCTTTGTGACTGACATGTTTGTGAGAGAGCCTGAAACATCGCCACCGACGCTCCCATTGCTGGTTAATTTGCTGTTTAGAGCATCTGTAAGACCGGTGACGTTTGCTATTGTGACCGCGCTGGAGGCGCTGGCTTTTTGTGATAGGGCTGCTTCGAGGCCGTTGACCTTGGAAATCTCGATGGTGCCTACGGTCAAACGTCCGTCCCCGTCAAAGTTGACGGTCGTCTGGTCCACGGGGACCTTAAAGGCGTATGGGACGGCGGTGAGGCGCTGGCGAGGGTAGCTGGTGCGGTTGGTCACATCTTGGACCTCGACCCAGGTTTCAAAGGTAGGCGAGAAAACCAGGCTAGACTCCGCTGCGGCTAGTTCTGAAAGGTCTACCTGAAAGACTCCATCCACCAAATTCACTTTGGACTTAACCACGGGACTCACTGGCAGCGGGGTGCCGCCGGATGCAGTGCGGTAAAACTTGATTTCCAAGTCGATCGGGCCTTTGAGGGCTTCGCCGCTTGGCAAGGTGAGTCTGCCGCCGTAACTAAAAGTATAGGGTGAAGCTCCAAGTATTGGCGTGGAGGTTGTTATCAACCCGGCGATGCACGAGAGTGTAACAGCGGAATACAGCCACCAAGGTTGAAGAGCTTTTTTTGGTTGTTTCAATTTCTTACCCATAGACGCCTCCCTTGTTCTACTAGATATTTCCATCAACCTCGGACTCATGAGGAAAATCTTGAAGGCGATCACTAAAGATCTTTTTAAACAATAAGTTATGTAGTACATTTAAAAATGGGTATGAGAGGCCAAAATCAGATTTTGATACATTGGCATGGGAATCGTGCCTTAAGAATTTTTAGGTCGTTTGCAGGCACGTCGCAAATCTTCATCCTGTTTTGACTTTAAATAAGCACCACACTTACAAACCAATTCTTGAAATCTCTGGCTCACCGCAGGCATTACCGCGGGAGCTGGTGACCAATGTTCGAGTCCTAGGTGTGCTTTCAATTTAGCGGCCAAACCCTTGTCGTGGACGCTTAACACTTGGACCCCTAAGAGGGAGCCCTTTTTAAAGCTCTTAACATAGCCTACGATTTCTCGTTCTGCATTATACACAGGGGCATTGACCGGGACAGTTGTTTGGGAGAGGTTACCAGACAAGGAAGATAAAAGGAGCTGCCCTTTGGATTCCTGGATGACGTCTACCGTAAGCTCGGTTGAGACTTGGACATAGCGCTTTAATTTGGCGTCATAGACGGGCCCTTCGATCCTCAGCTTTTCATTGATTTTTGGTGGTTCAGAAGTGACAGGACTTTCGAAACGACAACTTAGGTACTCTTTGTCCGGGTTTCCAGGTTGAGTGGAAGCCCAATGTCGGAACAATAATTCTGCGTTATAGTCCCGCTGTAATCCGTCTCTCCACTGGAGAATGTAAGTAAACAGAAAGTTAGCAAAAACACCTTCCGAAATAGGGGATTCAAAGGTCACGGAGTTTTTGGAAAATGGCGATAAGTAATTTTGAAATGGCAGTCCAGCGGGCTTGATGATCTGTGGGAGTTCTAGTGGGTTTTCGAAATCAGGTTTGCGAATTGAGGCGAAATAAACGTCGTTTTGATGCCACACCAACTCCAGATCAATCTCCTCGGGGAGGGATGTCGCGCCATCTTGCAAGGGGGTAAGGGTTCCGTCAGGGTTGGCCCGTACTTTAGAAGCTTGGTAACAGATGATACGAAGGGGCCTGAAATAAGTGCCAATTGGGGGTCTGCTTAAAATACTTCCGGTGAGATTGGACCAAGTCTGGGGTGTGTTGCTAGACCTTTGACAGCCCGTATACCAAAAAATAGCGAGAATGGTATGGATTGTGATGAGAGATTTTAGATAATAAATCATTGGGTTCGCATTAAGTGGGATAAGTTTGGTGCCAATTCGCTAAACAGATGCATTGAAACTGTCAGCAAAAAGCGTGCCTAATTTTTCGGGTATGTATACGAGCAAAAGTGGCTTGAGCGGAATTTGGGCTTACCGGTCGACCACTTTTTTGATCACATCCTGTAATTTTTGTGAATCAAAAGGTTTGGCGACCCAAAGGAGCACACCGACACTCTTACCGATGGACCTGAGGTCCTGTGAGTTTTCAGTGGTCAGCATAAAGATAGGAGTTTTTTCGTACCTTGGAATCAACTTTATTTGTTTAACCATTTCTAGACCGTCCATTTCAGGCATATTGACGTCAGAAATGATCAGATCGATATCAAAGTTGTCCCGAGCAGTCAGGACTCCCACAACACCGTTTTCCGCTTCGAGACACTGGTGCCCTCCAGCAATGAGGACATTCGATAATTCTAACCTAAAGATATCAGAATCATCGACTATTAGGATTTTAGCCATGGGGGACTCCTCGCTCAAGGGACTACCGAAATTATTATGCCTCCTTCTCCTGAGGAAAGAAATCTTAAGGTCCATGGCCTCGAAAATAAATCCAAAAACTTCTGGTTAAAAATTCAAAGATTGATTTCTAAAGTCCGAGATTAGTATCACCGATCATATAGTGTTCGCCGTAAAACCCCTTTCGGGATGGAAGGACTATAGATCCCATGAACATCGATACGACGACTTTTATAAAAAGTGAATCATTAAATCAAATGTCAAGACTTCTCAAAGGTAAGGCCGAGGTTCAACTGGTTGACGGCATTATGGCGGGAGATCATAACGACTATTGGTTAGGACAACTTTGTTTTGTCATCAAACCAGATATTTTTTGGAGGCTCGACCTAAGATACCGAAGTTTTGATGCCCGCTTTATTACAGCTAAGGTGCTGCAAATCAACCCAGACATTTTGCCACTTTCCCTGATTCATTCGAGTATGTGTGAGTTTTTAAATACCATCGCAGGGCCAGTTAAAAACGCGATCTTAAACGGCCAGCATGCTAAAATCGCTTCCCATAGCGAGTTTAAGCCCATGATCCCCAAAGTTATCCCTGCTAACATTATTGATACGACGAGCAGTGACAACCCAAATCTTAATTCAATTTCGTGGACCATTCATTTTGAGGGCCGGAGAATAGGTCTGCATTGTTTGTGGTCAAAAAACTTTCCTAACCATATGGTACGCCATGAGACTGCTTCTCATGAAAATTCCATGGAGTTTTTATAAATGTCTTTTTTCCTTTTTAAGCGAGGCCCTGTTTTAAATCCATGATCGAACGGTTTTCCAATCTAAAGAACCTGCAGAGTATCGGCTTTGTTAGCCTTGACCGGCACCTAAGGGTGACGAGTTGGAATGCCTATATGGAGAATCTATTCCAAATTGATGAAATCAGTGCTCTCGGATCCCATTTTCAAGAGCTAATTCCCCCTACAGGGGCGTCGATTATGGAATTAAGATTTTTGCAAGAATGCCTGGAACAACGCCAGAGAAAGATTTTTGCAACCACACACAGGGGATTTCATGGGATTCCGTTTAAGCTGGAATTCGAAGTTTCGCCCTTGATCGAACAAGATGAGGTGCAGGGCTGCCTTCTCACCATCCAGAATATTACCGAAAAAAGCCGTTCTGCATTTATGCTGAGACAATCCATGAGCATCGGCAAAGTTGCCTTTTTTTTCCAGCTTGTGGAACCCTCAGCGGTCCTAGAAAGCGATTCCTTGCTGTCCCTTTTGGGAATCAGGAAGTTTAAAGATTTTCGACTGGAAATGTTGGAACTCATAGTCGACGAAACCTCGAAGACAGCTGTGGCTCAAGGTTTAGACCAGTTGCGCAAAAACCAGGGGATCACAACTTTTGATTTTAGAATCACCAACCAAGGCAAAACCCAATGGTTTCATTGTCGATGCCAGAAGGATCTGTTCGATAGTGGCACTATGCTCGTGGGGTCCATCCAAGATGTTTCAGAACGAGTGATGGCAGCCATCAATGCCCAGGAAAAAGAAGAAAAGCACAGTCGTCTGATTAAAACTTTTCCTGCCGTGGTGATTCAAATGGGGCTTTCAAGCACAGGCGAACTCAGCCTGCCGTTTGTAAGCACTCAATGCCAAGATATTCTCGGTGTATCAGAAGATGAAATTATTGTTCAGGGAAAACTGCTCCAGTATATACCAAAAGTTGAACTCAAGAAACTCATCAAGACTTTGGACAGTTCGCACAAGAGTAGCCAGAAAGTCGACTTCGAAATGACTTATCTTCACCCTAAAAAAGGCGAAAGATTTCTGAGAATCTTGGGAGAACCAGTCATGGTCGACTCCAAATGCTTGTGGGATGGAATTATTTTTGATGAGACATCATCAAAAGAGCAAATGGCTATTATCGAGCGGAGTCGCAGTCAGCTCGAACAGTCGACCAGACTATCCATTTTAGGAACCGCATTAGCTGGAGTGGTTCATGACATCGCGCAACCTTTGACGGTGATTCGCTCGACAGTTGAGATTGTCAACAAAATGGTTCAAGGGAGCGAGCCCAATATGGAGAGTATGAAGCGACTCTTGAAGATCCTAGAAAAATCTTCGAAACACCTCAATTCAGTGATCTCCGGGCTAAAACGATTTTCTCGAAACGGTGCCGACGATCAATTCTCTAAAGTAGAGCTTAAAACCATCCTTGAGGATGCACTCATCATCACCCACTCCCAAGCTTCTAAAAACGAAGTGATTGTCCAGTCAGAGCTAGAGGATGACCTAATGATCAGTGGAATTTCTTCTGAAATCACCCAAGTGATGATCAACCTTCTATCCAATTCGATTGATGCCATTCATCAGCTTCCCGAAAAGTGGGTGAAAATCCTTGGCAGGAAGACTTCATCCCATGTAGTGATCGATATGATCGATAGTGGTCAAGGGATACCCCAGCAGATTGCCGATAAGATGATGGAGGCTTTTTTTACTACAAAACCTGAGGGAAAGGGTACCGGGCTCGGTTTGTCCATATGTCGCAAAATTGTTTTGGAACACTCAGGAAACCTAGAACTCAATCGATCAAGTCCTAACACCCACTTTGTTTTGAAGTTTCCCCTTTACGATCCCCATCGCAAAAAAGTTAGTCTCGAGGAGACCCAAGAAGTGCCGGCAGCCATCCCCTTTAAATCCGCTTAAGCAGTTAGTCGCTCTTGTTGTGGCTGGACACTAGGTAATGAAATTTCCAAAACCAGTCCGGATCCTGGCTCGCTCTTGAAGGCTAGACTGCCTTGAGCGGCAGAGACAGCCTCGATGATGGCCGCGAGGCCGACTCCTCGCCCGGCAAGATCATCCGTGGCGCCTGTAGAAACGGAGGAAACAGACGCCAGGTTGGTGGAGTGTCCCTGAGAGACTTGAGACTGTAATTGGGCAAGGAGTTCTCGGTCTAGCCCCCGGCCATCGTCACTGAGAGTGATAAAATAGCCTTGAGTGGTTGTTTCCACACTGATTTGGAGATGGCCGGTAGATGATTTCTTACCTCTTTGACCCGTGGGTTCAATGCCGTGGACCATGGCATTATTGAGCCAAAGGACAAATGTCTGAAACACCCCAAAATAGGCTTTAGGGATGAGGATATCCTCTCCGGATAGATGTAAGGTCGCCTTCTTATAAAGTCGTTGTTCTAAGACCCGTAAGCGGTCTTTGAGAGGACGAAGCAGACTGCCCACCTCAGTACTCTGGATGGACTTGAGCATGAGATCGGCGCTTTTTTTGATTTCGGATATAGATCCCGTTTGAATCGCCTGCCAAAGATGATCAAAATCGGCGGCACGTATTTTGTAATCTTGGTTTTTGGAATGGAGTGACAAATCGACGATTTTCTGGAATTTAGCGATGGCAAGGTCAAAGCTTATAATCAGTTTCTTGAGGTCCTCAGACCTAATCACAGGCAGGCTTTCGGCGTCGTGGATTTCCTTTACAAGAGTGGCCAGACCAAAATTGCCGAAATTGCCCTTAAAGGTATGAAGATGGTGACGGATGGATTTTTGGTGATGGGATAGGTCATTTTCGTAGATAAGATCGATCGCTCGAAAATCTTCAGCAAGTTTAGCAAAGACCTGGAGATTTTTCATGATCAATATAATCGATCGATTGAGGGCATTTTCCTCCTCTAATCGTTCTAAATGAGTGATATCTGAAATACAGAAAAGTACAAATTTGATTTCTTTGTCTCCTTGAGGATTGTCATCGGAAATAGGGCTTGCTGAGAGATTCAGGATTTTCCCATGGCAGTCAAACCGTCTAGGTAGTTGGTGTGCCGAAAAATCTGCAAACAGAGGTTTTTCAAATATCTGTTGGTAGTAGCCAGAAAAATTGTCTTTTTGCCTTTCATCGATGGCTAGTAAGTCCAAAAGATTCTGTCCTAGGACGGACGTCTCGGAGATATTAAAATGGGTGCTTAGGGACCGGCTAAAGCCAGGGAGGATCCTGAGGCTTCTATCACAGGCGACAAGTCCATCTTCGACATTGTCGAGGATGCTTTTAATGGCCTGGTTTTTGGCGACGATCTCCTTATTTTGAGCGATTAGCAGGATGCGGGAGTCGCGGATAGCGTTGGTCATTGAGTTGAAGTTTCGAGCCAGGTGGCCTAGTTCTGCTCCGTCTGATGCGTCGATGGTCAAATCGTACTGGCCGAGAGCAATGGTTTGAGAGGCTTTGATGACCTTATCGATAGGTATTGTAATGAGTCTGCTCAAAAAATGTGAGCCTAGCAAACAAACCAGGGCCATGATAATGGTGACGATAAGTATTGTGATAAAGTCCTGGATGCGTGAGTCTTTGAGTTCTCTAAGATCAAATCCTGCCATAAGATATCCAAGAATATCCCCTGAAGATACGATCGGCTCGACGATGACGTAGATATCGTCCTTGATATAATTCATGGGCTTGAGGGGAGTCAGTCTTTCGAGGCCCAGTGAATTCTCTTCTTTAAGAGCATAAAACGTGGACTTGTCCTTGGTGTAAATCATGAAAAAGAGGGTGTTGGGATTGACGGTTGCACTTTGGAAGATTTCTTCCATGATTTTCTTGTCACCAAATTCCACAGCAACAACAGAAGAGAATGCTAACACTTTTGTCATGGTATTAGATTCTCGGAGGATTCCATCGAGGGTTTTCTGGGTGAACTTAGCCGGAAAGTAGAGCAACATAAAAACAGAAAGAATGCCGATAAGGACTAAGAAAGCAGCCAAGATCTTATGGCGGATCGGCAAATGGCGGAGTATGTTTACATTGAACATGGTTTTCCTAGGTCAAACCTTGAGGGTTATTTTATAATCTCGGCGACTTGGAGAAATCGGGAATCAAATTCTATACCCGAAGCATCAGACTGGCTTTTATTGAGGATGATCTGGGTTTTGCCTTCTGTCAACTTAACCCCTAGCATTACCCCGCTATTAAAATAGGACTCCTCCGCTGTAAAATTGAGTAATTTCTTGGAACGGATAATCTTAAGGAGTTCTGCAAGTTTTTGTGGTGAAAATCCCTTGCACAGATATAGCCCATCCAGATGAGATGTTGCTAGATTTGACACGGTGACTTCTACTACCGAAAATTCGAGGGAACCTGATTTTTGTTGTTCTAAGGTTTTTTTAAATTCACCAAAAAGTTCCGCTAAATGGAGCTTGGAATCAGGGCTGCTTGGGTCATAGAGCAAGCCTAGAGAAAATTTCTTGGACCCACTAAAATCCGGCGATCGAACATATTTGATCACCTTAGCAAAGAAAATAGCTTGAAATTCGGTAGGAACAATAGCCATCAGAGGGGGAAAGCTTAAACATAAAGCAAGACAGATTTTTATCAGCGGTAAGAATATCATAACAAGATCCTCCTCGAGGTGTACCCCACAGTATTTTCAATTAGTTCAATTTGTCAGAGGAAATCCCAATGAGAAAAAAGGGTTTAACGGTATCTGCAAATGCATATTGCTCCCTATTGGTGCCCAAATTTCGGGCGGAGAAAAAGAGTTCTAGGGTCTCAAAGCTATAGGCTAATCGAGCATTGGTTAGGAGGTAGTTTCCTAGGTCTTGGTACATGGTTTGGTTGTAGTTTGGCATGGATTGCTTGCTCATAAAATAGGAGTTCAAGGAGAGATTCAGCCGCTCTAGAGGACGATAATTGGCACTCATTCCCCCGAAGAGGCTGGGGGTCGAGATTTTTTGGTTTGTGTCGAGGTCTTTTGAGTTTTTAAATCGGGTGGTTTTTTGCCAGGCTAAATAGGGGTTGATTTTAAGCGTGTTGGTCCATTCGTATAACACCGAAAAGCTACTCCCCACTTGGGTTTGTCGGTCATCAGTATTTCGATACTGCCAGGTCACCACGGGTTTGTTATCGATCACATCACTTTCGACATAAGAAAGATCAGAAAGTTGGTATATGCGGGAGTTGTAGATATTCACATCGCTCGAAAGACTGCCACTCATCTTATAACGATATCCGATATTTACAGAATCGATTGTCATTAAATTAAGCTCTTGGTTACCAATATATTTGATGGTGCTATTGGGAGCTTCGATGGTGTATTTTAAGAAGTTGTCGACCATAAAAGGAGCACGGTTAGCCCGCGCTAACGATGTATAGAGAATGTTTTTAATATTGAGTCGGTAACGCAGCGACAACTGATATGAAGGATAGAGACCTTTTGGGGAGCTATATGAGTCTAGGCGACCAGCTAATAGCAGTCTTAGGGTGTCTTGTAAGAAATTGCGTTCACTAAAAACAGAAAACGCTAAGGTATTGAGCTCTCTTTTTCCACCAATAAATTCTCCGTTATAAATAGCTTGTCGCCCGCTGATTTCAGGACGCAGCGAAGTGGTTCCTAGATGAAACTGGTGGTTAACCACTAAATCATTGACATTAAGTTTGTATTTCCATTCGGGCATTCCACCCACCTCTTGTTCGCCGATAATGGTCGCGGCTTGTAGGGAGGATTCCCCCAACTTTAAGCGCAAGTCACTGGAGCGCGTCATGGAAAGATTGGTGGTGAGAGGTGTAGCAAAGTTGTTAACACCTACCCGTTGGACAAAGGAGGTTTGGACGCTGCTGGTGAGAGATACAAAGTCTCTCGAAGTAATGGGATAGTGGAAATTTAGATTGGCGCCAAATTTTTTAAGTGAGGTCTCTGGATCAGGATATCGGCTGTTAATGTTGTCGAGATGGTACTTCTCGTCGTCTAAGTTGTCGATATCAGGCTGGGACAATGTCGTCGTTAGACGGTCATAGGGGATTTTTTGGTTTTGCACCCAATCCCAATAGCCGGATTCAAATCTTTTTCGATGGTTTCCGTTAAAGGATAAGCTAGATTGCAAGCCATTGGCAAAAACATGATGAAATCGGGCCTCAGCTAGGTAATCAGATTTAGATTTGAAATCCGCCCGATATCGATAGGGAGGTGCAGTGGTCCCACTCCCCTGTCGCGTCACAATATTGACGACACCCGTCACGGCATTTGGGCCATAAAGGGCCGAAAAGGGACCCCTAATAAGCTCAATGCGCTCGATGTCGAGGAGTCCGACAGGGAGAGTTTCCCAAAAAGTACCTCCCGAAAAATAGTTATAAACGACCCGGTAATCGATCATCACGAGGATGGTCGAGCTTGAGGGAAAGGGCAAAAGCTTGTTGGTGGAAATATCATCAAGCCCCATAATATTGACGTCATAGGCACCATTAGATTGCTCTCGAACAAGGACTCCAGGTATCAACCTTAAGGCTTCGGGAATGCTTTGGGCTCCTGAGCGTTGTATGTCCGAAGAGTGCAGCACGGACACGGAAAGGGAAGAGTCCATAAGCGGCTCTGCCTTTTTAGTGACGAGTTCGACGATTTCGATTTTTAAGAGGTCCTCTAAATCAAGATCGCCATAATTTTGTTGAGAAAAGCCAGCGTCAGCCAAGATCAAAAAGGAGAGCCAGGGAGTAATTGTGACGCAAAGCCGCTGAAATAGCCAGAATTTTCGTTGTCTTAGAATTGATTTAAATGTAGGCATCATAGGACCCTCAGGTTTAACTTAGATCAGTTGAGGTATTTGTTTTCGGCTAACCAGGACCAATCTGAGAGCCAATTGTTTTTGTTATCAAAAGCTCCCGAGAACGCAGTCTTTTCAAACCACCCATCGTCGCGGCAGGGATCGACCTGAGCAGGGTTTAGACCTGGACTTGTGGATTGGAGCAGAGGGTTGATTTTGCCCCGATTGGTTGCATCCAAGCTATTGGCAACAAATTCAGGATTCGAGTTGTTATATTTGGTGAGCTTGTCCTTTAAATCACCATGAAAAGCATCCTTATCGCCGTTTGGTCCGCATGAGGAGAGGAAATTGAGGGGCGAAAAATAGAGAACATCGCGGTTATTGTCATCAGAAGGTTTTTGTTGGGTCGCCAAGGCAATCGATGGATCATTGCCGATTTTAGTGGATTGGCATTTGTCCTTTTCTACTTTTTTAGTAATAAGTTCTTTATCGACGCGCACACACTTGCCATTGCTATTTGTGGAAATGATGTTGCGAAAATCACCCCCTGTGCCCTCTCGAAGGCGGATAGCAAAGTCCGATTGGTCCGTTTCGTTTTCGCAGATATTTGTGGGGATCGGCGCTGGAATACCAGTCCCTGGTCCTATAAGCGTGGCGTTGCAAATAATGGGAAAAGACCGGGGTTTTGCATTAGCAGTTACGTCATTTTTGCCATCATTGTCCATTTCAAAGGCTCGGCCACTGACATCTTTACCACTTAAAGAAAACACATACTGTAGGCGACCCTGGTATCCTAGATCGGTATCGATCGAGTCGTCAGCGCCAAAAAGCACCGAAATATACCTGGCGTCTACCGTGCCGCCAAAAAATTCGAGTCCATCATCGTTGTTCCAAGCGACTTCGATATGCTCAAGCTTGGTGCCGCGGCCTACTCCAGCGAGAGTTAGGCCGTTAATTTCGTTGTTATCTCCTATATTGCGCCCGCCATACCAAATGCGCACGTAGGTCAAAATACCGCTATTATCGTTAGGATCGTCGCCTCCATAAACAATTCCTGCGATCCCTTCGACAAATCTGCGACTTTGGTCGACGTTTACAGGAGCCCGCCCGAGGATCAAAACCCCGCCCCAAAGTCCTCGTCTAGGTAGTTTATCGGCATCAGTGGAAGAGGTAAAGGTTATAGGCTGATCCTTGGTCCCTTCAGCCATGATCTTAGCTCCTGGTTTAATGATCAAGGCAGGGGCAAGGCCACTAGGGTCGCTAGGGATTGATTTGATGACAGTACCGGGTTCGATGGTTAGGGTTGCTCCTTCTTCTACAAAGACTTGTCCAACCAAAAGATAGTTTTCGTCTGCGTTCCAAACGGTATCGGTCGCAATGGGACCAGATAATTCTCTGTAAGTATTGATCTTAGAGTTGAATTTAGCATCACAGCCGAATAGGTTCCATAGAACCAAAATCTCTATGAAGCATGGAATAGGGTGTACCCTCATAGCGTTATCGACTCCCTGTTTAAGAAACATGACTTTGTTCTACAAATCATATCTCTAACGGAAAGATCGATCACTTCTTTTTATGGAACCTAGGACAAATTATTTGAAACATCGGCTTCGAAAAGGGCGGCGAGGTCTCCATAGATTTTTTCTTGGGCGGCTCCTGGTGCCAGCAACAGGCGGGGGCTTGTCAGGTTGATTTCGGAAATCAACTCGCCGATGACGTCAAAGCCTATAAGGGTGATTCCCAGAGAGAGGAGTTTTTCGGCTACAAGGGTGATGGTTTTGTGGAGTGAGCCACTGGGTGTAAAAGCGTGTAGAGTCGCTCCCGCGCGGGTGTTGGCGAGAAAATCCCCGGATTTTGGTTTTTTAAGACACCATGCCAAAGGTTTTCCAAAGGCTGCAAAAACCCGGATCTCACCGTCAACAATTTTATGATTAAAGGGTTGGGCGAGTCTCAAGGCCTGGCCATGGTTGGTTTCGGTGAGGAGGATTTTGCGGATATCCTGGATTTTTTGGGTTTCAAGGCTTAGGCGAAGTACGCCGCGTCCACCAAATAAATGAAGGGGCTTTAGGATGATATCATGATGGGCTTCGATAAAATAAAGCAGCTTTTCGGGATTTGCAGACACGAGGATCGGTGCTATCGCATCGGGAAAATGGGTGATAAGGAGTTTTTCGTTATAGCGAAGCAGAGCCTCCGGACGATTGTAGACCCGTGTTGAGGGTGGCAGGTCGTCGAGGAGCCACACGGTCGTGATGTAGTCTAAATCAAATGGAGGGTCCTTTCGCATATGCACCCCGTTATAGTCCCTAAGGGCTCTGCCCATAGGGGAAGCCAGGGAAAACTGGAGAGATTCAAAGCTACTTTGGGCTCCGAAGGTTACGGTTTGCGCCGTGGTCTCCTGGCAGATGTTGCCTTCCGAATGGGACCGGAGGAAGAGGTCTTTAGGTTGGCAGACTTCGACGTGGTGACCCCGCTGTGCAAGGGCGTACATCATACGCAGGCTTGAGTCTAAAGTCGGGTTGAGAGTTTCGATAGGGTCGATCACAAAGAGATGGTGCTGTTTTACAGATGGCATAGGTGTCTCCCTTAGATTTCTCAGTCAAAAATCAAAAACAGCCCATACTACCAGATCCGTCGTTGCGGGTCAGGGGCTGACGGTGTTATGACCCTGGAGGTGATTGTTTACGTCTGGCGACCTAATGAGGTTTTATTATGGAAATCCGTACACTTAAAGATCTTGATTTGGTAGGGAAAAAAGTTTTTTTGCGACTGGACCTTAATGTTCCGATCAAGAATGGCAAAATCACAGACGAAACCAGGATCAAAGAGGCATTACCTACTATTCAATACATCTTGGAGCGGACTAACAAAATCGTTATCGCTAGCCATCTGGGGCGGCCAGACGGAGACGTGGATCTCAAATACAGTCTGGAGCCCGTGGGGGCAAGGCTTGCGGAACTCCTGGGTAAGGAAGTTGTTTTTGTCAATGATTATGCAGTAGAACCCTTCGATCAGGTCCTTAACCAACTCAACCCAAATCAATTCGTACTCCTAGAAAATCTCCGCTTTAACAAGGGCGAAACCAAAAACGATCCCGAATTTTGCCAGCTCCTAGCCAAAGGAGTGGATTTTTACGTCAATGACGCCTTTGGCACGGCCCATCGAGCCCACGCGTCCACCGCTGGTATGGCGGAGCTTTTGAAGCCCGAAAAAAGGGCCGCGGGGTTTCTTATGGAAAAAGAAATCAAGGCCCTCGGGGGGATCCTCCAACGACCGGTCAATCCATTCACCGTCGTGATGGGTGGAGCTAAGGTGTCAGATAAGATCGCCGTGATCTTGAGTCTGTTAAATCACTGCAACCACCTGGTGATTGGTGGCGCAATGGCCTACACCTTTCTCAAGTTTAAAGGCGTTTCTGTAGGGTCGTCGCGGGTCGAAGCAGACAAGATGGACCTGGTAGAAGCGATTTTTCGTAACGCTGATGCCCGTAAGGTCGAGATTCACCTTCCCGTGGATCATGGCTGCGCACGGGAATTTAAAGAAGGCGTCGAGAGGATTGATGTTCCAGAACAGAACATCCCCGAGGGTCTTATGGGCCTTGATATTGGGCCCAAAACGATCGCCCAGTACCAGAATGTGATCAAGGGATCAAAAACAGTTTTTTGGAATGGGCCCATGGGTGTTTTTGAATGGCCTACTTTTGCTAAAGGCACCATGGAAGTGGCAAAAGCCCTGGCAGAGGTGCATGGTCAGACGGTCGTGGGTGGCGGGGATTCCGTGTCGGCTATAAACAAATCGGGGCTTGCTGCCAAGATCACCCATATTTCCACCGGAGGCGGAGCTTCTCTTGAACTCCTTGAGGGACGGTCTTTGCCGGGTATTAAAATCCTTCTTAAAGAATGAGTTTCGTAAAAATTGGTTTAAGTTTGGTCACGAGAGAGGTTACCTTATGATTCGTCGCAAAATCCTTGCGGGCAATTGGAAAATGAACAAGCTAAACGTCGATGTTGCCCCCTTTTTTAAACAGCTGAAAGAGTCACTGGAAAAGCTCCAGCCGACCAAGTCAGGCTTCAACAGTATAGCCGAAAATGGGCCAGAGGTCCTCTTTGCGCTCCCCTTCCCTCTCTTGGTCGGTGGAATGCAAGCGGCCTCTTTTTATGGGTATACCGTCGCAGCTCAGAACTTCCATTGGGCCGATGCGGGAGCCTTTACGGGCGAAGTTTCAGCGGCCATGCTTAAAGAAATCGGAGTGACGAGTACTCTGATCGGGCACAGTGAGCGGAGACAGTTTTTTGGTGAAACCGACCAGACTGTGGCAAAAAAGGTCAAACAGGCTATCACCCAAAAATTCTCTCCCATCGTCTGTGTGGGCGAAACCCTTGAGGAAAGAGAAAAAGGTTTGACCCATCAGGTGATCGAACGCCAAATAAAAAGTGTCTTTCAGGACCTCGGGGATTTTAGCACCAAAGAGTTGGCGAGTCTGGTGATCGCCTATGAGCCAGTCTGGGCGATTGGGACGGGTAAGGCGTCGACGGCAGAGGATGCTCAAGACGTCCATGGGTTTATTCGCAAACAAGCCTCGACTCTGCGGGGAGAGGCTTTTGCCCAGAGTCTAAGGATCCTATATGGCGGGTCGGCAAGTCCAAAAAATATCGTAGAGCTTTTTACAAAGCCGGATATCGATGGTGCCCTTGTCGGGGGAGCGTCGCTGGTGGCCGATGACTTTGCTAAGATGATCGCCGCAGCGTTCGAAGCTTAGGCGAGATGGAGCTTAAGCGGCCTTAGCGACCGTTGATCCATCAAAGGCCGCTTGGATTTTGGCGAGTAGGTGACTGTCAGTTTCTTGGAAATGCAGAAGAGTGATCTCAGTATTGCGTCGATTGACTCCCCGTTTTTTCATGTTGTCGAGGAGATCTATAACACCACCGTGGGGACAATATAGGATGGTGTCAGGATGGAGATCCGTGGCTAATGCGAAGAGATGTTGTGTGTCGGAGCTGTCGATTGCGTTTACGGTGACTCTTAACTGGGCTTCAAGGACTTGTTTGGTGGTGAAGAACTTACAGATATTGTCTTCGATGATGAGCAGTTTGGTTTTCATGGTGTGTCTCCCTTAATATGTGTGAAAGTTTAAATTTCTCAATTTTTAACTGGCTAAGTTGCAGATAATTTTTCCAGTGCACATAGATATTCATGCATGCTGTATGCCAAGATAGGGCAGCCTTGAGATTGCTAAACAATCAAGATTATGTGCAAATGATTGAGGCATAGAGATGGCTTTTAAGGCGAGATTGGTGACGGTGTGGAGCTTTAAGAGAGACCCAGATGTCACTTTTAGGACTCAAGGCAGGATGGGGAAAGTAAGAGTTGCGGCATCATTTTAAGGGCGGAGGTCGTGGTGGATCCTAAAAAAGTTGGCAAGGTTCGAATCATAGGTGGTGGGCTTGCCGGGTGCGAAGCTGCGTGGCAAGCGTTAAAGTTAGGCTGTGATGTGGTGCTCTATGAGATGAGACCCTTGCAGATGACTCCAGCCCATAAGACGGGGCACTTGGCAGAGCTGGTGTGTTCCAACTCTATGAAGTCTCTGGACCCCCTTTCGGCACCGGGACTCCTAAAGGGAGAGCTTAGGGGGCTAGGATCCCTTGTCCTAGAGGCTGCCATGGCGACTAGAGTTCCGGCTGGTCAAGCCCTTGCAGTCGACCGCAACCAGATGTCCCGGTTAATCGAAGCTAAACTCCTTGGGCACCCTCGGTTTGAACGAATTGAAGGCGAAGTGACCTCGTTGCCTGCAAATTTCTTAGAGGCTTCTCAAGGCGTTATTCCTACAGAAGTCGAGCAAGATGTCTGGATCATTGCGACTGGACCGCTCACCTCTCCCGCGTTGACTGAGAGCCTCGATGGGCTGCTGGCCAAAGTACACCAAGGGCAGCCAAAAAGGCTTTTTTTCTACGATGCGATCGCACCCACCTTGGCTGCCGATAGTATTGACTGGGAGAATGCTTTTGCCCAGTCCCGCTATGATAAGGGAGGAGACGACTATGTAAATCTACCTCTTAATAAGGACCAGTACGAGACGCTGATCGATGCCATCACCGCGGCGGAATATATGCCCCTCCATGGATTTGAGTCGACCCAGTATTTTGAGTCATGTCTTCCCATCGAAGTGATGGTCGCACGGGGCCGTGAGACCTTGAGGTTTGGACCCATGAAACCCGTGGGTCTTACGGACCCAAAAACCGGGAGGAGACCCTGGGCTGTCGTGCAGCTTCGAAAAGAAAATATCCAAGGAACCATGTACAGCATGGTCGGTTTTCAAACCAAGATGAAATGGCCTGAACAAAAACGTGTTTTTGGATTGATACCAGCACTTAAGGATGTGGACTTTTTAAGATATGGGTCTGTGCACCGCAACACCTATGTGCAGAGTCCAGAAGTCTTGGCTCCAGACCTCTCTATTAAGTCGAGGCCCCAGATTTTTTTAGCAGGCCAAATCACGGGTGTTGAGGGATATCTTGAGTCGACAGCCATGGGGCTCCTAGCGGGAGTCCATGGTGCCTTGCGGCTTAAGGGCAACCTTCCAGTCCTGCCGCCGGCCACCACGATGATTGGAGCCCTGCTCCATTATGTCACCCACGGCGGCCTCGGGAGCTTTCAACCCATGAACTGTAATTTCGGACTTCTTCCACTTTGTTCCCAAGCTGAGGAAGTCGTACTCAAGGGAGCGAGTCAAAGAAAAGCCCATAAACGGCAGACTTTGGCACAAAAAGCCCAGCAAGACTTTGCCAACTTCCAGGCTTCTATGTAGTCTACTTCGGTGGGGTCTCAAAGCCATGGATGGTTTTTTTGGGTTCAGAGGACGAGGGGACTGGTGCAGAAAAACAATTTGGAATCTTTCTGATCACCAAGGGTCTGAGAATTCTGATCCCACCTGGGCCTTCCTTGACCCCTTGCTCGAAGACCCCGAGCGGGAGACCTGAGGCATCCTGCAACATAAGGACTTTATCGCTGGCTGATGGACTAAAGTCCATTGGACTCGTAAAGGCAAGGGTGCTTTGGTTCCAAATCGTCGGACCTACAGCGAGATCGTGACTAAGCTCCTTAAAGGATAATAGACCTGCTGGTAACCGGTCGATTTCCACGACTCTTATACGGGAGCCCTCATCTGGTTCGTAAAATAACTTACATCGGATATTTTCCGCGTCTTCGACGCCAAACTGGTTTTTTTCGACCTGCGAAAAGGTCAGGGATAGACTTTTTGTGTCGTTAAGGCCAAAGATTAAATCCACTCGAGGCTCAGACCTAACTCCAGCAGCCTTAAACAGAAGTTTCCACAAAAATAACCGCATTTTTGACGTAACTTACGAAGCTTTATCGATATTTTGCGTCCTTCGATCCTCCGCTGGCTTTTTTCTCGAGTTTGTTTCTGAATTACGCCTTCGAAAGGCTTCCAAATACG
>JBGSUI010000246.1:0-108989 GCA_041736175.1 Oligoflexales bacterium | reverse complement strand
ATCAATTGGGCCTCAAAAATCAGCATCAAATGAATTCCAAAATGAAGACTTTCCCGCTAAAAAAAGCCCTTATGCAGAGCGTTAATCATTCGAGGCTCCAAAACTTGGTTATAGCATGAGGGCCTTTTTGGACACCCCAGTGTCTCTCTGGGATTATCGCACCCACATCCGGTAAAATCTCGGTGCTTGGATACGATCCGTGGAAGAGATCTCCCGAATTTAGGCGGCAGCTTGCCCTGGTGATGGGACAAAAAGCCCAGCTATGGTGGGACCTCCCGGCAGAAGATTCGTTTATTTTACTGCGGGAAATCTATCAAATTCCCCTGGAGCAATATAACACCGATCTAGCATACCTCCTCGGGATTTTGGATGCTCAGTCCTATCTACGGACCCCTTTAAGACGGCTCAGTTTAGGGGAACGGATGAAAATGGAGCTTGTGGGAGCGCTCCTTCACAGACCTAAAGTCATCTATCTGGACGAACCTACGATTGGTTTAGATTTTACCGGCCAAAAAGTCATCCGTAAATTTCTGTTGGAATATAAAAAAAAGTTTAACCCGATTATCATTCTGACATCCCACTATATGGAAGATATCCAGTCTCTTTGTGAACGTATCGTGATCATCAAACAAGGTAAAAAAGTCTACGATGGACCCCTCAAAAAAATCCAAGAAACCTTGGCAGCATCAAAAATGGTGAAGATTCAGCTAGAAAAGCCAGTCTCAGATTTGGACCTCATTTTGAAAGGAGCTTTCCCTGATATCTCTAACAAAGATCTTCAAATCCTGGAAAATCAAGAGGGGAGTGTGCGGCTCAAGGTGAAAAAAAATCTACTGGCTCAGGTGTTGCCAAGACTTTTTGAGCTGATGCCGATCCAAGATCTCACGACGGTCGAAGAGGATATCGCTGATCTGATCGAAGCGATTATGGCCAAGGGGACCGAACCAATAAGGAATTTCCTATGATTCAGATTTGGTGGGGGTTTAGGGTCGTGCTCACCGAATTAGCAGTGGTTATGAGTTACCGCACGGATTTTTGGCTCAACTTCTTGGGGCGTGGTGGTTCGATGTTTTTAGCCTCCTATTTTGTTTGGGAGGCTGTCTACCAAAGCCGAGGAGTCACGACCATCAATGGATATTCTTTTTCAATGATGGTTTTTTACAGCGCGCTCGCCCCCATGATTAATCGCGTGTCGATTGGTAGCGAATTTGTCGGGATCCAACTGGATATTTTTTCTGGCTCCCTCAACCGGTACTTAGTCTTTCCTGTCCCCTATGGTTTAGTCAAATATCTTGGATTTTTGGCCCAGGGGATTTTGGCCATGGGACAGTGTCTTATGGTTTGGCTGGTGATAAAGTGGTTGGCAGGAAGCGAAATAGCGGAGTTGGCCCATGGGGACCGCTTTTTGTGGGCACTCGTTGCTGCGTTTGCGGGAAATATTCTTTATTTCTTTCTCGCTGGAATCCTGGAGATGGTAAGCTTTTGGCATGATCAGGTGTGGAACCTTATCGTGATGCTTCGATTTCTTATTTATTTTTCCAGCGGACTGGCGATCCCTTTAGAATTTTATCCGCCCTGGGCGGCAGACCTCCTGCTAAAGTCACCGTTTCCTTTTTTGGCTGGGATACCTATGCAGATTGCTTTAGGTGACCCTAAGGGGTGGCTTTCCATGGAGTTGATTGCAGTCTATCTGGGTTGGTTTATAGCATTGTTGGCCGTTTTTCTGCTGGTCTGGAATTGTGGCAAAAAACAATACTCCGGTGTTGGCCAGTAGTCTCGGATTCATTCGGAGGAGTTATGCTTAGATACCTTCGGCTCTATTTTTATTTTGTGCAGTTTGCTTTTGCAAGGCTGGTGAGTTTCCGGCTTGATTTTGTCACCCGAGTTGTGATGGATACCTGCTTTTATGCCGCTAATTTTGGCATCTTTAAAGTGATCTTTTTGCACAGTGACGAGCTTGGTGGGTGGAATGAAGCCCAGGTCATGGTCTTTATGTCGGTCTATTTTGTGGTCGATGCGATCAACATGATCTTTATCTCATCTGGAATGTGGAATTTTCCTAAAATAGTCAATAAGGGTGAACTAGACTATTACTTGCTTAGGCCGGTATCGACGCTGTTCTTTTTGACCTTTCGAGAGATCAATTTAGCCTCGGTGCTCAATCTGATGATGGCACTTGGCATCCTCGTCTGGGCGGTCTTGCGATTACCAAATCATCTTGGAGTGTACCATCACGAGTCATCTGTTGGGTTTCTGGTGTTGGGGATCCTATTAGGGAGTTTTTTCCTCTGGGCCTTTCAGGTCCTGGTGACCTTACCGGTTTTTTGGACCCATTCAGTCGAGGGGTTGCGGGGACTTTTTTACAATGCCCTGATTCTCTCAGAACGTCCCGACGGGATTTTTACGGGATGGACCCGCAAGACCCTATCCACGGTGCTCCCCTATAGCCTTATTGCATCGTTTCCCGCTCGTCTTTTTCTTGATCGGGACTGGCAGGGTTCGCTTATTCATCTCTTAGTCATGATGGTGCTTTTTTCGGTGATATTAAGAATAGGCTGGCAAAAAGGACTGAGAGCCTATTCGTCGGCGTCCAGCTAGGCACCAGCCTACAGAGATCGTCACGTGCTCTTGACCTATAAAAGGTGCTCGGTTACCAAAATTGTAGGCCCTATAGTATTCTAGATGTTAGCATGGGGACTGTGGGTAACAGGTTCTTGGGCCAAGCAGCCGAAGGGAGAAGATATGGGATACGAGCGACAGCATCGAGGCCAAACTCAGTCCTATGAGCAGTATTACCGAGGTATGGACAAGTCCATGCGCCAAAAAGTTGCTCTTATATCCTCCTATTTTCCGACCCATGGGCGTCTCGCGGACATGGGGTGCGGCTCTGGCCAAGGCAGCTACGATCTTGCCAGGCTCTTTCCACAGGCTCACATTATCGGCGTGGATATCAGCCCCCAGGCGATCGAGTTTGCAAACAAGCATCATACTGTCGAAAATTTGAGTTTTCAATTGGGGGACATCAGTCAAAAAATCTTTGAGCCTGAAACTCTCGATGGGATTTTTAACTCTTCGGTTCTCCACCATGTGACTAGTTTTAATCAGTTTGATACGACTCACATTACACGGCTCCTGGACGCCCAGACCGCCCAACTAAAACCTGGTGGTCTTTTGGCCATCCGAGACTTTTTGGTCCCAGAGTACCAAGGCCCGGTGATTTTGGAACTTAAGACCGACGATGGTGGGTCAACGAAAGACTCAAACCAACTGGAAACCTGGTCAACCGCGGATCTTTTTCTTAAGTTTGTCCAAGAGTTTAAAAGCAGCTTATACCCCAAGGGTCCTGTTCCCTGGTCTGATGCGTCTGACACCCTTAGTCAGTCGGAAAAAAAACGGCTGTTCCGTGCAGTTGTCGACTTTAGAACCGCTTTAGAATTTATCCTTCGTAAAGACTACCGCGCCGACTGGGATACAGAAATCCTTGAGGAATATACCTATTTCACCAAGAAGCAATTTGAAACGGAGCTAAAAAGCCGAGGCTATAAAATATTAGTCTCGACTTCTCTTTATAACCCTTGGATCATCAAAAATAGATTTGAAGGCAAAATCAGACTGCTTCACCTCCACACCAAACACCCCCTACCGTGGCCTGCTACAAATTATCTCATCATTGGCCAAAAAGTAGCCCCCCACCAACCGGTAGAACTCGTGGAGGCCCATTTTGACGAAGTTCATGCTCCAGAATACCTCTCCCTTGAATGCCATGTCTTAGAATCAACTCAACAAAAAGTTGAACTATGCCATCGACCCCAGCGGGTTGTTGATTTGATCCCTTGGTACAAAGACCACGAAGGGATCAAGGTTTTGCTCCGCCGAGGCTATCCCCGCCCCATCCTAAACAGCATGGCTGATGTCCCCTCACCGATTGATGATACATTGACCTCTGGTTATGTCGTTGAGCCTATAAGCGCCTTATGGGATACACCCCAGGCCCAAGAGGTCTCCGAAATCTTGAAAGAAAGGATCAATCTCTCCAAAAGCCATATCATTTCTGTCGAACCAGGACTCACCTACCTGCCTTCTTCTGGTGGAATCGATGAAATTATCCAAAGCTTTTATATTGAGATCAACCCCGAAGCTTTGAGTCATATGAGCGTGAATTATAAACCAGATTTTACGGAGCACGGGACGATTGATGCGCTGAGTGCGACGCAACTTTTAAGAAGCTATCAGATTGGTGGACTTTTAGATGGGCGCCTTAATATCGCTATTTACGATCTTATGCTTCGGCATAGAATTGAACTGGATCCCTGGATTGGGGATGACTGTGATCTTTCCATTCTGAAATCTTGTCATGTCATTCCTAAGAAAATAGACAGACTTTTCGAAGACCAGGGAGAGCGTTTTAAGAAACTTCCTTCATACGATTATTTTGAGTATTTAAAGGCTCTCAAAGCGACTTTTGTAGAAAAAGACGCTACAAATCGAGTGATTCGGTCCGTTGACTTTGAATATATGGTGCCTCGACAGACCTCTCGGTTTACCTGCTCGATCCTACCCTTCGCCAAGCAAGGCAACAAACTTTACTTGGGCCTCGAGAAAAAAAACTGCCCTACCAGCCAACGTCTTAAAGATGCATCAGTCCTCTATAGCGTCCCGGCCTGGCGTCTAGGACATGATATTTTTACCATGGATGATGCCCTTCGGGAAATCCGACATAAACTTTTAAATGACCATGGTGTGAAGGCCCACCATCCAATTCGCCTCGGCGGAAGCTATGCCCCTTCCCCTGGGATCACTCCTGAGCGGGTCACCCCTTTTCTAGCGATTGTAGAAGAAATGTTTTCCTCAAAAGCCCCCCTCGATTGGGTAGACTTGGAAGAGTGGTTAGGCCAACGGAATCGATTCCATGATGCCCACTTGCTACTCTCTGGATTGAGGGCATTCCACCTCTTTGCGACCACCTAGGCTGGAGGCAGGTCCTCGTCGCGAGAAGTTTGGTTTAAAAGAATATGATGGATAGAACGCAATCTATCTTTAATAGATCCACGCAAAATATGAAAATTGATCTTTTCCCTCTGCAACACCTCTCGGTACCACGCCTGTTGTTTATGCCTAAAGGCTTCGTCCCTACGGGTACCGTCTTGGACCAAAGGGAAATCTGTATCACACAAAAAAATGTGATGATAGGGTCTTGTCGCAAGGTTTTTTAGCTCTGGGTCGACCTTTCCAAAAAGCTCCTGACTGTAAAAAGAGGTTGTCAGGGGGCTGGTATCAACAAAAAGATAGCGTGTTGCTTGCAGTCTCTGCCTATCTTCGTTACAGATATGGGTTTTGGCAATCAAGAGTAGATCCTCAAAGGCAAGCATTCCATTCTTTTGGTCCCAAAGGGTTCGGCCATATTCGTCCACCCATGTGGTATGAAACATTTCTGCAGCTTGCCTCGCCAAGGTGCTTTTTCCGGTGCTTTCGGCACCTAAAAAGCAAACTGTCTCTACAAAATCAGCATAGACAAGTGGCGAAAGAAACTTCCGGTGCAAGTGAGCATCTTGTCGGATCATAGTCCCTGAAACTGGTATCTGTTGACGTTCGAGGTCTGGTGATACAATCGCCACTGGTTTGCCAAAAACTCCACTTAAATGCTTTGCAAACCCTGGCCCATAGGTTTCGTTTGCAAACACCGCATCAGGCTGTCTTTTGAAAGTGTCGTTGCAGTGGTCAGCGACAAATTGCCGGTGAATATGGTCAGAAGCATCGTTTGCTGGACAGGTTTCAGGGGGAAGAACCAAGATGGATGCTTTTGGGAAAAGCCGCTTAAGCCAGCCCTCACGTAGACTCGAACTGCAGCCTCCCATTTCGGGGTTAGAGTAGCACATAATCCCAAGATCATCAGAGGATTCCATAGCTGCTTGGATCAGCGCTTCGTGTCCTTTATGGAGGGGGCTAAACTTACCGACGACTAATCCAAAGCTAAACCGCTTCACTCTTTAGACTCCTTTGCCAGGACGCCACTCCAAACACAGCGTTTATGAGAAAGATGCTATAAACACCAGCAGTCAAGTAAAGATTTTTGGACACATATAATGGGATAGAAATAAGATTCACGAGGATCCAAAAATACCAATTTTCCATTTTGCGATTCATAAGGAGCAACTGAGCGATCACTGAGAACGCCAGGACGGCAGAGTCGACAAAGGGGTAGCTGGCATTGGTTAAGACTTTTAAAAGACTTCCATATGCAGTCGCTCCAAGACACCCTGCGATGAGATAGACCCAAAGACTACATAAAGATACTCGGCTCACGGCACGTACCTGGCCGGATGCATCTGGGCGCCATCGACTCCAACCGAATATACTAGATGCTATAAAAAAAACCTGGAGTGTGACCTCAGCGTAGAGTCGGGATTCAAAAAAAAGTACACTAAAGAGCAAACATCCAATGATACCAGTGATCCAGGTAAGGATGTGATTTCTTGCTGCCAAGAAAATAGAAAATAGATTAACTAGATTAGCAGCAGCTTCCAACCAACTCATTTTGACTCCGCGGAGGATAGAGTTTAAATTCTAACAAAATGGGGACGAAAATTCTTAAAAAGGCTTGAGAGTCTACTTCTCCCCCGATTACAATGGGAGACAGTCTTACCAAGGAGTCCAGCTATGAGTCCACTGTTTGAATGGAAAAACCGTCGGGCAAAACTCGGTCCTGATTTGAGTATACACCTGTCAGCCAGGGATGGCATGCAGCTCCATGACAAGATGCGGCAAGCCTATTGGTGGATCATCAATAACGCGATTATTTGTCCCCACTATGATATTGCTTTCGGTGGACACACCACTCTGATGAACATTTCTGGGGACAAAATCCAGCTGCCGGGATCGATGAGCTATAGTTCTTACGTTTTGATACCCCTGCTCACGCTCTTTACCCAGCGCAAAGCGCTGATGATCGGTGGGCCGGGCCGTGGTAAGACCACATCTGCGATCATTATGGCTCTTATAGCAGGCATGCCCAAGGACGAAGTCAGGCGGTCCATATTGCGTGGCCATCCTCAACTTTCTGTGAGCGATTTACTGGGCGCACCATTGCCCGCCGACCTTATGAAAGCCCAATCAGCGGAAGAAGTGAAAATTTCTTGGAGAAAGTGGATCAGTGGACGGGTAAAGATCATAGACGAGTACAATCGGATTCCAACCAAAACACAATCAGCATTGTTGTCGCTGATGTCAGATGGCTATGCGGAGATGTTGGATCAATATGTTTATTCCAGCCAATCGAGCTGGTTTCTGACAGCCAACGATGATGCTGGTGGTGGTACCTTTCAAGTGATCGATGCGTTGAAAGATCGCATTGATGTGGTCGTCCGTGCTGTGCCGTTCAATTCGGGATTTATCGACCAGCTGCTCAAGCGACTGGAAAGTGGCGTCGATCCACAGGATCACATTCCAGCAGACATCATTTTCTCAGCAGAAGAGTTGACAGAAATAGACAAAAATATCAATGCCGTACCCATTCCTTCAGAAGCCTTGGATCAGTTGGGGTTTTTTCTGGGGCAGTTGGATTTCTGCCGACGTGCCTCACCAGATTTTGAATATATGTCCAAGGACACGTTGCATCTGGCAGGCAAGCAAGTAGCCTCCGTTTGCGATGAAAACTGCCCTCTAGACAAAAGACGCCACCTTTGTACCCAGACAGAAAACGGTGTCTCGGCCCGCGCCTATCTCACCTGTCTGCATTTCGCAAAAGCTCTTGCCTATTTTCGCGGTGAATCTAGGGTTGAATGGGAGGACATGCGGCAAATCGTTCCGTGGGTTCTCCACGAGAAACTCAAGCCCAACCATCGCAGTGCCTTTTTTGCTGATGATGACCAGCAACTCCTCCTGGGTGATCGAGTCGCCTGGATTCGACAAATGATGGATCGGGCCAGTGAACAGTATCTTACAGTGGTAGGGATGCGCCAAAAAGTCGCGGACACTCGGAACCAACTAGAAACTGGTCTCGATGGTGTCTCCTTAAAAGAAGCAAAACAGAGACAAAAAGATGTTCTGGCGCTTATGACTGAGTTGCTTAAGGAGCATGAATTTTCCGGTTTTAATTATGAAATGCTTCAGCAGCTTAAGGCGTTCCATAGTCGCTACAAAAACTACCTTGTTTGGCTTAGCACCTCAGGCAAAGAGGCATGAAAAAAACACTTGAGACCTATGAAATCGAGCACCGGAGAAAGTACTCCCGCTGGAGCTCAGGCATCTGGGATTTACTTGTTCGGGATAAAATTCCAAAACTCCAGCAGACAAATGGGAGCCTCAAGGAAGAAGAACGGGAGGCAATCATTGCAGGATATATTTGCCTTTGTAGTGAATCCCTTGGTTTAGGACGGCTTTTTCCAAATTCCTGTAATATTCATGATCTGCTTTTGCTGCAAAAAGTTCCCATACACTTAAGCCGCTGTGGATCAGCAAGGCAGCAACTGGAAATGCTAGTGGATCTATGGAACCTCTGCGATGCCCTCGAAGAAGAACCTCGATGGATTTCCAATCTCTTAGTCAGAATCCTCCAGTCAATAGAAAATCTAGAGCAGGTGTCCGTGAAGGTGCTAAATCTCATGTCGATGATAGAGATCCCTGCGGGCCAAGATATCTCCGAACTAAAGTCTAAAACCCTTAAGGTCCTGCGGGTGCCAACCTTGAAGTCAGGGTTTTTTTTACCCCTCAGACTTGAAATGATCGCTCCACCCATTCTCCAGGTAACAGGCCGAACCCCGGCTCAAAACGTAGCCTTGAATCTCTATGTGCCCGATGGAAGCATTTTATCTATAGAAAAATCTACTGCGGTACTCACCACTAAGGTGAAGGTCCAGGGAAGTCCTCCGTTCATAAACGCTTTGGGATTGCCCCTGAACCTTCAGGATTACACTGAAAATCACATCGCAGCAGCAGCCATTTTTCAAGATTCCCAAAGCATCTGGCTTTGGACACGAAAGGACCAACCACATGATGGTTGACCACGTGAAATCCTCATGGCAAGCGGCTCTTACCTTTTGGGGATTATCCACACAGCTACAGCCGCCTATCGACTCGGCAAAGCATCCAATGGCTGGATCGCCGGCGATCGCCTGCATTGGAATCAAAGACAGACAAATCATCTTTAATAGTGCATGGATTATAAAAAATCAGGCCAGTGATTGCTTGCCTGGCATCTTTGCCCATGAGATCGGGCATCATCTGCGCTTTCCCCATAGCTTACGAATCGCGGCCGAGCTACATCTCTTAGCGGAAATGCTTATTCCTGGTCTACCCTTTGTGTTCCAAAACTTATTCTGGGATCTCCTGGTTAATCAAGCGGTCGGTAGGGACTTAGAATTCAGACGCCAACTCATACGAGTCTACAAAATCGCCATTCAAGAACAGCAAAACGTCAGTCCCATGTTCGCTCAATACTTGTTTGTATACGAGGTTTTGTGGGGTATCGAAGGTGAATTTGGACTTTCGATCGACAGTGGTTGGAAAGCGCATTTACGGAGCTTTACTCAAGATTTTTATCAGATGGAAGACTTCCATGATCAGTTTCTTTTCTTTTTAGCCAGATTTATCCGCTTTTTAGATAAGCCATCCGACTCCGATTTTAAGGGAGATCCCTTTTTGGGTGATTTTCCAGGACTACCTGCCGAGGAATATCCAGAGGGTGGAGAGGCTACACCTGCTATGAAAAAGGCTCTGGAAAGAGCCCGAGACCTGCTGCCTATCCCTGAAGCAGGCAGCACTAAAAACGCGGCCTATAGGACTTTGCAAAGGGCACTCAAAGGCGGATCGGGATCAGACAGTGGCGGGCTAAAGATTGCGGCCGACCGTTACTATCGAAAGCTGATCGATCGGCATATTGAAGCGCTCCCACGAAGCGAGGGGGAAGAGAGGCCTGAGGCCTTTATCCCATCGGTATTGGAACATTGGAACAGTGGCGATGAACTGAACCAGATTGACTGGCTGGAATCTGTTTCACGTCTTGGGAAAGCTGCTCCCATTCAACTTTTACGGCGAGATCTTCTCCCTGATGAAAGCCAATGGACTGCTGGGACGGAACGACCTTATTTTGAGATTTATCTTGATACCAGCGGCTCAATGCCTAATCCATTGCATGACACCAATATGATGACACTTGCTGCATTGATCCTGTCGATCCACTGTATCAGGCAGGGTGGCCAGGTCCGAGGAGTTATCTATTCGAGTGGTCCATTCCTCTCAAGTCAATGGATGCAGGCAGAGAACCGGGCCCGAGAATTTTTCCTCCAGTATGTTGGTGGAGGCACGGATTTTCCTTTTCAACAACTCAAAGAATGGGCTAGCGATCGAAAGAAAATTTATCGGATTATTATTTCTGATTCAGACTTTCTTGGGAATGCCAAAGACACTGTAGCGCTGCAAACGCTTCAATCCACTCTAGAAAGCTCTAAAATGGTGATCGCTTTGCTTGCAGGAGTGCGTGGAGAGGACCTTGCCAAAGTGCTTGGAGAGAGGATTGTGAAATCACCTAGGTTCTGTTTTGTTCCCGTAGAAAATATGCAGGATTTTGCCGGAGTCGCCAGTACGCTGGCACAGGCACTTCTTGGAGAAAAGGCATGAACCTACCGGAGCTTCTCAAAAAATGGAAATCACTTCAGGCATTTCCAGTCGAATTCGATTTCGCTGTCGCTGCATGTAATGATTGGCTTTTGGAGCTTGGATGGGCGCCTCTCCCAAAGTCAGCTTGGGTGAATGCTCTGAAATCTGCGGAACCAACTCTTGATGAGCTGAAGCTTCTTCAAACAAAACAGCTGTCACCACCCTTTGGCTTAAAGCACCTCGGGTGGATGGCACTGCTCGCCCAGGAATTAGGTCTTTTCGAGACGATTCAGCATACCTCATTGACGCCAGACCAGCGGCAAACCAAGGTCGCAATCCAAGACTTTCTTTATCGTATTCGCGGCATCCCTCCCGACCTTCTGGCGAAATCTGTATTTCGACAGGAGGAGTTTTTGCGTCATTGGGCGGCGACTTTTCAGATTCCAATCGCAAGTGAAGCCAAGGCTAAATCAACCCAGGCACTCCACGTCGGGGATTATCTGCGGGCTCTCAAGGAGGCTGCGGTGGCAGAGAAAAAATTACAAAGTGAACTAGACGAGCGCAATCGAATCATTGCCCAACTGCAAGAACAAGCAGCAGCTAATCGGAGTAGCTATGAGTAGAGTTTACAATCCTCCGAGCTCACTGCTGTCGATCGGTAAACCACTCGATGCAGATGAACTCGGGAAAACTTTTCTACGATTTCCCGGTCCTTGTGGTTTTCAACAGCTAGCCCATGACGGTCTTTTACAACTAGCACCCCAACAAAACCCCTATGTGTATTTATTTGAAAATCGTTATCCTGCTGTGGATTTGGGCATACAAACTTTTGGCAGCTTAGCTGTCTTTGAACCTCAAAGACTCCAGCCAGTGAGGTTGCTAGACACCCAGGTTTTGAGGGACCTAGGCTTCCAAGAAGATCAGAAACAGATCCTTATAGGTCTAAACAAATCCGTTACCCCCCAAGATTATTTTTGGATTCCACCTGAGCTTCATTTTTCTATTGAAGATTGGACAGTTTTCACCACAGCAGCTGCCATCCTGAAAGTATTTGGCAACCATTACTATTCTCGCCTCCTTACCCTTAAACGCAATGTATTGCAATATATGGAAGAGGTCGATTTACTGAACGGTTATGGAATCAACCTGACTCAACCCTGGTATACCTACTCCAATGCGGAACGTACCAGACTCTTGCAACAGAAAACCATCTCGTCGTTTTGGACGACAGAATGATGAATCAATTTCCAGGATTTTCACAGGAAGTCGCTACCCAGATCCTACAGGCACCGTTTTATCGTCGGTTATGTGAACGCCAAGGTCTCGTGTTTCCCGATCTATTGCATCCATCTGTTCTTGAATATTTTCCCATTCTCAGGCGAGACGATCTGTTGCGATCAGCGACGGAGATGTTGGTTGATCCTGCGACAGCCTTTCCCATCTATAGTTCGGGAACAACCGGCCAACCTCTCCGTGTCTATCGCAATAGGGATGACAACCGTCGCCATTGGAAGTTGATCCGTTCAGGGTGCGGCCTCCAGGACCAACCGATGGTCCATGGATTTTTTCTGTGTTCGCTGCCACAGAGCTTAAAATATCAGGTCCAGCTCAATTTCAGTGACTTTAGCATCAATATTGAGCGTTGCAATCTATGGCATCATCCCGATGTCTGCCGAGAAAGGCTCCAGTTCGCCCCACTCATCCTGGGTTCTCCTGAGGGAATATGTTGGATTTTAAAGCAAAAAATAAAGCCGAAGGCATCGGCATTTTATTCCACTGCCCTGCCCTTAGCCGCAAGTATTCGGCAACGAGTTCAAAGTGGGAACACAAGGGTGTTCCATACCTATTCAGCTACAGAAACCGGTGCCATTGCCTGGCAGTGTGCCGTTGAGTCTAGTCGATATCATGTTTTTCAGGATATCTTTGTTGAAGTTGGGCCGGGAGCGATGGTTATAGTCACCAAAATGTTTTCGACGGCACTACCCCTCCTGCGTTATGCGACCGGTGACCGAGCGGTGCTTATGTCAGGCATCTGCCCTTGCGGATTTCAGGGCACCTCCCTTGTCGGTCTCCAAGGTAGAAAGAAATTGAACCCTACGCAATCAACCTCGCGATTCCTACAGGTCCAAAAGGCACACATAAGTTTATAATATCTATTGAAAATTAGTAAATTCTAAAGTTTTTTTAAACATAAACCGATGAGGAGAATAGCTTGTTTTAATTTGGGGAGATCCTAATGAATAAAGTCACACTGTTCATTCATTTTGTGATGATCGCAGCTTGTTCAGATGGGTCAGGCTTTTCTGGAGGAACCACTAAACAAGAGGTGATTCCACAGGAGACCATGGATGAATCCTCTCAGGATGAAGCCACTTCATCTAAAACCTCAGGTGAAACTTCCACAAAGGACTCGACTCCATCTAAGCCTAAAAAAGAGCCCGACCTAAGTACCAATGTTTCACCGCCACCTCCAAAAGGAGTCGTAAAAGGCAGCTTTACTGCGTGGACAGAGCCACAGCGGCCTGCGCCTCGTCAAAGCTATGTCATTGTGATAGAGGTCAAACTTCCGAATCAAGTCAAAAATTATACAAATGAAGATTTATCAGGGGCGGTTGATGGAACGGATGGATTTCATCGATCTATTGGGAGCCCAGATAATTGGGAGTTTTACCCTTCTGGTCTTTTTAAAAAGCGCTTTGAATACTATGGCACAACAGCACGACTTTTTATACCGGTCCCAGGGGCCGAGTATTTGGTCCGTGATCGGATCTCTATCAGGTCAACTTTGCTAAAGGAATCTCAATCTCTTGAGATTGTTTTTGGATCTCCTTGAGGCTCTGGGTGGCCTCGACTCCACGGCTGGCCAAAAGTCACCCCTCGACCACGGATTCGACCACTCCATCGGCTAAAATTCACTCTGAGTAGATCGCTCCGGGGCGACGCGCTCCCCTAGAGAGGTAGATCCCACTCCTGCCTCTTTTTCGCCCAAAATTCTTCACCCAACCTTTTTCTTGCCGAAAGTTGATTATGACGCCTGCAGGTAAGGGCAAGATTTTCTACCTCGTGGGTACCCCCATGACAGTGCATCGTTTGGACGTGATCGAGCTCTAAGTTAAACTTTTCCTTGCAACGACTCCCATCCACCTCTGTCCAGGTGCAGCGACCGTTGTCCCGGGACCACACCTCGTGGCGAACGGCCATGGGAATTGCAGACCGGTGTTTTTTCGCAGCTGGTTTCACATCGGGAGTCACCGAATCTGGGACCGGGTTTACCGGGACCACGGTCTCGGTCGGCGTTTGCCCCGGGACGACACCCTCCTCGGAGTTCTTCCCCTGCTCCTTCTTTTGTTGTCTCTGTTTGGCCCTTTCTGCTTTTCGCAAAGGATCACGGTGTTCAAGGAGATCCCCTAAGGCACTGATCACCACCTCGGCATTCTTTGGTACATGACCCCCATGGGACAACACTTCTCGGGCACGGTCTAAAAGAGCCATCTCCTGTAATGTTAAAGTCAGTGTGATTTGAACGGTTTCTTGACCAGGCAACAGGGTCCCTTCGAATGTGACCCTCGATAGAAATGCCTCACACTCCCTTTTTGTTTTATTTCTGATTCCCTCTAAAATAAGGTCGGCATTCGCTGCGGTGATTTTACCCAAGACCATGGCAAGTTGCGAGACGTGGGTTTGTCCCGTTTTGAATAACTCCACGAATGCGGGAAAATAGGCGAGGACCTTGGCTGCCTGGAGTCTCTTCCAGTAAACGTCTGGCGAAAGTCCCAGTGCTTCGATATATTGATCCCGGGTGAGCCCGAGGTTTCCAGCGGCGTTTTGTCGATCAAGCTGATAGAGTACCCTCATTGAATCAAGCACCATATCGTGCTCCTTTTGATGGAGTAAAACAGCTTTATGAAACTGCCGGCGCAGGAGCACACGGACGTCAGAGGTAGATTCGGACGCGTCACAATCTTTTGGGAGCGCGAGGATTCTTGAGAGGGCTTCACTTGATATCATCGTTGGTTTTCTCGCTCATTAAGGACGCTTGGGGGCGTCGAGACCTTGTTGAAAAAAGTTATACCATGAGTTGTAAAAGTTGATTTCGGTCGGATTCTGCGGTCCATTTTAAATACGTCCTGCGAAGCGGCTAATTTGTTTATGGGGCGGCAATAGTCGATCTGAACCAGAAAAATCAGCGAATCTCCCGCAGAGGATCTTATAGGAGCTGTTTTGTAAGCCCCAAAACCCGTCAAGCTTTTTGTGAAAAAATTCCAAGAATATTTTTAGAGCCAGTTCGCCCCGGGGCGAACGACGCACAGAAGCTGCTGCCCCAAATTCGGTGACTCCAAAGGTGTAGCCCATTGCGAAAAAATCCAGGTCGGCAATTTCAAGGACCGTTCACCGCGAGGTTTGGTCCCGGGACGAACCGCAGCCAAAGAGGTAGGCCCGGAAAGAAGAGGCTCCCACCTAGATGTAAGGGAGGACCTCCATAAAATATGGCTATTTTGCACAAACATCCAGGTCAGGAAATTTCCCACAGATAGCCTTTTTGAGCTGTGCCGTCTCGGCTTCTGCCTTAGCCGCGCGATCCTTAAGCTGTTCGTTCTGCTCTGAAAGTTGCTTGACGGCATTGACAGTAGCCCAGTGGATAGGATCAACATTTAGTTCGAGGTATCCGTCTGGCCGAGTGATGACAGCATCTGGGATCACCTTTTGGACTTCTTGGGCGATAAACCCTGTGTGGGTATCATCATAGGGAAGGTTTAGAGGGTTATCCTTTTTGTACTTAAACCGGATCGTATGGAGTTTTTTAATTTCTTCAAGTCCGTACTCATAATCGCTCTCAATGTCTTTTAGGCGGAAGTCGGAGATGGATGTCCACGCAGTGCCTCCTGAGGTTTTACCCGCGTCTCCGACGACGTGAAGTCTATAGGTTGGGTTTGTTGTACCGATACCGACGTTGCCGGTTTGGTTTATTACCATACGGCTCGTCGCAGCTAAGGCGTCGTAAAACGATAGATTGCCTGTTTGTCCAGAAGACATTCCCATACTACCAATCTGCCAATCGTGACCGCCCGAAGAGGTGTTTGAAAGAGTGATACTTGTTTCATTAGCGTTTGTTGACGACAAATGGAGCAATGTGGAAGGCATCGTCGTCCCAATCCCCACAAATCCGGAGGGTTTAACCACGAAGGAATCTGTGCCACCTGTGTTAATAGCAACCTGTCCCGATTGAGATTTAACCGTAAGATGTCCAGAAGTATCAAGAGTCAGGTAGCCAGAGTAGGAACCTGTTGCCATTTTAATCTGGCTATCTACAGAACTCCCGACAAATATCGTAGGCGTGCCAGTGCCCACAACAGATAATTTTCCCATAGTCGAGGTTGTGCCAATCCCAATATTTCCACTCATCAACGCATTAATATCGGTGTTTATTCCACTTTGGGCTGCTTGTAAACTAGTACGCGCAGCGACTGCTGAGGTAGCACCCGTCCCGCCACTTGTTAGGGGCAAGGTGCCCGTAACGGCAGAGGCCAAGTTGACTGTCCCAAAACTAGGTGCGCTGCCCCCATTGGATAAAAGAACTTGACCCACAGATCCCGCACCGGTCGATGTCATGGACCCCGCAGTTACAAAATACGGAATCCCCCCAGCCGTTCCTGAACTAAGCCCCGTACCACCTAGAGCAACAGGGATTTGACCGGTTGTGATCTTGCTCGCAGGAAGGTCTGGGATATCTGAGGCCACCAAACTTGTTATACCATTCGTCACTTGACCTTGGGCATTGGTCGTGACTTTTGTGTAGGTTCCCGCAGTGCCAACACCACTCAAACTGACCGTAGGAGTGGTTGTCCCCGTAGTAACCGAAATCCCCGTACCTGCAATCACAGAACTTACTTTATCGGAAAAAGCTACATAGTTAGAATTTGAAAGTAACCCCGCGGTCACACCTCCCGCAGAAGCCATAGGGATATTCAAAGTGTGAACATTCGAAGTAGAAGACCAGTTAGGCGCATTACCCGAGGTGGCCGGTATAGCAAAAGACTGCGTACTCCCGGTCTCGCCGTTAAGGTTGCTGAGCCCCGCCCCAGCAGTTCCTAGGGTCTGTACGGCAGTACCATTCCAGTATTTGATTTGGTTGTCGTCGGAGTTAAACCACGTCTTGCCACCAACGGTTCCAGAGAGTGCCCCCGTCAACGCCGACTCCTGGGAGCTGGTATAGGTTCCCAGATGAAGGGTTTTTTGGGGGGCAATTCCCACATTACCAAGCCCTATAAGATCTTGACCTACAGTCCAAGATCCCGTGAGACTGGTGCTGCCGTCTTTCTTGAGAAAACTTCCATCGGCAGTATCCACATAGGATTTGGTCGCGGCATCGCTAGCGCTGCTAGGAGCACCCAAGTTATTCAAGCCATGACCTCCCATATTGAGGGCTCCCGTCATGGTGTCCCCTGCTTTATTGAGGGGGCTAAATCCAAGGGAGTTTTGTTTGCCGTTAAAGGTCAGCCAGTCGGTCATCGTTAAATAACCGTCCGAAACGCTGGTCGCCTGGGCCATGGACAAGGCCGGTGTTGATGTCCCAGCGGTGACGGTCAACGGAGCGGTGGCAGTCACACTTGTAACCGTGCCTGCAGCTCCGGCTGCAATGGTTTGGGGAGTCCAGCGGGTGCCGTCATAGACCAGGGTTTGGCCGGCTGCGGGGGTTGCGGGATTGACGTCCTTACCTTGGAGGCCTGAGGCATAAACAGGTCTTGAGGAGTCAGTTTTTTGGGTGAGGGCCGCTTCGAGGCCAGAGACTTGACTCATGGCTATGGTGTTAACGGTGAGACGACCTTCGGCGTCATAGGTGACCGCACTCTCGTCCACGGGGACCTTAAAGGCATAGGGGACCGCGGTGAGGCGTTGGCGCGGGTAGGTGGTCTTATTGGTGCTATCCGTAACCTCGACCCAGGTGTCGAGTTTTGGCGCAAAAACCAGGTGGGTCTCGGCGGCGGTGAGTTCGTTAAGATCCACTTGGAAGACTCCTTCCACAAGACCTACCCCCCGTTTGGTGATAGGACTGACGGGGATAGCTGTCCCTCCGGAGGCATTCCGGTAAAACCGAATTTCAAGGTCTACGGGACCTTTAATGGCGTCACCGAAGTTGTTAGCAAGACGACCGCTATAGCTAAACTGGTAGGGAGCCGCTAGAAGCGGAGTTGCCATAAGCCCAAAGGTGAGCCCTGTCAGCAGTCCTACGACGAGTCGAGACCTAGGTCTGATTGAGACTCTTTGTTTTCTTGTGAGATGTTGGTGTCTCATAAAGTAACTCCCTCCTTAGGATTTTGGCTTAGAGATCGGTTTGCATCTCCATTTGATTTTTTGATTCCCTACCGATCACCTGCGAACAATCGTTTATACAAATCTCAAATCTTGTTCTTACAAAGGCCATCGGCTCTATTTGCAAAAACTTAACTAGATTCCTATTTGTTTGTAATTTTGGTCCGTTATGCCAAGGCAATTCAAAGATGACCGACTGCCACCTGGCTAAATATAAGTCACTAAAATTGCTAAGAAAAAACATAGAGCTAACTCTCAAAAACCCCTAAAAACCGAATGCCTCTTGGGTTTTACAGGCTTTGATGCTAGGGTCTCGGCACAATCGAGGAGTTGTTATTCACCCTACCCTCTACCCCCAACGCCTAAAACGGGAGCCGAGACCCATGGACCAAATCTCATCCAACAACCGCGCCGACGACATCCGGCAGAGTCTTGACCAACTCAAAATCCCTAAACAAAATGGGGTTAGTTACGGGTCTTACCTTAAAGTGCGAGAGCTCCTCGACCTCCAACAATGCCTGTCTAAGCCCCCCGAGCATGACGAACTGCTGTTTATCCAAATCCACCAAGTTTACGAACTTTGGTTTAAGCAGATCCTCCATGAAGTCAACCTTGCCGAGGCCTGCCTTAAGGGTGGCAAGTTGATGTCCTTTCAGAGAACCCTAAGGCGGATCTTGACGATCCAGTCCGTGCTCACCCATCAGGTCGATGTCCTAGAGACTATGACTCCTGTGGATTTCAATCGCTTTCGCGACCTCCTCAATCCAGCCAGTGGGTTTCAGTCCTGGCAGTTTCGCGAGCTGGAGTTTAGGCTCGGGGCCAAAGAGCCCGCTTATCTTAAATTTCACCACCACGACGCCTTTGCAACCCAAAAGCTCGCAGATGCTTTAGCGGCCCCCACCCTCTACGATGCCTTTATCCATCTGCTGGCTAGGCGCTCGTTTCCGATCGATCCCCGAGTCCTAAATCGCGACGTCACTGTGGCTTATGAGTCACAGCCATCCGTCGCCCAAACCGTCTTAGCCATTTACCAGGACCCCGATCGCCATTATGATTTATATACCGCTCTTGAGGCACTGATTGACCTTGACGAGGGCATCCTTCTTTGGCGCCAACGGCACGTGGTGATGGTCGAGCGCATGATTGGAAGTCGCAAGGGTACGGGCGGATCTAGTGGAGTCCGATATCTGAATCAAACCCTCAATAAGCGCCTGTTTCCTGAAATTTGGGAAACCCGTAACTTGCTAGGAACCAAAGACTATGGCAACTCCCAAGCCCCCACAAAAGATCCCCAATAAACTCAATAAGCTCACCCTTGAGCTTGAAGAATACCCCATGGAGGAGCTATCTCGGATTAAAAACGAGCTGACCGCCAGGGGACAGCCCGTCTACGACTTCGGGACCGGCGACCCAAGGATTCCGACCTGGCCCCCAATCCGCGAGGCGCTGCTGCAAAACCTTCCCGAGATCAGCCAGTATCCCAGCGTCAAGGGATGCGAACCCTTGCGCCTCGCCCAGCAGGGATATCTCGAACGCAGATTTGGGATCCAACCCGATGCTTACGACATCATCCCGACGTCTGGCAGCAAAGAAGCGATCTTTCATGTGGCCCTGTGTTTGATAGGCCGCGCCAACGGTAAAAAACATGTCATCTATCCCGATCCCGGTTATCCCATCTACCGATCCTCGACAAGATATGCTGGAGGGATTCCTTTTCCTGTTAAACTCGAAGCAGAAAACCAGTTTCTGTTGGAGCCGTGGACTCTGCCGCCCTATATCCAACGGGATGCTGCTGCCATTTGGGTCAACTATCCCCACAACCCCACGGGAGCCACCGCGCCGCGGGAATACTGGGAGCAGATGGTGGAGTGGTGCCATAAGACCGATACCATCCTCCTCTCAGACGACTGCTATGTGGATATCTACGATTCCAAACTCGACAAAAAGCCCGTGGACGATTGGCGCACCGACGAGCGGCCCATGACCCCGCTCCAGCTATCATCAGACCGTGTCCTTACCTTTATGAGTCTTTCTAAACGATCAGGCATGACGGGTTACCGAGCAGGGTTTATCGCTGGCGACCACGATCTCGTGAAAGGTCTCCTGAAAGCGCGGGCTAATTTCGGCGTGGGACAGCCGACTTTTATCCAGCGGGCCGCCACTGTGGCCTGGAACGACGACGAGCACGTCCATGCCCGTCGGGAGATATTTACCCAGAGGATCGCCGCTGCGGCTCCGGTCTTTCAAAAGCTGGGGCTTCTTGACCAAGCTCCCCAAGCCGCCTTCTACCTTTGGGTTAAAATCCCAAAAATCTTTGGCTCGGGAGACGTGAGGTTTTGTCTTAATATCGCCGATCTGGGAATCATAAGCAGCCCCTCGTCGTGGCTTTCAGAGTCCGTCAAGGGGTGGGCCCGGTTTGCTTTGGTGCCTGAGGTCGAAGAAACCTCCGTAGCCCTCAAGATCCTCGAAGATTACATCGCAAGCTAAAAACAGGGAGGCTCCACCTTTGGCCCGCTTGACCTTTCGCCCCTCAGGAGTGGTCGTCACCGCCGACGAGGGTACAAAAATCCTGGTAGCGGCCCGCAAGGCTTCCGTGGAGATTCGCTTTGGGTGTGCATCCTGCCGCTGTGGCACCTGTGCCATCAAAGTCCTAGAGGGCGGCTCCCTGTCGTCTCCACGGGCCGAAGAGCTTGCGCTGCTCAAGCGGATGGCACTCCCCCTCGATGGCTCGGTCCGGCTTGCTTGCCAGGCCCGTCTCCTTGGGGCGGATGTGGAGGTCGACCTGGCCTTTCAGCTCCAGTACGATCCCGATCAGGGTCTTGGGGAAGACATGGAAGACGATGACGATGAGGAAGATGAAGGCTAAGCTGCAAAAAAGTGGTGAAACGCTCCCAACATCTCGGTGTTCCCATTAACCCAATAAAATCTCATACATCACCCACATAATGAGATTTTTCCACCCAACTGGAATTTTATCATGAGATTTTTCCAGTTGGGTGGAAAAATCTCAGCCCCCCTAAAATCTCGTCTTCAGATGCTAGCCTGTACTGGGACAGTTAAAACACTCGATCGTTTAGGTGCCCCATGGAGGGTGTCAAAGACTTTAGCTGCGAGTTGGCCACAGGCTGCCGACACATCAAGGCCCTTGCTATAGCGGACTGGTGCTGGAATAGAACGATCAGAGAGGTATTTTTGGAACTCTCTGATGGTAGTATCATCGGGCCGTTCAAAGGGCAGGCCAGGATGACTATTAAATGGAATCAAATTGACTTTGACTTTGAGCCCATGAATCCACTTCACCAGATCTTTGGCGTGCTGGATCTCGGCATTTTTATCTTTAATCATGATATATTCTAGGGTGATTGTTTGGTTGGTGGCGGCCTGGTAGTCGGAGAGAGCTGCTTTAAGTTCCGAAAGATTCCATTTTCGGTTGATAGGCATCAAATCGCTTCGAAGCTCGTCTTGGGCTGCATGGAGGGATACCGCAAGGGCACAGCGGGCATCTTGGGATAGGGTGCGGATCTTGGGCACGATCCCCGAGGTCGACACCGTAACGTTACGGCGGCTGAGTCCATAACCACTCTCCGTGACCGGATTTGAGAGAAAGTTAACAGCACGGACCACATGGTCATAGTTATCCAGGGGCTCACCCATACCCATAAACACCACATGGGAGATCCTACGATTTTCCTGACGGACGATTTGGTCGGCAATAGCATACTGGGCAAGGATTTCTGCACAGGTCAAATGACGAATAAACCCTAGCTTACCCGTTTGGCAAAAACGACAGGCGAGCTTGCATCCCACTTGACTCGAGACGCAGAGACTAGTCCTTCCCTCGTAACGTAAAATCACGGTTTCGATCAGTCCCTTTTGGGAATCTAAAAGAAGTTTGGTGGAGCCGTCTTGGCTTTCCAGCTGGTCGGTGATTTTAGGAAGGTCCCAGGAACAAAAATCCTTTAAGCCCTCTCTGATCACCCTAGAAAGATTTGACATCTGATCCGGGTCCCACACCCTTTTTTCGAAAACCCATTGGACCACCTGGTCTGCCCGGTAGGTCGGGTATCCCTGGGAAGCCATCAGGCTTCGAAAGTCATCGGCTTTAAGAGCCAAGGCATGGGGTTTAGGCTGGGGAGGATTAGGGAGAGGACTTAGATCGGCATCCATGGTTTTTCTCACTTAGACCAAACAAAAATTGGATCAGAAACAGACCCCGAGATATGCCATAATTAAACCGCAAAGTCTACGTGTTAAAAGGTCTCCAGAGGCTGGCAATCCAAGGAGCCTTTGGGTTCCCCCTTTGGGTTCCCATAGACGAAAAAGCATGTTCTACTAGAGAGATGGAGGTGATAAAATGGCGATTGCTTTCGATACGAGCTTCAGTAAACCCAATAATATTCAGACTCTACATATTAGAGGGCCTTTGAATGAGCGCTCTGGCGCAAAGCTTATGGAACTGATCCCTAAGATAGAAAACCGCTGCACCATCAACCTAGCAGGGGTCACCCATATCAACTCCATCGGAGCGATCGCCTGGGTAAGGTTTATCAACCAACTAGAAAATCGTGACATCACCCTAGAAGAATGCGCCGTGGATTTTGTCATCCAGATAAACTGCATCCACGGGTTTACCCACAAAGCCAAGATCACATCGATCTTGGCTCAGTATTTTTGTGAAGAATGCCAGGAGGATACCTCTAAACTTATAAAGCTCTCCAAAGAGGTCGACCTTGAGAATCTCTTAAAACTCACCCATACCTGTGGGCACTGCGGGGGAATCATGCGAATCGGGGAGCATCCAGAAAATTTTATCCGATCTCTCCAAAAAGCCGGTTAAAGCCAGCTGCTCTAGGTAGTTCCGGGAACTTCGATTTGGATCTCTAAGCTCTTTGCCCCCGCCGGGACAGAAGGAAGGCGGATCGTCTGCCCTTCGCGGCTGTAGTCTGCTATCGGCAGTCCGTCGATTTTAAGGGACCATGTGCCGGTCTTTAAAAAATCCTCGATCGAAAGCCCGCCAGTCTCGTTGCTGCGGATATCCAGCTCGAAAATCCCATCGACGAGTCGCTCTTCGGACCAACCCAGATTGACCACAAAACCAGCAGGCAAGGTGCAATCCAAGTAAAACAAACGATCCTGGTCTGGTGATCCGGTGATCTGACACGCTTTCGTAGCCTCATCGCCGAGGATCTTGACTTGGTCCTGTTGGATCCCGTCAGGGAGTATAAATTCACCTTCTTTAGAGAGAAGAGTCAAATAAACTATTTTTAGTTTTTTATGGGATATAAAGGTGTCAGGGTCCAATTTCAATCTATACCCTGACACTTCAAACTTAACTCCTTGGCCCGTCACCGCGTCAACCACAGCATCTAAATCAAAACCCGGCACGGTTGCCAACGAGAGGGGGTACTCGAGGATGGGGCCTTTATTGACGGTCAAGGCGAGCACGATTTTTTGGCCGTCTTTTGGAGCATCTTCAAACCGGAGTAGCCAGACTCCGTCCACAAGCTCGATCTTAAACTTGGTGGTCAGTCTCCCGTCTAAGGTGACCTTAGCGGTATAGTTATCGGGCATGCCCCCTATTTCAAAGTCTTTCTTAAGGGGGAGTCTTTTGCGCGCTTGAAATTTAATCTCAACGTTATCTTCTGGAAATTCTATAAAAACAAGGGACTGGTCGATCTCGTCAAAGGAGTAGGCCGCGGGATCGACAACTTTGCCTTTGATCACCACCTGCATGGTTTCGAGAGCTGGTGGCTCAGCAATGGGGAATCGCTTAAGGACAGGCGTGGCTCCATGACTGTATCTCACTTCGATCGTTGCTTGGTAGGGAGGGGCCTTTTCAAAAATAAGTTTTTTGTTTTCGACTCGGTAACCACCTGTCAGCTCCACTTTATTAACAAATACCTTTAAGGAACCTGTATCAGGAGTATTTTTTAACTCTACTTCCGAAGTCAAAAACTCACTCACATCAGCACTGATGCGCTTAAGAGTCGCCGTATAGTCCAGATCGCAGATGGAACCCCATTGTCCCTTGGTTTGTTTGACAAGCTCGCTGTATTGAAATGCTTCCTTTTCACCAGTGCTACATTTGGTCCCAGGTTCCCAAAAAATCCCATAAAAGCGAGCTGTTTTTCCTAGAACTCGTCCCAGCTTTTTTTCTAGATGATCCGTCAAAGCTATGGGTTGATCAAATCCACTGCCTTTGCAGTCTTCGCCTTTTAAACTGCAGTTGTCTTCGTCGCTCACCATCAAAATCGCTAGGGAAGAATTGGGACGAACCCAGTCGACTCCTTTACAGGATAAGCCTTCGACAGACATACGGATGCCTTCCTCATGCCCCGATCCCTTGATTCCTGGCGTGACCGCTGCTTCAAATGATTTCATCAAATCCGGATCACCCTTTTTAAGCAGCGCCCGAGAACACCCATCTTTTGGGTCAGTCGTCACTACATTGATCCGCCAATCGCTCTCGTCGATATGCTGAAGCAAAGCACTGAGGCGTTTTGCAAGGTTATCCTGCTCTTTATCCATGGATCCGGAATTGTCGACCACGATCAGCAAATCCAAAATCCCTAGGGTTTTTTGATTGAAAAATTCCACAGATTTTTCACCGCTACTTCCCTGCTTAAAGAATTGGGTAAGAAGCGGGCGCAGGTCTTGGGTTAAAAGCCGGCTTTCATCGTAAAATTCCGACTTAAGATCGATGATTTCACTGGCCACCTGCTGCCCCAAGACAACCTGAACCTGTTTTTCAGTGGTTTGGGTAAGGGGGTATTTCCGACTTAGTCGTACCGCACCGAGTTCTTGGAGAGGTTTCGATGAGTCCTTTTCGGGTTCCTTAGTGTCAATGGAGCCAATGGAGCCGACGGAGTCGGGAGTTTTGTCGGAAAACTCAGCGACGGCGTCTTGGACTGCAATATCTTGTCGCAACGATTTTTCTTGTGGACTTTTCCCTGAAAAAGTCGCATCAGTTGAACATGAAGATATTAATTTAAGCAACACCATGAAACCTAGAATCAGTTTGTTTGGTATCATTTTTTTCACAGCTTGTCCCCCTTTTTGCGAATTTTATGGGTAACCCCAAATGGTCCCGGCGCTCCCTCGTACCAAGGAGTTGCTCGGAGCCTTCGCTAGGTGGACTTAACGTGCCTAAGTATTTGTCCGTATTTTCTTTGACTTATAAACAACTATCAGTTGGTGTTTTATTAACCACCGATGGATCATCGTGCGATTTAAATTTAATAAAACAATATTTTCGTAGTGTTACAAATCAATTCCGACACTCTCGACGCCGCTTTACAAACACCAAACCTAGCGGCAGCACCAATAAGAGCGCGTAAGAAGCATTGATTTTTAGTCCCGTGTCTTGCTGACTGCGACCCTCGATCACTCCACAGGGCCCACCACCTCCGCCGCTGCGGGTCGTGGTCTTACCTGGGACTGGGGTCGCCCCCGGCTCTGTCTGTCCTGAGGCTTGTTCCTTAGTGACCGTTCCAGTGGTAGAATCTTTTGCTGTATTTTTGGAAAAAGACCCAGTCTCTGATACTGCAGGGAGCCTGTTGCCGAGGTTTCTTTCTTTGGCGGCAGCTTCGATCTTAGGATAATAAGCCCCCGCAGCGAGGGCCTTGTCGGCATTGGCTAGGCCCAATAAAAAATTAGAAAAATCCGCATCATTGGGAAGGTAGCCAATAGCAGCTATGACCATCTTGTCAAGAATGTTACCTGGAATCTCTTTTTCCCGCAGACTCCAAAGCATTCCCGAAATCACCTGGCTATGGAGATGAGTCAAAAGACCTTTTCCTTGCCCCCATTGCTTCCATAGGGAGTCGTCAACTTTATAGCTATTGTCTCCGCTTCTTAAACAAGCGCCGGGTTTAATACAAGCTTGGCCACCCGCTGGACAGATAGACTCGCCGAGACAGGCGTCATTAGAACGTGCAAAGGTAAAATAGTCCGCAAGGCCCTCGTGGAGTACCAGAGATTCTCCCGTGGTCTTGGTGATCGACCGATAGACGACAAAGTGGCCTACTTCATGGGAAACCACATCGGAGTCCAGCTCCAAGCCTTTTAGGACGGCTCCATCACCGGCTCCAATATCCACTTGTCCCGAGGTTCCCTCGCTGAAGCTGGGCACAAATCGCGCATTGTTGGTTAACCCAGCAACGGAAGTGGACACTTTAAGGGGTTTTGGACCGTACCACTCAAAGCCAAGATCTTGCAAAAACGCAAGGTGTTTAGAAGCATTGACAAAACTCGAAACCTCACCAAATTCTGCTGATCCGACATTAAAGTTAAAGACGTTATCAGCAGCCTTTGCTCTTTTATTGGGGGCCGACGCCGTCGTCGTCAAAGTATCCGTGGTCAAATATCCATCTCCTACGAGATTTTTGATTTCCGTATCAACCATCGTCGGTGTTTTGACTGGATTAAAGGGGTAAACAAGCGCCTTACCAGATACATCAAAATAAGCCGGGCTATGCTCATAAATAGCTTGGGGATTCGCTATGACCAGTTCGGGCATCGCTATATCGTCGGTTGATCCATGCTTACGATCGATATAAAACTTCCAAGCCGGGACCAGAGAACCATCGACTACAATATAACAACGAACCGGAGAACGAGGGGTACCCACGACCTCACCGCCCACCTGGCTTTGGAGAAGGATCGTGGTTTCTAACACTGTTTCGTCCAATGTCGGCCAATCCTGGGGGGACACTGTAGAACCACTCAAGACCTGAGGAACGGATCCCATCACGATAAACTCACCGTTTGCAAACTGGTGTGCTTTCACCTGATACTGGCAGAGGGCTACTCCTTCTGCTTGGTATTCAAATCGTCTCGTGTTTGGATCGATAGCAGTCTCGGCCAGCCCTAGGGGGATTGTGCCAAGGAGATTGATAGCCTTGCGCTTTAAATAAGTCGATATATCTATAGTACCTCTCATCAGGTCCTGAGCTTCGTTACCAACGAGCGACCATCCACTGTGAGATCGACCAAAGGGCGAAATCGCGATCCGTTCGTCACCTGAAAACAGTCTGGCTTGTGGATCGGTAAAGCGGAAGGCCGGTAGGTTGTTAAGATTTTTGCTGGTTTCGGTCACAAATTGGCCACCAGAGGTCGTTTGACCTATTTGACCAGTTAAGGCTATGGCGGGGACCGGCAGGAGCGCAAGGACTACAACTAGAGCTGCCGTGCGACACGACAGATTCCACCGACTATTTAATAGTTTGTATTTGTTGTTTATTTTTTTATGTTTTAGCAGCATACCAGACCCTCCCTTAGTAGTCCTATCGGGAGGGTTGATAAAAATAATATAGTAATCTTAAAAAATTTTTTTAAAGATCGAATACTAGATGGTTTTTTGTGTGTAAATAAAAAACTTTAAATCATTTGCCCGTCAGTCGACCACAATACTACCGCTCTTTGTAGCTTATACGTAAGCCGTTTCACCGCCACTGGCGATGATAATCTTACCTTCTTCTTCAAGCTTTCTAGCGACTTGGACTACTTCAAACTGGACCGATTCTACATCCGAAAGTTTTACAGCGGCCATGGCCTCCATATCTTCGCGGAGCATTTTTGCGGCACGTTCTGACATATTTTTAAACACCAACTCACGGACTGTTTCAGAGGCAGTCTTAAGGGCGACCTTCCATTTTTCGTTGTTGACGTTTTTAATCAGCTCCTGGATGCCGCGATCATCGATTTTGACGATATCGTCGAAGGTAAACATGAGCTGGCGGATCTGTTCGGCAAGATCTGGGTCTCTTTCTTCGAGATTATCGAGGATTTGTTCTTCGGTTGCCTTATCGATCAAGTTAAGCATCTCAGCAATAGGCTCGACTCCACCGATTTTCTGTGTATGGATGGACCCCATTGCTTGGATTTCGTTTCTTAAGACATCATCTATTTCGTCGATGATTTCAGGGGCTACAGCATCTAGATTGGCGATCCTCAGGAGGATTTCGGTATGCAGGCCTTCGGGGAGTAGTTTGAGAGTTTCGCCACATTTTTTAGCGTCAAGATGGGCTAAGATCAACGCAATGGTTTGGGGGTGTTCGTTGCGGATAAAGGTTGCTAAAGTTCGGGGATCGATTAGCTCGAGGGAATCAAGATTAGCCGCAGAGCCGAGTGCGAGTTGATCGATCAGCTCATCGGCATCGCCACCCTTAAAAGCACTCCCAATTACCTTCATGGTGTAGTCGTTGCCACCATAAAAGAACTTTTTATTCTGCTGCAATATTTCGTAGAATTCTAACATGATTTCGTCGACGATTTCTTGCTCAAGCCTACCCAGGCGTGACATGGCCGAACCGATCCGTTTGATTTCGAATTCGGACATGTTCTTGAAAATTTCAGCAGCTATATCTTCGCCAAAAGATAACAACAGGATCGCTGCTTTTTGGGCTCCGGAGTATTTGTTTGTAGCCATTTTTGATCACTCTCTTGAATGAGACGAGCCGTCAATTAAATGATAATCCCAACCTCAAGTCTGAGAAAGATGGTCAAATTATTGTCACCTCCCCACTGACCATAACATGGTCATCATCGGTGTCGAATATTTAGACACCTGTAGCCAATAATCGCTATCCAGGTTTAAAGCTGTATCCTGTTTGGAGCATGAGTCCCCGCAATCATTTGGATTTTTGCAGATACTACCCCAGGGCATGGTCTTTGCTTGCTTCTCTCTTGCGAAGTCCCGTTCGCGCTGCCGCTGCCTCCTACATTGCTGGTTCCGACAAAAGGCTAAAGACTTTGAAAGTAAGAAAAAACATCTACATCCTCAAATCTCCTACACCACAAAGGCACCAGGGGGGGATAGGTCCCGTGATTTTTCTTATTTTTTCGACGTTTCTGCTGTGCATTCTATTTTTTGCGCCTAAATTGCAGCTCATGGCTAAAAGAATGTTAAAGAAAGCACAATTCGAAACCTCGGTTGCACTTATCGAAAAAGACTCCTTGGCTTTTGAGATTCAGACCTCCCTGATTAGACGCGCACCCGAGTGTTTTCCTATAGAGATTAATCGTTCTGGATATGTATCAACCCAATATCAATTTTGTAGTCCCGAAGCCCAACGTCGGGAACAATTACCCGTGACGATCACCGATCATTTCACAGTAAGTCCAACGCTCGCTCGTCGCTTTAATTTTTGGCGCCGTATCTACTCCACCTGGGGATCCCATCAGTATGTCCTCCACCTTTCGGAGTGGCCTGAGGTTGTATTGGCAGTGTTTGATGTGTCGCAAGCACCAGACAAATTTGATTCCTATGTCAAAGAAAATATGATTAAAAAAATCTCAGGAAACCACAAGAAAATATATGTACATTTGCTCCAGAAAATGCATAAACAACGAAATCGTCCGGAGTCCTTTTCCTACGCCATGGACCGGATCGCACAGGCCATGTCTCATATCAAGGACCCAGATAAATATCTAAAAGCAGCTCAAAGGATTCGTCTCCAAAAAGGACAAAGAGACTACATCGAGAGAGGTCTCCATACGGCTCCCAAATATCTCCCTGGGATTGAGCTGGAATTTGAGGCGCTAAACATCCCTGTGGAGTTGTCGCGGATTGCCTTTATAGAGTCTTCTTTTAATACCAGAGCCTATTCCAAAGTAGGAGCCTCGGGCGCCTACCAAATCATGCCAGAAACGGGCCGGCAATTTGGTCTTAAGATTGGAGGTGGTATCGACGAGCGAAATGACCCCATCAAAGCTGGCAGGGTTGCCGCTATGATTTTAAAAGAAAACTTTCGGGTGACTAGATCTTGGCCTCTTGCGATCACCGCATATAATCACGGAGCAGGAGGTATCCAGAGGGCAGTCCGATCCACGGGTTCTGAAGACCTGTCGACACTGATCACCACTTACAAGCGGCCAGCTTTTGGGTTTGCCTCTAAAAATTTCTATGCAAGTTTTTTAGGAATGCTGGCGACTCTCAAGGATAAGGATCGATACTTTCCCTCCCTTCCCAAGGTAGCTCCCCTGACCTATAGAAGTATTCGACTCGCCCAGCCAACCTATGCCAGCACCCTAAAAAATCAGTTTAGCGTGACCTCATCCCAGTTTAGAGAACTCAACCTAGACCTGTCATCACACATGCATCGTGACAGAGTCCCCGTACCACGTGGGTCGATTGTTAAGGTCCCCGACACTCAATTTCAAGGATACGGGCTGCTGACTTTAGATTCTCAAAACCAATAGGAACACCGATATGAAACGCAAATATCAAACTCTAATATTGACTCCCTTGTTTTTGGTGGGAATTGGCTGCGAAATCTTTCAAAAAAAATCAGATAAACAGCCAGCAGCAGCGACTATCGAAATAAGAGAATCTCAAGAGGTCATGGCGAAGATTGGCGATTTGCCTTTGCTTGAGGTTATTCTAACGCCCTCTAAGTTGCCTATCATCTCGGGTGTCGGATCTCTGGTTTTACAAATCAAAAATGCGCCGGCTCTATCTCGGTTTGAATGTGATCTTTCTGGACAACCCATAGATGGCTGTGTCGATGGTTTGATCCTTAAAACCCCATCCCAAGTGGGGGAATACCAGCTTAAAGTATTTGCTCTCATGGAAGCTAAAATCGTGGCCCAGGGAGTCTCCGCAAGCTTTAAAGTCGATGACCTCAAAACCAGCGGCCCTGTTGCTGATATGATGAGTGAGGCAGAGAATCCACTTTCTCTCAAGCTATTATCCGTCAAACAGGATACTCACGATTTACTTTTTCCTAACCAACCGATCATCTTAAAACAGAAATTAAAAACCGACTTTACTTTTCAAGTAAAGGATCCCAAAAGCTGTCCCGCTGATGTGGTGGTTTTTTGTCGATTTGGAAGCCCCTCCACAAACAACCCTTGGACACTCTGCAATACTAATCAGTCCTTAACGCTTGCCCCTGAGTCCCAGTCCCTTGGCCGCCAAAGTGTAGAATTCGAAGCTCGTTGCAAAGACACCATCGGGCCGAGATTGGTTGTTGCTATCGATGCGGTCACCGAAGATTACGAGTTTTTAAAACTCACCTATTTAAAGGATCAATCAAGCCGCTTTTATCTCTTTCCGGTGAGAGAGTCAGACTGCGCCCTTGATGATCGCCGCTATGAGTGCAAAACCCAAGGGGGCGCTTTTTCTAGATGCCTCCAAGCCAATATCCTGAATGACCTTAAGGAAGCTGTCGAAGTGAGGTTAGTCTGCCAAGATAAAATGGGGCCAATCCTCAGTGTCGGTCCGACCAATTAAACCCTCCCACTGGGACGCACTTAGTATGGATAATTACCCATAAATTCATATAGTTAATAGACTACAAGATTCAAAGAGAAGTAAATCCTTAATTTTTTTTCGGCTCCAACCGATGACTAGGAAAGGGTGTAGAGATTCTATTTGCATTTTGGACGTTGCTAAATGACCTTACATTTTTCAAATACTTGGATTAAAGAAAAGGGAGTTACAATCCTTTTGTCTTTTATCTTTTTAAACTTTGCCTTAAATGATTCGGGAGCACTCGCCCAATCTCAAGGAGCTAAGGGAGTAAACTCCAAAAGTTCTGCCGTTACAAAGCCAATTAAAAGCCCGTCGGGTTCGCAATCCATTAAAAAGCCCTCGAAAAAGCTCCCCGCAAAAACCCAGTCTCCAAGTAAAAAATCTCCGCCCGCACCAAAAAATTTGAAATCAGATACCAAACTACCACCTAGCTCCGCCAAGCTCCCAACTCCGTCCGCAAAACCTCTTAAGGTGGATCCGAAACCCCCCGCAAATAAGCCTTCGGGGCTTGGAGCAAAGCCCGGTGCCGAAACCACAAAAAAAGCCAAGGCTGAGAAGCCATCCAAGTCTAAACATAAAATCGAAAACAATCAGGACGGGGAACTCTCCTTCGACGAAGGGGAGTCTGAAGGCTCTACAATCTGGGTTTGGCTTATCCCCGTCGGGTTTTTTGCAGCCGCCGGTGGCCTGTACCTGTTTCAAAGATTTCAGCACCTGCTGGTTCACCAGACCAAAGAATCCAAGCCCGAGAAAGACGTTAGGCCAGAGTCTCGTGCCGAAGTTGCTTTTGGGAGCGTTCTGGCAAGTCTGGATTTAGACATTGCAAGAGGCGAAGACTCGGGATCAAAAGCCTCGGAAAAACTAGCGGATAAGCGAGGAAAAGCAAAAAATTTCCAAGAATCCCTACAAAATTCTGCCCGCAGAGATCATCATGAAGATGACAAAACCAAAGCAAGCGGACCAAAACAGAAACCTATAGATCAAGAAAATCAGGTTCATCATGCCACCCTGGTCTCCGACAAGACAAAGCCTCTACAGCCCCCCGAAGCTGTCGCCGTAAGTGCTACGTTGGAGCCAGAGACCAGCTTTGCCCTCGCCCCAGAAGAGACTTCTTCCACGGTTTCACCTGGAGCTACAGCCAATCAAGGCTCATCTTTTTTAACAGCCCCACCTTCGGCGATGAACTGGGTCAATCCTTTTCTGGACGATCAAAACCCCAAAAACGAACTTAACATAAAACTTAAACAAGCATCCGGATATCAAAATGCTGTTAAGAACAGTGCCAACAAGGACAAAAAATAATTTATTTTTTGTTTACTATCCCAGCTCTATATCCACTTTACGTCGCAAAATAACTTTGGGTTTTTCATCTGCCTCAGACTTATGGGGAGCAAAATAGGTCCGAGAATTAAGGACAGGCTTGATCCTTTTTGGTCCTCGACGGCCTCTTTTTAAGGGGGCCATGGAAAGCGTCATTTCAGAAGTCCACCCTCGACCAATCCGGGCCATGATTGTCGCTACGCTGATCCCCGTCTCGTCGGACCAAGCTTTAAGGGATTTGGTCTCCCCGCGCCAGGTGAGCGGTGGGTATTTTGGCGGTCTGCCCCGTGAAGGCGTCGGGACTAACAAGGGACTCTGGCCCTCAAGGGTTGATTCACTAGCCTTGGTACTCATAAAGGCAAGATCGGGGGACTCTTCGCCTGCGGTGTCTCCAAAGAGTGGTGTTTCATTCAGTACAGATTTTAAAAGAGGTTTGCGTCCAACCTTTGCCTTTGGTGCATCGAGTGGGACACCTTCTTTGAGTCTTTTGAGTAAGGTCGCATATCCTACGCCTGTTCTTTCGACCCATTCAGAGAGGGTCAAGGACTCGTCTCCGACCGTGTAGAGGCCCGGTTTGCGACCTCGCTTTAATCCGGGTGGTGTGGAGGCTTTTAGCTTTTTGGGTCGGCCACGCTTAGGCGCTGGTCCTGAGGAAGCTTTGACCGTTGGAGCTTGAGGTGTTGGAGCTTGGTTTGTATCCGACTCTTCGGAATCGCTTTTTGTATTTTTTTGACCATTCTTAAAGAGACCGTTTTTTTCCAGTGCCTTCTGGGCGAGTAAAAGCTGTTGACTCTCTCTCATCATAGGCGTCTGGTTCTGATAGGTATTTTTCAGGGGGGTATTTTTCACCTGAAATTCCGACAAAACCAACTCATCCATGAGCTTTCTCGGCCGTGTCCCTTGGGGCATCAAATCGATGGCTGCCTCGATCAACGGTCGCATCGAATGAAAGATCTTTGCGGCCAGTATGGTCGAGGGTGGTTGCACGAGCTGTTGATTATCTTGAAATCGAGTCATAAAAACAACCTCTATAAAAACCGTTTGGAGTTTTCTTATAACATCATTTGAATCTAAATTCATTATTTTTTTATATTAAATATATTTTTTTTTGAAAAGAATTGCACCATTGTACATTCTTTAGCCAACCCGACTTCTACGGACCTTGAGCAACATCTTGAAATAAATAACTTTTAATATAAATTGAACGTGTGTGATTCTTGCATTTAAAACATGGGGACAAGGTCCCAGAAAAAACCCTGCCTCGACGAAGGGACTCTATGACCACAAAAAAACTATTTATGACAATAAGTTACTTTATTTTTTTGGGACTATTCCTGTCCTGTGGAAGCAAGTCCAATGACCCTAGGTCCAGGGAAATCAGAAAGACTGCAGAAGAAGAGTCTCCCGATTCACCCAAAGCTGACCCTAAAAGTGACGGTGGCGACGAAAATCCAACCAGTGATCCAAAGCCGACCCCCCAGGTCTTTGATGAGTCAAAACTGGCTGAATACATCCTAAAAAAGAAAGATTTAGAAGGATTAGAACCCCTGGTAGAGCCTAGAGTCTCGGCAGCAGTCTCTGGTGGATTGGCCCTTAAAAGCGCTCGAAACTCCCAGGAGTTTGCTAATTTTGTAGCGGATGTCGCCAATCGGTCCATGAAGCTCAGCGCGTTAAAGCCTGGCAGGCAGTTTAAGGCCACTGTCATCGCCGATAATTCCCTCAATGCCCTGATGACGTTAGACTACCAAATAGGGATGCATACGGGAACAATCACCAAGGGATCGGCTGACGAAGTCTTGTCGGTGGTTTGCCATGAAGTGGCCCACGGTGCCCGCAACCATGCTTACAAAAGTGTTAAAAAATCCCGAGAATTGATCCCAACTGAAATCAATCGACAAATCGATCAGTACATGGCAAGGCAATACAATCTGAATACTAAAGTTTACACCCACAGGTCCTCAACCTACTTGTCCCTGCGGGATAAGTGGGACCAATCCACTCCAGAGATCAGCACCTATTATAAACGGCAGGAAGCAGAAGCCGATGTGGTAGGCGCCAAAATCTGCGCCTATATGGGCTTAAGCCCCGATCAATTTTCGAAGAAAATCGTGAGTTTTCTCCAAAAAGGCTCGACGAAGGATCGACCGAGCACCCAGCGCATTAGATCTGCTAGAGACCTAAAGGAAGGCGACCAGCTACAAATTCCCGAAGATGTTGTGATGGATTTCTTTTTTCCCATTGATAGCCACCCCACTGTGGATGAAAGAAAAGAACAGATCAATCGCCTAAAAGGCGAGCTTTCCGTCAATGAGGAAGGCATTGATGGGAGTCTATACAGTTCTTGGAGCGAAAACTTTGACAAAAAGCGAAATACCCTCAGTAATTCGGGCCTTAGCCTCGTGGGAACGAGTCCGAAGGAGTCCGGTGGCATCGTTTTCACCGATCTGAGTACAGGCCAAGAAGTCGTCATCGAGAAGGGGCCGAGTTGCCATCATCCCCTGCATCTTCACCAAGAGCAAAATTTTCCATGAACTAGACTCTTTCCGGCAAGGATCTTGACAACTCCTCGATAGGTCTTAGAGTAGACTCCATACAAGCTGTGGACCCCCTCAGGCCCGTTCTTTACACTAAAAACAGGAGTGAATATGACCGCAAAGAGCATCAATTTTGGTGAAGATAGCCGCCGCCGACTTTTAAAAGGCGTCAATACCTTAGCAGACACCGTCAAGGTAACTTTAGGCCCGAAAGGCCGTAATGTGGTCATCGACAAGTCCTATGGCTCTCCCATCGTTACAAAGGACGGAGTGACGGTCGCCAAAGAGATCGACCTTGAAGACCCCTTTGAAAACATGGGCGCGCAGATGGTGAAAGAGGTCGCCTCCAAGACCGCTGATAAAGCCGGCGACGGGACCACAACCGCCACGATCCTAGCCCAGGCTATTTTTCGCGAGGGCTCAAAACTTGTCGCCGCAGGTCACAACCCCATGGAACTCAAGCGCGGCATCAGCCTAGCGGTGGAAACCATCTGTAAGCGACTCGACCAAATCAAAAAGCCCTGCTCCTCCCGAGCAGAGGTCCAAAATGTAGCCGCAATCTCTGCTAATAACGACTATGAAATCGGCAAGATTTTGGCCGATGCCATGGATAAGGTAGGTCGGGACGGCGTCATTACTGTGGATGAAGCCAAGGGCCTTGAAACCACTTTGGAGATCGTCGAAGGGATGCAGTTTGACCGGGGTTACCTCTCTCCCTATTTCGTCACCGACTCCCAATCGATGGAATGTATTCTAGAAAACCCCCTTATTCTGCTCTATGACAAAAAAATCTCGTCCATGAAAGAGCTCCTCCCCATTTTGGAACTCGTCGCAAAAGGTGGACGGACTCTGCTGATCATCGCCGAAGACCTCGACGGTGAAGCATTAGCGACCCTCGTGGTCAACAAAATCAGGGGAACTCTGAAAGTCTCTGCGGTTAAAGCTCCTGGTTTTGGGGATCGCCGTAAGGCTATGCTGGAAGATCTCGCCTGTGTGACCGGAGGCCAAGTCATCAGTGAAGACTTGGGTTTAAAACTGGAAAACACCACCTTGGCCCATCTCGGAACGGCCGCAAAAGTGGAAATCGATAAAGACAACACCACCGTCGTCGAAGGCGCTGGTAAAAAGTCCGATATCGAAGCTCGCGCCAAGCAGATTCGTGGGGAGATGAGCAATACGACCTCCGACTACGACAAAGAAAAGCTCCAGGAACGCCTTGCTAAACTCGTCGGCGGGGTTGCGGTTATTAAAGTAGGCGCCTCGACCGAAGCTGAAATGAAGGAAAAAAAGGCTAGGGTCGAAGATGCTCTCCACTCCACAAGAGCCGCAGTCGAAGAGGGCATTGTAGCCGGAGGGGGCACCGCACTGCTCCGCGCCCAGGATGCCTTAGACACCCTCAAAGTCGAGGGCGAACAGAAATTTGGCGTGGATATTGTGCGTAAGGCCATCGAAGAACCCCTAAAGATCATCGTCCAAAACGCTGGCCTCGAAGCTCCTGTCATCATCAATCAGGTGAGAAATGGCAAAGACGGTTACGGGTTTAACGCACTTACGGAAACTTTTGAAGACCTCTTCAAAGCCGGAGTGATTGATCCCACCAAAGTGACAAAAACCGCTCTGACCAATGCTGCCTCGGTGGCTGGATTGCTCCTAACCACCGAAGCGATGATTGCCGACAAGCCAAAAAATTCTGGGTCGAACTCAGCAGGTGGTGCTGGCATGTCTGATATGGACATGTAAGTTCTGTGTAAGAATCCGCAAACGAAACGCGGCGCTGTTTTTAGACAGCGCCGCGTTTCCGTATCTAGAGTGCTTAAAATCTACATACCTTATTTAGAATTGAAGGATCGGAAATCAACCACTTTATTAATGGACGTTCCCGAAGTCGATCGGGCATGGACTAAATACTCCTCTTTTTTGGGGACAAAACCGAGTGGTTTAGTAAAGCTGAACTTTTTATTGTCTGCTTGTGCAAGGCATGCAGGGCCATCCACTAGCTCGGCGATGGGCTGAACCACCAACACATTTCCAGGAGTTAAACTGGTCCTGAGATCTTTCATAACCATGCAGCCAATAAACATGTAGGGATATTCACCCTCCACTTTAATCATGTTGTCCGCTTCGGTTCCCAGGTCGTTGCCGATCGAAACTGAATCGACGGGGGCATAAAGAAAATCATCCGGATCTGGAGAATTCGCGATCTTGATGTTTAAGGCTGCCTCTGTGACTTGGGTATCTCCATCGATAGCGACAGTATATTCGCCTTCTGGCATAAACCCTAGTTTAACGCTGCCGTCAAAGGGAACCAACATCTGGGCGCAAAAGGAGCCCGCATAGTAGTAGGCAGAAGCCTGAACGGAAATCGTCTTGGTGGCAGCATCTACGACCGCCTTGGCCGGTCCGGTTTTGTAGCAGCTGTTGGGGAAATGACCATGATAAAAGACTTCGATATTGTCATTGGTATCGAACCCCAGAGGTACAAAGATTTTTTCGACTGGTGCTTTTACCAAGGTGGGAGTCGATTGTCCAAAGGCCGGGGCCAACCCTAAAACCACTCCCGCTGCGAAAATACTCCCACACACACTGTTACGTAGACGACTCGATCTTGGTGCTTGCATAACGCCTCCTTGCAATTGGATTTGCGACATTTTACGAAATCTTTATATAACTGACTACTGAAATGCAACTTTAGTGCCACAATAATTTGCTTGGAATCTGACTTTTTCAGGGATAACTGCAAAAAATAGTGAGAAATGCCGCGCTTCGTGGCGTCAGTTAGTGCAGATCTCGTTCCTTTTATCAAAGGTTGATATTAATTTGATGGACTGATAAACCACCTAAAAAAAACCTGAAGACTCGATTTTGTAGGTGACTTTTAACCCCGCTTGGTTAAAGTATGAGTGACTTATTTCTGGGGTTATAGCTCAGTTGGTTAGAGCGTTCGCTTCACACGCGAAAGGTCCACAGTTCGAATCTGTGTAACCCCACCACCTTTTTAAAGGCCGTGGAAACAATTGTTTCGATAATGGCGCACCCTGAGCGACTCGAACGCCCGACCCTCAGGTTCGAAGCCTGATGCTCTATCCAACTGAGCTAAGGGTGCCAATATCGACAAAAAACTCCAGCCATAGGAGGCTGCTCTCACAAAAACCCTTTGGATCAAGAAATGGTGGGCGTTTACGGATTCGAACCGCAGACCCCCTCGGTGTAAACGAGGTGCTCTAACCAGCTGAGCTAAACGCCCTTTCTTAGGGTCCCAACAAGAGAAAAGGAATATGTCAGGGGACGGGGTCTTTTGTCAAGGGAATAGGGCGCTCCTGGAAAAATCATAGGGAGGCTGGATCACCCCTGCTTCCGTGATCATTCCACCAATCAGGTCTCCCGGGGTGATATCAAAGGATGGATTCCAGACAGATGCATCAGCGGGCGCTAGCTGACGCTCTCCGCTTTTTCGGACCTCATCGGCAGCCCGCTCTTCGATGTGGATGCTGCTGCCAGAGGCAATGCTTACATCGATGGTGTCCAAGGAAGCCGCCACATAAAATCCTATCCCATGGAAAGCAGCGGCGACCGCCAAGTGATAGGTCCCTATTTTGTTGGCAGTGTCTCCATTGGCTGCAATCCGGTCAGCCCCGACGATGACGGCATCGACCCCTTCTCTCTTCATGGCAAAGGCCGCTGCACTATCCACGATGAGTTTATAGGGTATTCCCTCCCCCCGCAGCTCATAGGCAGTCAAGCGTGACCCCTGGTGCCATGGCCGGGTTTCGTTGACGTAAACAAGTTTGATCTGATTTCGCTCGTGGAGGGTTCTAATCACTCCGAGAGCCGTTCCAAAGCCACCGGTTGCCAAACTCCCTGTATTGCAATGGGTCATGACGGACAGTTGAGGGGCTACTCCAAGACTACGGACTTTAGGTTCACATTTAGCCAAATATTGTGAGGTGATCAAATCCGCCCCGAAACTTCCTATGGAGCGATTGCGGGCCAGATCGGACTCAAAATAGTTTGTCGCATACTTTAGGATTTCTTCGGCCGCCTCGACTATTGGTTTATGGGGAGCGTAATGTTGGCTCTGTCGACTAAGACTCGACAAGACAGCAAAAAGATTGACGGCGGTGGGACGGGTTTTTCTAAATCGATTGAGCAACCCTGCAAACTGACCTTGAAACCCGCCCCATTCCGCGGTTGGCTCCGCTGCCGCCACAGCGTTCACCTCTAGCGCTATTCCGAAGAGCGCCGCTGCTGCGATGGCTGGCGCTCCTCTTACAACCATCGATTCGATGGCTTGAGCAACCTGCTCCCCTGTGCTCAACTCCACCCATAATTCGTGGGTAGGCAACGCTCTTTGATCCAATAATTTTAAAACGCGATTTTGGAAGGCCATTCCCGTAAACACTGGACACTCCCAGCCTCTCAATCAAGGCCTACATGTTTAGGTGATTTTACCACAGCTACGCCGTAGTCGTAAAATCCGAACCACCTACAACACCCACCACGTCATCCGGCAATACCATCATCCTTAGGCTTTTTAACTTTTTTAAGAGCTTGGGCCTCATCTGACTCATCTAAAGGCACTCGATCGTGTGAATCATGGAGGGACTCAATCTCATCTTGATCTTCGTATAGGGAGGCGCTGGGACCACTTACCTGCTTGGGGGGCTTGTTTTGTACCGTAGAGAGATCCTCAGAAAACTCCGACTTGAGCTCTTGCTCATATTTTCTGTGGGAAAGCTTCCGGTAGAGACCCAACCCTAGCATCGACACTAGAAGTAGCCCAACCATACCACCTACTTGAAAAAATATCCGGTACCTTACGGGGGTTGGTCCTTCGACTTCGGCGGATATCAGAGACTGCCAAGCTTCGTTGAGGTTTGGTGTCCTAGCATCATTCGCAAAATGCTCTGCCGCATCTGTATAGGACATTAAAAAATGCCGCTCCAAGTTGGAAACCAAGAGGTGAGCCTGCATATATTTTTTTTGGTCTTGTTCAAATTCCGAATAGAATAAAAGCGCTGGCCTCCGATCAGCCAACTCAACCCTCATATGATTATTCATCTGATAGTTGGTCATTGAGGTTGACGCAGCTTCAAACTTTCGGGCAATAAGCTCGTTAAACTCTGTGGCAGTGACCTCATCAAGATATCTTGGACCCCCAAAGGTCATCACTTGAATGGCTCTCCTAAAGCCCACATCTCCTTGCTTTGGACCTTGGGCAAGCAGAGTTTGCCCAGGAATATTGGTATAAACACTCCACCCTTTCGGGATGGCTATTTTGAACTCACCATCCCTAAGCTTTATTTGGCCGCCAGTAGCAATCACTTCGTTAGGATTTGCAGGCGACCTGGAATGTATAAACATTGTAGCCAACAAGTATAGGACATATATAATTTTTTGCTTATCCATAAGTTATCTCAAACTTCTTATTATGCTGTTGGCCTTCGGATCGAATGCTTAATTCTGCGATCTATCAGATTTTGAGACTGGTTTTCGATAGCCTTTTCAATCAATTCAAGGGCTCCGACATCTAGCTGATAGACTCCATATCTAAAGGGATAGCCTTTAGGCAAGTTAGCATAGTTTTGTGGTATTTTAAGGCCGAATTTCTTGGCAATTTTTTTAACAGCCTTTCTATCATAGGACCAGCCTAATTCCTCTAAATCATCTTTTGAAAGTTCTTCTAAATGATCTTCCCTGACCGAGACATCAATCGGCACTGTGATCGGCAGCCTAGAGATAAGTTTAACAACGGAGAGGTACTCATGACGACTATGTCTTATGGGTTTACTATCAACCACATAGACGGCGACGACATTCCAAAAATACTCCGTTTCTACCTTTTCTCCAGCAGCAAAAAATACAAAATCACCTTCTTTTGGGACTGCCCCTAGGGGTAGCAGCAACCGATCGACCACATCTGGAGAACTATTCATCAACTGAAAATAACGACTCTGGCTGAGCTTTATCATCCAGTTTTGGACTGATCCATCTTGTTGGGGATCTTCGTTTTGGTTCCCTACTTGACTAAGACTCAACTCATCTGTGATGTTTCCTAGCTCTATAGCCATATCTGAAATAGATATACCTTCAATACTTCCAATCTCAATAGCATCCCGTAGTATTTTAGAAGCATTCTCACCATCTCCGATTTTCCCATGGCACATTCCTAAAAGTCCCAAAACCTCAACATCTGCGGTAGGATTTCGCCTTACGTATTCTGACAGACCTTTCCTCGCTGTGGGATAATCACCATCTTCGTAAGAAGCAAAAGATTTTAATAACAAAAAATTGTCCTGTTTGGGGTATGTTTGGTGAAGCATATCGGCAACAAGATTAGCTGCTGCAAAGAGACCATTTTCTATATATTCATGATATTTTGCTAATTTAAGTCTGATATGATCCTTAAATTCTTTGGTCACGATATCATTTGCTTTTTGTTTGATCTTATCCGAACCTTCTACCCAAAGATCAACACAGTAAACCATCAAATCCCATTGGAAATAGTCGATAAAAGGAACCTGAGACCTTAATAGATAGGGCTCTCGCCCCCCTTGTCCGACCCTTAGGCGTAATCTCTGAACCAGTTCATGAACATAAGGATTTTCTCTCCCAATCACGCACCTTGCCATAAGACGTGACCTGCCAAAGGAATCTGCCTCTAAAAACGCCAGTCCACCTAAGGCAACATAGGATGCAAAATCTTGTTCATTATGATCCACTAAATTTACCAGGTGATTTCCGACCATTTCTAACGATTTATGATCGTGCATTTCTGCTAAACATTCGATCCAAAGACGGTAGGCCATAAATTTGTCGGCATGGCTATCATGATCGCATAGATGCCGAGACACTATCTCTATGCTAGCCGAAAAATTCTTTTCTTTAAATAATTGAAAACCCTGACGATAAGCCTCGCTAGGTGAGAATGCTTTGATAGCTTTTACAGAATTTTGGAAAAGCTTATCAACACTTCTTATATCGACCATCGGTAGAAGCTCCTATATGAGAAGAGAATCAAGACAATGATCGGTCGATATCGTCTAAACTTTAGACGCCATTGCGCAATGGCTCTCAACTTTCGACTGCAACTATCCAAAAAGAAAAAATATTAGCCAGAAATATATATTTTTTCTAAGAACATCCACTTGTACTTAAAGCTAGAGACAACCCATCGGTCTAACCATTGAGTAACCACTAGCGCGGGATGGAACCAAACTAAGATTAAATTAACTAGCTTTTCTCTCCTTATTGGAGTCCTGAATTCTATTTTGGACCGAAGTCCCGATAGTGGACTTACCACCGACTGCATCCTCAATCTCATCTGCTCTGTCGATTAAAACTTCTCTGAGTTCGTTGTAACAATCTTCGCAGATTGCTTGGTCCACTGTAGAAGTTTGTACCTCTTTCCAGAGTAACAAAACACTCCATGCTTGTTCGCTAAAATCTCTGCGGCGACACTTAGAATCTGCCCCACAATTTGCACAATTCTCAGTCGATGAAATTGCCATTTCTCTTCCCCCCCGGATCCTTTCAATTTTAATCTTCACAAAAGACTCCTAGAGACGGTTAATAAAACCCACAACCTTCATAAACTTTACTTAAAACTTGATTAACCTCTGTCCCTTTTACTTTGTCCCCTATCGGTACATCCCACCTTAAACTTTACCCCTGTCTTACTTTTACAAAATTAGTCCGCAATTTCAGTCTGTTAATAAGATCTGACCTGAACTTATTTCAAGGGGTCTCAAGGGACCTGCTGCTATTAACAGCCAGACTCACCTTTTCCCGCCCTTGTTTAAAAAAACAGGGTTAAGGTTTACGTTAATAATATGGTCTTTAGCTCGCCTCTATTTTCCAGAAATTGCCCTCTAAGTCAACTCATTTTTTTTTTCGTTTGGTCCAAGCCTTCAAATGTTAAGGCAAGGATGAGAAGATTCGCCAATTTTTAACTAATTGACTTTTAAGTAGGGAGCACCTTCAAAATAAAATTTAAGGACTTCCTGTTTAATATTGTGAAATCGCAAATTTTCACTCCTCACAGTCAGCAAAGGCTTCCATATTTCGTTTGCACGTGTCCTATCTCCATTTCTATAATGAAGCAAACCCTGAAGATACCTTGCTTCATGATCGCCAAGGATATCAATTTGCTCTAAATAGGATTTGGCCTGCCTAATAAACCCGAGCTTTAGGTTAGCATGAGCTAAGACTCTTAAATACTTAGAGTCAGTTTGATTGTCGATATCATAGCCAATTTTAGCATATTCAAGGGCTTTCGTAAGGGATTTACCCTGCCAAATAAAGCAATCTGCCAGTTCTAAGTAGGACTTAGCGCGAGATTCAGGCGTCGCTGAAGGATGCAACAACATTTGTTCGAAAAACACTGACGCCGTTTCTAGTTGCCAGAGCTCCTTAAATAAAGTTCCCAAAGCCCAATAAATATTGTAGCTATCAAAATTAGTATTAAGTAGCCTCATAAAATCATAGGTTGCTCGGGATGCATCGAACCTACATGCTGATCTAATAAGATCTAGTAGGAGAGTTTCGGAGCCGCTCCCGTATAGATACCTCAATTTTCTCCGAACATAGACCAGTTCGTAGGCATGCAGTTCGTCTAGTTTATTTGTAAAACGATCGTATTCAGCCCAATCGATTTTTGATTCATCCGTGGATGATAGACTACTCAAAACCGAATCGGTCTTGCGAAATTCTGGGTCGATAGTTGAGATTTGAGTAAGATTAATGACTTCTTGGACTAGATAGGAGACATTCCACGGATCAACAGCCAATATCTTTCTGAGTAAATCTGTAGACTGTCCGTACTCCCTTTTTCGCGCATAATAGTTGGCTTTTAGCCAATCAGCTTCTACTTGAACTTCGGATGTTGCATGTTTGAAGTTATCCATCGATTCGATAATGACCAGCGCTTCCTCTGGGTTTTTATACTGCATCAAATAGGCCGAATATCGGAGTCCTGTCTTGACATTTTTTGGATCAAGCTTAAACATGGTTTCGAAATGTCGCGAAGCTCGATCTAAATTTCCCATTTTGAGATAGGCTTCGGCAAGCTGGAAATGGACCTCCGGATCCTGACTAAATTTCGCGAGTAAACTGTGGAGTAATGCCAGTAATTCAACTTTGTCCCCACCATTTTCAACGAGCTGTCGTAGGCGCTCCCGACCAATCAAATACTCTTCGACATTCACATTGGCTAGTTTTAGATTCGATACGAGTAGACAAAATCTTATGTCTTGATTATCTGGATGTGACTCATAGGCATCCTGAAAAATCTCTTTTGCCAAGCCGTACTCACCATGGGAAATAAACTGCCCCCCAATTTTTTGCACCATTGCCGGAGAGCCCTGCTCACTTTTGAGGATTCGTTTATAAAATGCCAATGCCCGGTGAAACTCACCATGTTCTTCAAGAATTTTGGCGATAAAGTAGTTCACATTCTCACTGGAAGTCCCTTCGTCTAAGACTTGCTGGCAAAGGCCAAAGGCTTTTGTTCTTCTGATTTCTACTGAATGATGATCGCTTTGAAGCTCGGAAATCTTTGCAGTCGCAAGCAGTTCGTAGACGCGGATTTCGATCGGGCAGGATCCTTTATTTTCCTGCCACCACTGTCCAAGCGCCTGGATTGCAAGCTCTGCTTCTTCAAACATTTCTTTTTCGAGAAAATCACGGCTTAATTTGCGGTGGGTTTCAAAGTTTCCATAGACGTTGTAAGGCGCAGCTTGTTCAAAAAGATAGAAAAAATGATCACCGCGTTTTTCATCTCCCATTTGATAGTAGATTTGCGATAAACCAAAATGAGCCACATACCAAGTTGGGTCCTCTTTAAGAGTTTGCTCATAATTAAAGATGGCTCGATCGAAATTTGCTAAATGTTCCATACTATAGCCGATACCAAAATACAGAGCAGCAGATGGCCCATATTCTTTCAATAAATTTTGGAAAACAGAAGTAGACTGATTGTGATTTATTAATTCCCCGTGTTGATCAATAAAAGCCAGGCATATCTTGGAACATTCTGCTGACTCAGGGTCTTTCAACCCCTCAATATAGTCGCGCTTTAAAGCCTCCAATCCTTTCAGCATCACTGCCAATTCAATCCTTCGGAGGTGGATAAGCAGATTTTTCTTATGCTCATCCTTATTTAGTAACTGATCTAAAATTCTTTTTGCTTCATGATATTTCTTTACAAATATCAGCTTATTTGCATTCTCTAAATTGGTTTTAAATTGATATCCCATGTTACCTCAGGTTTCCAAAAGACGCGATTAGGCAAAAGGCGTCCCTAGAATGAAGTATCGGGATTAATAAAATTCACCTGAGTGAAATTCTCAAGGTAAAACCCCTACCGATGACCTAAAATCACGGTAGGGGTTTAATAGAGTCTATAATATCAGGTGGATAAATACCTAGTCACAGACAGTCTGTTGAGCCTTTTCGATAGCATTTTTTATCGTTTGCTTCTCACCATCTTGCCAAAAGCCTATGGTACTGCCTACAAGCTGACCCTTGCAATCAACGACAAAAGTTTGGGGGATTGCATTGGCTTGGCTTAGTGCATTGTAAACTTTTTTACCAAGGTCTTGGACGACAGGATAACTCGGTGCATGGGTCTTAATCCAGCGGGTATAGTCTAACTCGCGGGTATCTAAGCCCAGATCCATAAACTGAACATTGGCACTGCTTGCAAATTCTTTAGCTAATTCTTGGACTTTTGGGGCATTCTCGTTGCACCAATGGCAGCCGATACTATACACTTCAAACACGTAAACTTGATTAGGCTCCTCACTGAGATCATAGACTGCATTAGGCACTGGTGCGTTTTTCCAAGGAAGCTTTACATCATTAAGATTGATTTGTGCAGCAAATCCCAAATGGCTCGACAGCGCCAGAAAGGCTCCAACCATTAAATTTCTCATCATTAAATTCCTTTAAATTTTTAATTTAGCTACTGAACACATGTCCTGACTCATTGTTGACATTGAAACCTAAAACAATGCAAATCACAAGACGCATTTTCCGCTAGCTCTCAGAGATCTTTTGCCTCTAAGTCGAGCCTCAGCTGGGGATCAAACTGGTGCAAATACCCCTCTGCGCGACTACAGCCAGGTAAAACCAATGAGTCCCGAGCAACCACTCGCATAGAAGGGACCTTTGTATAGCAGACTTGGTCTACCATCCCTGCCTGGAGTAAAACCCGACTTCCTGCTTTGCGTTGGCATATCAAAAATCCAATTTCAAAGTCATTTTTCAGTGGTTCTAGACAGCTAGGTATCTGACGACCCGCTTGCGAAGATTTTTGATTTGGAAAATAATCGAGCTTTAAGACCAATCGATGACGAGGCTTTCCGGTTTTTTCGTCCAACTCAAACTCAAGGGGCAAGACACTTTTCCCCGGACCCGATTCCGGCGAAGAGTAGGCTAGAAAAGCGAGCGTCCTCTCCTCCGGGTTTTCTAGAGGCTGAAACCTACTGGGTCGTTTGCAACTCACCGCCAAAATCACCCAGATAAATATCAGATGAATATCCATCGTTGCTTAGGCTCCAAATGCTGGCTTTCCAGTGATTTCAGCTCCTAGGACCAAGAGGTGGATGTCGTTGGTCCCCTCGTAAGTATAGACGGTTTCTAAGTTACATAAATGCCGCATCGAGGCATATTCGATCATGATTCCATTGGCACCTAATATATCTCTACTGGCTCGGGCGGTCTCAAGCGCTACTTCCACATTATTTTGTTTGGCCATACTCACATGCGAATGATGCATCTTTCCACTTTGAGAAAGTTGACCTAGTCTAAAGGCAAGGAGCTTGGCTTGGGTTATTCTCGAAAGCATGATGGCCAGCTTTCGTTGGATGAGTTGGTTGTGACCTAAACTCCGCCCAAAGGTCTTTCGATCGGAGACATAGGAAACCGCTTCATCAAAACAAGCCTCGGCAGCGCCAAGGACACCCCAGGATATGCCATATCGGGCTTGGGTCAGACATTTGAGCGCTGCCTTAAGACCAAACGCCCCCGGCAGTATGGATTCTTTTTCCAATGGGACGCTATCGAAAAAAAGCTCCGAGGTGACCGAAGCCCTCAGAGAGAGCTTGCCTGTCATCTTCTTAACGGAAACACCTTTGGATTTCGTAGGTACTAGAAAAGCCCGAATTCCTTCGTCTGTCTGCGCCCAAACGACGGCGATCTCAGCAAGTGAGCCATTGGTGATCCAGGTTTTACTGCCGCTTAAAAGCCAGCCTCCAGCCTTTTTAGTGGCTACGGTAAGCATCGCTCCTGGATCAGATCCACCATGGGATTCGGTGAGGCCAAAACAGCCGATCGATATGCCTGACGCGAGCCTTGGAAGCCAGTGCTGTTTTTGATCCTCACTGCCAAACTCTGAGATAGGGTACATCACGAGAGCGCCCTGCACCGATGCAAAACTCCTGAGACCGGAATCACACCTCTCCAACTCCTGCATCATAAGACCATAGGAAATCGGATCGAGACCTGGCAGGCCATAACCCTTTAAGTGGGGGCCCAGCAGCCCCATTTCGCCCATGGCTCTCGGGAGATGTTCGGGAAAAACCTCATTTAGGTAGGCATCTCGGATAACCGGCTCAACCTCCTTTTTTACAAAGCTCCTCACACTTTCCATAGCCAAATGCTGATCCGTAGTGAGCAGATCACTGATTTGAAAAAAATCCGGGTAGGGTCCAATCGAAGTCATAAGGATCTCCTAGGCTTGGTCGTGAAGTCCCATTTTTGGTTTACCCCTCCTGTCACCGCGCAGTGCAAGATACATAGTTCGGCTAAGTCCAAAGACCAACAGTAATCCTGCAAATAAACCATTAAATGGAAAAATCCCCGCGTATCGATATCCTATATATAAACAGCAAAGCAAGAGAATATGGGCTAAAAAGAAGTCAATTTGTCTTATATTTCGCTGAATTTGCCCAAGAAAAGCCTGCTTTAGAGAAAAAGGCGGAACTTGGCCTAATGGGGGAGATACCAACCTTTGTGCTACGGGCCATAATGAGGGCATCATCCCTGACACCAACCTCTGGTAACGGAGAGCCTCAGGTTGTGCAGCCAGACCCTCTTGTAATTCCCTATGCCGTAAGTCCTGGGCAAAATAGATCCCACACCCTAACAAGATCAACAAGATGATATCCACCTGTTTACCACAGAGGGCCACTCCCAGCAGGACCATAAAGTTCCCCAGTTCCAGGGGATAGCGAACCCATCGGTAGATGCCCACAATCTCAGTGGGCCTTCTGCCATACCCCGCAGCAAAGATTTGCACCAGAAAGCCACTCAATACTGTGCCAACGCCTAATACCATGGACCTAAAATTAGGCTCAGAGGTCAGCATAATCAGCAAGATGGCCAAGAAATAAACGAGAGCTGGGGGCGAAACCCTCAAGGAGCGCCCTAGGAGAGTTTCTATATAACCTTTTTGTTTTTGGCGGGATTCGACCATAGGTTTATCATACCAGACTACCAACGTTTATAGTTCCAAAGCCACTGTTCTGGATAAGCTTTAATAATGCCTTCGATCTCTCTAGCCATGATTTGGGTCAACTCGATCTCATCCTGATACTGGTGTCCTGCCGGCGCAAGGGTTCGGGAAAGGATCCGGTATTCAAAAGGACTCTCCCGTAAACAAAAGACCCCTATAATCGCACACCGGGTTTTAATCGCTATGGAAGCCGGCCCTCCGACAAAAGCAGTAGGCATCTCAAAAAAACTCACAAGGGGTCCTTTTCGACCCTCTGGTTTCTGATCCATCACAAAGCCAATGGACTCTCCCCGCCTGAGGGCCCCCAGTATTTCTCTGACCAGATTTTTTTTATGGTTCCAGAGGACTGGCGTTCCCATTTTGAGTCTAAGACGCTCCAAAAACAACGTGAAACCACGAAATCTCGATGGCTTAGCAAGAACATGGAAAGGCTTTTGGCTAACCAGGTTGCCATAGTAGGCCACCATTTCCCAACTGCCCACATGCCCCGTTACAATGATATGCCCTAAACCCTGTGCTTCGGCCTCTTTGATCTGGGACTCGAGATCTTGTAGACCGATCACTCTGACGCTTTGGGGTTGCAGAATAAACTTTACAGTCTCTAGGAAACAATGGACCTGATGGCCTATGATCTGCCGCACAAACATTTTAGCAAAATGGCTTTGCTCGGGAAGGTTATAGACGAGTTGGGTGTTCTTGTAGATTCGCATCCGGTTTTTGCCACCCCAAACACAAACCACATTGGCCAAAATCACCCCAGTGACTTCGATGACATCCTTTGGAAAAAAACAAACTAACCTTACAATTCCTTCGACAAGATAGGCCAACGCTCGATCCAGACAAGTCCATTCAAAAGCACCTCGTTTATCAGTCCGCATTTCGATTCCTGAAATCTCCTTCACTCCTTTGGTTGGCTATCCTTAAGTGCCTTTGCATAAAACTCACCTGCTTTGTAGGAACTTCGGACCAAAGGTCCGGAGACCACACCGAGAAAACCCATTGCCTTTGCCTGTTTGCCAATATCATCAAATTCGTCGGGATGCACCCAACGCTTGATCGATAAATGCTTTTTCGTTGGCCTCAAATACTGACCTATGGTCAAGAAATCCACCCCGTGCTCTCGCAAATCCCCGAGAGTCTGAAGAACTTCCGCTAAGTCTTCGCCCAAGCCTAGCATCAGAGCACTTTTTGTGAAAATCGGTCGGTCAGAACTGAGTGTCTTAACCTTTTGCAAAACCTCAAGGGACTGCCTATAACCAGCGCGAGCATCCCGAACCCTTGGAGTCAGTCTTTCTACGGTCTCTACATTGTGGGCAAAAACCTCCGGCTCAGCAGAAAGAACCGCCAACAATGACTGGTCCCGATTGTTGAAATCTCCCGCGAGGACTTCCACTCGAATTCCAGGGTTAACCTGCTTAACCCGCGCCACCACCCGCGCCACATGTGCGGCCCCGCCATCGTCCATATCGTCCCGATCAACCATGGTGATCACAGCATAGTTTAACTTTAAGGACCTGGCTAAATCGGCCACTTTGTCTGGCTCTTCCGGATCATACCAGCCATTGGGATTGCCTGTCTTGATGTGGCAAAACCGACACCCTCGCGTACAGGTATCTCCTAAAATCATAAAGGTCGCGGTTCTATCGTTCCAACATTGTCCTATGTTAGGACATTTTGCTTCTTCGCAGACCGTAAAAAGCTTTCGTTCTCTTAGATCCTGCTTTATTTCAAAAAAGTTTTCGCCACGGCCTATCGGAGTCTTGAGCCAGGGGGGTTTCCCGATATGGAGCTTTTGGTTAGGCTGGTCCGCTTGATCCACCATTTTTCTAATCCTCTTAGTGGGTTAGCTAAGGCCGCTGGCTTTTCTGCAAGCGGGCCGACATTAGCATAATCAACCTTCTCTTCCAAGCAACAAATCCGCGCTGAAATGGACCTACCCCAACCTAATGTTGCTCCCAAATCTCCCTATTTTGGACTCCTCGTCAGGCCCACCTGGTCTAAATAATTCAGCATTCTGGAAATATGTGACTTTCCCTCAAGAAAACCATAGCTCTTTCCGAAAAGACAAATAGAACATAGAACGAGGAGAAGCCCAATGAAAGATTCCGCTAAAACCCGTGTGACCCTAAAAGAAATACTTCTTGTACTCGGATCGTTAGGAGTTTTTCCGATGGTCTCCTGTAATGCGAGTCAACATCCAGAAGCACCTGGCATTCGGTCGACCAACATAGAGAACACCGAAGCACCAAGGATCTCGATTTCTGTGTTACCCCAATACCGGTAGATGGAACGCCGCTACGATTGCCTAGAAGTTTTTTGCCTATCAAATGAAAAGTCCTCAATCCGAATAGGAACTGAGGACCCCCAACTATGCATACTAATTTTTATTTATGCGCACTATCAACGTTCATAGTCTCCTGTGGCTTGTCACTAGCAACCGACAAAAAGCCAAAACCATCTTCCTCCACAACCGAAGAATCGCCACCCAAGGAATCAGCGCCATCAATCACCGATCGATTGCCAATTCCCCGCCAGATTCGGAGGATAAAAATCGAACTGACAGGCCAGCTCCCGTCGGGGTTGGAAATAGAAAAGCTGTCTTTAGCTCCTGAAAAAATCAATATTTGGACTGATTTTCTCTTGGAGCAGCAGCTATCCTACGAAATATTTGCTGATAATTTTGGCTACATTTGGAACATTAAAAATGCTCATTTAAACGACTTAGAAGCACTCATTGAAAAAGACTCTAATCTTAGTAAGGAGCTGACCGAACTCACCAAAGCTCATATACGCCACGAACCGATTTCTGCCATAAAAGTTCTTTTTGAAGACAACCAGCCACTTAGAAATCTTCTGACTTTTCAGTTTTCTAATATACATAACAGTCTAGCGACACTCTATGATATCACCAATAGTTCGACAACCTGGCAAAATTCGCCTTATATAACCTTCACCTATCCTGACCAGCGCCCTCCAGCTGGGGTCTTGCCTTTAAATGGTTTTCTGGCGACATTTCCGACGCGAGGCGATCCATCGGGCCAACATCGGGTGCACAAAATTTTAAGTGCGCTCGCCTGCGATTCCATGAGTCAATCGAAAACCCATGTTTTTTCCGATCTTGAAAGTGTTGAGTTACAAGGCGATCTGACGTCACTCAGCGCACAAAAAGCCCCGTGCGTAGCATGCCATGGCGCCTTTCAGCAAATCGCGCCCGCTTTTGCGGGATTGGCCGATGGAAAAACCTGGAGTGAATGGAAAACCTATAAGGCTCCGGCCCAGGTGCCCTCCGGTTCTTTTGGCCCTATCAGTTTTACGGGTCTGGAAGAGTTTGGTATAAAACTGGGGAGTAGCTCCCTCTTTTTCCGCTGCCAAATTGAAAAACTTTCTAGTTTGATCCTACAGATGCCCTACAACTCGCAACTTAGACAATCAACAGCCTTAAGTTTTGACGATCTCGTCTACGAAGACCAAATTCTTAGAAAATCTCTTAAGTGGCTCCTGCGGTCACGCAACTTTAATATAGCCCCTACCAATGTAAAATCAAGCCCTCAACCAGGAAGTGAGCAAGCTACCCAGGATGATAAAAGCACTTCTAAAGTGGACCCAAAAGATTCAAAAAATACCAATGACCCGAAAGACCCGAAAGCTACGAAAGATCCGAAAGATCCTAAATCGCAACCAACCGCTGCTCCGATAAGCCGCGAAAACCAAGAGGTTTCGGGCTTTAGAGTCCTAAGAAAAATCCATTGGGAAACAATCCTAAAATCGTTATTGCCACAGGCGAACACTTTTGTTTTTTCGGAGGATTTAGAACCGACTTACAACGATTTTAGTGATTTTAACGACCTTACGATGTTGCCCAATATACGCTACCTAAGAGCTATAGAAGATATAACTCGCAAATTTTCCTATAGGATCACCCGAGAAGAACTCAAAGACGGGGTCAATCCCCAAGATCGAAAACTCTTTAACGAACTACCTTCCGGACTGCCACTTAAAGCCTCACCGGACGAAATCGCTAACCAAATTAAATCCCTTTGGTTTAAACTAACTTCAGAAACACTAGAAAACCGCAGCCAAAGCCTCCTGGACCTCTACACCCTCTGGGAAGACGCAAAGTCCCAGTCAGGCAAGCCACCTAACGATATCGAAGCTTACTATCTCGCATGGCAGACCATCATCAATGTGATCTTAACCCATCCCAAATTTTACTCATACTAGAGGCATTTATGCTCACGCAAGGTCTTAGTCCCTTTATTCTATTGGTCTATGTCAGTGGTGGCTGGGATCCGACTATGGTTTTTGATCCCAAACTAGAATCGGCCTATGTTAGCCAAGAATCAGGCGCTACCTTAGCTCTAGGACCTAACAGCCTTCCCTATGTAAGCCACCCTCAAAGACCCGCCGTCAAAAAGTGGATCGATACTTACGGTGGGAATGCAGCTTTTATCAACGGAGTCCATGTGGGGTCTATGGAACAATCAAAGGCAGCCCAAAAAATGTTAAGTGTCGTACCACCCGATAAATTCCGCCCAGTAGACTGGCTGACCTTTTATGCTTCGAATATAAATCCTACACTCATTGCCCCCTACTTGGTCATAGACACGCCCTTTTACCCAGGGTCTTTACCCAGTGTAAGCTATCCCGTAACCGTCAACGAACTGCGAAAAATAGCTGTTTCTACGCCAGTTGAAGCCGAATTAATTCCGGACAAAATTGAGCTTCTTATGGACACCTACAAAAAAGCGGAGATGACCAAATTTTTAAGCACCGTAGCCGAAGGGACCCTGGATGGCGATAAGGTGGCGAGCCTTGCTGCAGCTTCGCTCCGCTACAATCCCTTGTCATCTGCATTGTCCAAAATAATAAAGGAACTGAAGCCTGGCGAAAAAGAATCGGATTTTCTGGTTTCGGGCAAAGTCGCCGTGGAGATGTTTGCAAAATCCAACAGCCTTTGTGCAGCGATCACCCACGGTAAAGGCAGCAAATGGGACACTTACACCAATCACTTTGCGACCCAGTCAGTCCTTTTCGAGTCGCTTTTTTCAGAACTCGCTCTTATCATGGCTTATGCTGAAGCAAAAGGTGTGCTCTCTTCCATGGTCGTAGTGGTCCTCTCCGATCGGGGTCGATCTCCAAAGCTCAATAGCGCTGAGGGTAAAGGCCCTTGGCCCTATACCTCGATGCTATTATGGGGGCCTGGTATCAAACCATATTCTGTTTCTGGACAAACGGATCCAGCCCTAAGAGGGGTCCCCATAGACCCGGTTTTTGGTTCTGCAGGTGGTCCTAACGCTGTTTTGATTGAACCAAGTCACATTTTTGCGAGCCTCTATTTGCGATATAACCTCCCGGCAAAATTGTTGATACCCGACACAAAGCCACTATCATCTATCATTCAAATGGACTCCAAAATATGAACCTAGGCTATCAAATTTTAAAACTGTCATTCCTGAGATGCTTTATCCTCGGCTGGGGATGTTTCCTATTTTTAATCCTCAGCTGTGGTCCAAGCGACGAAGACTACGGACCAGATAAACCGGCGCCTACTGAGCCACCACCCATCGCCAACCTTTACCCCTACCCTAATATGACGCTTCTAAACTGCCCAAAGGGTACGATGTCGAGCTACGAAAATTTCGGCTCAGGATTTATGTCCCAATTTTGTTTAGCGTGTCACAGTCAAAAAGTCCCGACCAATCTGCGCGCTGGAGCCCCCCTTGAGACTAACTTTGATACAGCCGGAGACGTCCAAAGATGGCGGGCTCTGATTATCCTACGGACGAATTCTGCCGCAAAAAATCCTATGCCACCAACCCAAGAAATCCCCAAATCCCAGAAAGCTATCCTATCGGAATGGCTCGAATGCGGCGCGCCAAGCCTTAATCGCTAGGCACTTCTCCAGATTTTTTTAAAATGCCATGGAATCATTGGATTTTTGATTATGGCTTTTAAAAGCTTAACATCGTCCTCAGGGAGGCTGGTGATTTATGGGATATAGGACTCGTGATTCAGTTGCCAAAAAGGTGTTAATTGCAGTTAGTAGCATTTACCTCGTTGCTTTTTCTCTTTGTTTGCTGTTACCACTTCTTTTTTATTTAAAGAGGTCGACGTCAGATGGGCTCCACTCCGTAATAAGAGTGGAGTCTGTTTTTTTTGAACACTATAGGACAATCAGCTCAATTAAATCGATTTAACCGCCTTTTTTCTTGAAGACTTCGCCTTCCGTTTTGTTGCCATCAAGCCACCCGTATTCAATCCTCGCTGGTGTTCAGCTTTCTCCGTAATCTTCTCTATAAAATCGTTGCCAGAAAATATTTTGGTTTTTAAGTCTAACATTTCTTGGCGAAAAATTTCTAATGTTAGTTGCGATTTTTCATTTTTTTCATTGAAAAAATACTGCCTCAAGACCTCATTAATGAGGTGGGTGTACTTTTTATGAGCGATTTTATTAGCCTCTTTTTTAATGCAATCCAGCAGGTCCTGATCAATCCAAAAGCTTATTTTTTCCTTGATATTAGAAGGATTTAATGTGCTTTCTATAATTTCTCTGCTGTTTGCCGAAGGTTTCAAATCAAATTCTTCTCTAGGGACGCGGTAGCCGGATTTTGTAATATATTCATCAGAATCAGCATCGTAGGTAACGCCTTGTTTTCTAAGTCTCTCTGGTACAATATGTCTTGATTTCATGATGATTCTCCGTTTTTTATCTCAACGTGTATTTCTTCCCAACGCTTTAAAATATGATCTTTGCGAAGTTTAAGATATTTTTTAACTTCATTAAGTTCGCTGTCTTTAAATCCATTTTGAATGATAACCTCTTGGCTTTTAATGAGAAAAACAGCACGAGACCCGTTAGCACGTTCGACATGTATATGCGGAGGATTATGATCAGGTTGATTGATTGAAAAAATAAGGCTTCCATCTTTTAGCTTAAAGAGGACATGCTTGATTCCTCCACCCCGACCTCTTTTAACCATCAGCACATCTCCTTATCCTCCAATGGAATACATTGTATTCCATTGGCATTATTAAGGTCAAACTTGAGTTTAAAATTTATGCTTATAAAAGTATAGTTGATCTAATTTGATGCAATATCTAGGGGCGTGTCTGACAAAAGGGACCTTCGGGTGAAGGCTTTTTCTTAAAATAGGAGCTATTAAATGCTCTTATCATCCTTCGGACGATTTCTGCCGCAAAAAATCCTATGCCACCAACCCAAGAAATCCCCAAATCCCAGAAATCTATCCTATCGGAATGGCTCGAATGCGGCGCGCCAAGCCTTAATCGCTAGGCCGGCGTGGATAACGCTCAATGACTCTATTTTTTATAGGGTGAAAAAAGGATAGACACCCCCATCACAAAATAATCGACATAATGACCCAGAATCTCTCATAGACGATTTTGGCCTAAATCTTGCAGCCTTACTCTTATAATAAGTGTTTAGGAGTTAAGAAAAAGGAACGGGATCGCGAGGAATCTATGGAGAAGTCATCCATAAGAAATTTATACTTTACTTTGTATAAAGCTTGGTTTTACACCAAGTTTATCTGGATTTTTGGTGGCTTTTTCCCATTAGTGACCTCCTGCAGCCGCGACACCGAAACAATCGTTGACAATAGTGACTACTACTCTGGCACCGATTCACTTCCTGCAACCACAAAGTCTACTAAGTGCATTAGGGAGGAATGCTCTCCCATCAGTATGAGCTCTCGCATTGAAGGAGCGTCCAACGGGGTTTTTCGAGGGGTCGTCGGCCAGCCCCTCTCGTGGAAAATCCAAGGCTATGATCCTTTAAGCGAAAAGGAAAAAAGCTCCAAATCCCGCCGAAAAGTGGTGGTGCTCCTCAACCGCCTCCCGGAAAAAGCCCTGGTCAAACCGAATCTTTCGAAAGACCCGCTCGCCTCAGTCGTGACTGTAGACTGGGTGCCGCAAAATCCCCAAGAAGGATGGCTCGAAATCATCCTGCGGGACCATGATCGGTGTTTAGCCTTGGAATCAAATCCAGATGTATGTCAAAAATACGTGCTGCTTTCTGACTACGACACCCGCCAACAGGCCATACCATGGATTGTGACCCCGGCACCCTCGCCGACTCGTTAGAATTCGGGAGTCACGGTCTCGACCACACCATGGACCAACATAGGCGCATCAAACATGCGATTGGGACCTTTTTGCCACAGAGCCTTTGAGTCGATCTCGATGCGATCCATGCTGCTTTTCGCTTTAAGGATTTTATACTCTAACCCGACTGGCAGTAAATCTTGAAAAAGGAATCCATCCCCTGCTTTGGTAAGTTTAAAGGCGGTCTTCCAGTCACCAAGGACCTGGGTCTGACCAGTGATATAGAAGGATTCAGAAGTCTGTAGCTTTCCCTTGACCGTCAGAAAGATGGGAATTTTTCCTAGAATCAAGTCAACAGACTGGGTGTTTGCTTTAACATCAAATAAAATCGGCTTACTGACCCCAATGCTACTGGCTGAATGAAATCGTCTTACCTGAAGTTTATGCGGACCTAGAGGTAACAACTCCGTGACCACTCTCTCTCCATTGAGACGCCCATGGGCCCCAGTCGAAGCATGCACACTAGACTCGTCAAAGAAGAGGTCACCCTCATAAGGACCTACCACCTCAAGCTGGCCATTGCGAAAAGCGACTTCAGATATATTGAATGTGACACTCCTCCAGGTCCCATCGATACAAGTAGCGGTCTTTCGTTCTTTATATTGATAACAGCTCCCCTGGGGGACTAGGGCACAGTCCTTGGTCGAAATCTTTGCCTCAAAACAGTCGGATTTGCAGGAGGTAAGCACCGATCCTTGGCAGATCCCCCCGAAGGATTGGGGTGGACACTTTAAGAGCGGTCCCGCAAAATCAGGTTTAGGTGTTAAGCCTAAAAACTGACCAAAAACATCCGCTCTTGTATAAACACCATAGCTTTCACAATTAAAATCACCGCAGGAAACAATCCCAGCGATCTCCGGCTCGCCGTCTTCGCCAGGCAAAAAGGCTGGACCACCTGAATCTCCGTTGCATGAGCTCACACCAGGACTTTCGGCTTTAAACTTAGACGCCGATAGGGCAACCATCTTAAGGGTGCCTTTTCGTTTAATCCCGCCACCTCCCCCAGATCCCGTCTCCGGCTTTTCACGACGGCCATAACCAACAATCGTCACCATCCTTCCAATGGATTTTTCATCAAGCTTTGTAGCCACTCGCAGGGGCTTGGCAGGCACAACTTGGGCCGTGCGACATAATGCAATATCGAAATCGTTACTCACGTCATCATATTGGCTATGTGGAGTGCACTCCACGATCGAAAACCCCTTTGACTCACTAAAACGTGGTCCTATATGAAATGAGAATTTCATTCCAGTCTTTAATGGATAAACACAATGGGCAGCAGTCACGATAAGTTGGGGACCAATCAGACTGGCTGTGCAAAGGTCTTTGGCATTTTGCGCTAAAACCCCCACCGCCTCATAGGCTGTGGTTTCCTCTCCTCCAATGATTTGAGGATTGGAGGATCTTTGGGTTGTCAGACATGAACTATTGATTAAAGCAATACAAAACAGCCATTTAAACTTACTTATCATCATGCTCTCCTGCAAGAGAAAGACCTAAAGGTCTCAAACTCGATTGGTATGGAACTCTGATTTTTGGCGACGATTAACTGTTCACCCATGTCTAATCTTCAGCAAACACCCCTCACCTTAACCTTACATCCCATAAATATCATTAGAATAAAACTTTGGCACCAAAAATGAATAACCAAATTCTGTGACTGATTGGGGAGGTTTATGAATTACAAACAAATTTTTGTACTACTAGTCGCAGTTATTAGCACCAGATGTGATAAAACTACAATCCTAGCAGGATCTAGGTTTGAAAAAGAGGATCATGTCTTAGCAACCTCTGGATTAGGTTCTCATGGCATTGGCTCTAATATTCACAAATTTTTTCTTTACCATTTGTCGCGCAATGGTACTTGGCAAGAAGTTGAGCGCGTTGCCAACTCGAACCAGGGTATTGCACTGATGATTCACGGTTGGGAATTCGGCAGTCGCAGCAAACCCTTCCAACCACCAAACCCAGCGGATATTAGTAGAAAATTTGGGTTTATTGACAATTCTAAACCTAACCGCCCCACCGTCCCGATTCCAATACAAAATATAAAACCTGACATTTATGCCTTGCTGTGGGATTCAAGATTTCGTGATCCTGTTCAACTAGAAAATCATTTGTTAGTCAATCGCAGGGTGGGGGTAGAATATATACCCCAATCTGACCTCCAATTTTTCGACGAGGTGGTTGAACCTAGTCTACCCACTCTCGAAGAGAGCGATGCAAAATTTTTAACCGATATATTTAACTACTATAAAACAATATTTCGGGACTATAAAGGAACAAGGCCCCATTTGGCTGGATTTAGCAAAGGTGCTCACCTTTCGATCAAAATTGCCGGTAAAACACTTGAGGATGGCCTGGACATCCCTTCTGCCGCGATACCACAAATGCTAACCCTCATGGATACCTTTGTCGGTCCTGCCTGGGTCAACGATGCCGCCGGCAAAAAGCTACTCGAAAATATTACAAAGATAACCGACAAACAAATCAGCATTCTCAACATCAGCACCTCTAATATTGATACCGTACAGCTTGGCCCCCTGCGGCTCTCTGACCAGGAATTCCGACAAGAGCTCCGAAAAATAGCTGGCGAACTTAAAATCGAAAGAAATGAGGACGAAATTGCCATTAAACATTACACCAACGGTCCTACTCTAGGAATCCAGCAAATGATATTCGATCACAGCCGTGCACCTCAATTTTTTATTGGTTCAAGCTTACTCTGTGATCAAAAGTTGCCAGGCATCAATAGTAGCAGCGATCAAATTCATAGGTTTTTTGCCAACAAATCCCAATTAGTAATCAAAACACCCCCGGCCATCTCGCGATGGCTTTACCATCAGAAACCCATCACACCAGTGGACTAGAATTGAAAACCTTTAACTTTACATATGGAATGGACGATCTAAAGGGTTTAACAGAAAGTGAAGCGACTTAAAAAGTTTAATCCTGAATCGGTTTCAGTCTACGTAAGAAATCCGGGCAAACTATATGGTGCCTATCTCCAAAGAACGGGATGAATCCTATTTGAAATTTTGCGATGTTCTCATAGAAATTGTTCTAAATGTATAAATAATCAAATAACTACTAAAGAATGTTGTTCTAAGATAGTTTTCCATAAGCTGTGAATGGTAAATCCATTCTGATGCCTAGATATATAGGCACCTTCAACCCGAGCAATACCTAAAATTGCAGGGGTAAGTGGGTAAACTCCGTCATCCAAAAAATTTGTATGAGCCAACAGAGAATTATTTGGATTTTCAATCGATGTAAAACGAATCTGATCAGAATATATAAATGTGATGTAATCATCCCAGACGGCTACACCCTGCTGCGTAGAATAAATCTTGCGCTCTTTTTGGTGTATGTTTTTCCAATCACTTCCCGAATAGATCGAAAGCTCGTAATTAAGACCTCTTGGCAAAGAAGGTTTGCTAATGAAAAAGGAATATCCATCAAGATAGGTTAACTTAAATCGGTCTTTGATATATGGCTGGGGATCATGGACTTTTAGAACTTCTTGATCGGCCACGGTATCATAAAGAAGGAATGCATGTTGCTGGTCTCGGACAAGTGCAAAAGAAAGCATCTTGTTTTCCAACTTGGCAGAATCATACTCGCCTTCAAATTCATGAACCGATTTTAATTTAAAAGTATCTTGTTTTGCTGCAAGACTTTTTGAGTCTAAATGCCAAGTCTTAAGGGATGTGCGTCCGCTCATCTTTTCTAAAGTAACAAGTTGATCAGGGCTAGTGCCAATGATTTCGAGGGAGGACCGATTGAGTTTGGAATCCTCTGGTGGGAAGGTTCCAAGTCTAGTCTCCCGAAACTCACGATCATGAAGTGAAAATGAGGTCAATTGACCATTCTCTAGTGTAAAATAGGCATCCATATTCTTGATTGTGATGACCTGAACCTGTCGTTGAATCTGTCGATTTTCATTTTTGAATGAGTTGGCCGTAAACGTCCACAAATGACTTTGTCCTTCAATCTCCTTGACCAAAAATGAGTGGGGACCTAAAGCTCCAAGAGATTCGATGGGTTTGCGGTATTCTTGGGAAGCTATGACTTTCAAGGAAACCGAATCCCGGACTTCGAGATATATCTTTCCCTGGCGATCATTTTTGCGAGCATAGACGATATGATTCTTTCCAAGAACGATGGGATCAACTTCAGATCTAACATTGACACCTGTAAACCGTGAAGACGATCTGGACGATCTATTAGATGAATGGGTCAATTTGAGATAGGTTAGATAGGAAATAAACAGTTTTTCGACAAATATAGGATCATTTCTTTGCTGCGAAATAAACGACCTACCGATACATTTTCGAATATGAGCAGCGTATCTATCGAGGGATACTTGTATACTTTCTGGAACCTTAAGCTTAGCGCGGGCTAAAAGCGCCTGAAAACCAATCTCTGAGGTCTTTGTGGATAAGACTTTTGCAAACTTCACGAGATCTAACGGTGTCAGGTTTTCGAGAATTTTAAGTTGGCAGTTCTCAGGAAGTAACAAAAAACTTGATGGCTCGTTTGTACAGACTTCCTCTGTCTGTAAATTTGACGATGCAGATTTAACAGGTTTTAGATTTGGAAAACAGGCAGTTAATCCAGCTAATATAAAGACTAGTTTTGGTAAAGAAAAAATTTTTGACATGATTAGGTTTTCTGATTTTAGATGTTAAGAACAAATGATGCCTTCTCAAGGACAACCCGAGCAAAAATGATGCCAATACTTGTTGATGGGAAGAGCCGGTTGCCGTGGAAACAGCCTAGGCCTGCGCTGTGTTCAGCCGAAGGTTCTAAACCTTATATTAAATCCTTTAATGAAATCATAAGGAAATATCTAAATGTCAACTCTCTATTATTTTATCATTCTTTAGACACCAGAGCTCCGGCGTATTATCCACCGCTCAAGAGCACCAAGGGCCTGTATGGGGAGGAGAGGGGGCTATCAAGTACTTTCCTCCTTAAACGATGTCAGGCGACTTTGTTAAAAAATAGCCGGTCAGCTCAGAGTCAGCATTTCCGGTCAAGCTCAGCTGCAAAATCACAACCCTTGGTCACGCAAGAGCCGGAGGAGGCACGCCAAAGTCCAGAAGAAGCTCAAGATTTGAGTGCAATGACATGGTAGCCGCCACCGGAGATTTTGAACCAGCTGCTAAGGCTCCCCACCTGAACGGGATTGCTGCGGTGAGCTGTGTCCCCAAGCCCCAGCCGGCCATAAGAGTTACGTCCAAAGGCCCACAAAGTCCCGTCTGTGCGTCGGGCCATGGTGTGGTAAAATCCCACCGCCACCTCACTCCAGGAGCTTAAATTTCCCACCTGGACAGGGCTACTACGGTAAGTCACGTCCCCAAGCCCAAGCTGGCCATAATAGTTATACCCCCAGGCCCAAAGGGTCCCGTCTGTTCGACGGGCTATGGTGTGGGTAGATCCCCCCGCCACCTCAGTCCATGAGCTTAATGAACCCACCTGGACTGGGCTACTGCGGTCAGTCTCGTTCCCAAGCCCAAGCTGACCATTATTGTTAGACCCAAAAGACCATAGGGTGCCGTCTGTTCGCCGAGCTATGGAGTGGTCATATCCCGCCGCCACCTCACTCCAGGAGCTTAAATTTCCCACCTGGACGGGGCTAGATCGGTCAGTCGTGTTCCCACGCCCAAGCTGGCCATAAGAGTTATCCCCAAAGGTCCAGAGGGTGCCGTCTGATCGACGGGCTATGGTATGGTGACCCCCCAGCGCCACCTCACTCCAGGAGCTTAAAGAGCCTACCTGGACTGGGCTAGATTGGACAGTCTCGTTCCCAAGCCCAAGCTGGCCATAATAGTTATTCCCAAAGCCCCAGAGGGTGCCGTCTGTTCGGCGGGCTATGGAGCGGCCATATCCCGCCGCCACCTCACTCCAGGAGCTTAAAGACCCCACCTGGACAGGGCTAGATCGGCGAGTCACGTCCCCAAGCCCCAGCTGGCCACGACCGTTATTCCCAAAGGCCCATAGGGTGCCGTCTGTTCGTCGCGTAATGGTGTGCCTATATCCCGCCGCCGCCTCACTCCAGGAGCTTAAAGTCCCCACCTGAACGGGGCTAGAGCGGTTAGTCGTGTTCCCAAGCCCAAGCTGGCCATAATAGTTATCCCCAAAGACCCAGAGGCTGTAGCTGTTTGGTGGGATCTTTTTTTTTCTAAACATCATCATGTTATTGAAAGCAAACCCTCGATCCTCCCCCGTACCTATCCAGGTTGCTAAAGTCGCTTTAGGGACCATGCCGATCAGGTGGCGGCGAGAGAGGGGTTGCAGCTCCATGGGCCGATTGAGGTCTTTTGGGGCAGGGAAAGTGAGAGAGGGGGACGACTGTAAGGGGAAGGTAGGGAGGGGAGAGGGGAAGGCATTTTTTGGCGAATCCATGGCGGGATGAGCAGAGCGATCCCTATCCGTAGGTTCGGTATGGGTCGAAGAAATAGGCGTCTTAGAGGGACACTCTGGATTGCTTTCTTGAGGGGAAGGGAGTTTTTTGTCCTCGATATTTTCGCTCATCGTGTTCCCTTCTAAATAAGAGGTACGTGTCAGAAATTAGAAAACCCCAGGGCCTGGACCCGCGGGGCCACATGATAAATCGGTCTCAACAGGTGTGCCGAGGCGCTGGGGCAGGATTTTTTAGTTTACATATCTAATGATACATTCATAGTGAACGCTTTTAGCGGAATTGTCAAGACTCTCATGATCACAAACAGCGCCGGTTGAACTTTCTCTGGCCATCCAAATACTATTGAAATCTTAGTTTTGTGAAGTTTTGTGATGATTTTTGCTGCTTTTTCTATTTTCGCACCCTATCTGTAACGATTTGAATTGACCTAAAAAAATGCCAGATTAATTATCTGGCGTATGAAAACTTCAAATTACTATTTGAACTTCACGGCGTCCAAGATCCCCCTAAAATGCGGGGGCAAGGGAGCTCTAAGGGTTAAGGAGTCGGCCTTAGAACGGGGCCTAAAGGTAAGCTGAGCTGCATGGAGACAGTGGTATTTTGCTGCCAGCTGTTCCACTTGGGCATAGCCAGGAGGGAGCAATCTCCGTTTGGTAGCTCCATAGCGCTTATCCCCCAAGATGGGAAGTCCGTTGATATCCAAGTGAACGCGTATCTGATGGCTCCTCCCAGTCTTAGGCCGGCATTCGATCAGGCAGAGGGGGATATCTTCCCTTTGGTCGAGGACCGTAAACTCTGTCACGGCTTGTTTACCTCCGGCTCGCACCGGGCGAACATTTCCTGTCTTTTTGTCGATCTCGGAGAGAGGCGTTGTTTCGATAAACTGTTGCGCCGAGCACCTGCCCTGGCTTAGAGCTAAATAGATTTTTAGCACCTCTCTATTTCTAAACTGTTCTGTGACTTCCGTAGCACAACGAGGCGTCTTGGCCACAATAAGGACCCCCGAGGTTTCAAGATCCAGCCGATGGACTAAAATAAGGGGGGACGCCAGAGCGATATTTTTGTTTCGATAATAATCCTCAAGAACCCCTAAAACGTGGGGAAATCTTGGATCTTTTGTCTGCTGGGAGGCTAGTCCAGGGGGTTTGTTGATCACGACGAGTTCGTCGGCGTCATAGAGGATATCGCTATCTTTAAGGCTAAAGATCCCATCACTGGGACGGGGAGATTCACCAGGATCGTGTAGCTTTATTTTGTCCCCCCTTACGACAGCATAGCTGGCCATTTTTTGCCGCTTACCATTGACGTCGATATGTCCAGCATCGATCATGGTTTTTACTTTGCGTTTAGAATAGAGCCCGGTTTTAAGCGCTAAAAACCCGTCGAGTCGTTGGCCGGCTTCGTCATAGGAAACAGTAAACTGATAGACTTTCATCGATTTAAACTTTATTTAAGAAGACTATTCATAAGGGTTTAGCAAGACTTTAAAATCTTGGTCAGATGGGATCCAATGTTCGAGTCTGGTCTTGAGGAATTCCCTCGTCGTGCGAAAGACTGGGGTTAGATCTTCGATTTGGGACAAGACTGACCATAAAGCTAATGCTAAATAGGTTTGATTATATCCCGATGCCAACTTAATAAAACAGGTTGAGGGCGGTTCGTTTTCGTAGGGGATACTACTCACCACCAAAAGACCATCGGCGCCTTCTTTAGCCAGAATGCGACCTTGGCCCTTTTCGATCAGATCCGAATCCAATCTCTTAGAACCTCCTACAAGCAGGGGATGATCGATCATCAACCCCCGAGCCCTCCCATACCGAGGCTCCTGGCTGCTTGCCAATTTTTGCCAGAGATTGACCAGCTCAAAGGTCGAAAGGGCCAGAGTCGGCAGACCGCAGCTATCAGTACACCATGTGGGTTTTTCATAGATCTGGGTCCCAATTAAACTCGTAATCCGTTTATGGATGGGATGCTGGTCAGACCAGTAATGGTCTAGGGAATACCCATATTTTTTGCAGGCGGCAATATAGGCAAGGTGTTTTCCGGCACATGGATGATTTAACCGCGAGGGAGGCTGGCCCCTTTCTTTTGCCAATGCTGCCGCGTAAATATCCATGGGATAACTGCGGGGACAGACCAAATCTGATTCTGTTGCCTCCACTTCTCGGATAAGTTGGCCCAGAGCGGTGAGATGCGGCTCCTGGCCGCTATGGGAGCTGAGAGCCATGGACCAGGGTTGCTTTTTGTCTCCATGATCTAAAGAGTCGCCTAACAGATCGAGGGCCATAAACTGCCACGGCTTAAAGAGCGACCGCATCACCACCTGGACCTGATCGCCAAGGGGTTTAGAGTCGCCTTTTTTATAGGTCCAGACTCCTTCAATAACGATCTCTGGGATATTTTTTCGCTCTATGGCAAAAAAGGGCCGAGTATTATTGTAAATGGTACCGTTTCGCCGGATTGTCAACGTTCCACTCCTATCCAGTTAAAGGACTTCTTTGCTTTACATATAATGGGGCATTACAGAGTCAGCAAAGAGACGCATTTGACTCAGTATGGATTCCCCTTCGGATTGGTTGAATTCAAACCAAAGCATCAGTCGATCATCTGCCTGAAATCCATGGGCAGCACCCGGCTGCAACTGCTCGACGATCTCCTCGGGACTTCCTACGAGCGCTCTCGCCATCAGATCATCCTGGGAGGGGAGTTGCACCGTCCCTGCCATGGCCGTTCTATAAATATCGAGGGCTTTTTCTCCCCTAAGACGCGCCTTTTTCCCATCCCGGTCAATAAAGACAAGCACAGTCCGCGGCATTCGCGACCTATGCCAAGGCTTGTAGGCGATAGGCTTTTCTCGCTGCTGCTTAGGGTATGACTGCAGTGACTCAATAAGTCCAGCCATCTCGACATGGGTTTTATCGATCTCTGCTGGCGGGGTAAAAGAGAGATTAAATATATCGAGATCGCTACATTTAAGCCCGAGGCGCCGCGCAAGGGGGTCATGGGATCCTAAGACAAAAGTCACCTGCAGCTCCTCGGGGGTCATATCAGGAATAAGCAACATCTTGTCAAACTCCCACCGGGGCCGATATCGTATTCTATCGTCGTCGATTCTAAAGGTCTTATCCTGACTCGAAAGATCTTTTATAGCATCCCAATGAGACTCTGAAAAAAGCGACCGACTCAACCAATGGGGGGTGATATCGGTACTACTTAGGACCTGTCCCCTGGACAGTCGGAGAAAGATCTCCATCGCCTCGATGAAAATAAAGCGCTGGATCGTCGGCCAAATCAGGGTCTCCAAGGGGTCGCGCGGAACAATCCCAAAAGGACGATTGATATAGGGAAACCTACCAGAAGCAAAACCGATGGAAAGATCTCTAGGGGCAGAATCCAGACCCAGCATCTTTTGGGTCCAGGCGAGCATTCTGACCCGATCAGCAACCGCAAGGGGCCCCCCATTACCCCCGACGATATTGGTGATCGCCGTGCCAAATCCTATCTTGCGGGTGCTTTGGCGTACTAGATGGGCCAACTGAAACGAATCGGCATTAAGACCGACTTCTCCACGATAATGGGGAATCACTGGCTCTTTATGAGACTTCTGCACCTCGCTAGAAAAGTGGCTTTCCGCGACCCACACCTTTCTAAACCCAAGGTCTTCGGCTAGTTTGGTCTGCTGAAAAAACTGGGTAAACACATCTTTGTCGGTTAATCTTTTGGGAAGAGAATCAACCCGCCCTAGAGAATGGAAAATATCGAAAATCATAATTGTTTACCCGCATTTTTACGAATAAGCCCTTCCTGTACCATCGAAGCCACTAGGGTCCCATCCTGGGCAAAGATCATCCCTCGATTTAGCCCTCGACTGCCAAAGGTACAAGTGCTCTCAAGGGCATGTAAAAACCATCCCTCATAACGAAAGGGTCGGTGAAACCACATGGTGTGGTCAAGACTTGCTAGCTGCATACCAGGCGATAAAAAAGTCAACCCATGGGGCAAAAGAGAGGTGCTTGATAGCCCAAAATCCGAAGCATAGGCCAAAAACGCTTGGGAGATAAGTGGGTCCTCCGGCAAGGGGCTTTTGACCCGCGTCCAAAAATATTTTTTGCCTTGTGACGGTTTGGGGTTTTCGTAGTCTGTTTGTTCTACAGACCTGATTTCAATGGGCCTAAAGGCAAGCAATTTGTCGCCCAAACCTCGGGGTATTTTATCCTTAAGCGTCCTAAGAACCTGCTCATCGCTCTTAAGGCTTTCAGGATCGGGGACCTGGGGCATCGTCTCGCTATGGGAGAGTCCTCCTTCTGCTTTTTGGAAGGAGAGTTGTGCCGCATAGATGGCTAAACCTTTTTGTTTTGCTAACACCCGCCGAGTCGAAAAACTTTTGCCAGTTCTGATCAGATCGACTTCATAGTAGATCGGCTCCACGGGATTCCCTGGTCGTAAAAAATAACCATGGAAGGAGTGCGCAAATCGATCCTTCGCCACGGTTTTGCAAGCAGCCATAAGAGCCTGGCCTAAAACCTGTCCACCAAACAGCTGTGGAAATCCGAGATCTTGGCTTTCCCCATAAAACACCTGAGTTTCTATTTCCTCAAGGGCAAGGAGTCGTACTAGTTTGCTCACTTCTTGGGGAGCAAGGGGAGCTTGGGGAGCAAGGGGAGCTTGGGCTTGATTCAGGCTATCCATAGTAAGTATCTCCTTATCCTGGACGGGGAGCCTAACATGAAATCCTAGGTTTGCCTATATTGGGTTGAATTGAAACATAAAACGTCACGAATCTTTATATGTCTCAAACCACTTTAGCCTTCCCCATCCCCCCAATAATGCGGCCTTCCCTAAAGTTCATCTTGTTTCATGACGAATCAAATCCTAAGGCTTAAAAGATTCTAGATGGAGGAAATTTGATGGACATAAACCAAAAGACAATTGGTGCCTGGATAAGATCCCAAAGACCAAGAGAGTTTAGAGGCCCTTCTGCAAATATAAACGATGAAAGCATGCAGCCTTCCCCACAGAAAAGGGTTAGCCCACCTTCAGAAACCTCTACATTCATAAGTCCCATCAATCCCACCGATCTTTTAACCAATCAGTAAAAAAATCAACACGGATTGTTAAGGTGTTGGATCATCTGCCAAGCACCCTCATCCCAGAGAGCTTCGGGCCATGACTCTGACCTATGCCCTAGGACGACGAGATCGGCTGTTGCCATATGAATATCTTGTCCTGTAAGCACCTGAGCCACCTGGGAGATCCCAGGGTTATGCCCAACGACCATGATTTCTCGCTGAAGACCGTCGTTGACGGTTGAAGAAACCAATCGGAGCAGATCTTTTTGGCCCGCCATATAAACATCTCGCAGCACCACCCTTTTTTGGGGTGAGGCTCCACTCGGGGGACTGGCCCAGAGGATCTCGGCTGTTTCCGCAGCCCGAGCCGCCTGGCTTACAATCACCAAAGGAACAACAATCCTTAGCTGGTGGCTTAACCAGGTGGCTTGCTGGATTCCTCGCGGAGTAAGTCTGCGGCCAAAATCGTCGCCTTTTTTGGGAGATTCCGCTTCGCCATGGCGCACCAAATAGAGGCGGAGCTCCCCCGTACTTGCCTGATTCAAGAGTGGCCTCGCATATGGGGAGCATCCGTCGCTAAAAGATCTTCGGGATCGATCTTGGTATCCACGGTAAAGTGTTTGACGTTTTCGTCTTTTACACTTGTGATCCCCCCCTGTAGCTGAGATCTGTCTGCGAGATAGTCTTTAGTATAGACCCATTTTTCGCCAGCAAGCCCAGCCATAACATACTCTGGTCCCAGCCTGATAGCATCGACAGGACAGGCTTCTTCGCAAAAACCACAAAACACACACCGCAGAATATCTATCTCGAAACGAACTGGAAACTTTTCAACTTCATTGGTCGGATGCTGGCCTGCAACGATATGAATACACTCCGCAGGACACGCCGTCGCACAGAGGAAACATGCAGTGCACCTTATTTGGCCATCTTCGCGTCTGGTTAAAAAATGTTTACCCTTGAAACGATCCCCATAGGTCGCTGGCTCCTCCGGCCATTCGAGGGTATTGGTCTTTTCTTTGCCGGAGATCTGCTTCCAGAAGATCGCTCCCGTCTTGATCATACCGGTGGTGATGGTAGAGAAATAGCCCTGAGCTAGCTGAAATAAATTATTGTCTTTTGGTGGTAAACCGACCTTGATCACACCCATGATGAGCCCCCCCTTTTAAGATAATCCCATCAAGACTTCCCCTAGGGATGTCACGGTTTCACTAATATCGCGTGCATCTTCCACTGCCGACGGAAAGGCTTCTTGGAGCTGGCCTACCTTGCCCTCAAAGTTAAGGAAGGTGCCGGTTTTTTCCGCAAAACCCTTCATAGGTAAGGCATGCTTGATTTTTTTCGATGCGACCAAATCAGCCGAGACCGTCCAGAGGGATACAAAACTCAACTCTTCCAACAGCGCCATCTGGGAGGCAAGGCTTGGGTACTGGAACAAAATCTCGGGAGCTAATGCGATCACACAGGTCGCACCGGAGGCGGCTACGTCGTTGAAACCTGGAATCTCTTGGCCTGGTTTGACCAGACCACGTTTTTCCAAGGATTGACGCAATCCGAGCGAATTAGGGTTTTTGTCACCCCGATACAAAATCCCATCAAAAGCCTTACGGTCTTCGGTAGGTTCTCGCCATTCAAACACCTTGGTGATCTTAAGTTTATCTACAAAAAACTCAAAAAACTTTTGATACTCTTCGCAGGTGTATTGCGGAGCTACCAGCAAGGCAAGATCCTGAACGCTTGCTGATTTTATTTTTTCTGCCAAGACCTGATAGGCCTCGGCTAAGGTAGCCCTTTTGCGACTTGCGCCACTGGTGATCGCTCCCCGTAGGCGATTTTCTTGGTTAAGATGTTTGTAGGTCTTGCGACCCGTATCGCACATCCAAAACTGGTTTACATCGCTCTCCCGAGGTTTGACCCGGTAGTAGGTTCTGGTATCCGGTTTGCCGTACACATCCACATGGCATCCGGTAGAGCATCCTGGACAGATAGTAGGCTTGTGTTTAAGAAACCAGACCCGCTGCTTAAATCTAAAATCTTTGGAGGTAAACGCACCGACCGGACAGATATCGACGATATTGGTCTGGTACTGATGAGAAATCTTTTTGCCGGGATAGGTGCCAATCACCGCGCGGTCGCCTCGATTAAAGATGCCCAGAGCCGCTGTTTTTGTGACCTCTGCCTCAAACCGAACGCAGCGATCACAGAGGATGCAGCGTTCGGTGTCTAACACCAGGTCATCACCCACGTCGATCGCTTTAGGTTTTAAGACTTTTGGTCTTTCCATCTGGCTTTTGTACTGACCGACTTCCATATAGTAGTCTTGGAGCTTGCATTCGCCAGCTTGATCGCAGATTGGACAGTCCAGGGGATGGTTGATCAGGTGAAATTCTAAAGCCCATTTATGGGCTTCTTTAACCTCTGGGGTGAGGGTCGACACCTTCATACCAGGAGTGGCGGTGAGATTGCATCCAATCTCAAGCTTTGGACGACCTTCCACCTTGACCATGCAAAACCGACAAACCCCAGCCACGCTCAGGCCGGGGTGCCAGCAAAAATGGGGTATATAAACATCATTCTGCTTTGCAGCCGCCATCACTGTCGTCCCTTTTGGGACCGTGATCTCCTTGTCGTTGATCGTAAAGGTAACCGTCTCTTTTACAACCGGCTCGGCGGGCTTTAGGGGGACTGGTTTGATGGCTTGTTGATTAGTTTCAGGGCTCAATGGACCGCTCCTTGTTTGAGATAATCTCGGAGTTCGTCACCAAATTTTTGGACGTAAGACATGACTGGCATGGCACAGGCATCAGAAAGGGCGCAGATGGTTTTGCCGCCCATATGTTTTGCAACGAGTCCAAGGCGATTGACATCCTCGGTCTTAGCGGTTTTTTCGCTGATACCCATCATAATATTTGCCAGCCAGCCGGTACCTTCGCGGCATGGGGTGCATTGGCCGCAACTCTCGTGGGCAAAAAAGTCAATGGTGATTCTCAACAGATCCGCCATACTCTGGCGGTCATCGATCACCATAATGGCTCCCGATCCCAACATGGTCCCCTTTTGGGCCATGCATTCGTAGTCCAAAGTCGCATCCTGGATTTCGCTCGGAGTGAGCAGAGGGGCCGACGCTCCACCAGGAATCACAGCTTTGATGGTTCGACCGGGCTGCATTCCACCGCACTCGTCGTTGATCAATTTCATCAAGGGATATCCCAGGGGCACTTCGTAAACTCCAGGCCTATTGAGAGCACCCGAAATCGAAAAAAGCTTGGTGCCGGGACTTTTTTCGGTACCGTATTTGCGGTACTCCTTACCGCCATGGTTGATGATCCAAGGCACGACCGCCAAAGTTTCGGTATTGTTCACAATGGTTGGCCTCCCTAAATATCCAGAAACCGCCGGAAAGGGTGGTTTTAGCTTGGGTTGGCCTTTTTTACCTTCGAGAGAGGAAATCAGCCCGGTCTCTTCGCCACAGATATAAGCCCCTGCTCCCATATAGTGGTCCAGGTCAAAGCTAAAAGAGCTGTTCAAGATGTTTTTACCGAGTAGGCCCGCTTCGTAGGCTTCTTTGATCGCTGTTTCGAGGTATTGAATCTCTTTTTGGAATTCCCAGCGGGTATAAATATACCCTTTTGCTGCTCCGATCGCATAGCCAGCAATGATCATTCCCTCCAAGATCATATGGGGACTTACCGTACAAATCTGACGATCTTTAAAAGTTCCCGGTTCGCTCTCATCATTGTTGCAGATCAGGTAGCGGGCACCAGGGAGATCCTTAGGGACAAAAGACCATTTCATTCCGGTAGAAAATCCTGCACCCCCACGCCCTCTAAGACCTGATGCTTTGACTTCGTCGATGATCTGCGCGGGTCCCATAGAGATAGCTTTTTTGGCAGCCTCGTATCCCCCCTGGGAGAGATAGGTCTTAAGGGAGCGGCTGTCGGGGAGACCCTGGTGGGCCAACAGTATTTTGGGATACTCAGCTACCATGGGTTCCCCCTTTTTGTGGTGCAGCAGAAGCCTTTGTATAGTCATCCAAGATAGATTCTACCTTGTCAGCCGTAACCAACTCAAAACGGTCTTTGCCAATCAGCATCACGGGCGCTCCATCGCATTTTCCGAGGCAGGCAAAGGGCTCCAGTTCGAAAGAATTTTGTAAACCTTTTTTTTCAATATAGGACTCGACCTTTGCCATTGATTCAGTAGCTCCGAGCATATGACAGGTCAGGCTCTTGCAAAACCTGATAACATGCTTTGCGACCGGCTCGTCTTTGTAAATATCGTAAAAGGTGATGACCTCTTTGACATGGATCCGATCGAGTTGGTACTTGCTGTGAAGCTCTTCCACATGGTCCTCATGAATCCAGCCATATTCATCTTGGATGGCATGAAGCACAGGCAAGATCGCACTGCGTCGGGTCTCGTAGCGCCCGAGAAAACCCTCAATCTTAGTCTTTAAACCCTCCGAAAACCCACTCATCGGTCAAGTTCTCCCGCAATGATATTGATACTTCCCAGAGCCGCAATGGCATCGGCGATCATTTGTCCCTCGACCATAGAAGGAAACGCCTGGAATATAGAAAAACAGGGTGGTCGACACTTGACCCGATAGGGCCGTCCCGTACCATCGCTGACGACATAAAAACCCAGCTCACCATTGGCCCCTTCATGGGCACAGTAGATCTCCCCCTTTGGGGGCTGGACGCCATGGATCACCATCATAAACTGGTTCATCAACCCTTCGATATTTCCATAGACATCTTGTTTACGGGGCAGCACGATCCGTGGGTTATCCACAGCAACCGGGCCACTGGGAATATTGCCCAGGAGCTGCTTTAGAATCTTCACGGACTGGCGGATTTCCTCCATGCGGACCATATAACGGTCATAGCTATCACCCCGCTCGCCGATGGGGATATCCCACTCGACTTGGTCATAGAGGTAATAGGGACTCCACTGGCGGGTATCCATGGCGACTCCCGCTGCCCGGAGACATGGTCCTGTAAATCCCCAGTTGATTGCATTTGCTTTGTCTATGGCCGCCGCACCCACCATCCTTTTTACAAAAATTCGGTTTTTTGTCAGCAGCAGATCAAGTTCGTAATGGGACTGTTCGATCGCCTCAATGACCTTAAAGGCCTCTGCGGCCCATCCATCCGGTAGATCAAACCCCAAGCCACCCACGCGGCCTAGAGAAACCGTCAACCGGGCACCACACAGCTTTTCGAAGAGATCGTAAACCCTTTCACGGGCCTGAAATCCGAGCCAAAAATTAGTCAACGCCCCTAAATCCACGGCATTGGTGGAAATACAGACAAAGTGGTCGATGATCCGGGAAAATTCATCGAGGATCATGCGGATGACTTGGGCCCTGGGGGGGACTTCGATGCCGATGAGTTTTTCGATCGTGCGGCACCAGGCATTGTTGTTGATCGGTGCCGAACAATAGTTAAGCCGATCCGTATAGGGAATAATCTGATTATAGTCATGGGTCTCGCACATTTTTTCGAAACACCGATGGAGGTAGCCGATCTCCAAGTCGAGTTTTTCAATGGTTTCACCCGATAATATCGCCATAAGACGCAGGGTCCCGTGGGTTGCGGGATGGGCAGGACCGATGTTGATCCAAATGCGATCCGAAAGGTGGTCTGCCTCCTCCGCCTGCAACCTAGCCCGATCAGCACTAAAAGTATGCTCCAGGGGCGTTTGCAGAGACTGGTTACGATCCGCGGGATAGTCCTTACGGAGAGGATAGCCTACAAAATCCTCGTGGCAAAGTATCCGCCGTAACTGGGGGTGTCCATCAAAGCGGATCCCAAACATATCGAAAGCTTCTCGTTCAAACCAATTAGCCGACTTATACACCGACGTCACGGAGGGGAGGCCACCTCCATCAGCGACCTGGGCCTTGACCCTTAGGCGCCGGCGGTTGTCGGGATCGGCCAAATGGTAAACCACATCAAAACGATCAGCCCGCTCCGGGTAATCGACGCCGCAGACGTCCATAAGGTATGGGTAGCTTTGCCGGAGCTCGCGCATCACTTCCAGAATCGAAGCCGCCCTCACCTCGAAGACATCTTCGTCTGCCCATCGATCATTGGACATGGACCTGATCCCAGCTCCCGGTAATTTGCTCGCTAGGTTTGCAGCGAGACTTTTATTAAATTCATTACTCTGATTAGCTGGTTGTGGCGTCATCACGAAGGGCTCCACGTCGCGAGTATCTAATGCGATCTCGATGTTAAGCTTCAAGACCTGCTGACAGTCTTGGATAATGTGATAAATTTGCCCAGATGTCACGCCTATGTTCTGGAAATAAAGCCAGGCCAAAGGATCTTGAGGTACCAGACAACTTTATCAAACTCCATTAAGGATTACACGGTGCAGCCCTTTCATCCCCAACCGACCTGTCCCGAGCCCCTGGCCATTGGACCCACTTTCAAGAGAGTTTTCGGTCTTTCGACCGATAGCTTTTACCCTGAAAACCATAACCATCACCCAGGGGAATCCGAAGCCACTCCCTCAGAAAATATTGATCCAGCGGACCATGATTTCCGCATGTTTTTCCATAAAAAATACTCTGGGACCACGGACAATTTTCCCCAAGAGCTGCCACCTGCCGACATGGAAGCCCTCCTGGACGAGCTGGTGACGATGGCCTTGCCCTACACTGCCTTAGAACTTGTCCGAAAGTTCCCCACCGTCAAAGACTCGACCTCTTTTAGCACCCAACTCGCCATGGGAGTGGCCGCCATGATGGCCGAAGACTTGACCGAGGCTGAGTCTGCCTTTCGAAGGGCCCAGGAGCTGATTCCCGAAGAGCCGGCTCCCTACGTTAACCTGGGACAGATTTTTATCAGGACCTCTAGACCTCGCGATGCGGAAATTTGGATCATGGCGGGAATCGAAGCCCAAGCAAACCACCATGCTCTGTGGGAACTCCTCTATCAACTCCTCCTTGAGACCAAGGGCGACTATGCACCGGAAGAGGTTTTGGCCATTGCTCAGGACAAGTCCTCCTGGGCTGGGACTTCTCTGGCAACGTCCCTTATGACGACAGGTGATCGCCACCTCAAGGCGAGTCACTTAGAAAAATTTTTTCACCTAGGCGAAAGAGATCCCCTCTTCTTGATAGAACTCACCGGAGCCTATGGGATCGCCCAGGAATTTGAAAAAATCCCACCTATCCTTTGGCAAGCCGAAAAGCTTTCGACCAAAACACTGCCGTGGCAGCTCCACGCCCATGGGGCCCAAGCAGAAATCGCTTTAGGAGCCTATGACAAAGCTCTCGTCCATGTTAAAAAGGCCCGCAAGGATAAATTTCTTTCTGATGCTGGGACTCTTGCCTTAGAAGAACTCGAAGTTGAAATCCAGCAAGCCAACGCCTCAAACCCAGGAGCTCAAATCCTATGACCTCGCAAACCCCATCCCAATCCCAATCACACCAGGCGCTCCAACCGATCAAGACCGACCGGGCCCCCGCTGCCATAGGCCCCTATTCGCAGGGTATGAAAGTGGGCTCTCTGGTTTTTGTGTCAGGGCAAATTCCCTTTGACCCGTCGACAGGCCAGCTTGTCCTCGGCACCATCGAGGAACAAACCCAGCAGTGCCTCAAAAATCTTTCGGCGATTTTGGAGGCCAGCCATTCCAGTCTGGGTAAAGTTGTCAAAACGACAATTTACCTGAAAGACTTGGAGCATTTCACTAGAGTTAATGAAACCTACGCACAATTTTTCAAGCCACCTTATCCAGCGCGGGCCTGCGTAGAAGTCGCCCGACTACCCCGAGATGTAGGGGTTGAAATTGACTGTATTGCAAGTTGTGATTGACAAATCCCTTAAAGGTTGCCAAAGGCCTGTTGACAGGCCTTTCGGCTTTACGATCTTATTGTGGATACCCTAGCTCGCCAGTAGACGGCGAGACTTGTCCATGTTAATATAAATTATACGAGATAAATGTTGGCTCAGCGACCTGATAACCACCGACCCGCGTGGGGCGCGCTTTGATTTTAAAATCCAATCAATCCAAACCACTTTCGTCAGCAATCATATTGATGGTCGCCCTTTGCATTCTGGGACTTCTTACCCAGATTTCGCCGGCAGGATTAAGCCTCTTTGAAACCACAAGCCGGGTCGAGATCGATGGCGTCTACTACGGAGTTTTTGATACGATCGAAGGTCTTACCTCCCAAGACGCAAAATCAGTCTCCTGGCGCAAACAAGCGGATGGGGGATTTCGCATCCGTTTTTTACGGGACTTTGTGACCGAACCATCCCTTTACCTCTGGGCTAAAAACATCACCCATAATCGATCTGAACCAAAAGATATTTACGTAACCTTAGTCAACAAAGATGGAGACGAAGTGGTTCGTTACACCTTAAAACAATGCCAACCACTTTCTTGGACTGTCGAGGCCGCCAATCCTGCTCTGGGTGGCTTTCACGAAATCGTTGAAGTAGCGGTCCAAGACATCGAAACATACTGACCAAGACATCAGGCAGGTAACCCTATGCGCCTTACGATCGTTTTGAGATCAGTCTTTGCAGCAACGGTGATGACGACTGTTATCTGGCCCCTGCGCGGCTGCCAAGTCAACCGAGCCACGACGGGAGAGTCTGGGGTTTCTGCATCTTCTGCCGAGGACGATCCCCTCTCCTTTAAACCGCCCTTGGCTCCACCGCCGCCGCCTTTTGATCAGGGACGGAGGACTTTTAGCCTATTTCGCGGCACGGGCACGATGTCTGCAAAAATTGGCTACCTTGCAGCATCCAATTGCCAAGAACTAGGACTAACCCCCCCTGAGGTCAGGATCAGGACCTACCTGCGAACCAGTGTCGGCTGGCATACGATCGACTTGACCCTTGAAGGCTCAGACACCCTGAGTCTTGGAGATCCTGTCAGACCAGACTTAGTCCATGCGGAGGTCGAAGGGCACCAGTTTAGCTTTACCAGCACTTCAAGCATGGCGGCCAACCTCCGCACCAGAGCCTGCGTTCTGGCTAACGCCGAAGCAGCCGATCGGCAAATCGGCATCGACCAACCATTTGTTGAAAATATCCGCCAATGGATGAAGGCCATCTCCCCTGACTGCACCCGTGTCGATATGTTGATGACGGGTTTTGAATGCACCCTTGGTTCCATCGAGCCGGCACGGGCCGTAGAAATCTTGGCCCAAACCCAAAAAGTCATGGTGCAAAAATGGAGCCGCCAACCCTATCTCTTTGCCCGCAGGGTGGCCATTGGGATCAACCTAGCCCACGCTCTTGCCAACAACAACTCTGACGAAGCCCTCAACACCTTTTGTAAGATTCTAAACACCGCTGCGCCAGGTGAATTGCCGATCACCCTTTCCAGCCTCCGTTGGCAACAGGGGGTCTGCAAGAGCGACAACAAAAACCGGCGACAGCTTGGGCTCTTTGGCCTGGCGAGAACGGTTGAAGAACTCAATTTCCTAACTCAGCTCTTCGACTCCACAAGCCGTCTGGGTCAGTTGGTCATCAAAATCCCCGATGCAGATCTGCCAGAAAAGCAAATCCTTCTTAACCTCGCCCCTGAAATGGATGTGGCCGACTCCATCGCAAACGAAGCATCACGGCTTATCAATGCGGCCCAAAATATACCAGATAGGGAAAATCGCCAGATATGCTGGCACCCAGTCTATGGTGAATCAACGACCATGCTTAAAACGGCACTTGGTTTAGGTCTGGTCAACGGCGAAGGTCGGGCCCTCTGTAAAGCCGGCGCGGTCCTACCGGCTGATCAGATAACATCCCTCAGCTCGGCGGATCGCTATATCGCCGAAAGCATCACCAGCGAGACTGAATTTATAGTTTCCAATGGCCAAACCCGAACTCTACGGCTGCCATCAGGCCGCTATAGCTACTCATTAAGAGCGTTACCTATGGACCACGAAGGCTGGGACGATGCCTCCCAGCAAACAGCTACGGCTGGTGGTCTTATTATCTGGGATCAGAGAAAGCCTCGGGCCATCATCTCCAAGTGGTGATATTATAGTTTAGTAGGACTTACTTAAAATGAGTCCCTAAACAATGTTGAACACTGGGGGGGCCTATGGGTTCAGGAAACAGATTTCCATTTCACTGGTTGTTGACGGTCGTTGGCAGCTTTTCGCACCAAGCCTACGGCAAAGTCACCATCGACCATGCTGGCACCAAGACAACCTATACTTTTGAGATCGACGAGCTCGACTGGAAAGACTTGAAACTCGAAGATCAGCGCTTTTCAAAACTATCCCTCAAAGGTGTAGAGGATTACGCAGGAATTATCTTTAATATCGGTGCTCCAGAAATCCCTGTGATCCGTCTCTATGCCCAAGGCAGCGTCCAAGTACGTCCCCTTCAAGACCAGAGGATTCTGGTCCTAGAAGATAAAAAGCCCCTTGTTCCAGTTCAAAAACCGCGTGAAAAAATCCCCAACCTGGTTGTGGATGTGGCCTATGATCTATCTATCTATGAGAGTTCTGCCGACTACCCCAGTGCAGGTCCTAGTGGCTCTGGTGTTTATGAAGTGATTTCCAGCGGATCTATCCGGGGGGTGGATCAAAACCTAGTCACCCTCTATCCCGTGGTGTATTCTCCAAAAACATCTACTTATAAGATTATTTCAAAATTTGAAGTCGTAGTGGATGCTGGAGAAGCCCAAGTCGATACGCGGCCAGAAAATTTTGCGATGATTGTGGGATCGAAGTTTGCAGAGTCAAAGGTTCTTAAAAAACTAGAGGAACACAAGACAAAACTGGGTTTTGAAGTCACAAAACTTGTGGTCTCACCAGGAGAAAAAGCCGACTCCATCCGCTCCAGACTTAAGCAACTCTATAAATCCACTAACCTTCGCTATGGCTTGATCGTAGGCGACCACCAGGATGTTCCAGGCAAAGACTCCGATATCATCGCCGGTGTGACGGACCATTACTATAGGGCCCTTGATTTAGCTGACTACAAAAAAGACATCAACGGCCCCGATATCGGAATAGGCCGGATCTCTGTCGCAAACGAGGCCCAATTAGAAAATGTTGTCGGTAAAATGCTGCGCTACGAAAGTGGTCAGTTTAACACCAACGAATGGCTCCAAAGAGTGTCGTGGCTGGCCACCGATGACCGTTGGCAAATCGCCGAAGGGTCCCACAATTATGTCATCAATTCCTACGCTAAAATGAGGGGGTTTAGCGGCGTCTTTCCCGAATCCCAACAAAAAGGGGGCGACCAACTCTATGCCATCACCCACCGGGTGGACGATGCGACCGTGGTTCGCACCATTGGTCAAGGGCGCTCGATTATCAATTATTCGGGGCATGGAAGCCAAGTCTCATGGGCTGGACCGACAGTGACCCAAGAAGATGTCCGCAACCTCAGCGACCCCTCCGCCCTTCCCTTTGTGATCAGCAACGCCTGTATCACTGGTGACTTTAGGATTACCGAATCTTTTGGAGAAACCTGGCAACGGCATCCCTTTGGGGCCATCGCCTTTTTGGGGTCCATGGATAGTTCCTATTGGGACGAAGACGATATCTTAGAGCGGCGAATGTTTGATGGAATCTTCAAGAAAGGCATCGATACTTTTGGCCAAACCACCGAGACAGGGCTCTCCGAAGTTTGGCGCCATTATGGTGGCAAAGGTTACAGTGCCTATTACTGGGAAACCTATGTTCTGTTTGGCGACCCCTCCCAGTCCTTGCGCTGGGCCCCACCGCGCTTTCCAGAGGGACCTATTCCCACTAAAATCCTGGTCGGCACCGCTCAAACCGAATTTTTTTTAACGACTGGAGGAAAGCCGTTAGCGGGGGCAAGAGTTGCGGCTACATCGATCTCCGGGACTCCTGTGAGTACCTTTAGTGATGCCCAGGGCAAGGTTCGCCTTGACCTTAAAGCTTTAACTGCCTCTGCTGGAACCATCACGGTGATGATTTCTGGCCGCAATCTTATGGCCCGACAAGAGACCATCACCGTAGTGGTTAACTAAACCAAGCCCCGGATAAACTAAAAGCGGACCTGTGCGCGGAGCCCAACGCTGGCCTCGATAACCGGGCTGGTTTCTGAAGAAAAATCCTGAAAAAGTGGATTCGAGAAAATATCACTTCGAATCCTGCGTCGGCAGCGACTTTGACAAGCTCCCAATTCTGAAGACTTTCCCAAAGAAATATCCGTGAAGATGCATCGGTTGGTGCATCATCAAATCTGAAATGTTGTTGAAGGATTTTCTGAATCTTTTTGGTAAAAAAAGATTCTCCTAACAATTCATTTATTCCTTCTTGTTCTATGAAAGCTAGTCTACTGGCAAATCACGGGAGGGATGAAATGCTAAAGGTAGCGTTAGCGACTTTTACGAAGCTTGCTCAATTGAATGATGATGATGCTGTTTTACTAAGTGCTCTGAGGAAACGGGGAGTTTCCACTGAGATCGTTGTTTGGAGTAAGTCATTAGACTGGTCTAGGTATCAAATCGTAGTCATCCGCTCCTGTTGGGATTATATCGAGGATCCAGTCGCTTTTAGGCGATGGCTTGAGACACTGTCCGATCTGGGCATTTACGTGATAAATCATCTTGATACCATCTTGTGGAATCTTGAGAAAACGTATCTTCAAAAGTTGGAAAGGAATGGTGTCAAAATTGTGCCTACTGTATGGATCGATAGCAAAATGGCAGTCGATTCGATTGAAAAGCAAATGGCGAGCTATAACACTCAGAATTTTGTAATCAAACCAGTTATTGGTAATGATGCAAACGGACTAAGTGTTCTTAGTCGGGAAAATCTTCGAGATAGTCTTGCTCATTCCATGGATAGTAGACCATCGGCGCGGTACATGCTGCAGCCCTTCCTCTCTCATGTGGTTGATGAGGGCGAATGGTCTCTTGTATTTATCGGTGGCAAATATAGTCATTGTATTTTGAAAAATCCTGCTCCTGGTGACTTTCGTTCGCAGCATACTCGAGGTGGCACCTTTAAACTCATGAGTCCGCCAAAGGCAGCCTTGGACCAAGCGAACCGTGCCATAGCGGCATGCCCTAAAGCTCTATTTGCTCGCGTCGATCTCATCAGAGAAGAGGATCAATTTTTGGTGGGGGAGGTCGAAATGATCGAACCCTATTTGTATTTCGATCTTTTCCCGGAATCCGCAGAGAATTTAGTCGATATTATTTTGGAAGAGTACTCGAGTAGGGCGACAGATTTGGCGTCACAGCACCAAGCTAACGATGATAAGGAAAAACGGAAGATTGTAGCGATTCTCGATCAATGTTATGAAGATCTTCAAGTAAGAAAGCATTTTCAAATTGGTTATCCGATTGCTCAAGATCTCGATCATGCAGATATGGGGAGATTTCTTGATATTCATATCAATAATGTGGGTGATCCATTTGGCTCCAGTAATTTGATCAATTCATTTGATGCAGAGCGTGAAATTCTGTCCTTTTTTGCAGAACTTTTCCATGCTCCTAAAGATGATTTTTGGGGATACATGACCAGTGGTGGGACCGAAGGAAATCTTTATGGTCTTTGGGCAGCAAGAACAAGACTCCCCGAAGCCGCGGTGTATTACAGCGAAGATTCCCATTATAGTGTGGCAAAAATATTAAATATCCTACAGATGAGGGGCGTGCCCGTACCCTCCCATTTAGATGGCACGATCAATCTTGCCGAGTTAAGACGACTTGTGCATACAAGAGGCGATCGTTCCGCGATTTGGCACGCTAATATCGGTACTACAATGAAAGGAGCTGTTGATGATGTGGCGGGCGGAATAAAAATCTTTGAGGAAAATGGTGTCGATGACGTCCATGTTCACTGTGATGCTGCCTTATTCGGCCCAATGTTGCCTTTTTTCGAGGGTTTTCCCCAATTTGACTTTCGAACTGGCACGGCAAGTATTGCATTTTCTGGCCATAAATTTCTGGGCTCCCCCGTACCCGTAGGAGTCGTTCTTACGCGCCGAAGTTTATGTAATCCCGGAGTCAAAATCGAGTATATCGATGCTGTCGATGCCACAATTTCTGGATCGAGAGACGGATTCAGCACCCTAGTCTTGTGGAAGAATTTGCGGCAAATCGGGAAAAAGGGCTTGGCATCGCGCGCAGCAAAATGCCTCGAATTGACTTGCGAAACTTTGGGTCTCATGCAAGAGGCGGGCATCCGTGCGTGGGCACACCCCTATTCCAATACAGTCGTATTTCCGAAGCCCTCCCGTGCGGTTATTAAGAAGTGGCACTTGGCTACCTCCGGAGAGATCTCGCATATCATCTTAATGCCTGGCATCAAGATAGAAACTATAGAGCATTTTGTCCACGATCTTGCTGAATGTATAAAGGGTGCCCTTTCATAATTTTTTCATCAGAAATGCTGCCGAAAATACGGCAGCAGGCCGCTTTTTTGTGACAGAGCCAGGATCGTTGTTTGAGTCTGTGTTAGCAAGTGTCTCTGAGTCACCCTTTGCCTCTTATTTAACTATCTGAAATTTATAATATTTATCACAGTCCATCAAGTTAGGACTCTTATAAGAAATATCCGAGTCCTAACTTATAAAATGCCAAATACTTTCTTTAAAAACAGGATGATAACTAGAATCAACTTCTAAATTATGCAGCCTTTTTGCTAACTATGCCGTCCTGCTCAGAATTGGTCGTTGAGTCTTAACTATAAAGAAGTTACTATAAGTTAGTGAATTTTACTAACCTATACTAACTTAGGTCAATTTATGAATCCAAGACTAAACCCATTCGCTCCCGGAGCTGGGACTCCCCCTCCTGAACTGGCAGGGCGCGAGGAACTCATTGAAAGAGTGTCGATTCAACTTGATCGATGTAGGAGTGGTCGAGCATTTCGAGGATTTTTGCTTGTGGGACTTAGGGGTGTCGGAAAAACTGTCCTTCTAGCGCGACTGGCGCAGTCTACAGAAGCTGAAGGTTTTATCGTTGTTTCTATTGAGACTCCGGAGAAGCGATCCCTTCCAGCACTCTTGATCCCACCCCTTAGAACTGCTCTTTTGCAATTAGACCGCATTGCTACAGCAAGCGAGTTTGGAAAAAAGGCTCTCAGGGTCCTGGGTGGGTTTGTAAAGGCGATGAAAGTTAAGTACCAGGATATTGAATTTGGAGTGGATTTAGGAAAAGAACTCGGTATTGCTGACTCTGGGGATTTAGAAAACGATTTGACGGCTCTCTTTCTCGAAATTGGCAGCGCCGCGAAAGCTAAAAAAACCGCATTGGCGATCTTCATCGATGAAATCCAATACATTGAAGAAGATCAGTTTGCTGCACTCATCATGGCACTTCATAAATGCAATCAGCGACAACTACCTGTAGCACTTATCGGCGCAGGACTCCCCCAGCTCGTCGGGCAAGCTGGACGTGCCAAATCCTATGCGGAAAGGCTTTTTGAGTACCCAGAAGTCGGCCCGCTATCCATCGAGGCCGCCAAACAGGCCCTTGAGGTGCCGGTACAAAGACTGAATGTTGAATTTCAACCTAAAGCGATTGACGAGATATTGGCCCAAACACAATGCTATCCCTATTTTCTGCAAGAATGGGGAAAATATAGTTGGCAATGTGCGGATCATTCTCCGATCACCGAGCAAGCTTCCCTAGCGGCCACCCAGCTGGCAATTTCTGAACTTGATGCCAGTTTTTTTCGTGTTCGATTTGATCGTCTGACGCCTAGTGAGAAGAGATATCTGCGAGCTATGGCCGCACTCGGACCAGGCCCCCATCGTTCAGGTGATATTGCTTTCATGCTCAAAAAAGAGGTGAACTCTGTGGCGCCGACGCGAGCATCACTCATCTCAAAAGGGATGATTTATAGCCCATCCCATGGGGACAATCATTTTACTGTGCCGCTTTTTGATGGATTCATGAAGAGAGTCATGCCATCTATGGATTGACCGTCTTAGTCAACTTCCTAAAAAAGCGATTGATTTATCGATAGGCTTTTTTGTTGCAATAACAGGGACTCACAGGGTATGTTCACCACTGGTTGAAAATTACATGTATTTTTCAAGTGAAGGTTGTGTTTTGTATAAAAGACTGATTTCATTGGATAAAAATCCAGATCAAAGTTTTTTTTTATGGGGCCCTCGCCAATCAGGTAAGTCGACCCTGTTAAAAGACCTATACCCCCATGCCCTGTGGATAGACTTACTCCAGTCCGACGTCTACGCCCGCTACGCCCAATCACCCCATTTGCTCCGTGAAGAGACTGCGGCCCAGATCACACCGGGAGGTCTCATCGTAATCGACGAGGTACAAAAGGTGCCGCAACTATTGGACGAAGTTCATTGGTTGATCGAAAACAAGGGCCTGATTTTTGTATTGAGTGGCTCTAGTGCCAGAAAGCTGAAAAGAGGTGCCGCCAATCTACTGGGAGGTCGAGCATTGCGAAAAGAGCTCCATGGACTCGTAAGCGCCGAGGTGGGGACTGACTTTTCATTGGTCAGGGCGCTCAATCATGGTCTTCTACCGAAACATTATCTAGCCGACCAGGTCTGGCCTAGGCTTGCTGCTTACACCGGGGATTATTTAAAAGAAGAGGTTGCAGCTGAAGGATTAGTTCGAAACCTACCTATTTTTGGAAGCTTTCTCAATCTTGCAGCCCTGTCTGATACAGAACCAGTCAATTACTCTACTTTTGCGAGGGACGTCGGTGTATCAAGCCAAACAATAAAAGATTACTATCAAATATTAGTCGACACGTTACTCGGCTTTTTTTTGCCTCTCTACAAAAAAAAGCCAAAACGCCGCCTCCAAGGAGCTGATAAGTTTTATTTTTTTGATCTAGGTGTGGTCAACTTCCTAACAAAACGAAAATCGATCGAACCAGGATCAGAGATTTTTGGCAAAGCATTTGAAAATTGGCTGCTTCACGAACTGATGACCTACAATCATTACCGAGATTTATACGCTGAATTAAGCTATTGGCGCCTCTCGAATGGAACTGAAGTGGATTTTATTGTCAATGATATGGAATGTTGCATCGAAGCTAAGGCTACTCAAGAAGTCAACCAAAATCATCTCAAAGGCCTTCAGCAAATCAAAGAAGACCACCCCGGAGTAGGGAGGAGAATGATTGTCAGCCTCGATAAAACCAGGCGACTGTTAGACAACGGGATCGAAGTATATCCTTGGGCTGAGTTTGTCGCAGACTTATGGTCGGGCAAAATATTTTAGCGCCCTAGACCCTACAGCGCCTCTTTGTCTCGAAAAACCGACTGCCGAGGCTTGACCAGCTCAGCCGGGGTGCCACTGGTGGCCTGGACCAGAGCTTTGCCTGTCAAAGCCTTAGACCAGATCGCCGTTCCATAGTTGTTGGAGAAAGTCTTGCCAAAACAGGTGCTCAATTCCTGAATCGAATCGCATTCCCAACGAATCAAGCGAGACAACTATTCTCCGTTTCCAGGTTTTTTCTTCGCCTATGGCATTCAGTCCGGAATGATCGCGATCACTGACTCGTTTAGAACTTTTAACTTCGATCGCGATGCTATCGCCAATGATGAAGTCCACTTCCTGCTGATGATTGGTTCGCCAAAAGGTAAGTGATTCTCTATGTCTAGAATAGTATAAGTAGGCTCGTATCTCCTGGGCAATGAAGTGCTCAAATGCTCTGCCAAATATTTCGCCTTTCAGCGGGAGTTCTAGAACTTGATTGAGGGTTTGCATGATACCGACATCGAAAAAGTAGAATTTTGCAGTTTTGACGGCCTTTCTTTTTTTGGACTTGGTCCAGATCCAACTGTCAAATCGGACATGAACCAGGAATTAAAAGAATTATAATTTAGTATTAATATCTGCGTGTTATATCTTTTAGAGGGAACGCGAATAAAAACGGAATTAATTCAGGCACTGCCTATGCGGAAAGGCAGTGTTTTTCAAGGTCCAATCTCAAGGCTCCTTTATGGTCCAAGAGCCGGGTAGACTCCACCAGCATGGGTAACATATAGCCAACCCCCACCACACCTCTGGAGAGTTTTTGGGTGAACAAATACCTTTATCATGTCGATTCTTTAATCAGTCTGCAGTCATAATTTCCCAACAATTTTTGCTAGACTGAATCGCAACGGACACTGGTCTCGATTTTGCTTGTCCCTTTATAGAAGCTCATTAACTAAAAATTATGGAGACGACAAATATGAATCATAACCTGATCACCAGTTTTGTTGCTTTATCGGTGATTGCCGTAATCACAGCCTGCAAGATTCAAAAGACCGATACAACTCTCAAAATCATTGGTGGGACCAAGGATAATGTGAGTTATCCCGAAGCCATCAAGTTAGGATTGATGAAGCATGGCCTGAGCACGTATTGCAGTGGGACAATTGTCCGGGAAGACCTAGTTTTAACGGCGGCCCATTGCATCGTGGACGCGGACTATGCATTTTTGTATTTATCAGATGATAAAGTTGGCCCATCAAATGAGACTTTTGTCATCTTCCCGAATTTCCGCCGTCCGTTGACCGAATTGGAATGGGATCTTTCGCTCAACTCAGATGTTGCCTTCGTTGTCTTCCCGAGGGGTTCGTTTGCAGGCCATGCTATCGGAAAGATTGCACCTTCGAGCCCAAAGGAGGGTGATGCTGTCCATTTGGTCGGGTATGGACAAACTGAATTAAAAACCCAAGGCATACGTCATGTAGGCTCCAACACAGTCCGAAAAATAATGCCCTCGTTAGCTAATAGCATCGTGTTGACAACAACGGCAGTCGGCACGTCCACCTCTGTATCAGCCCCCGGTGATTCGGGAGGACCGCTCTTTAACTCTGCGGGAGAAATTGTCGGGGTAACTGCTTCGGGGGGAATGCATCTAGATATCACAACCGAAAATCCTAGGGACAGTTTCTATGTTAACTTAAATGATCCTGGTGTGGCAGAGTTCATAAAAATAGTCATGTCTACGCCCGATCCTACCAAGAGCACGGCACAATCCATAAAAGCGACTCCGACACATACTATGCCGGTTCCGCCTAAAACTTCATCTCCCCCAAACTCCAAGAATTCCCGCCAAAATCAGCATCAAGGGTTAGATTGATGACTATTTTATAAACATCAAGAAACATATTTTTGTTTGTCTGAAACCAGAAACTTTAAGGTGTATCGTGTATTATGATCTCTATCTTATGCGAACACTTTTAAGCCTTACGCGGGAATTGTTCGAGCTGATTCTCGATTCTTCAGTTGCGCTTAGGAGTTAAACACATAAGTGTCTAAAATAACCGCGTTGCACGAATGTTAGACACTCATGAATTTCCATCATCTAACATTTCAACAATAAAAGATTTTTTATCAATTGTACCCTTTTACTGACTCTTTTATTAAAAGCATGAGACTACAAATTTTTTAATTTCATATTTTTCCATATCATTAATGCGTCAATTTTATTGACTATAATCAAACTCAAAAATGAAATAGATTTTGGTCCAAGAGTTGCAGCATAATAAATGAAATTCAAATTAAATATAAAATGGAGTTTTTTTATGAAACAACGTCAATTACCATTCATTCTCCCAATCATTATTTCCGGCCTTTATCTTGTAGGATGTAAAGCAAAGCAAGGTGAATCCTCTCAAGGAGATTCATCGATTGCTAGCGTAGATAGCGCAGATAGCGCAGATGGAAAGCGTTACTGTCGACCTACCCCGGGTAACAAATGTGATGCGGGAGCAACTTTGGGCATCCCAGCCCCAAAAAGGCCAACTTATATCGATTCAGTAAATTGTTATGTTTTTTCGATAGATCCAAATGCAACACAGGTTTGCGATCTTACGATTCGAGGCTGGTATATAGAGGAAGATGGCCTTGAATCAAGCGGTCTAGTAAAAGTAACCTGCTCATATGAAAAGAACAAACTAGTGGATGCGAAATTTTTGTCAGGCAGTGAGCATCTTGAGTGGAACTGCCCAGTTAACGAATTTGATGTGGTGGTACAACCTCGTCCAAAATACCCTTAATAAAAGACTGGACAGAACCGAGTAGCTCCAAGTGGTGCCCATTTAGACTATTGCCGTAGTAGCAACCTAAACCGAGCACCAGATAAACTAAAATCGGTACTGTGCGCCAAGCCCAACCCTGTCTTCGGTAACCATGAGGCCCGCTGCCCATTCCCAGGCGGGACCGTACATAAGGGTTGCCTCAAACTCAGCTTGGGCTCCCTGTCTGAAGTTAACCCCAAAGTCCGTATAAACAGTCTTAGTCCACTGAAAGTGTTTTTCAAGGTCCAATCTCAAGGCTCCTTTATGGTCCAAGAGCAGAGTAGACTCCACCAGCATAGGTAACATATAGCCAACCCCCACCACACCTCTGTTTGGAGATTCCTGGTACTCTGCAAACCGGCTGACGCCGAGGATAAGGTTAAAGAAGTTAGAGTACCAACGCCGATAGAAGAGGTCGCCTTCCAGATGGCTTGGTTTGTCGTACTCGCGGGTTTCCATATGGACTTCAAGAGAATCCCATGTCCTAGAGAGTCGTAGCCCGAGCTGGGCATGATTGGTAGAGACTTCCACAAGACCGTCAAAGTAGACATGGTCATGCAAATGGGGATCATGCTTTTGGTGCTTGGCGACTTCGGGTATGGGCTTAAAGGAGGAGTATTTTACGACCCGCCCCATACCTGTCTTCATATGGTAAAGGTTGTGGCAGTGAAGCATCCATTCCCCAGGCTCGTTGGCCAAAAACTCGATGGTGCGTTTGCCGTGGGGTGGCACGTCGACCGTATGTTTCAGTGGCGAAAAATCCCCATGGGGGTTGAGCACCCGAAAGAAATGCCCGTGAAGGTGCATCGGGTGGTGCATCATCGTATCGTTCTCAAAGATAAAGCGCACAACGTCGCCCTCGCGAACCACGATATTTCGGTCCTGGTGAATGGCTTGGCCATTGATATGCCAAACATACCGCTCCATATCACCGCCCAGCACCAGCTTTAATTCATAGGTTGGCTTGTCCTTGGAAAAAGCGGTCTTTACAGGGGACTTCAGCCCATCGACCGTTAAGCTTTCGACGGTCGCCTTGGGAGTCCCTTTTGGAGGGGTGTGTCCCATCGCAGCATGGTCCATCGCCCCGTGATCCATGGTACTATGGTCCATGGTGCTATGATCCATTCCCCCATGGCCGCTGTGGTCCATGGAGGCGTACATATCAGGCATTGGCTTTGTGGGTGCCGCCACTTTTTTGCCGCTACCGATCCATCCCGAAGTGTATCCGGTCACATCTTGGACGGTCGCCCGTAGCTCAGTATTGATCCCTTGGGGGATTTGAAAAAGAATATCGTAAGTCTCAGCCATTCCGATCAAGATTTCTTTTGCTAAGACCGGCTCGATATCAACGCCATCGGAAGAGATGACCTTCATCGGAGTTTGTCCTAGGGAAACATAGAAGTAGCTGGAGGCAGCGGCATTGATGATGCGAACCCGAACCTTTTGACCTGGAGCACCCTGCAAGAGCTGAGAGTCTCGTTTGCCATTGATCAAAAAGGCATCATAGCCAACATCGGAAAGATCCATCCCACCCATCCGCGTCCATTCATTCGCGAGATAGCTGCCTAAGGAGCCCGCCTGGACAGCTCCCAACCAGGAACGCATCGAATCTTTCTTATAGAGATAGTAGTCGCCATCTTTGCGCAGATTTTTGATGATCTGATTGGCGTCTTCGTCAGACCAATCGCTCAAGACGACCACGACGTCTTTATCATAGGCGATTTTCTTTTCCCGAGGATGAATGATCAGGGCCCCGTAGATCCCTTTTTGCTCCTGAACCATCGTATGGGAGTGGTACCAGTAGGTCCCGTGCTGCCGTATTTTGAAACGGAAGATGTGGGATTTTCCCGGCATAATAGGGGGAGTATTGACATAAGCCACCCCATCCATTTCCGGTGGGAGCAAAATCCCGTGCCAGTGAACCGAGACTTCTTCGCTCAGTTTATTATGGACGACGATCTCAGCATCATCTCCCTCGGTAAACTCTAGGGTCGGAGAGGGAATTCCTCCGTTCATCATCAGAGCCCAATCGACGGTTTTTTTCCCGCTGAGATTGACCCTACCTTTTGTGGCCGTAAGCTCGTAGCGCACCACCTTGGCCCAGCAGTCGGGGGCGCATAGAAAGATCGCCATCAGGACGGATATAAACCATTTTGTCATCATTAAAAAAGCACTCATATTTTTAATCGGGTTAAGCCCATGTTTGCGAAGAGTTCCACGAAGATAAATCTCGAGCAAAGGTTCTGACGGAGTATCAAGAACGTTGGCAAGATGTTACTCTCGACCGGATGTGGAGTGCAATGGCTTTTTCAAACAAAAAGAGTCGCCTAATAGGCCACTTTAGGTCGTAAGCAACATAGGAACCCTGATTTTTTTTGCAATAGACTCTTGAATTCCAAGAATCTCTTGCTGATCTTAGGCTTTTCTTTTTCCAAGATAGCGCTATAGGGCGGCCATAAACCATAAGGGGAGTAACGATCAAAGGCTCCTTTGAAAAGAAGCCTATTCAAATCAAAATATTCGTCTTGAGCTAAATGCAAAATAAAGCCTGGCCACTTCTGCGTTTGATTCAGAAAGTTAAATTGGTCAGCGAGTTTCTGGAGATTGATCGCAACGACTCGACTTCCCCAGATTTCACCTGGATCCACTATGAGCATATTTATCGATTGTTCTGTCGTAGCGGCAAAGTTCTTGTTTTGGTCTTGAATATTTTTTTCAATATTTACTCCTAAATTAAAATCAGTGTAACCAACCACAAAATAAGCGGTCTGGGGAAAGCGCGACTCCGAATCAACCCATTTTTTGAAAGGGGCGATTTCATTGTATTTGTATCGCATATACATATTTATTAATTTCAGGAATAATCCTAGAGATCGACCACTTGATACGTAATCAATAACAACAATATTAGGAGGCAGTTTTTTTTGGGATATATCGCTTAAAAAGGCGCCAAGGTAGATATCAAAATGGTCGAATATTTTTTTTAACACATGGATTTTTAGACAATTTTTAGTCGGAACAATCTGGATAATACTATCGGATTTTAATTCAGATATGGGTATGGAAAACACATTTTTAAGCCCATCCATCAAAGCCAAAAATGGCGTAGGCGACTGACCAACAAATATATAATTATATTCACTAGGTGGAAATTTTTCTTTAATTGCTCCTACCACTTTGTGAAGCGCTTCACTATGATCGTTGACAAATGCAAATACTTCGTCATCTATTGCGCTAACATCAGAAGCATTAAATGTTCTAGATGATTCTGGAAAACAGGAAATTAAAAATAGCCCCCAGCCTATCGCAATAAATCTTAGAAAATAAGCATTCAAAGTTTACTCCTATAAGGTTACAAATGATGAAAGATATTAAGCAAAAAATGTTCCATTTTTAATTTAATGGTCTTTTTTTAATTATTCTTTACTATTTTTGGTTTACCACTGTTTACCCCATAAATTCAAAATGGTCTTTAACCTTGAAGCGACTAATCTAAGTTCAATTGACAAAAGTTTTTCCAGCCCAGCTGACTGCAAGCAGGAAGAGTACGACAACTAAAGTCCAGTCGGGAGGTGAAAGTCTCCAACTGGACAAAAAGTTAAAAATCTAAAATTCAAAGAAATGCCTTGCAATTAAGTGGAGAGAGCTTTTAATAGAAACTCCCTGTGCGCCCAAGGTCACGACCGTACGTGCTAGCCCAAAAAGGAGTTTTTTTGAGACCAAATCAACCTGAAAACCAGCCCAGCATCATCTACTGCGATGGCGCTTGTTCAGGGAATCCCGGTCCTGGCGGCTGGGGGACTGTCGTCGTCGACCATAAGGGAGATGTAGAGGAAATGGGGGGGTTTGATCCCGCCACTACCAACAACCGGATGGAGATGCTGGCCGCTATTGCAGGCCTTTCCCGTTTAGAGGCGACCCAAAGCCGCACCATCGAACTCTACACGGATTCCACCTATGTGATCCGAGGTATCACCCAATGGGTCCACGGCTGGAAAAACCGGGGCTGGACCACCTCCCAAGGGGAACCCGTCGCGAATCAGGACCTTTGGGAAGAACTCGACCAACTCACCTCCACCCTAAAACCGAGCATCAAGTGGCTCTATGTTCGTGGCCATCAGGGCAATCCGGGAAACGAGCGCGTTGATGCCATTGCGGTTGCTTTTTCTAAACAGAAATCAATAGATCTCTACAAGGGTCCTCTGCAACACTATAGTGTTGACCTCCTCAGTGGCAACCACCAAGGGGTTCACCCGGACAATATGTCTAAATCTCCGGGGTCTTCTCGGTCGGCTAAGTCGTCTTCAAAAACAGCCGGCGCCTATTACATCAGTTTTGTTGACCGAATCTTTCAAAAACACACCACCTGGAAAGACTGCGAGTCTCGAGTCAAGGGGCGGACAGGTGCAAAATTTAAAAAAATCACCTCAGCGGAAGAAGAGCTTGATTACAGAACCAAGTGGGGCGTTCCCCCATCAGGGCGGTCTTAATCCGCTCCCTAAGCAAACACAGCAACATCGTTGGAACCCTGATTTTTTAGAGGTCTCCCATCGCCTTAAGGCTGTCCAAAGCCTAGGGCTCGACTTTTCAGTCTATCAATCTTGGCCAACCCTCGACGACTACAACAATATTCTTAACCATTTCGGTGTTTGCAATAGCCGTGGTCACCCTCTAAAATGTATCCCTACGGGTCCAAAAGCCCGCAGCCGGACCCAGAGGCATAAAACGCCCCCCTACGAGGTCCAAGTCCTGGAGTTTGGGTTGATCCCTACCCGACTCCAAAACTGGCATGATCTCTGTAATATGCTCGCGTGGTGCCGGTTTCCTAAAACCAAGGCCACCCTCAATCAACTCCAAGCCCGTCCCCACGGTGTCGCCCGCAACCGCTACCAAGAGCTGATGACCATGTTTGACGAGGGCGGCGTCATCCGTCTTTACCAAGACCTGGGGGTGGCCCAACCACAGCAGCTCCAGGTGATTCATTTTGGCCATGCCCTCCAGGAGGCTGATCTGGTGGGATATCAAAACTCAGATGGATTTAGTTTAAGGATGATCGCACCATTACCAGACTTCGACATAAATCCAGATTATTTTTGGATAGACCGACAAGCTGCACAGGTGATTGCTTCAAACCAACTCACTAAACAGTTTGAGTGAGATAGCCCACGGCGTATCGTCCTCGGTTTTGGGGTAGTTAAATTTTACCCAGTGTTAAAAGTTTAAACATGACGCCAAAAAAAACCTCATTTATTTCAAGAGTTTTTACCGACTTCTGAAAGTGTCCAATTTTTGCATGAGTAAATTAACTACATTCAAGTCTCTATTTAACAAACCACAAGGGAAAATGCATCATGAACATCATAAATCAGAAACTCTATATTAGACTAAGTTTATTTGGAATCGGCCTAATAAGTTGTAAAAAGCAACCAGCTAATGATAATTCTGCGGCCAATTTATATAGTGCCGATAACAGCCAAAGTGCGGAGGTGAGCAACAGTGCGGATGACCTCGAAAGCGCCGACGCTAGGAATTTCCCGCTATTTGGCTGCCGCGCCGAAAAGGCGGGTGCAACTATCCAGTCCTCGCCTTTTGCAGAATACCTGGCGACCGCCGTCAAATCGCTTGCTGGTGATCCTGCTCTGCCAGGCAAACGGGTGTCGAGACTCGATGTGAGAAATTTTTACGCAAACAAGCCTGACCATCCAGGCAGCAAAATATCTTGGCTTAACTATGACTTCACGTTGGACTTAGGGGGCGAAGGTAAATTCTCACTTTACGGCATCAACAGTGGCGACTGCCGCGCGGTCAACGTCAATGTTCAGTCTCAAAATTCGCAAAATAGCGAGTTAATCCCTTCCCTCGTTCGTATACAAAGTTGGGACGATGGATATCCTTTTGCTAACGAGTTTGCTAAAACGATCATGATGCAAGGGGCACCCCTTACGGACAAAAATATTACCGAAATTTCGCGCATTCTGCGTCCTGGTGGTAAGGCCATCCTCGATTTAGCTCTTGTGGACAACCTACAGATCACCAAACTCGCTCGACAACTTGGCTGTGAACATTCCTTAAAAAGAGAGTCCATGCAGGGAGGAATTTACACTCGAATTATCTGTACTAAAACTAATCGCGTGGTTAATGAAGATTTATAAATATATTTGAGTCTTATATCTTGGCGATATTTGATCATTGCATTCACAGCAAATATCGTCCTGAACCCAAGTCAAAGTCGAATGATCTCAGCGAACGATCCATTTCTCCAAATACTAAGCGGCAGGTCTAGTCCAGCAAGAACTGTGCCAAGTAGGTCCACAGCCGGACCCAGAGAAATTTATCCAAAAATAATGTAAAATAAAAGCTCAACTAACTTTTAAATGAGACTCCTAAGACTTTTCCATGAGGTCTCCCGCCGTGCCTAGTCTATCCTGGCTTCAAAATGAGTGGGCCTATCTAACTTCGGCTGTCATCACCATTTTTTTTATTATCGACCCGTTTGCAGCCATCCCGATCTTTCTGACTCTTACCGAGCGCTATGACACTGCGGACAGGATGGTCGTTATCCGCAAATCATGTGTTTATGCTTTGGGTATCTTGATTTTTTTTGCAATTTCTGGAATGAAGTTTTTTTCGTTGTTTGGAATCACCTTGCCGGCCTTTCAGATCGCTGGTGGACTCCTTTTGCTGACCGTCGGGATGGGCCAACTCAATCATGTAAAGAAAAAAGTCAGCTCCGAAGAACAGTACGAGAGCCTCCACCGAGACGATATCACCGTCTTTCCCCTGACGACCCCTCTCCTAGCAGGTCCCGGTGCTATCTCGACCGTCATCCTGTTTGCCTCCGAAGCCCAATCCTGGATCCGTACCTTTGAGCTGCTCCTGGCCATAGCGCTTTGTGTCTTAGCCTGCTACGGCGTCCTTCTGGGCAGTCGCTATCTAAACAAAGTCTTAGGTAAAACCGGGATCAATATTCTCACTCGGATTATGGGCATCGTCCTCACTGCCATCGCTGTACAGTTTATCCTCAACGGCGTCCGTGAGACGGTGGTAACCTTGCAAAAAGACCTCGCTGGCAGCTCCCAAAAAACCACCCATCCAGGCCCCTAGGATTCACGGGAGAGAAAGAGACAAGCCTTGACCTATCGATTGATCCGGATTTTGTGTCTATCCCTTATGGTTAAGGCTCCACTCACTTTTGGAGCAGTGGTCCAATCGATCCATAGCGACCAAACAAAGATCATCCTATCCCTCAGTCAAGAGGAAATGGCTGATCTTAAGCTCAAAGTCGAAACCCCCTTACAAATCCAAAGCGCTAAAGAGACTTTTTTTACCTACGGGACCCCGCGAAATCTTAATCCCCTGCGAAAAACCGTTGTCATTGACCTTGTGGAGCCCGATGAACGGATAAAAACCAAACAAAAAATCATACTCCTGCCAAAGATCCGCAACGCCATCCTTTCGCCCGTCATCCAGTCTCCATCCCAGCTCTATCAGTATACTTATCCCCTCGCAGCCGCAGGACTCGGTGGAATCTATGATTTTAAAAAAGTCACCACCACGGACCGATTTGTAGCGACTTCCGCAACGGGCTCCAGCACGAGTTTTCTGGGGTTTTTTAATTTTTTACCGGGGTTCCTGGACGGGAGCCTGGGATTTTATTCCTCGGATTCTCAGATCAAAAAGGTCGACACACCGGTGGATGCCAATCTGCCCATCGTCACGATTAAGGACCGATTTGAAACCACAAAGCTGGAACCAGGGCTGATGTGGACCATCAACGAAACCTATACCCTGGGGTTTCGCTATGACTGGTCTGCCATCAAATCCCGCCAAGGAAACGGCAGCCAGAATCTAACCTATAACTACACTTTTGCCGAACCTTTGATCAGCCTCACCGCCCGCTCTTCTACAAGCGAGAAAACCATACGCTACAAGGGTCAAGATAGCTCCCAAGGAGCCCTCGCCAACCGAAACGTCTCCACCACCCAGGCTCAGGTGAAACCGGAAACAACCACCCTGCCTGCCTCCCTAGAGATCTCCTATCGTTACCTAGCCCCGACCCGTTTTGCCTGTACTACAAGTCTTGGTTACCTCCTTGACCCACCGAAGTCCGCAGATAACTCTGCTCAGACGACCGCCTCCACTAAGCCCAAACCTCCTGAAAAAATCCTCTGGCAGACCATTTTAGAGCACAGACTAAACCAGGGAGACCGGATTGACTATGTGCTGGCCTATCGAGGGAGTCAAGGTCGCGGGATTTCGAGAATCACCCAAGAGACCAACACGCTCCGATCGGGACTCCATCTCACACGGCCCTACGCCCAGGGCTGGTCTCTGGGGGTTGGTGCCTATGCAGAAGCCGGCTCGCTCAGCACCACACCTGTCCCTAGCACCGACCCTAACATCCAAGTCACAAATGCCTCAGATAAAACCACTTCCTATGCCGCACTACTTTTAATCAACATCCAAAAAGACTTTCCAATGGGCCGACAAAAACGGACCACTCGCCCCTTGTAATGAACCTAAAGCTATTTTTTTGAAGAAAGAGATTCCCGGTGCCTCATGACCACCGGGCTTTCCAGGTACTCATCGTAGGTCATGGCGTAGTCGAGGTATCCATGGGGCGTCAGCTCGACAATCCGTGTGGCTACGGTATTTACAAACTCACGATCCTGGGACGTAAAGAGCAGAGTCCCTTTATACTGAATCAAGCCCTCGTTAAGGGCGGTGATCGCCTCTAGATCCAGATGGTTGGTAGGCTCGTCTAAAATCATCACGTTAGGCCGCTGCATCATCATCCGAGCTAGCATGCAGCGGACTTTTTCGCCACCAGACAAGACATTTGCTTTTTTTGTGGCTTCTTCGCCACTAAACAACATTTTACCGAGAAAACCCCTGATCGCCTCTTCATCCCGCTCGGCATCGGTTTTGGCCCATTGTCTAAGCCAGTTGATCAGGTTGAGTTCCGTATCAAAATAACGTGAATTCTCTTTAGGAAAATAAGAGCGGTTGGTGGTGATCCCCCAGCGGAGCTCCCCCTGAACCTCCGGCCACTCGCCGCAGATAGCCTGAAAAAAGGCGGTCGCTAAATGGGCGTCGCGCCCTACAAAGGCGACTTTTTGGCCTTTGGTGACCGACAAATCAAGATGACGGATCAGTGTTTGCCCTTCGGCCATAAGGGTCAAGCCGAGAGTCTGGAGGAGGTCTTTGCCGGCTTCCCTTTCTTCTTGGAAGAAAATATGAGGGTATTTACGGTTGGATGGCTTGATTTCATCCAGTGAGAGTTTGCCAAGGAGCTTTTTACGAGAGGTCGCTTGCCGGGATTTAGAGGCATTGGCCGAAAACCGCTCAATAAAAGACTTGAGTTCTTTCATGCGGTCTTCGGATTTTTTGTTTTGATCCCGTCGCTGTTTTAAAGCTAGCTGGCTTGCCTGGTACCAAAACGTATAGTTTCCAGTATAAATCGTTATCTTTCCAAAATCGATATCACCAATATGGGTACAAACCTTATCCAGAAAGTGCCGATCATGAGACACGACGATCACCGTGTTTTTAAACTCCGCCAGAAACTCCTCAAGCCACATGATCGACGCTAGGTCCAGGTTGTTGGTGGGTTCGTCGAGGAGGAGGATATCGGGGTTTCCAAACAGCGCCTGGGCTAACAAAACCCTGACCTTTAGACCTGCCTCAACCTCTCCCATCTTTAAACTATGGACGGTGGCATCGACCCCTAAAGACCCCAGCATCTCTGCTGCCTGGGCCTCCGCATCCCATCCCCCAAGCTCTGCAAATTCCGTCTCAAGATCGGAAGCTCTCAGACCATCTTCTTCTGTCATCTCTGGCTGTGCATAGAGCTTTTCCCGTTCGGCGATGACTTTATAGAGGGATTTGTTTCCCATCAGGACCGTTTGCAGCACGTCCACCGAGTCAAATTCAAATTGATTTTGTTTTAAGACCGCAAGACGTTGGCCAGGAGTGATCATCACTTCGCCAAAATCAGCAGAAATCTCCCCGGAAAGGATCTTTAGAAATGTGGATTTCCCCGCGCCGTTTGCTCCGATCAAACCATAACAATGGCCTGGCAGAAATTTAAGGCTCACATCCTGAAATAAGACTCTCTGTCCGTAAGATAGGGTCACACCCTGGGTGCTGATCATCGCAGTGGCCTCGTTAGCAGATAAAAAAGGTCCCAAAAGAGTGGCGTTTTAAAAGATTTACACAAAAAAGTCCAGGTTTTTCTTATAAAGACAGTGTTTTCATCGCTGTGTTAAAGATCTGGAGTTAAAAACTGTCTAGAAGTTAGGCAAATTCCTAAAATCTTGAGGTAACTACCTAATAAAATTGCCTAGAAAATCTGTCATAAATCTTGCAGCGTTTTATTTTGATCTAAATCGTTCGATCTGTCGTTTCGACACCTAAAGTTTTTTAAGGAGAGCTTCTGTGCAGCAAAACCAATCCAACTCAGTGCTATGGGTGTTCGGAGTTTTCAGTGTTAGCTTACTGGTAGCAACCGGTACCATAGGATGCGGTGACGACAAAAAGAAAAAGAAAAACGATCCTGCGGCAGCCACAGCGACCTCTACGGGCACAGACAGTACTGTAGCGAATCCTAATGGACCAAATGCCGCAGCAGATAACGATAAAACAGGCACAAATGGCAAATCCCCTCCCGACGGTTCTTCCACAGGTTCTGGGGATGCAGCAGACGAAGAAGCGCCGGAAGATAGCGAAGAAGCAGGGGCAACTCCCGGTGGAGCCTCTGCAGCGCAGGCAGACGAAGGCACTTCGACTTTTTATACTTCGAAGGATTTTCCAAAAGGAACCCAAAAATTAAGCACCGCCTTTGCCAACTCCACCATTGCTGCCAATGCAGCCAGTGTTTTGTTACCTTATATCCCTATCACGAGCGTAGATTCCCCTGCTTGCACGGAGACTCTCGACAAGACCACTTGGACGGGAAACGCTAAAAACATCAAACTTGAAGTTTCAAAAACCGTCGATTGTAAAGCGGGCACTGATTTTGCTAAGTACGACGTGAAGGTTAATTTAAATTTCGAATACAGCTGCAAAAACGAGGTATTTTCTGGCATCGTGGGTAAAACCGTAAAAGACACTCGGGGGACCAATCTCCTTAAATACTGCAAGGAATCGGTGGCGACTCACCAAGCGAGTGCAAATATCATTGTATCTTATGCTACTAAAGCTGACCCCAACGAGACTATTGAGTCGTCGAAAAAATGGGCGGTTTCGACGGCCAATGGCTCCCCATGTACGATCATCACCACAAAAACCTCTTTAGCCATCGCCGATGATTGTCAAGGCTATTTAACCTCTAAAGATTTATCAAATTCGGGAGATATCGTCACAAGTACTTTGATTGGAAAATACCGCAGCGCTACAGGAACCTTGGAGGACAGGGCCTTAAACTCTGGTTTCTTTGATTTTTCCATCAATAACTGGAAGGGATCCATAAAATTTAATTCCAACTCCGCTGCACCCTTCAAGGCCACCGATGGCGATACGACGATCCAGGACTATCTCAAATAGGGCTGCTTAGAGAGAAAGCATCAAGTCATAAAAAAACAGGTTGTCTAATGTGTTATTGGAATTTCTCCCTGGAACGACTTCCAAGAGATAGTCACCTTCGTCTAGGTTATCAAACTTTTTTACGAAATCGGTTTCATTATCACGGCTCTCAGGAAGTCTTTCCGATTTAAAAAGGGTGGTTCCTTTCATAATCCTAACGACGGCAGCGTTATTTTCAACTCCACAGATTTTTTGGATGGTCACAACTAAATCTGATTCATTTTTTAAGATCTTAAAGGGTCGGGTGTAACTTGCACCAGAAAAGACGGCTCTTGAAATGGTCTCACTGCTACATCCCCGTTGGCCAGTCGATATGGTCTGATCTCCAACGGTAATCGGTGCCAGTAAAAAGGTCTGCCGGTACTGGTTATTGCCGATTTTTTTATTGGGTAACAAGAGATTCACTGCGGTTACCGTTGGCAAAGAGCCACCGGGGACTTGGATTTTCCAGTGCCACCGAGATCCCATACCTAGATACTCGGCCTTGTATTGTTGGATCCGAGATTCGTCGTTATTAAATTCTAAACTAAACGTTACACCGGGATCCTGCTTAAACTGATAAGGTTGGTCCAGGGCAACATCGAAGGCACAGTATAGGTCTGTACTTTTAACACAGGTCAAGAAGGCGCCCGTAATTTGAATAGGCTCGTCGGCGGGGGCATTCTCACTAGACCCTTGGGTATCCGTAGATGAGGAGTCTTGAACAGTGCCTGAACTCACACCGCTGGCTTGGCTGGAGGTTCCAACTGCTTTTCCCTTGGATTGATTAGATTGATCTTTGGCAGATTTTTCCTGATCTAATGAAGCCTGCGTGCTGTCAATATCTTCAATTGAGGGTCGACTGCGGGAGGAAGCAGAGTCTTTTGTCCCGCCAGAGCAAGCGACCATTCCAGGCATCGACAAAATAATTAAGTAACGATTGACACTATGACTTAAGTTCATACTGACCTCCTATGAGAGTACAGATCGGTATGATCCCGTTCGAAATTAAAAGAATAGAAATTCAATTAAGGTTGGCGCCAGTTACACCACCATTAAAAGGAACTTTACAAACCTCCAAAAGCTATTTTTGCTCCTGGCCTCAAAGACTGGAGAATGGTCCCTGGGATTCTCATAGGTTCACCCTGTGCATTCACAGCTGCAAGCTTCATGGTCATAGTGACGACTTTCTGCCCCCCGCAGGACGCCTCTTGCTCCACTGGTACGACGGGGGATTCACTAAATCGCATTTTGGTATTGATCGTCAAAAGATCTGCATGCTGGGTGGGGCGCAAAAATCTGAGGTCAGCTCGTGCGACCACAAAATGCAGCCCCTCACCAAAATATTTTTTGATCCTTTCGACTCCAATCAAATCCTCTCGGGCTCTTTCGAAAAACTTGAGATAGTTTGCATGGTAAACATACCCACTGAAATCTGTATCTTCGTAGTAGATACGAACCGTCGATTCCCCTACCAGTAAAGCTTCGTCGGGCATTTATTTAAGACCCCTTATTAGGATTTTTAAGAAGGTGTTTTTTGAGCTGGTCTACGGAGATGGCATCCGTTTTTTCAGAGTGTTGACCCATCAAGACTTGAAAAACTTTCAGGTAAAAAACCCGAATCCGGCTCGGTGGAAGACTCCGCAAGATATCTGGCATCGAAAGCCAATCACCGGACGCCAGGGGTTTGGTGACTTGTACCAAACGCAGTCGCTCCCCTGGCAGGAGATCCCCTTCTTGGCCTTGTCTCAGGGTCTGATCTGGGGGTTGGTCTGGGGTGTGATCCTCAGGGTTGCACAACACTTCGTCGATCAATGGATTGAGCGACCATAAAAAATCCATATTCTGCGAGAAAACCCTATCGACCGCCGGCTTGATCACCGTTTGCTCGATCCCTAAAAGCGATCCTTTTGTCGACCCTTGATGCGGGATCCCAAAGTAGGGACTACCAGACACCCTGTCATAGGGAGGAAAGCGAATAATTCCCTTTGAATCAGGAGTTGCCATAAGCAGCCTTAAGTTTATTTCCATAACTTCCTTCTCCTCACGGCTCACGGGACAAATAGAGTCACACGTGGATAGAATCAATGGGGCACAAGCTTTTTAAGAACCTGCTGACCCAAGGCATTGAGTGTCTCCAGAGTTCCCACCATTTTTGTGGCTATCGCTTCCTGGTCCGCAACTCCTGCGGCATTTAGCTCCCGGCGTAGGACCTTGCTTGGGATTAGATTTGGCAAATCCGCTTTATTGTACTGGATCACCTTTGCCAAATCCCCCATCTGGTAGCCCTCTGCCACGAGAAGCTTATGGCATTCGTTAAGGCAAGAAACATTTTGGGTCATGGATTCAATCCGTGAATCAGCCACAAACACAAACCCGTCGACCCCCTTGAGGATCACTTGGCGGACAGATTCGTACATCCGGTTTGCAGGCAGGGTAAAAAGGTGTAGCTTTACATGAAAATCCCTTATATGGCCGAGACTTACCGGCAAAAAATCAAAAAACCGGGTCGGCCCCGCCGCCTCTTCAAAGTCCATCAAACTCCCGGTCCCATCGGGAGAAGTCTGACGGTAGATAGACCTTAAATTCTCGGTCTTACCTGAACCTTCAGGACCAAAATATATAATTTTGCAGTTTATTTCTTTGGTGTCAAAATTGGTAAACGCCATTGCTTATCTCCATCCTAGCAGGGGCTCGAAGCGCATAGGACCATTACAAGTCAACGGGAGCCCTATAAAGGCTGGCCGTCACCTTGAATCCTAACATCTTCGATGGTCGCCCCCAAGGCTGAGGTCAGAGCTTGGGTCAATGGAGCTACCTTGACCGCTTCAAGATGCTTCTGGCGCACCTGCTCTGCCTCTTTTTGGCGGGTGAGCAAAATCGTGTCACCGGCAGTCTCGTTATCAAGGGCGGTGGCCTGGCGGACTTGAAACACCCCTTGAAACCCAAAGAGTTCTTTAAGCTGCTCGCTAATCCTTCGCTGTTCGTCTGGTTGGAGCAGAGCCTTGCTCGAATAGCTGTCGGGATGGACGCCCAAAATCAACCTGTCGGGTTGATACTCCAAAACCAAGACTTCTTCTAATTTACGAGCAAAAAGTGGTTTTGAGAGGCGCCAGGAATCGAGGAGTTCTCGCCAGGTTTTGGGCCACTGGCGAGTCTGGGTTGGGGGAGCTTGGTAGACTGGGGCCGGCGGCGTTGGAGCAGCAGGTGTCCCTTGGGTCGGAGGCTGAGGAGCCGGAGGAGCCTGTGAGGAGAGGGCCTTAAACTGAGTTCCATCCGAGGCCTTTGCCCGCAAGCTTGGCGCGGACGGTTGATGATCAGTTCCTCTTGTGGGGAGAGGAGCCGCAAGGGGAGGATTTTTCGGGGCCTCCTTGGGATGCCCGTGGGGACCGGCCCCAGGTTTTACGCCAGTCTCTAGGAGTTGGCTTATATCGAGAAATCCAGGATCGAGGCACCATTCAAAAACATAGTTTTCGAAGATAAATCGGTCGAGATTTGATCCATCCAGATCTTGGCGGGCCTTGGTCATGGTCCTGAAGATCCGGTTAAGGTCAAAGGGCTGCGCGCTTTCGACCAAGCCTTGGATCGTAGCCAACTCTTGATCATCTAGCCCAAGAGCTTCCGTTTCAAAAAGATGCTTGGAGACCACCATAGGAGCCTCACGGGCAGGAGCCTCACGGGGAGGAAGCTCCTGGCGTCCAGCAGGGTGATTTGATCTTACCGGAGCCAGGGCCTTGAGGATAAAACCATGACGGGCAAACCCAGCGACTTCCTCGGCCACCATGGTAAACTCCGCACCTCCCTGGTCAAGCTGACAGATCACCTGAAACGCAGCCTTAGCATCCCGTTGGATCAGACTCTGTAGGAGCTCCAGATATAAGGTAGAACTCCGCTGGGAGACAAGGCCCTCCAAGGTCGCTTCGGTGATCTTTACAGGGGATCCCCCCAGTGCAATCCCCTGGTCAAGGATCGTGAGGGCATCTCGCATGGATCCATGGCCTTCCCGGGCAATCAACGAAAGGGCGCGCTCCTCTGCTTCAATGCCCTCCCAGCCTAGGATGGTCGCCAAACGTTTTTGGATCAGCGGTCGGGAGAGCTTTTTAAGGTAAAAGGTCTGGCAACGGGACAAAATAGTCTCTGGGACTTTATGGACCTCGGTCGTCGCAAAGACAAAAACCACGTGGGATGGTGGCTCTTCAAGGGTCTTTAAGAGCGCATTAAAGGCTGCAGGAGACAGCATATGGACTTCGTCGATGATATAGACTTTAAACTGAGACCTTTGGGGGACATAGTGGATCGTCTCCTGGAGCATCCGCACGTCGTTGACGCTGGTGTTTGAGGCTCCATCGATTTCCATCACATCTTCATGGTTTCCGAGGGTGACCGCCTTGCAGCTCTCGCATCGATCACAAGGCTCGGAGTCTGGGGTTCGATCGGGGCAGTTGAGCGCCTTAGCGTAGATCCGAGCGATGGTGGTTTTACCCACACCTCGAACTCCGGTAAAAAGCAGTCCATGGGGTTCTCGCCCAATGGCAATCCCATTAGCCAGCGCCCTCGCAACACTGTCTTGTCCCACCAAATCAGCAAAACGGGCTGGACGATATTTTCTGGCAAGGGACTGGTAGCTCATGGGCAGATCTCAAGTGGGCAGCTTTTGAAACCTTACAAAGAAAGAGCAGGGTGATAGCCAGACGACCCAAGCACCTACCGAACGCCACTACCGTTGCTCCCTTCCGGGCCTGGCGGGGTTCGCGGGCCAGCATCACCTAGGATCTGGCTATCACGCTGCTCTCTAAGCACAGAGAGTTCTTATAATGATTGGCACGGAAGATGTCTACTAAGAAACTCGCGATAGGTTAAAACTTTTCTTTTTTTTTGGCCTGCCCAGAGACAAAACGCTGTCAAAACTTTTGACACAACCCTCGGTGCCAAGCTCCTAAAAACACTGCCGACGGACTTAGGCTCACCGTTTGCATGTTTTTTAGACAACTGTTGCTCAAAAGAGGAAAATTATGCTTACAAATACTCGGACCAAGAAAAAATATCAGCTGACATTCTGGAGCGTTGGATTAGGACTCCTGGGGATGGCTCCCTCCCTCTATGGCCGCCAAGCAAACCTTGGTTGTAATAAAAACCAAACTCGCTGTGAGATCGATGATCGAAACCTAATCATTGGCGACCGCGTAGGGATCTTTAACTCCGAAGGCGAGCTGGTCGCGACGGGCGAAGTCCAAGGGATCGAGGGGCCCACGCGCCAGGTCAAGATCAGAAAACGGCATGGATCCATCAAGGAACATTACCAGCTCGCCATCTTAGATAGCAGACCTGAAGATGGCGTTAAAGCACCGGTGATCAAAATCTACCAAGAACCCGCCCGCCATAGCGTCGGTAGCTCCCTGGGCCTTTCAACCTATTCCATTGGACTCGGCAGTCCAGGGATCGAAGCCACCGCTTACTACCAAAGACGTTTTTGGAAAGGTGCCCATTGGGTCGCCCGCGGCAATTACCTTAAAATCAACGGCGAGGCCAACCGATACACCGATTATGCAGTGGAACAGCTACCCATCAGCGTATCTGCCTTTGGCCTTATGGGTGGAGGTGCCTATGCCTGGCGAGAAAACCGCCCCTTTTCTATCCGAACAGAATTGACCCTGGGGATCACTCAAGTCAATGCCACCATCGATGGTGACAAAGAACTTGTAGAATCAGAGCTTAAAAAGGGGGCGAAAGTTCGCAATGGCTATCTACCTTATGCCCGGTGGAGCTTAGGCTCCCAATGGAATATGAGTAAAGAATGGAACATGCTCGGCGAACTCTCCCAAAGTATCATCAACCTTGCCTATGGAACCTCAATAGGAGTGGGAGTTGTGCGGATCCTTGATTGACCGCTGTTGGTTCCACGATTGCTATCGCTCCACTAAATAAACGATATATTTTGCGTTGGAAAATTGAGGGTCAGCTGTATTGGGTTGAGAGCGATCTTCAAATCGGACGACCTCATATCGATCGCTTGCTGGTAAAACGATTTCTTTCATTTTTCCAGAAGTGGCTTTTTCGATACTGACACCTGTTTTTTGGTTGATGACGAGTATCATAGGAGCTATATCATTTTGTTGCTTTCCAAATAAATCTTCATTTTTAGGGAGTTCGTTCGAATAGGTCGCCCAGAAATTTGCAAAGGACGGATCCCGTGTTGAACTGGTCACAGCTGCTTGTCCTTTATAGTATAGGCCAGTTGTCTGTCTTTTTTTTGCGCGTTCACGCAAATCATCTACAAGGTCACGTGGTGCCTGGATTGTTCGGTAAACAGTACCAGGAGTTGGGGCAAGTTTAGTAAATAATTGCGCGAATATTTCATAATAATACTTCATTTCGTCTTTGGACTCTTCATCCATCCCATCAATCATGCGACTAGGTTGGATGATCTTATCTTGCCCTGGAAGAGGCTTTGCACTCAAGTATCGTATGTTCGCAGAAAAATATATATTCCTAACGTATTCTCCGAAAACAAAATCCGCCAAATCTTGATATTCCTCCAATGCGTTTTTAATCACTTCCGCAGAAGGAATCGATTCATCACCGATGGGCTTAATCGCTGGAATATCACCGCCGAAAATTGGAAACTGAGAACTCGTGGAACCACTTTGTCCGTCGGCAGTGAGGCTGCTCACAAGAATCTTGTAGGCGAATTCATTATTTTTTTTGAACTCGTGATTTATCTCAACGATTTTTAGAGCTTGATTCAGAAATGATTCAACATTTTTTTGACTAAATCCAAATTTTTCCTGGCAACTTGATAGAGCGCAATCCTTAGAATCCAACTTTACCATTTCAATGAGTAATGGCTGGAGTTGGACCCGAGGAACTCCTCCTTCTTTCTGAAGTTCTTCAAACAAAACTCCGCGGAAATTATCCTGAGGATTTGCGCGACAATGTACAGTCATGGTCTGACGTTTAACCAGATTTTTTCTGAATTGCCCCAATCGAGCTGCATTTAATGAACGAAGAGCGATGGTGCCGCTACCTTGTACATCAGACTCAACCGGATTTGATTTCTTGACGCATGCTGCCGTACTCAATGACATCATGAGTACGAATTGTACCGCAGTTTTAAAGATTACTTTCATTAATACACCCAAGTTTAAGTTAATTGATATTTGGCTCGATGCCTATATAGAACTCTTGTCTCTAAGCAAAATATAGTCCCGTAATCTGATCATTTAGAAATTCAATGGGTCAAAATTGATAAATTTGGTTAATATACTGATATATTAATAGATTTTTCGACCTAAAGTAAATCATACTTTACTTTTAAGACAGCCTAAACAGGGGGAGGGAATAGTAATATTTCTATCAGTCATGTTCAATTTTTCGACAGTTTAGGGTCACGCTTTAAAGTCTGACATGAGTTGGGCCAGTCTCGAAGATGGGCTGTAAATATCCTACCAGGTGACTTGGAAAAGTCAGGACAAACCTTGATCCTTGCCCTTGTGTGGATTCAAGATGGACCCCTATCTGCATCTTTTGGCAGCCATGCCGGACGGCATCGAGGCCGACACCCCGGCCACTGATTTCGCTCACTGACTCCTTGGTGGAGAAGCCGGGAAGAAACAACAATTCCAAAACTTCCTCATGGGAAAAATTTTCAAATGATGTCGCCACAAGGGCTTTTTTTAATGCTATTTCATGGACTTTTCTAAGGTTGATCCCCCTTCCATCATCGCCAACGATGACCTGGATCTTGCCGTCCGGAAGGCCGGCGTAGGATAATGTAAGGGTTCCAGCTTCTGCTTTATTACTTTTTTGCCGCTCTTCGATAGATTCGATTCCGTGATCGATAGCGTTACGAGTGCAATGGGTAAAGGCCTCGTTGAGGATGCTGCGGGTTTCCATGGCGAGGTATAAAGCTCGGCCAGGTCCTTGAAAGTTGATTTTTTTGCCGAGCTGGCTTGCGAGCTCCGCAGTTGCTGGAGCAAAACTTAAAAACTGCGCTCCTGCATCATAAATCAGATTAGAATTAAAATCATGAATGAGTTTTGCTAAGTCGCGGTTTGGAATCTTATTTGAGCTTAATGAGGAAGCAATCCACGTTAAAAAATCACTATCGTTAGGATTTTTTCCCGATCCAGCAAAGATTCTTTGGTAAACTTTGGCATATTCTGCATAGGTATCCACGGTTCGAATGAGTTCGGTCTTAGCTTCTGGAGAAATGGCACCTTCTGCGTGTTCAAGAGTATCTTCGGTTTTATGTACTTGCGAAGCAAAGGTTTTAAGACCAGCACTGCGGGCGGAGCCTTTAAGAGTATGGAGATCTCTTAGGAGCTCAGGTCTTTGACTTTGGTCAGTAGGTTCGTAGGTCTTAATATTGGAAATACGGACTTCTGATTCGCCAAAAAATGTTGCGATATTAGTTTTTTCAGATTGCAAGATCTCCCCAATGATAAGTTGGCTAAGGCTTGAGCTTTTTTCAGCTTCAGCAAGTGAGGCTTTGAGGGCTAGCACTTCGGAGATATCATTTGCGACGATGATCATTTTAGTGAACTTATCCTCAACAAAAATCGGTGAATATTTCATAGAAAGAGTTCGGGGTTTTTCTGGATGATTAGGGTGGTGGTAACTCACAAGAGGCAACAAATCGTTGGCGCTGAGAAACCATTGGAATTCGTTAAACCCGGAAAGCATAGAAATGGTGAAAAGATGTCTAGAATCAGACTCATTGAGTCGATTGAGATCTTTGAAGAGGACCTCGCCGATAGTTTTGTTGCCAATATCTTCTAGGCCCAAAAGTCGCTTTGAGGCTAGCGAATAGGTGGTGCTGATAATTCCTTGGCCATTGATCGGCAACACGATCTCGTCGAGATTATCGAGAATCTCTTTGATTTCTGCATGGGCGACCGACAGATCACGTGTTCTATCTTTAACTCGTTCTTCCAGATTTTTATTGATGTCTGCAAGGTCGATTAAACTTTTCTGCAGTTTCTCATAGGTGTTTATTAAATAGTGGGAAAGTAAACCAAGCAGCAAAAGTCCTATGATTGTTAGGAAAATAGCTCCTGGATTGATTCGCTCCCAAAACAGGCCTTTGCTAAATTTTAAACCAATATTTTGACCAAACTTATCGAGGTATAGTTTCGAAGTCAATTCGGCGAAGATGATTTTCTGATCAGCAGCTCGATCGACATGTCTAAAGATATCTTTTTCTATTGCCTCATTATTGAGGGATGTTGTCATGAAGAGCGTGACACCTTCACGCCATTTGGTGTCTCCTAACAGCAGCGTAAGATCAATAGTGGTGCTGATTATGCCGATGACAT
>JBGSUI010000233.1:0-28214 GCA_041736175.1 Oligoflexales bacterium | reverse complement strand
GGCCCAGCGCCTAAGGGTATCTGGGTGGACGCCTATATGTTTTGCTGCTTCTGTAAGCTTAAGTTTCATGGAGTGAAACCTATGCAAATAGCATAGGTTTGTCAAGATAAATCTAGATTTTTATGAGCAGCTTCGAGCCCCTGATCATTCCGTTGACCCATTCGTCCGAGTAGGTTTCCTCCGTTCCTCTAAACATTTTCCATATTGTCTTATTGTGGGCGAAGCCTGCAAGCTGCTCTCTATCAGCTTGCTTAAGAAATGTCAATTCGACCTGATCATCTTTTCGGGTCATTGGCTGATAATTTTCACAAAGCTTAGAATTATTTTCGTGTTTATTTTGTATTGTGGTGCAGATTGTCGTTTTGACTTCCGAAGCCCGGCCACCTGTTCTTTGCAGACAAGCGCTTATAAGCTGAAGACTTGCAATAAAAATGAGGCATCGTTTTGCCATAAAAAATTTTTTCTGCATAAACATAGTTCCTTTGAATTATATCGAAAAGGCGCCTTCCGAAGCTCTCTGTTATCATCTCGAACTTGACTTTTAACTATCAATTTTTATGCCACCGTCAAAAACCCAAATGGGGCACTCAAGAGTGGGCTCCAGAGGACTATCCCCCTGATCTCACGCTTGTCCTGACCAATTCACCGATTTCTACCGTCCTACCTGATTGTCAAAGAGCTTGTTTTCGACATACACTCAGCCCTCACTCAAAGATAGGAACCCCCATCATGATTAAAACAGTTGAAGGCGATATCCTCCTGACCAAAGCCCAAGTCATCGCCCACGGCGTCGCGCCAAACGATGATTTTAAACATGGACTTGCCCTTTCCTTGCGGGAAAAATGGCCTGCCATGTATAAGGACTTTCGTCATTTTTGCCAGTCTCGTCACCCAAAGCCAGGAACTCTCTGGAGCTGGGGCGGTGCAGACAGCACCCATATAATCAACTTGTTTACCCAAGACGGAGACATCAGTCACAAAGGTTGCCAGCCCGGCCCAGCAACGCTCCCCCATGTGACCCACTGCCTAAAAGCCTTGCGCCAGGAGGTTGAGAAGCAGGGTTTTAAAAGCCTTGCTCTCCCCGCCTTAGCCACAGGAGTCGGTGGCCTTGAATGGTCCAAAGTTGAGCCCCTTATCCACGAATATCTAAAACCCCTGGCGATACCGGTGTACATCTACGCCACCTACAGGGCAGGAGTGGCAGCCCACGAATAAGCCATGGATTTTTAAATATTTCAAATAATTACGGATAGTTAAATATATTCAAAAATATGTATATAAAAATCTTTTAATATAGATTTGCGTTTCTGCCGATGAGACATTAGGATGGAGCTTCCAAGGGGGAACTTCTTTCCAATCTCTTGGACGGAATCGCAATGGAATCGACCCTTAAAAAGACCGAACCTACCGCTGAAAGCAATCATCTTGCTTTGATGTGCCGCGCTGTTGGTGATCCCCTGCGACTGGATGTCTTGAGGGTTTTAAGTCACGAATCCTTTGGAGTTCAAGAGTTGGCGAGTATCTTTGGTCTACCCCAGCCGGGGATGAGCCACCACCTTAAGATCCTCGCCACCGCAGGCCTGGTCCTGACCCGTAGGCAGGGTAATATCATCTTCTACCGGCGCGCCTTAGTTAAGACCAACCTTCCCTATGGGGCGCTTCTCACCAGTCTCTACCGGACGATCGATGATCTCCCCCTAAGCCCAGAGGTCAACAGCCGCATCCAAGAGGTTTATGAAGCGCGGGCTTCCGCATCGCGGATTTACTTTGAGCGCCATGTGGAGCAGTTTTCCCAAAACCAGGGCCTGCTGTGCGACTTAAGCCACTACCTTCCTAACCTTGGTGAAGTGCTCGATATGATGAAACTCCCGCGCCACAGCCATGTGATGGAAGTGGGACCAGGCCAAGGGGAACTCCTCAGCGAGCTACTCCGCCGTTACGACCATCTTGTGGCCCTGGATATCTCACAGGAGATGCTTGATTTCACTCGACTGAGTATGGCGCTCCAAAGCAAAATCAAATTTATCAAATGTGCCCTCGAAGACTACCAAATGGAAGACACGCCTTTTGATGCCCTGGTGCTTAACATGGTGCTGCACCATCTACCGTCTCCGATCCATGCCTTCCAGAAATCCAAGGAGATTCTCAAGCCAGGTGGCTATTTGGTGATTGCCGACTTAGGTCTGCACCACCAAGAGTGGACCCGAACCTCCTGTGGTGATGTCTGGCTTGGTTTTGACCCACAGGATTTAGATGAATGGGCTAAACGCGCTGGTTTTCGCGAAGAAGAAAGTTTATATTTAGGTCTTAAAAATGGCTTTCAAATTCAAATAAAGCTATTTCAATCGATAGAGTCTCATCATTAACCCCTATTAAAGGAAAATGTCTATGTCGAAACATGATTACAAAGTCGCTGATTTAGGTTTATCAGAATTTGGCCGTCGGGAAATCAAACTCGCTGAGCGTGAAATGCCCGCCTTGATGGCACTCCGCAAAAAGCATGGGGCAGAGAAGCCCCTTAAGGGCGCAAAGATCATCGGCTGTATTCATATGACCATCCAGACAGCTGTTCTTATCGAAACCCTGGTGGAGTTGGGAGCCGAGGTGCGCTGGTCCTCTTGCAATATCTTTTCGACCCAAGACCATGCAGCAGCGGCCATAGCAGCCAGCGGCATCGCTGTTTATGCATGGAAAGGCCAAACCAACGACGAAGGCACCTGGTGTATTGAGCAAACCATCCTTAAAAATGGCAAGCCCTGGGACGTCAACATGATCCTCGACGACGGTGGCGACCTCACCGAGATGATCCATAACAAGTACCCCCAGCTCCTGGACAAGATCCACGGCATCACCGAAGAGACCACCACCGGGGTCCACCGCCTGATGGAAATGATGGCCAAAGGACAACTCAAAGTCCCCGCCATCAATGTCAACGACTCCATCACCAAATCTAAAAACGACAACAAATACGGCTGCCGCCACAGCCTTAACGACGCCATCAAACGCGGTACTGATATGCTGCTAGCAGGCAAAAAAGCTCTGGTGATTGGCTACGGAGACGTGGGCAAAGGATCTGCCCAAAGTCTGCGCCAAGAGGGTATGATCGTTAAGATCACCGAGATCGACCCCATCTGCGCCATGCAAGCATGCATGGACGGCTATGAAGTGGTCTCCCCCTACAAAAATGGCGTCAACACCAGCTCCGCCGAAGGACTCAACAAAGAGCTCCTCGCCACCACCGATCTTATTGTGACGACCACAGGAAACATTGACGTCTGCGATAAATATATGCTGACCGCCGTGAAATCCGGCGCTGTCGTCTGTAACATCGGTCACTTTGATAACGAGATCGATACCAAGTTTCTCCGGGAAAAGTTTGAATGGCAAGAAGTTAAACCCCAAGTCCACAAGATTTTCCGCGATTCGAAAGACCAAGAAAACTTTATTATCTTGCTTTCCGAAGGCCGCTTGGTAAACCTCGGCAACGCTACCGGACACCCTTCGCGGATTATGGACGGCTCCTTTGCCAACCAAGTCCTCGCCCAGATGTATCTGTACTCTAAAAAATGGGCCGACAAGAAAAGCGAACCACTTTTTGTCAAAGTCTTGCCTAAAAAACTCGACGAAGAAGTGGCTCGCAATATGGTCGAAGGATTTGGCGGCGTGATCACCAAGCTGACCCCTGTCCAAGCCAAATACATCAATGTCAAAATTGATGGACCCTACAAGCTCGACGAATACAAGTACTAAACCGCATGTTTCAGCTCGTCCTGTGTTTCCTATCAAGGCACAGGGCGATCACTTTTTTTAACACCAGTGATGCTCGCCTTACCATAGCCAAGTCACTCCATGTTTACTAAACCAAGCCAGCGTCTTTTTCAGATGACTCCTTCGCTAAATGATTGGCACTCTGATGGTAAATGCAATTGGATCAAGACCTGAAGCTCGTTGATCTGGCGTAGTGCACCCTTTGTTACATAGGCCAATGCTTAGTGCACCGTCACTCAGATTAATCAGCGAGTAGGTTGTGCGAGTGCCATCAATGAAATTTGCTTCGTATGCGCCCTTTACGGCTGATGACGGTTGGTGAATCACTATTGACCCCCGACTTGAATAAACCTTTTTGCTTTTACCGTGGCATTCCGCATCCAAATAGACGTCCGTTGAAGTCCGCACGTCTTCCGCTTTGACAATGGTCAAAGTGGATTTATGGAACATTCCGTTTTCGAGATTTAGGCACTTGGTAAACCAAACACCTCGAAATTGTTCGAGTACGGTGGCGGTTGTCGGTAAATGATCCGCTCCACCTTCTACTTTGTCATCAGCAGGTTGGGGGGTTATGTGTGGATCCTGCACTTCCGGAGCCCGCGCCGCAGGGTCTTTAATGCCGCAGGCGGTGATATAGATCTGCATAGCCGTGATGGCTAGTACTGCCGAAAGAACGCCTAATGTTTTATTGATTCCTGATTTTAATGACATTTTTTTGTTTCCCTCGGGTCGCAAACATTTCTTGGTATTAAAATAATATCGGCGCATAACACTGATGCCAAGGGCGACTTGTGCTTGAATCTTCGCCAAGATTCCTGCCCTTTCTAGGAATAGGTAGCTTGCCTCGGATTGAAAGGCAAGCTCAATCTAACTGTCATCAGGCGAGGACACTCCGTGACCTAAACGACCAAGGTTAATCATGATCAAGTTTACATTAAAAAGGGCCTCGACTCCGTACCGTGCTCACCCCGCCCCTGTCAGGGCACTCCATGTTTACCAAACCAGGCCAACATATCTTCCCAGCCCTGCTTCGCATCGGCTTGTGCATAGGACGGCCTATAGTCTGCGTGGAAACCATGGTCTGCCTTAGGAAACACTTTGATGGAAGAAGCTGACTTAACGGAAGCCAGTTTATCGCTCATTTCCTTGACGTCCCCAAGGGGGATCCCTTTATCGAGACCCCCATAAAGGCCAAGGACTGGAGCCTTGAGGTGGGGAGCGATTTCGAGGGGAAACGTGCTGATGAGCGGGGTCTTATCAAATTTAAGACGACCATACCAAGCCACACCTGCCTTGATCTTGGGATTATGGGCCGCGTAAAGCCATGTGACCGTACCTCCCCAGCAGAACCCAGTGATGCCGACTGGCAGCGTGGGATAGGTTTTGGAAGCTTCCTCAAACAACCGATCGAGATCACCAAGAACAGCTTTTTGTGAGACTTTTGCGACTATTTTGGTCCTGATATCATCGATGGAGGCCAGTTTAGTGGCATCTCCCTGCCGAAAAAAGAGATCAGGAGCAAGGGCGACATAGCCCTTTGTGGCAAGACGGCGGCAAACATCTTTGATGTATTCATGCAAACCAAAAATCTCTTGGATTACAAAGACGACGGCTTTGGGTGGCCCGCTCTTAGGGACAGCCCGATAGACCTGCATGGTCTCCTGGCCGCCCGCCTTAAGACTCAACCAATCCGTGACGATACCGTCGGACGGAGTCGTCAGGGCCATGGCACTTACGGGACACATGGCCAGGGCATAGCCGGTCCCTTGGGTGACAATTTGCCTACGGTTTAAAGGCTCACTGGATTTTTGGGGGGTTTTAGGTGCGTCCAAGGTTGCCTCATTCTGTTCGTGGTGTCGATTCCCTATTCCTTGACTCTGCCTCATCATAGCGACTTAGGACGAACCTCGCAAATCCTGCCCGTTTGAATTACGGGCTCCCCTGTCGTCGCAACTCCATAAAAAATCTCAGCATTCAAGGGCCTCAAAAAAATCTTTAGGCCGAGTGCGCCATGTACCGATTACGTAAGTATAAGTCAATGGGGACTAAGAGGAGTACCGACAATGTATAGAAAATTAGTGTGGACTCTGGCGATAAGTGCTTTAGGTTTCATGATAATAGGATCCATGTCTTGCTCTAAGATAGACAAGATTGCAACTGATCGGGAACCCTCTAGGGCTTCATACCGATCCCCTTTGCCGCCCGACAAAAGTCCACACCACGACATGATGCTCGCTCCAGAGCGTTCCCCGCCCCCAACGGCTGTCGAAGTTTCTGGGTTTGAAAATGCCAATACGAGCAAAGCCCTTGTAGGGTTTGATCCCTCCCAAGACTGCGCCAAACATCTTGGAATTCGAGAGACAGACATTAAATCTCTTAACACCGATGGCAAACGACCTCTCTACAAAGGTGAAGGATTGACCTTTAGCTATCATGGAAACAACGGGGACTTTGCCACAAAGTTGATCGCCCTCGCTCCTGGAGCCTCTATCTCAGGTCACTGTATTTACCTTGACGGTGCCCAAAACCAAGTCTTGATCGAGGTTGGGATCGACTTGCCAAAATTAAAAATAGTTTCCATGGGACGTAAGACCGATATCACGGTTCATGTCGCTAGAGGCGCCACCTTGGGTGGGATGGTTGTCGATATTGCCGATCCAGACTCAAGCCTCTATGTCCTAGGTAGTGGGTCTTACGACTGTTCTAAAAACCTCAATCTCGTTAAGTCTAAGATTGATGTGTCCTGTAGTATCTTTTAACTAATTACAAAACATGGCTAAAATTAGTCACTCTGTATAGTTTATCGCCTCTTAAACCAGCTGGCCTCCGCAAAAAATCCCGGATTCATTGACATTTTGACTGGCATAGAACTTGTAAAAGCTCTATCCGACCTAGACGTACAGAAGTCCAAAGTCTTGGTCATTTTGCTGGCGGAACGTGGAAGGTTTATTATGTTTAAAACTTGTGTTTTTTTTCTTTTAATGGGTGGATGCTTAAACTCGAGTCAGAGCCACAAACATAAAGACAGCGATATTCTCATGGGAGTCGGGGGAGCCCAGGTGCGTTTGGGCCGCATCGAGGCTCCTGGGGTTTTTGCATCAAGCGATCATACATTTAAACTCATGCGCTACAGCAAAACGACTAAAAGTTGGGAACCGGTTTCTAAGGTTTCACCAAATCCAGCAGGGATTAAGCTGATTTTCCACGGCCTTCAGCAAGGCAATCGTGAAGGGCCCTTTGAAGTGACCTCTGAAATGGTCTTCAGGGAACATGGCTTACTGGATTTCTCCAAGGGCAAAGTCTCCGTACCGCCCCCAGCTGATCTCATTGGCGGGGAAATCCTCGCAATGATGTGGGATTCTAGGCATCCCAATCCTATAGGGCTGGAAAATTTGCTGATGCGGGTCAATAACAATCAGGGAAAGCCAACTCCATTGGATTTAGATCTTTTTCTGTCTGCCATGGAAGAAGACATTATTTTGGATCAGACCGATTCTGATTTTTTCATTAACATGTTCCATTTTTATCAGGAGGCCTTCCAGGATTATCATGGGCCTCAACCCCATTTTGCGGGATTTAGCAAAGGTGCTCATGTAGCCATTAAATTGGCAGAATATATCACCTCTTCTAAATTGAAACGCGCACTAAAGCCACAGGTCGTAGCACTCCTTGATCCCTACGTTGGTCCAGGCTATGCCAATGGCAATATAGGAAAAGATTTGTTAAAAAGAGTCCTTTATTTGAAGGATAAGAGGATCGGTTTATTAAACATTCAAACCTCGGAAATTCAAAAATTTAGAATCCTGAATATTCCGACTTCTGACGAATCCTTTTTCAAGGGATTGAGAGAAATTATCGGCGAAATCAAGATCAACCGCAACAAAGTAGAAGAAGACAAATTGGCCTCAGTCCGTATCACTGGAAACTCTTTCTTGGACAGGCTCTATCTGGACCATTCCCGGGCACTTCAATTCTGGTATGGTTCCGTATTGGCTTGTAAGCTCCCTATCCCTTCACTCAATGATGACTTAAAGACCTACAAGACTCATGGGATAAAGTCCTTCCAAACACCTACAGAAATTACCGATTGGATTTATGACGGTATCATAAAACCACAATGTTCAAACCTGGATAAAACTCTTGAGATCTATTAAAAAATTCCAATTGGTGTTGATTCCTCGAGATCCTTCCTTGAAATCCTCCTCGATTCATCGCTAGATTCGGGCCTAAATCTCTCCATGATCCTGGAAGGGCCTTCGTTAAAACCCTCGAGAGTGATCAGTTTATGCTCGCACAAATCGATAGACATACTTCATTTGGTTGCTTGGTGGGCAAGGGTTTGGACAGTTCGTTGGTGGTGGAAGCGGTGGCGGTGGAGGTGGAGCAGGAGGAAGCGGACAAGAAAGCAGAGGAAACGGCAAACAAAAGGAAACAACCTGGGTCAACGCAATACCGTCTCCATCACCTGCCGTCGAACCACCAGTGGTCTCGGTGAGTGTATTCTGAATTACTGGCGACGTAATCAATGAAACATCGAGGAGTTTATTTTGGCCATAGAGCCTCACTCGTATTTCGATGTTTTTGAAAACACCGGTGCCATCGTTATAGGTCCCGATGGTACGGTATTCGTCTGTGGGCTGGAAATACCGCAAACCTTGGGGAAAACTCGGCGTCAACCTGGTGCCATTGCCCGAGGGGCTTGGAAACTCAAGATTGGTGGTCAAGAGTAGGTCTGGACTGATCACCACTCGGGCCTGCTGGTTGTCCACCTGCACGAAGGTGCCTTCGAGAGGCTGTGCTGCGGGTTTTTGAGTATCTTGATATTTCGCATCAGGGCTGGGAGACTGGTTGGGGGACTCTTGATTTTGGACAGGCGACTGTTGAGGAGAGTCACCGGATTTTTTTGACTTCCCAGAGGCGTCTTCGTCGAGAGCCTTTTTGGAAGTCTCTTCCGCCTTTGGATCGATCACAGTTTGATCAGGTTTGGATTTTTTTGCGCTCCCGCAACCCAATGCACCTAGGGCTAAGCTACTTAACAGCAGGCAGATATAAAATTCTGTACGTTTTAGTTTTTCCATAAATAAATCTCGACTTTAACTAAGGTTTGAGAAAACTCGATCCAATTTGTATAAACGTCAAAAAACCCATTAATAGGGCAGTTATTAATCTATTTTCTGTTTTAAGTCAAATTTTTGTTTTGTTTAGCTAATTAAAAAGTCTTTTGAAGCAGAAAGGTCACTTCGGCCCGATTATGAAAGAGTTGGGTTAGCCCCTTTATTTCATAGGATTTTTCAAAAAATCGGGTTGCCCTTTGGACTTGGTTAACCACCGCTTTAAGACTAGCGGGCCTGTCACGAATCTTTTTATAGTCGTGCATCAGTTTAAGGGTAAAAACCACATACCCTCCAAGGACCAGCCGGTCGTAGAGACCGACGATCGTGTCTTGGGCCGCCTGAGGATCCCAGTTAGCATCACAGGTGATCAGCGCAAACTTTTGATCACCGAACCGCGCCGATTCAGCCTTGATAGCCAGATGCTTAACCTTTGGATGCCCCCTTAAGGCAGCATCTAAATCCCCTGGGTCGATAGCAATCACATTATAGCCGTATGCTACCAAGACCCCTGTCCAGCCACCCGGAGCAGCACCTAGATCGAGGGCTAGACCCTTTCCCTCCTTAACAGACGGATCAGGGGTGATAGAGAAGACCTCAAAGGCTTCGTAAAGCTTGGCAGATGCCCGAGAAAAGCGCAGTTTCTCTTTGGGATAATGATAGGCTCCCCCACTTTTTGGGGACCATTGTCCCCCTAGGGGCCCGAGCCCCCAATAGAGGGATTCTCCTACCACCGTCACGCTGAGGACCGACTGCTGGGGTTTAACTCCATCACGGGTCCCGCTCAGCCCCAAAGAGGTCAGGAGGTCCCTTGCGATCTGACCGGCGCTAAGCTCCGTCACACCATGGATCTTGCGCACCTGAATCAGCGGCTCTAGGGCCTGCTTTCTCAGATCCCCGAACTTTCCTATAAGGTCAGCTTTGATCTGGTCCACCAGGCTCTCAGGATCCGTGATCCGTAAGACCCCGTGGACCGGGTGGCGATGTCTCGACCAGACGAGTGGACGCCGCCACAGGGGATTTTCACCTGTCAAACCAAAAACAGCCGCCGCTGCTTCTGTTAAAGCACCCGGAAGCTGGAGTTTGAGGATTCCCGGTCCAATCTCTTGGATCGAAACGGGGTCTTTGGAGCCCGGAATTTCCAAGAGATCTTTGAGTTCCTGGATGGCAAGTTGAGCACCATGTTCATGGCAGGTGATAAGCTGCGTGGGCTGCAAAAATCCACCTCCTTGTCTAAACACCTGATTCCTCGGATGGCACAAGGAATAGAGGATCTTTGTCAATCGTGATAAAGAAGCACCCTGATCGAGGTTCCTCTAACCACAGAAAGCACACCCATGGGAACAAGTTTTTGGGGCGATGCCGCCACCCAGTTTTTTTACCAGCTCACACCCGACCGGATTTTGGATGCTGTCGAAGACGCCACAGGGTTCCGCTGTACAGGACAGCTTTCGGCCCTTAACAGCATGGAAAACCGGGTCTACGAAATCTACCTGGAACCAGAATCCCTTACAGCCTCCTCCTCGCCCTCCTCCCTGCCCGACCACCGCCGACCTCTCACCGAGGAACCACAATCTTCCAAGGCTCGCCGCACGGTGACGCCTTCGCTGATCGCAAAGTTTTACCGCCCCGGTCGGTGGACCAAAGATCAAATCCTAGACGAGCACCGCTTTCTCAAAGAACTTCAAGACCATGAAATTCCCGTGGTCGCTCCCCATATCCTTCGCACGGGGCAAACCCTTTACCAGCTTCCCGATTCGGAGTTATTTGTCACGCTTTTTCCTAGGATCTACGGACGGAGCCCCGACGAGCTTACGGATAGCCAACTCGCCCAGGTCGGTCGCCTCCTCGCCAGGATTCACCAGGTGGGAGCCACGGGCCCCTCGATGGCTAGGTTAACCCTATCGCCCGCAAATATGGGGCTGTCGAGCCTCGAACATCTCAAGTCCCTTAAGGCGCTCCCCCTAGAGTTCGAAGCGGAGTATTCCGACCTTGTCCAACAAATCATCCACCATATCAACCCTTGGTTTGAGAGTCTCCAGCCCATCCGCATCCATGGTGATTGCCATCTGGGCAACCTTATCCACGGCCAATGGAGCAACAATCTGACGCCCCACCCCCAAAGCCGCAATCTCTTTTTTGTGGATTTTGACGATATGATGATGGGGCCACCCATCCAAGACCTCTGGCTTTTGGCCCCTGGCCGCGACTCTTACAGCCGGTGCCAGCAGGACATCATCCTCGACGCCTATCTGACCATGGCCCCTTTTGATCGGTCCACCCTCCGTCTCGTGGAGCCCCTACGGACCCTGCGGATGATCCACTTTAGCGGCTGGATCGCCCGACGTTGGGAAGACCCCTCTTTTAAAAAAGCCTTCGATTTTTACGGAACCAAGGGCTACTGGGCTGACCAGGTCGCTACGCTTAAAGAACAGTGGGATTTGATCTGTAAAATTTAAAAAAAGACCGTGGGTTCTCACCATGACTCATGCTACTCTTAGCCAGAATCGGCTCCCTCCTTTTTTTCGAGTGCCCCCATCCCATTGCCCATAGTGAGGAGTTCAGCTTGAAACGGTCGTGGAAACAGGCCTTTTTTCATAGGACCCGTCAGACTTTCCTCCTTATTTCAGGAGTTGTGACGGCTTCTCTCACCCCATCGCCGAGTCTTCGGGGGCAAAGTTTTTTACCCATCGATCTCGATCTCAGCCCGATCCAAAGCTTGTTTCAAACAGACGTCTCTAAAGGTCCCGACTTGGCCCGCAAACCCCCTATGGGTTGGTCCATCGTCGTCCCCGAACCAGCCTGTGAACTGTCGGAAGCGACGGTGAAAGAGATCGTTCAGGAGATCGCCAAGACCGGATTAGACCGCTTTGGATTCCAATACATCGTCTTAGAAAACTGCTGGCATACTTTCCGCGAGGGCAAACTCGTCCCAGAGCCCATCAGGTTTCCCAAGGGACTCAGATCCCTTGCAGACGAACTCCACGAAAAAGGGTTTAAACTGGGCCTTAATGTTCCCTTAGGCTCCTGTCAAAATCACATGGGCCAGCAGTTGGGTCACGGGTCCGCGACACTCTCAGCCGCCGGGACAGCGCCGGCACATCGGCTAGAAGCTTCAGCCCTCCCCCTGGCGGCCACTCTGGTGGACGGTGGCGTTGACTTTATCCGCATGTCTCCCTTAAAAGCTTGCGAAGATCCACCCGAGGTGCGGCTCGCCCAGTACCAAGCTTTTTCCCAAGCCTTAAAGACCTACGACAAGGTTCCCCAGCCCCTCTTAAGCCTCAATGACCCGGGGGTCCTTGGACCCCAAGCTTGGAGCCAAAAAATCGCCCCCCTCTGGACCCTCGGGGATCAGCCTGCCAACGAGTGGCCGGGGATTTTGGAGCAAAGTAAGGCCTCCGGCCGGTTTGCCGCTTTTTCCGGCAGCGGTCATTGGAACGAACCTGGACCCCTGTGGCCTCCCCAGGTCCTAACGACCCTAGACCAAAAGAAAACCCAATGGAGCCTTTGGGCTCTCTTAGGCGCCCCTCTTTTGATCCGCTATGACATAAATCATCTAGACAAACTCCATCGCAACATCATCACCAATTCCCGTATCCTAGCCCTCTACCATGACGCCCTAGGACTCCAGGGTTTTCCGAGCCTCCAAACCGATCGTTATGGAGTTTGGATAAAACCCATGGCCCAATCTGGCCAAAGAGTCATCGCTATCATCAACAAAACATCCACCGACCAAACCATTAAACTAGATCCCCTTGATTGGGGGCTTGACGGTCCGCTCAAAATCCGAGACCTTTGGGAAGACGAACCTCTGTCTCCCCCCTTTCAATGGCAGCTACCCCCCTTTGGCTCCGCGATGGTGGTTGTCATGGGTAAGGAGCGGCCTATGGAAGCAGGAGATATCCTCTTATCCGAACGAACTCCTGTTTATGCCGCTGGACTCGGTTCGACCGTAGGTCTGGACCAGCCTATGCCCTTGATTTCGGGTATCCGCTATAGCCGCGGCCTTTTGGTACAGGCTCCCTCGGTGATACGGTATTTTGTGGGGCGCCAATGCCAGCGATTTCAGACCTTGGTGGGGCTGGACGACAGTAGCCCTAAGGGCAGTCTTTTGGGATTCGAAGTTTGGGGTGATGGGCATCTTTTAGCGAGGAGCAAGAACATCACCTCCAGCCGCCGCATCAACCCTATCGATATCAAAATCGAAGGCATCCATTATCTCGATCTTGCCGTCCAATCAGGGGAGTCGGGATTCACCCATACTTCAGGAAGCTGGGTGCACCCACTTTTAACCTGCCGAGGCCCTGGTAAATCCGAGAGTCGCTAGGCGGGCAGAAAAAATGCCCTATCTCTATCTCAGATATGACAAGCCCAAACTCCCAAAACAGAAGGTTTACCATGTCTCTTGCAACAACGCTCCCTTCTAGGAAAGTCGCCTCAAAGTATGCTCAGCTGAGCACCCTGCGCCTTCACTACTTACAGCAGGGGGAATATGGTAATCCCGTGTTATTTCTCCATGGATTCCCCGAATACAGCGGTGGATGGCTCCCATATCTAAAAGATCTATCGGTTGATTTCTGCGCCATTGCCCCTGATTTGAGGGGATATAATTTAAGCGACCAGCCCACTACCGTGGCCGACTACAGCATTGGCCTGCTCGTAAGAGATCTCATAGAGCTGATGGACTCCCTTGGACACGACCGCTTTTATGTGGTGGCCCATGACTGGGGCGGCGTTCTAGGGTGGCAGCTTGCCGCCCATTTTCCACAGCGGGTGAGGTCCATGGTGATTATGAATGCCCCCCACCCCATTATCTACGAACGCCTCTTTGCCTCTGACCCCGAACAGCAGCGCATGGCCCAATATATTAAGTTTTTGGTGGCTGAAGGCAGCGAAGATCGATGCAAAGAACATGACTTTAAATTCTTGAGGGAGGCTTTAGGAAAAAGCGCGCCCCTTAGTTTTTCCGACGACGACTGGGCCGGCTACCGCCAAGCCTGGAGCCGAGGGCTTAAGGGCCCTATCAATTATTACCGAGCCAATATCGGTAAACTTACTTCTGATAAATCTAAACTGCAATCGATCACCACACCTACTTTGGTCTTATGGGGAGAAAAAGACACGGCAATCTCCCTTAAAAACCTCGACGGGCTTGAAACCCTGGTTCCACATGTAACAGTCAAACGCTATTCCCATGCTGGACACTTTATCAATCACGAGCTAAGTCAAATCATGATCTCCGAAATACGCAGTTTTTTCGGGAATCAGGAGCGGCACAAGTAAGTTCTATTGGAGACTCTGGATCCCTTTGTTGTGATATCGGATCATCTCCAAGATCGGTTTCTTGACACAAGACTTCCCTGTTCGGTGAAGACCTTGGACGTCGAAGGAACCCGTATTCCAAAGGTATGCCCGAGTGACTTTGAATTTTTTCCAATTTTTATCGGCGTCGGAATGGCTGTAAGTGTTCGTAGAGAGGGTTTTTAGGACACGGCTATAGTATCCCTTGAGATTTGTCATCACCACGTCATCCTGTTCAAGTTCGGAATCCATGGTCCTTTGGTCTCCTTGGCTATAAAAGTATTTGAAACCACAGTCCTCGGTTCCAATATATGGATAGTTAAAGAGCCAGAACCAGTGTTTGACTGCTCGTGTCTTAAGGGGCTTTATTCCCCCGCCCACGCCAACCTCCGAGTAATGAAGTTCTAGATTGAGATCTTTAATAAAATCCCAAGGAGTCATGCCATCTTGTGACTTTATTTGCGGATCTTTGGAGTATGGTTTTAAATTTAAAAAGTTATCCCAGTTTTTTTCGAAGCTCATCTCATTCCAATCAAACTTGAACTCGCTAATTCTTTTTAACATAGCGGATTCATCTTTACAGCAGTCAAAGGTTTCGATAATTGCCTTTTGGGTATTTTTTCCTAACAAACTGTAGAGCTCTGTATAGGCGGAGATCCCAAAAAAGTCTAAATTTTTAAAAAGGCTTTTGAGGGTTTCGATTTTCTGCCCACTGGCGTTTACCTCGATGAGTGAAAAATCCCAGTTATATGAGAGGCCAATTTTTAATTTAGCGCTAGGGATCAGTTTTTTGACAGCCGCTATCATGACGATATAATCTTCGGGGTTATGATAGACCGTCGCTCCCATCTCTCCACTTAAGTTGAAATTGACCTGAGCCTGGCCTTTCAGGTTAGCGTCTTTGACTGCTTGTTCAAGGGCACAGGATATAGGTCGAATCAAAACATCATAGTATGATTTGTTGTCTAAATTAGATAATTTTCCTGACTCCATCCCACTGCAGTCAGTCTCCATTGCTTGTGGATTAGGTATAATATCAAAATTCACCGTTGTACGGTTGGCTGAAGGAACGGAATCGCTATGGGGTAGGATCGTCACGTCCCGGATACCACTCTTAAAGGCCGTGGTGAAGCAAGCCTTGTAACCCGCGTAAATGGTTTGGACCAAACCTGAATTTATTTCTAAATACTCGCCCTTTTTGCCTTTGTCGTGGAAGACTCCATATTTGACTTCCATGAGTGATGCCATTTTCTGATCGTTAGGATACCACAGTGTCGGGGTGAAGGAGAGGCTATGATTTTCTAAATTAACCGCTTCTTTGACAAGAGAAGAACAGTCTTCTAGCTCTGCCTGTCCATAAATATTGATGGAACTATTAAGCTGTATAGCTCCCCCTCCAAATTGATTGTCAGCGAACACTGAACTCATGCCTTCTTGATTCTGTTTTAATTTGCAACTCATGAGGACTCCAAGGAACAAGAAAAAAAAGAGACTCCTTTGTAGAATGAGAAAACTATTATTCATTTTTAGACATTTCCTAATGTAGTTATTATGTGCGTTTTTTTGATTGTGGCCTTTTATATTATACATAGTAACTCCCTAACTCAATACTTTGATGAATTGATTTTGATTTACATTTTGCAAAACCCAGGTACAATACGCCGGTTCCCAGCCCGCCTTGTCAGCTTTAATTCCATAGTGAGGTGAGAAAATGAAAAATCAAAATCAAGATCACACAGAGACCCCCTTAAACCGAAGATCTTTAGCTAAAAATATCGGCGCCTTAGGTGCCGCCTCGCTGGTAGGGGCTCCTAGGGCGATGGGCTTTCCTAGCTTTTTCCGCGGCCGCATCCCGACAACCCGAGAGCACCGTGATGTCTTGATGATCGGCAGCGGGTTTGGTGGAGCCATCGCAGCCCAGCGCCTCACAGCCCGGGGCCAATCGGTGACTCTCCTGGAGAGAGGCCGACGCTGGGAACGTAAAGACAATGGAGAAAAGACTTTTTCGTCTCTTTTGACGCCCGATGGACGCTCCACATGGCGCAGCCATTGGACCCCACTGCCCCTTGGCCCCAAATTCCCGGTCATTAAAGGAACTGGGGTCTTAGAAAACAACTCCCTCTCTAACCTCCAAGTCCTGCAAGCGGCAGCCTATGGGGGCGGCTCGGTCGTCTATGGCGGGGTACTGGTCAAGCCAGAGGAAAGGATTTTTAATCTGGTGTTCCCAGATTTTCTGCCCTTTTCCCAACTCCAATCCTACTACGACCATGTGTCGGCCCAGATGCACCGGGCCGATATGCCCGAAGATATTTACCAGTCCGATGCCTACACCCACGTCCGGGTGATGAAGCAGCACTGCGACCGGGCTGGAATCCAAACGGCCCTGGTGCAAGGTGGCTATAAATGGGATCTTGTACGGGACGAAGTGGAAGGGAGGGCTCCCCCATCGGTTATTCACGGCGAAGCCGTCTATGGAACCAACAGCAAAGCCAAAGTCTCCCTTACGGACAACTACCTCGCCATGGCCGAAGGGTCAGGGCTTTTAGAGGTCAAAACCCTCCACTCAGTCACTGGGATTAAACGGGGTGCTGGTGATCTCTATGAGATCGAGGTGGAAGAACTCAATGAATGTGGCGAGGTCATCGCCAAACATACCTACACCTGTTACAAGCTATTCCTCAATGCGGGCAGCATAGGCACCACATCGCTCCTCGTCAAAGCAAAAGCCTTAGGTTGGCTTCCAGACCTTAACGAACATGTGGGAGAGGGCTGGGGCAACAACGGCAATTGCTACGCTCTGCGTGTCGGTATCCACGAAAACACTGGCCGCTGGCAGGGTGGGCCTCCTGCCCTTGGGATTGAGGACTATGACAACGAAGACACTCCCGTGTTTATCGAGCATCCCCAGTTTCCCCTCGGCTTCGACGCGCGGCTGCTACTGTATTTCTCGGTCGGAATCAACCCCAGCCGGGGCCGTTTCTACTATGATGCTGCCAGTCATAAAGTCAAACTTGATTGGCCCCAAGGGGAGGCCAATGGCCAAACCCTGGTTAACCGCGCCCTGCTGCGGGTGATGGATCGTCTCAACAAAGCCAATGGCGGAATCACCAGTTCACTGATCGATAATTTCAAACGAAACTATAACGACAGCGCTGTTTATCATGCCCTAGGCGGCTGTGTGATGGGGAAAGCCTGTGATGAATATGGCCGACTCCATAACTATCCGGGGATCTATGTCAGTGATAGTTCCTTGATGCCCGGTTCTGCGGCCTGTACCAATCCTTCCCTGACCATTGCGGCGATTGCCGAGCGGAACCTGGACCATATCACGCTCAACGATTTTTAGGCGATATCGCACCTGTCCATAACCCATCTTGTCTCTTCTATGATTTTTCTTTAGACTCACTCTCTCAACCAGAGCCAAAGAAACACCATACGATGAGAAAGGATGGCTGGACCATGACCCCCAACCACCGTTTAAAGCTCTCTGAAGTGACTTTAGTCGCCATCGAGGGCCGTTCTACCAAGTTTTTTACCGAGATGGCCCACAAGGCTCTATGCTTTTCCTGTCTGGGCATAGACTTTGGGGCGGTTCGCCTCCTGTCCCATAACACCCCCCTCGCCCTAGATCCTCGAATCAGTCACATCAAAATAAATCAGTTGGAGAGTGCCCCAGAATACAGCAAATTTGTCTTTCAAGATCTCCATGGTTTTATAGACACTCCTTACTGTCTGATCGTCCAAGCCGACGGATTTGTGCTCAACCCTGCTCTGTGGCTCCCTGAGTTTTTGGACTATGACTATCTCGGGGCTCCCTGGCAACAAACCACCGCCCGGCGACTCGGGGGTGACTATGTGATTCACGACATCTCCGTAGCCAACCGCGTGGGCAATGGTGGCTTTAGCCTGCGAAGCCGCAAGCTGCTGTCTCTTTGCAAAGACATCAACTATCAATTATTTGGGTCCTTGCCGGAGGATTTTATCCTGTGCCGCATCTTGCGGGAGTTTATGGAGTCGTCTGGTATTCGATTTGCACCCTTGGAGCTTGCCGCCCGTTTTTCCCTGGAACAACCCATCGAAGTCGCCCCCTACGATCTGCAGTCTAGCTTTGGATTTCATGGGCGAGAATTTGACCCCTATCGGCTGCTGCTCTCCCTCGATCACATTCCTAAGCCCCCAGGGGACCCTGTGGTCGCAGCAGGAAGGGCCTCGGCGCTAACCCTTTGCCACCAGGACTCCCAGCTTGTATAGGGGGAGATCATCCCCTCATGCATATGCAACGCAAGGGACGGCATGGGGGCAAGGCACATGGTTTCCTTGTAAATTTGGTCGATCGTCGACTGTTCTGTGACCGTAGGGTCCAAACCATAGTCCGTAAACCGTAGGTAGATGGGCCAATATTTTTCTAAAATGGCTCGGGTGATCATAAAGGTGCCCGTGGTGCTGTCGATGGTCCGCCAAAAACGGTTCTCACCCAGTAAGACCGTCGAGACGCGAGGATTCAGGTATCGATCCACATAGTCGCAGGGAAAGATCACCACGTCCTGGCCCAGTCGGCTTTTTGTTTGGACAAACATCCGGAGCATTTCGCTGATCGCAGTGGGCGCATGGAGATAGTCGTCTTCCACAAAGTAGATCAGCTCGGGGGCTTGGACCCGAGCCGTCTCATAACACCACCTAAGGGATTTACCGTTGCCACTCGTCACCAGAGGGGTCAGCCGGCTTGGAAAATCCGAGCGGGTAAGCACCACTTCCATTCGCTCTACATCTAAAGAATCGGAATGATCATCGACGATCGTGAGGTCGACCGCCGACACCTGTTTTGACTTTAGGGCCCGGTTTAGGGCGATCACCAGAGAATGTAGGCACTGTTCTGTCAACATGGATTTGCCCATACCTCCTGGCCTGCCCACCTGGTGCACGGAGTGAATTCTGGTACAGCTTCTAAAAAAGACATCAAGACGCATGGATTTCTGCCTTATTTATGGTTGCTCAACCGGGACCATCAGGAATAGAGTATGGGGATACTATCCCATGAGGACAAGACTGCGTCTAACCAAAACCGCGTGACCTACGAGGCCCCTCCATTATGGCCCATTCCGAACAACTCGACTTTTGTTTTAGAACTTTGAGCAACTATCCCCAATATTTCGCTAACGCCAAAGTCCTAGAAGTTGGATCCCACGATATCAATGGATCCAATCGAATCTTATTTCAATCTTGCGACTATACGGGGATCGATATCGCCGAAGGCTACGGGGTGGACGCCGTCGCCAAATGCCATGAATGGCAAGCCCCTGATGGCACCTACGACACCATTATTTCTACAGAATGCTTTGAACACGATATGTATTATACGGAGTCGTTGCAAAAGATTGCTCGCCTGCTCAAACCCGGCGGCCTCTTTGTGTTTACCTGCGCGACCACGGGCCGACCCGAGCACGGGACCCTGCGATCCGAGCCGGGAAGCTCCCCTCTCACCTGCGGCGTCGAAAACTGGAGTATGTACTACAAAAACCTGACGGAACAGGACATCATGTCAGCCATCGATATCCCGAATATTTTTTGTGCCTATTACTTTGAGGTCCAACCAAAAACCCACGACCTTTATTTTTATGGCATCAAATCCTTCTCCTGACGACTTCCTGTCTGGCTCCGGTAGATCTTCCAAAGTTCCGGTGGCATGATCATGCTGTTTTGATACCATTCCTGCCACCCCCCCCAAACTCCTAAAAGCTGGGAGCTCATATCTGGCAAACGGAGAGCGAGTGGAGCATGGGGGGCAAAAGTCTCTTCGAGTTCAAGCTCCATCTGATCCTGTCCAAATCCACAAAAAAGCTGTTCATAAACCCCACGTCCCAACAAAAAAGAGCGACTTACTGCGTCGGTTGGTTGCCAATTCCGATATCTACCTTGACAGCTCTTAACCTGCGCAAGAGATCTTTGGTGTCCTGGGGAGCTATAGGGAGACAGCATCACATTTTTAGTGATCCGCTTGGAGATCTCCTGAAAGTCTACCACCAGAGCTTCGAGAGCTTCAGGGGCGTGTAGGCTGCAGGACTCGGTGGTGTAGATGAGATCAGCCTTGCTCCCCAAGACCGTCTCAAACGGGGACTGGACAGCCCCTGGACCTGGAGATGGTTCCTTTGAAGAAAGGCACCGTGTCGGAAAAGGACACCTCCTTAAGACCAGGTTGACCGCTTCGAAACTTTCGGGGGGGAGTCCCTCTAAGGCTGCACAGAGAGAAATGTCCGTAACCACCCCACTGTCTAGGGCATTTACGATCGTGAGCATCAGGGAAGTAACGCTTCTGATCGGCAGGCTCTCCTTAAAGGGATCGACCCTCCCTCGCCTAGAGGGGACCTCGGAGCCATCTGAGAAATGCTGGAAAAGAATCTCAACCTTCATTTTTGCGGTCTCATCTGCGTAAAGGGTTTCGCAAACTATAGGAGAGATTCGCAAAATTTAAAAGGACGATTCTTTCGAATAGGGCATCAACAGGGGGGCGTGGCTGAGTAAAGCCAGAAATCTGGCATCTAGGTATAATAAAATAATCAGATGTATCTATCTAATTCTTATTAACTAAACGAAGTCACTTATTGTTTCAGCGAAGAACGCCGAAGAGAGTTTAACGGATAAGAACAACCTTCAAGGGAGAGTAGTAGATGGAAAACCGCTTTAAACTCATACAACTGACAGCTTTTTTTGTTCTCACAAACTGTTCCAGTACAGCCCTTAAACCTAAGTCTCCAGCGAACTCCGACGCACCAGCTTCGGGCTCAACCGCCGACGCCGAGTCCAAAGAGGAGATTAAAAAAGATTCAGAAGGTCGCAGCATCCCTAGCGAAACTCCCGCCGTTAGCGGGGGTAGTGCCAGTAGTCCAGAGGCTCCTCCTGTAGAGATAGGCAGCAATGTACCCCCAGACCTTAAGGAGATGGTCCCAACTGTGGTGGAAGATGGCGTCCAGAAATTCGCCGCCGTCGATGAGCTCACTTTATTAGAGAAACTCCCTCGGAGCGAAATCCAGTTTACTAACTTTTGTAACGCCACAGCGACTTCTGCAAACGTGGTGAGGACCAAATTTTGCGTCGATAAGGTGCGGCCTAAAAGCCTAGTGGAATTGCAGCAAGCTCTAGGCCTTGCCGTAACCAATCCTGCTTTGACTACCCGCGGCCAAAACGGCACTGGGGGCAACCCAGCCTTTGCATTCCAAGGTCATTCAAGCTCCTTGGTCGGTCTTTATGTCTCAGCTATCAATCCAAGAGCAGTGATTATGACGCCGCAGAACTTAGGCAATAATACAGCAAATCCCAACTTTGTGGTGATGGGCTTTGTCCGCGGAGAACAGCTCGTGGAGCTGATCGCCAACGATACGGCCACGGGTAAACCACAATTTTTTCTGTTAAGTTTTAGGCAGGCCTGCAACGATACACCCCAAGGATGTAATCCCGGCCAATTATTGACTCCAGCCATTGAATCAAATTGGACCGAGGTTTCCCTCTACCGAGCCGAAGAGCTTGGTAACACCATTGTCGACTGCTTTCAGTGCCATAATCCTACCGGCAACCAGCCGATGCTACGGATGCAAGAACTCCGCAATCCTTGGACCCACTGGTTTCGCGACAACACCGATGGCAATCAGTTGACCAACGACTATTTTGCAGCTCACCCGACCACCGAAACCTATGCCGGTATCCCAGGACCCATGATTAGAGCATCCGATCCCCAAAAAGTAGAGAATTTAGTCCGGGGCAACGGCTTCGCCAACCAACCCAACGAATTTCAAACCGCAACCATTCGCAACGAACTCGCCAACAACGGAACAAGTGCCACCTGGCAGCGGCTTTTTGCCGAATCCGTGGCGGGTCGGGCGATCCCTGTTCCCTATTTGGACCTTAAAGTCACCGAACCCGCACTTTTAACCAAGTTTACCCAACAATACCGAGCTTTCACCGCTGGTACTGTTCCTTTGGATAAATTCGAAGACCATCGTGAAGTCTTTTTGACAGATCCTGTAAAGAGAGCACAAATAGGTTTTAGCATCGCTCCTGGGATGCCCGCTAAGGATATGTTTATCTTAGCCTGCAGCCAATGCCACAATTCAAACCTAGACCAGACGATCAGCCGTGCTAAATTTAATGTTGATTTCACAAAAATGCCAAAAGCCGCCACGGAGATTGAGATCGCCATCACGCGCCTTAAATTTGGCTATTCCCCTGAACGCCTTAAGAAAGAAAAGATTGAGTTTATGGACGCCTCGATGAAACCTGTAGAAATGCACAAGGGTGAGCATATCTTGACCATGCCTCCCCACCGGATCAAGTCTCTGACGGATGAGCAAATCGATGTGTTAGTGGGTTATCTCAAAGAGCAACAAAAGCTGTTTCCCGACAAATAAACTATGATCATCAGATGGATTCTTGACCGCAAGTTAGCACCTAAGTTATACCTTCAGTCTGCTCCTTAAATAGATAAAATACCGGAGACTGGAGGTTAAATGAAAATTGAATCGATTAGCCTAAAAAACTTCAAAGTCTTTAAAAGTCTAAAAATGGACAAGATTCCAAACTTTTGCGTGATTATTGGAGCTAATGGCACGGGAAAATCCACGCTTTTTTCACTCTTTAGTTTTTTGCGTGATGCTCTGGAATCAAATATTACAATAGCTTTGACTAAACTGGGTGGAAACAGAGGTTTTCATGAGGTCAGGAGTAGAAATTGTGAAGGACCGATCGAGATAGAAATTAAGTTCCGAGAAAATACAGATAGTCCTTTAACAACCTACTACCTAGAAATTTCTGAAAAGGAAGGGAAGCCAATTGTTTCACGAGAAATTCTAAAGTACAGACCCGGCAAAAGGGGCACGCCTTGGAATTTTTTGGATTTTAAATGTGGAAATGGGACTGCAGTCACAAATGAGCTTGAAAAGGTAAGTGACATAAAGGATCTGGTAAGAGAGGAGCAGCAACTAAAATCTCCTGACATTCTGGCTATAAAAGGGTTGGCACAATTTGAAAAGTTCCCAGCAGTCGTCGCCTTAGGAAATCTAATTGAAACCTGGCATGTTTCAGACTTCCACATCACTCGAGCACGAGCGGAACAGGATGGAGGATACGCCGAGCGACTCTCAAAAGAAGCCGAAAATCTTTCTCTAGTGATTCAGTACCTACATAATCAACACCCACAAACATTCAAAAAGATTTTAAATAGACTAACTAAGAGGGTACCAGGGATTTCAAATGTAGAAGCAAAAACCACCGAAGAAGGGCGAGTTCTGCTTAAATTTCAGGATGGCGCTTTTGAAGACCCCTTTCTTGCTAGATATGTGTCCGATGGAACGATCAAAATGTTAGCATATCTTGTTTTATTGTATGATCCCCTAACTCATCCCTTGCTTTGCGTCGAAGAACCGGAGAACCAACTGTATCCAAAACTCCTTCCCGAACTCGGAGAGGAGTTTAGAGAATATGCTCGCAGAGGTGGGCAAGTTTTTGTTTCGACCCATTCACCAGATTTCTTAAATGCAACGCAAATAGACGAAGTCTTTTGGATTGAAAAAAAATCCGGTTACTCCGTGCTTAGACGGGCTACAGACGATGAACAGATCGTTCGATTTATGAAGGATGGCGACCAAATGGGCTATCTCTGGGATCAAGGTTTTTTTCAGGGAGCAGACCCTGTATGAAAGAATTGGTTTTCTTTCTAGAGGAGCCTTCCGCGGCTGAATTTTTGAAAGAGATTATAAAAAAAATAGCGATAGATCCTGAAATCCACGTAAGGTACATCGTCTTTAAGGGAAAAAGTGATTTAAAGAGAAATATCCAAAAAAAATTGACTGGGTGGACCAACAAAAGAGCTAGATTTATAATCATTCACGATAAAGATTCCAGTGACTGCAAAGAACTCAAAAGGGAAATTCAAAATCTGTGCAATTCAACCCAAAAAATTGTAAAAGTGCGCATCGCATGCGGAGAATTGGAGTCGTTTTATTTGGGAGACCTTCAAGCAGTTGAAACAGCTTTCAATATTGATGGCTTATGCCTTTTGCAGTCCAAAAAAAAGTTTAGAGATCCTGATTCCTTAGGAAATCCTGTTCAAGTGCTTTCACAAATTACGAATTATCGATACCATAAAATTTTAGGATCTCGTGAAATCTCTAAGCACCTAAGCGTGACAACAAACAAGTCAAGGAGTTTCAAAATGCTCATCGGAGCAATACAGGAACTCTGTCTTTTCTCCAGGTAAAAATAGGTAGGAGTCCATATGGTTGAAACTCCCACGGCATCTCAGTGGTGCGCAAAAGATCTACCTCTTTTACCGCCCTTTTCGGTCGCTCTCGTATCAAAGGCCAAAGTAGACCTGGATGTACATATAGGAGTCAAATAGTTAGATTTAAGGAAAACCACAGAGGCTTAAGTATTCCCGTGGATCAGCAAGTCTGTGGGATTTTGACCAGCCTGGAGCAAGTGGGCAAACAGTCCCGGTTGGTTTTTAAGCTCTGGATAGGATCCTGACTGAACTATTTTTCCATCCGCCACCACCAAGATCCGATCGGCTTCACGAATCGTCGAGAGGCGGTGGGCAATCACAAAAGTGGTTTTGCCCGCAGATAGCCGGTCCATAGCGGCTTGTACCTTGCGTTCGGTGACGTTGTCTAAAGCACTGGTGGCTTCGTCGAGGAGGAGCAGCGGCGCATCTTTGAGGATCGCCCGGGCGATGGCAATCCTTTGCCGTTCCCCTCCCGATAGGGCAAGACCACGCTCTCCGACCACAAAATCATAGCCCTGGGGGCGTTCTACGATAAAGTCGTGGGCAAAGGCAAGCCTCGCTGCCGTCTCCACTTCCTGAGGGGTGGCACCCGAACGGCCGACGGCAATGTTTTCGAAGATAGACCTGTTAAAAAGCCCTGGCTCCTGAAACACCGTTGCGATCATACGCGAGAGGTTTTCCACTGCAAGATCTTTGATATCGTGATCGTCGATCAAAATCCGCCCCGACTGGGGGAAATACAGCCGTTGCAAAAGCGACAAGATGGTCGTCTTGCCAGCTCCAGTGGGACCAACCAACGCCACGGTTTGCCCAGGTTCGATCACAAAATTAAGGTGAAAGACCCCCTGCTTTGACCCTGTCAAACCTCCGTACTGGAAACTCACATCATCATAGACGACCCTTCCCCGGACAGGCAGTCGACTAAATTTGCCTTGCAGCAGCTGCTCCGGGTCCACATAGTCAAACAACGAAAAGAGGTTTTGGGCTGTGGCGAGTTGGGCGACGATCCGGTTGACAAAGGCAGAAAGTTGCTCCAAACGGGCGATCAACAGAGTCGAAAAACCCACAAAGGTCACGATTTGACCATGGGAAGCACTCCCATCTCTCACCATGATGGAGCCTATGGCCACGATCGTCACCATTGCGGCCATCGAAGACAGGCGGGTGATCACATTTAAGACCCCCCACCAAGTCAACACCGGATATTGGGCCGTTAAGACCGACTGGCATAGCTCACGAAAGAGCCCCATTTCTGCGGCGACCCGGGTAAAACTCCGCACAATTCCCACGTTGGCCATGACATCCACCAGACGAGCCGTGAGCTCCTGGTGTTTCAGCTCCACCATGTTTTGCCGCTGGTGGGTGCGGCGGATTACAAACCAATTGCAAACGCCATAGATTCCCGCAACCACAAATATGACAGATGCCAGCTTAAAGTTGATCGTAAAAGCCATAGGCAATAGAATCAGGACATTTCCCGCAGCGATCAGGTTTTCCCGAAAAAAAGACAAGGTGATATAAAACACCTGGTCGGCACCGGTTTGGATGGTGCGGATGATTTTTCCTGATCCATGGAGGGAATGGTAATAATAGGGCAGAGCGATGGTTCGTTCAAAGGCGAGTTCCTTAGCGCGCAACCGTTGCCTGTGGGCATACCGGTCCGAGACGATCGACAGGTAGATACTAAAGGTAGCGTTAACCAGTCCAAGACCTACCCAAAAGATTAAAAACCGGCTAAAGCTCTCTGCTTTAGAAAGGGCATCAACCACGCTCCCAAAAAGCATGGGTTCGAGGATTTGGGCCACCGCGATCACCAGAGATGCCAACGTCATCAAACAAACGAGAAGAGTCTCTCGGTAACCGATCTGCAAGGTTCGCAGAAACACTTTTATGAGTTCCATGGGATGACCCTATGCCCCACACAATTTCAAATTTAAGTCAGTCTAAGCTCTATTTTTGTTTTTTTCTACAGATTTCTCCCAGAAAAAATCTTCCATGGGGGCAAGGCCTTTGGTAAGATTCTACCATCATGCGCCCCTTGGACCCTCCCAAGTGCATTGGCCTTGATCTCTGAGCCACACCTCGTGTCGGATAGCAGCTGGTATGGCCAGACGAGCTGTAGGTCCAGGCGCGTTTTGGACCGGTACTAAAGCACTCGGGGGATTAGGCGCGGACCTGGGATCTTCCGGCAGGTTTTGTACCGGTACAACTTGACCAGGGACATGGGCTTCTTCTGTCTCTACACTTGCAGTCTCGCCCTCCCCCCCACTCCTTGGTTACCGGCCTGACGCTGCAGAGCCCTTTGGGCTTTGCGGAGGGAGGCACAGCTATTTAGGTGTTGTGCTTCATGCCCAATGACTTATAAATCGGATTCTGTTTCATTTATTCTGGCACAACACCTATCAGCCAGCGCCGCTACACAGACCATCAGGACTTTAGAGCGGTCGTTGAATATCCATTGCCGCTGATACTGACCCAACTGCTCTGGCTACCCACCTGGAAAGGAGCAGATCGGTCGTTCACGTCCCCCACCCCAAGTTGGCCAGTAAAGTTTCTCCCAAAAGCCCACAAAGTCCCGTCAACTCTTCTGCCAAGAGTATAAGTGATTCCGCCCGTCAGCTCAGCCCAGGTGCTTAAATTTCCCACCTGAACGGGGCTTGAGTGGTCAGATGTGCCCCCCACCCCAAGCTGGCCCCTACCGTTATCCCCAAAAGCCCAGAGAGTCCCGTCAGTTCTTCTCCCAAGAGTATGATTGTTACCTGCCGCCACCTCAGCCCAGCTGCTTAAACTACCCACTTGGACGGGGCTTGAGCGGTCAATCGTGTCCCCCACCCCAAGCTGGCCGAAAGGGTTATTTCCAAAAGCCCAGAGAGTCCCGTCAGTTCTTCTCCCAAGGGTATGGTAGGTTCCTGCCGCCACCTCAGCCCAGGTGCTTAAACTCCCCACCTGGACGGGGCTTGAGCGGTGAGTCGTGCTTCCCACCCCAAGCTGGCCATCACTGTTCTCCCCAAAAGCCCAGAGAGTCCCGTCAGTTCTTCTGCCAAAAGTATAGTAGTTTCCCCCCGCCAGCTCAGCCCAGCTGCTTAAACTGCCCACCTGGACGGGGCTTGAGCGGTCAATCGTGTCCCCCACCCCAAGCTGGCCGAAAGGGTTCCTCCCAAAAGCCCAGAGAGTCCCGTCAGTTCTTCTCGCAACAGAATGGATGATTCCCCCCGCCAGCTCAGCCCAGCTGCTTAAACTACCCACCTGAACGGGGCTTGAGCGGTTAGACGTGTCCCCCACCCCAAGCTGGCCTTCAACATTACGTCCAAAAGCCCAGAGAGTCCCGTCAGTTCTTCTCCCCAGAGTATGGTAGGTTCCCCCCGCCACCTCAGCCCAGCTGCTTAAATTTCCCACTTGGACGGGGCTTGAGCGATTGGTCACGTCCCCCACCCCAAGCTGGCCTTCAACATTACGTCCAAAAGCCCACAAAGTGAACTTCGTTGGCCCGGTGCGGGCAAGGGTATGGAAGAAGCTTCCCGTCGCCAGCTGAACCCAGCTGCTTAAACTCCCCACCTGGACGGGGCTTGAGCGGTGAGCCTGGTCTCCCACCCCAAGCTGACCCATTTCGTTACGTCCAAAAGTATGAGCCACCACGATATTTCATGGTCTCATAAACACTATATTCTAGGGGTATTTACAATTCATAGGCACTTTAATAAATCAAGTAAAAACAAACTTTTGGATTTATTTTTTAAGAAAGGAGAGGAGTCGTCAGCATATGA
>JBGSUI010000243.1:0-34337 GCA_041736175.1 Oligoflexales bacterium | reverse complement strand
GCTCTCGATATCCACAGATCCTTTATCGCCTCATGCAATGCATGCGGTCTACCCTATAATCAATACCTACGGTACATCGGTGCACAAGACCCAGCTAAAATAGCAAAAAATCCAGCTAAATATCTGCCACATAAAGTCGCTAGATTGCTCAATAGAGGGCAAGGTCCACCACCATCATCAAAAACAGAAAGCTAATAGTTTAACATAGCCACATTTTAGCAAAAAATATGGTCTGAAATCCTATTGTCTATTTCTTATAAAAATAGAAGAATGTTTGGCGCCTCTTGAGATCGGGCCCGAATCTCAAAGAGGCCAAGCGACTAACCGATCAAAGTCTTGATTCTCAATACCAATCAAATGCACTGCTTCGCCTAGGAAAAAGCAGTCAACGCATCCGATAGTACTTAGAACACTCACCCGACTTAAATCAGTAGTCGCCCCCAAATCAAACTTAGGACGGTGGAGGCCTTGCCATCCTGTTTAAGGTCCAGATCGGGAGCGAGAATAATTTTTGCGTGAAATTCTTCATGTCTATGAGGATAGATCTAAACCAAAAAGAAGCCCACACCATCAGTTGCCGTGGTTACGACCAGACGAGCCATCTCCCTTAAATCTTGGGGGATAACAACTCCATCAGGATATTTTTCCATGACATGGGTCGGCATACCTGCTGCGTTTTGCTTGTTACGACGAATTGCACTGCTTTTTTGCCGGTCTTTGCGGGCGAATTCTAGATACAAGAGCAGCTCGTCTTCGGCTGGATCATCTCATTACTTTAGAAAAAAAGAGCGGTCGCACCTATCTTAAAAGCTGGCAATTATCCTCAGGTGGATTCAAGATAAAAAGTGCCCATGAATTTGACGGCGAATATAGTTCAGCAGCATTCCATAAAAACAATATTCTTGCATTTGTACTGTTAAGAGAACGGCAAGGCGCTGTTGTCTTGTATGATACGCTGCTCGATCACCAAGTAGTCAAAATCAATATAGAAGAGGTGGGATATCCCTATTCAACTAAGATAACTATGCTTGAAGGATATTCTTTTATGATGAGCATATCTGCTGAAGGCCGTTACACACACTCAAGATCTAAGTACAATAATGTGATATATTCTGGAAGTGATTGGAACAATGTCAAACTCAATCCGTACAAATTTTGGTCTTTTGGAGGAGTCGTCATCTCTGGTGAATACATTTTAAGTCGTACGGCCAATCCAGAGGTAAATATGCGGTCGATAGCAAATCCGAGCGTTGTGAATTATGCCGATGGTAGACCACCATATCCATACGTACAAAGTCCAGTTATCTCCAGCGCTGAGGCGGACGGGGCCTTTTTAGATATATCTGGCGGGGTATTTAGGCTCAACAGCGTTTGGAAAACCCTTTTAGATAGCATCCCACTGAATACAATATGATCACAGCTTAACAGCCCATGCCTTCAGGAAATCCAAAGGCATAAGGGATCCTTGTAAATTATAGTTTTCGCTGGTATTGATCAGGGAACCGCCCACCATACAAGCCTTTAGCTATACACTTTTAGAGTTTGATTGATGAGCGAGGACCAGGGCGTCCACCAGATTTTGAAACCAGGATTGAGACTGCAAAAGAAGAAGTAATCGCTGCCCAAAATAATCTAATAGCCATTAAGACTGTGCAAGAGGAGCTGAATTCTGAGGTGATAGGTATCGGTTTGGATTATCATCCCTTCGATTTGGCCACAGGCCAAGCAAGACTGGCTAAACAGGCGAGGAGGATCTCGAGCGGCGTTTTGAAAATATTCACAATATCGCCGATAGTCTCCCTGTGGGTGATGCGTCCCGAAAGCGGATTGATAAGGCAGAGCGTCTCTTGCCAAAGATGGTCGCAACCATCACCTTTTTCTGGAATACCGTGGCACTTTTTCTCGCAAAATACGGCCTTAATCTCAGAGCCACACTGCGTGTCGGATAGCAGCCAGGCTGAGCTTTACCAAGGACTTTGAAGGTTTTTTCGAGATCAGGTTGTTTCCATAGATTCTCGTCGTTTATATCCCTGCATTTATTTCTTGTTGGAATGAGCCGAAGGGGCGCCCCCTCTCTGCCTTGGGCATGGGTCTGGCTGGATAAATGAGCAGAATCTCCAAATAGACAGGACGACCAAAATGACATACAATCCATAATCGTCGCGACTTTTTTGGAATTGAGGTTGTTTTCGTCGCGTCAGAAGGATTGCTAAATGATAACAGGGCGTTACATTCAAGATCAAGTGGCCTTAGACCTCGTCCGCAAAATGGTTTTCATCGGTGGACCACGCCAAGTCGGTAAAACCTACCTAGCAAATCAATTGATGCAACGATTTGCTGGAGCATACTACTTAAACTACGACAACCAAAAGCACCGGAAAATAATGCGTGAGCAAAAATGGAGCGATGGGGACCAGCTCCTTGTATTTGACGAATTACACAAAATGCCAAAGTGGAAATCATGGGTCAAAGGTATTTACGACGTTCAGAAATCAATTCATAAAATCCTTGTGACTGGCTCGGCCAGACTCGATGTTTACCGCAAAGGTGGCGACTCCTTGCTTGGACGTTACCACTACTGGCGATTGCATCCTTTTTCGATTGATGAGTATCCATCCGCTATTTCATTTAACGATGCTCTCAAACGCCTAATGACAAATGGTGGTTTTCCCGAACCGTTTTTGTCCATGGATCAACGAGACTCCGATCGCTGGCGACGCGATCGGTTTGAAAGAGTTTTGACTGAGGACCTCCGCAATGTCGACGTCATTCGAGATATCGCTTCCTTGCAGGTATTAGTCGACCTGCTCCGCGAGCGAGTCACATCCACACTTGCAGCGGCAAATTTGGCCAGAGATCTTGAAGTGAGTCCGAAGACTGTCAATCGCTGGATACAAAGCCTGGAAAAGCTTTATGTGCTCTTTGCTATTTATCCTTTTGCCGCCAAGGGAATGACTCGCAGCCTCACCAAACCGCCGAAAACTTACTTTTATGATAACGGAGACGTAGTCGGAGATCGTGGTGCGGTGTTTGAAAATCTCGTGGCGACTACATTACTCAAACGAATCCACTGGCTCGAGGACTACGCTGGCAAACGATGCTCCTTACATTATCTTCGTGACAAGGATGGAAGGGAATGCGATTTTATTACGATCATAAACAAAAAACCAGACCTATGCATCGAAGCTAAAGTAAGCGATGATGGAATAAGTGATGGACTTAAATATTATCATGTCCGCGTCAAACCCCGGCGCTCTATTCAATTAGTCCTTGACTTAGAAAGACCCTATAGCGCAGACGGCATTGATGTCATGGATCTCAAAACCTTTGTAGGGCAAGAGCCGGCTTTTTCTGTCGAAGATACCCCGCCCTGATGGCTTTGACCTCACCCTACTGACTTTAACACACCCCGATTTTTTTAAAACTCGCCCGTCCACTGATAGGGGGTGATCTTTGCAAAATACGGGTGCAGGTCTTCTTCTGTAAGGGTTTCTTTGAGGAGGAGTTTTTCAGCACTCTCTTTAAGCAAGTTGAGATTTTCATGTAAGATCCCAGCGGCACGGTCTAGGCTACGATTGACCAGCTGGCGAATAGCAGCGTCGATTTTTTGGGCTGTTTGGTCGCTATAGACCCGTGACCTCATGCTCCCTTGGGGGCCTAAAAAGGTGGTGGTTTCCGTCTCGTAAGCCACATGACCGAGACCTTCGTCCATCCCGTAACGAGTGACCATCTCCCGCGCAATATTAGAAGCTCGAGCAATATCATCCGAAGCTCCCGTAGAAAATTCGCTAAACATAAGGTTTTCTGCAGCCCGCCCTCCGAGGAGAACCGTCATCTTTGCCTCTAATTCAGCCCTAGACATCAAAAATCGGTCTTCGGTCGGCCTTTGAATCGTATATCCAAGGGCGCCAATACCCCGAGGAATGATCGAAACTTTATGGACCCGGTCCGTGCTGGGGAGTGCTGCGGCTACAAGGGCATGCCCCATTTCATGGTGGGCGACGATGACCCGTTCCTTGGTGTTTAGGATTCGGTTTTTCTTTTCGAGGCCTGCGACGATCCTCTCGATCGCTTGGGTGAAGTCATCGGTATTTACGGCATCACTCTGGCGTCTCGTCGCCAGGAGAGCCGCTTCGTTACAAAGATTGGCAAGGTCGGCTCCCGTAAAACCCGTGGTGATGCTCGCAATCTTTTCTAGGTCGAGATCTTTGTCTAACACGATTTTGCGTGCATGGACTTTAAGAATCGACAGACGACCGGATTTGTCGGGACGGTCCACGAGGACCTGACGGTCAAACCGACCAGCCCGCAGGAGAGCGGGGTCCAGGGTTTCGGGTCGGTTGGTGGCGGCGAGCAGGACAAGTCCCGAAGAAGAGTCAAAACCGTCCAGTTCCACAAGGAGCTGATTTAGAGTTTGTTCCTTTTCGTCGTGCCCACCCATCGCTGAGGGACCGCGGGCTTTGCCGAGGGCATCCAGTTCGTCGATAAAAATAATTGCAGGAGCCTTGAGCCTAGCTTGTTCAAATAGATCCCGGACCCTAGCGGCACCCACCCCGACAAACATCTCTACAAATTCTGAGCCACTGATGGAAAAGAATGGCACGGCGGCTTCCCCTGCCACGGCCTTTGCAAGCATGGTTTTTCCCGTGCCGGGAGGCCCCACAAGGAGGATGCCTTTGGGCATCCTTGCGCCGAGTCTACCAAAGTGTTTTGGGTTTTTAAGGAAGTTGACGATCTCGAGCAGTTCGTCTTTGGCTTCGTCGACGCCAGCGACATCATCAAACTTTACTTTAGTGTCAGTCTCCACATAGACCTTGGCTTTGCTGCGTCCAATGGACATCAACCCGCCGCCAATCCCCCCACCCTTGGACATGCGCTTCATCAGAAACATCCATAGACCAAAAAAGATTAGCACCGGAACGACCCACGATAAAATTTCTCGAAAAAAGGTATTTTCCACGATTCTTTGGTATTTGACCTGACTCTGGGAGAGCTTTGCGGCGAGTCCGTCTTCGACCCGTGCGGTGACAAACTGTTCTCGACCGTTCTCAAGGGGCTGGACCAGGGTCCCACGGATAAATTGATCGCTGATCGTGACTTCTTTGACCTGTTTTTTGTCGAGGAGCGCTTGAAATTCGCTAAACGGTATGGGTGCAATTTCGGTGTAGTTGACCCAAGAGTCCCGGATGAGGATCACGCCCATCACCGCTAAGAAAACATAAAAGAAGTTAAATCGGTTCAGAGGCTTAGGGGAAGGGTTGAGCATCGACGTTTCCTTATGTTGAGCCTTATTGAAGCCCTTGTGAAGCTTGTAGGCAAGTCCTGAACCTTAGATCGTAGGGAGTCTTGTGAGTCGTGACAACTCAGCATCTCTAAAGTCTAAAGTAGGGCTCTTTTGGGAAATGTCAACATTGTGCTCAATATTACGAAGTTTTAGGAGTTGCCGAGGGTGGACGCCGGACGTGGGTTGCCAGACCCAAAGCCTCCATGGTGCGGATGATGTACCAGGTGAGATCCCATTCATACCAACGGTGGGCTGCGGGAGCAACGTCCTGGTGGCTATGGTGATTGTTATGCCACCCCTCCCCAAAGGTCAAAACAGCGACCCACCAGAGATTGCGAGACAGATCTTTGGACGGATAACGTTGGGATCCCCATTTATGGGTGGCACTGTTGACAAACCACGTGCAATGGTAAGTCACGGCCAATCTCACAAAAATACCCCAAACCACAAAAGGTAAACCACCGAGGAGGTAAAGACCGGCAGCAAGGAGTATCTGGAGGCTATATTGCACAGATTCTTTGTCTAAAAACATCAAAAAAGCATCGTTGGCGATGTCCCGTCCAAACCGCTTAAGCTTTATGGGATCGGAAAATTTGGGCTGCTCGTAACACATCCAAAAAAGGTGGCTCCACCAAAAACCAAGACGGGCATTGTGAGGATCCATATCGGTATCAACCCCAGCATGGTGCATCCGGTGTTCTCCACACCAGTCTAAAGGGCCCCGTTGCATGGCTAACACTCCACAGAGGGCAAGGAATCGCTCAACCCATTTAGGGGCCTTAAAACTGCGGTGGGTGAGGAGTCGGTGGTAGCCCAAGGTGATCCCTAGGCAACCGGTCACAAAATAAAGCAGGATTCCTACCAAGACGGCAGGTGTTGTCGTATAAAAGAAAGGTAGGATCACTGCGGCGAGGTGTACGACTGTGAACCACGCTATGACCGGATAATCCACCTTGAAAGGTTGAGGAGATGCGTTTGTGGAAATTGAATGCATGGGGTCTCCTTGGTCAAAAGTGCTCGAAAAGGCGATCACGACATCGCATATCTGGTTATTCTTCGGTATTTTGGGGATAAAAGCATGTCATATATCTGTAATATCTTCTTTAAACAATTTATTATTTGGTTATCTTTTCGTTACAAAAAAATTACAATAGAAAAAAGTGTTTAGTTTACGGCTGGTTAGGAGGTTTGGTTCCATGGCAAAAAACTATGTTTTTGGTGACTTACAGGGTTGTTACGATAGTCTTATGGAGCTTTTAAACAAGATTGGAGCAGCGAGGGATGATCGGTTGTGGTTTGTAGGTGATCTGGTCAACCGAGGTCCCCGGTCTCTCGATGTGTTGCGACTGTTATACCAAGAGAGGAGTCGGGTCAAAACCGTCTTAGGCAACCACGATGTGCACTTGTTACGGCGTTTTTACCAGGAATCACCCCCTAAAGCAGGAGATACTCTTGATGAGCTGCTTATGGCCGAAGATCGACATATCTTAATAGATTGGCTAGCCCAGCAGCCTTTTTTGATTATGGATGAACGGTGGGTGATGGTTCACGGGGGGATTCACCCTTTTTGGACGGAGCAAATGGTCCTTCAACACCAAAGAGACCTTAATGGCTTGTTTGCGACGGTTGAGGGTCGGAGGCTTTATCTTGCTAAAAACCGGTCTCCCAGTCCTCTGGTAACGATGATCACCATGCGGGCCGTCGATCGACAGGGAGATCTCCAGTCCTTTAAGGGGCCGCCCCAGGAGTTGCCCATGGGGGTCTACCCTTGGTTTCAGCACCCCGATCGAAAGCCCCTGTCCCAGAGAATCCTTTTTGGTCATTGGTCGGCCTTGGGGCTGATCCAAAATGAAAGTGTGATTGGATTGGATACCGGGTGTGTTTGGGGAGGAGCCCTGTCGGCCTATTGTTTGGAGGAGGATCGAATCTACCAAGTCTTAAGCCAAGAGCTTTGATTCGCTTAGACCTCTGTGATACTCAAAAGTTCTAGGATGATCATCAAGCGCTTGAGGAAAGGAAATAACGATGGAAATGCGGACGAAGTTTTCGAATTTAGGCCGGGTGCTAGGTAGGAAGTTGGTAGGAGGAGGGCTACTTTGCTTGTTTCTTCAGACGCAGCAATCGACTGTGTTTGCCTTGATGCCCCAGGATCCCCTAGCGACTCCTAAGGCAAATACTGTAGTGAGCCCCACCCTCACCCTATCTTCAATCCCCTACGAACCAAAACTCGGGAATGATTTTGAGATCGACCGCAAGGTCCTCGGTGTCGGGGTCATTTTGCCCCTAGGTGCTGAGGTTGATGCCGATCTTGGTTTCGGTTTGATCCTTGACTCTGAAGTGGAAAATATCAACGAAGACGGTGATGGCTACCAGCTCCTTTTTGGGGTTAAATCGCTGGTTCATCGCGCCGGATCCATGGGGGTTCACGTCAATGGAGCATTTCTCCTCTCTTCCGAAAAGATCACAGATGGTAGTGTCACCTATGAATACGACATTAAAGAGCTGCATTTAGGGACCACTCTGGCGATGGTAAGCTCGCCTAAGGTGCAACCTTACGTGGGCCTTGATCTGGCGATTATGAGTGATGGTGAAAGCAAAGTTAAGTCCCCCGGAGGGACCGGTAAAAGCAAGTTTGAGCGCGATGACCTGTTCGACCTGAGGCTAGGACTTAAGTTGCCTCTTGGTAAAATCGGTTTTAAAGCCGAAGCGCTCCTTTTAGGTGAAACAACGATTAATTTAGGTCTCGATCTCATGTTATAATGATGTGATTGTTGTCTAACTATTTTCGTAGGAGCACAGGCATGATCCCTCTGATTGACCAGACCACTCTGCTGGTCCTTGCCATTGGATTATATGCAGTTGGACTTGGCTTTTTTCTAACAAGATCCAACGGTCCTAAAAGATCTCTTGCTTCGCAGATAAAGCTGCTCCGAAGGGTCCCCTTTTTAGCAGCTCTTGAGGATGTCCAACTAGAAAAAATAGCGACCTTGGTCCGGGAGCTGCGGGTCCCACAAGACGCTTATGTGATCAGAGAGTTTCGCTTTGGCGAAGCCATGTATATCCTGGTGTCTGGAAATTTGCATATTCTCAAAAAAGGTGCGGTGGATGAAACCCTGATTCAGGCGATGGGGCCAGGTGAGGTTGTGGGGGAGATGGCTCTCTTAACAGGGGGGCGACGGGTGGCATCGGTTAAGAGTACGACATCGTGCATTCTGCTCCAGATCGATCGGGATGATTTTGAAGAATTTCTTGCAACCCAACCTGAGATCAGCCGCGCTGTATGGCAGGCTTGCGAAGTTCATAGCATCAATCTTATGCTTGCGGACCACGAAAAAACCCGGTCTTTAACCCTCGACAAGCGAAAACTATGGATTCAAAATCGCCAAAGTCGGTTTATTCATGCCGGAGAAAAAATCACGATTGATGAGCTGGGATATGCAGCTCTGGTCGCAGGGACGATCGTCCATAAAGGGGCGACTCTAAGTCCACCAGCACTGTTTTTGGTCCAACCCCAAGAAGAATTAATGGTCGTCACCAGCGGACGCCTCTGTCTATTAAAAGCCATCCAACCCTTGGCCTCTACTGGGACCGCAATCAACCAAGCCGTCGCCTAGGACCTTTGCCATGAAGCTAAAATTTCTAGCGGGATTTTCTAGTGTCCTTGTTCTTTTCTTGGTCTTGATCCTAGCAGGCGGGGCAACGTTGTGGTGGTCGGTGCGGCAGGATCCCGAGGCCCAGACCCAAGATCCTCAAGGCGGGGTTTCCCTAGATGTTGGTGCGGCAAAGAGCCCTGGTCCTAACAATCTGACTGATTCAGAGCCCTATGAGCCTCGCTGTGATTTTTGGAAACCGTGGTTAACATTGGTCGCTCCCGAAACACCTAAAAGCTATCTTCAAGCAATAGCCCAGCTTGTGGTCGATGGCGCCGCTCGAACCAGTCAATACCAAGACCTTATCATGCGGGATCCAGGGCTTTTAGGCGCCTTGCGCGGTGAGGGAGAGCATCTCTGCATAGCAGGCGCTTTTTCTCAGAACAATCAATATCATCTCGATGCCAATAAAGCCTCCGCTTGCCACAAAAAGCCCGCACGGTTTTTGGATCAGAATCTTGAAATCAAAGTGACACCCCTAGATGAGGGAGGTTTTGAAAATAAAATAAAGTTCGCCGTTCACTTGGGAGGTGTGACTCCCGGATCCTTTAGGGATTTTTGGGTGCAGCAGACTAATCTGATGCACAAAGGTTATAGAGGTTGGTCTAAGGCTTTTCCAACCTACCATAACATCAATCAAAATGGGTTTGGTCTTGTGGCGATCACCAGCCAAGCACAACCCTTTACGGAGCTTAGGTTTGATTGGCTCACTCAAGCTATGATGAGCTCTCAGATTGATTGGGCGACTTTTCTACTTAAGCTAGGTGACCTCGCCCGGGTTGATATGGCGGTTGAAACCGACCAGGGTTTGCCCCTTTTGTCGTACCGCATCGAAACAAGGCTCTCCTCGGTGACTCTAAAAGTTCCACGGGATGACCAGAATATTTTTAAAGATGCAAAGTCTACACCCATTACGATTGGACACGACGTCTTGGTAAAGTTTCGCGGTCTTGAGGTCCGAATCAAAGGGCTCAAATATAAAGGTATCCTGCAAAACAATGCAGAAAAATTTGCCTTTGATGGCTGGTTTGATGGGGTGAACCAGGTGGAAATCGCCGGAAATTATCGGGGTCTTGGGATGACAGGAGGCCTAGGCAAAATGATCCATGATCTTGTCAAAGAAATCATTGATCGAGAAATAGGCAGGCTAAAGAAAGGCCACGGTGGCCAACCAGCATCACTTAGGCTAGGGCTATATCGAAAGGAGTCCCAAGGCCAATTGGAATTTGAAATGGACTTTGACGCTGCGGTCAATGTCCTCAATATTGTTCGCGAAGAAAAAGACCAGGTGGATAGCCCGGTGATGCCAAACAAAAAGACGATTCGTGATATCAACCAATGGGCCCAAAAAACCATGGGCGCTTTGATCTCCGATTTTGAGACAACCCGTTGCCAGCTTTAAGACCCTTATTCCCAAAGAGTGGTGTGATTAGATCCATAGACTTGATCCACAAAATGAGTATAGCGGTCTAAGATAACCTTGCGCTTAAGCTTAAGACTAGGTGTCAGCAGTCCATCTTCGATGGTAAAGGGCTTTTTTAGGACGCCGATTCTCTTGATCTGTTCGTGCCGAGCTTTTTTGTTGTTGATCTGTTCCACAAAGTCTTCGATCTTTGTCTGGAGGGTGCTGTTGTTACCATCGGTCAAACTGTTTGGATTAAGAATAACCAGGGCAATACAGTATTTTCGGCCTTCGCCAATCACGATGGCATCTTCGATAATACCTTGAGACTTAAGCTCATCTTCAATCGGTACCGGGGCGATATATTTTCCATTCGACGTTTTAAGTAGCTCTTTTTTGCGACCGGTTATAAACAGGTACCCATCAGGATCCACATAGCCAAGATCTCCCGTTAACAGCCATCCCTCCCCATCGAGTGTCTCAGCGGTTGCCGTCGGCTGTTCGTAGTATCCCTTAAAATTCCAGGGTGCCTTAAATAGGACTTCGCCGTCTTGATTGACCTTGATGACGTTGTCAGGAAATGCTTTGCCACAGCTTCCTAGACGGATTTCATGATATGTGGAATAGGTGCCGAGGCAGAGATTTTCCGTAAGACCATAGACTTCGCGGATAAAGATCCCAAAGCTACCAAAAAACTTAATAAGTTCCATCCGTGTTGGAGCTGAACCGGTCAGGAATAGTCTTACCCTATCGATGCCTAAGCGCTTTTTAAGAGAGTTGCCTACCAGTCGGTCTGCCATAAAGGCGGCTAGTTTAGTGTCCCTAGTCTTTAAAATGGAGTTTCCTAAAAACCGAGCTGTTCCTAGTCTCTGGGCAAAGGAGAAAACAGTTCGTTTGAGCCCTGAGGACGTGCTTAATCCTGTTTGAATGCGTTCATGAATCTTTTCCCATAGCCGAGGAACACACAGTAGAATCGTGGGTCGGAACATCACCAGGTCTTCCACAAAGGTCTCTACTTTTCGCGCAAAGACCACTTCGGAAGCCGTGATCAGAGATCCGACCTCGACCAGTGCCCGCTCCGCCACATGGGAAAGAGGAAGAAAGGAAAAAAAGATATCCGGTCCTGTCTTTCCTTCGTTTACGGCGATCTTGATCACCTTTGCAGCACTCATCAGGTTTCCATGGGTATGCATGACACCTTTGGGAATTCCAGTGGTGCCCGAGGTATAAACAATCGTTGCGAGGTCCTCTGGTGCTAAAGGCGTAACCTTTAAGGTCGGAGTTAGCGGACTTTTGATGATTTCCTTTAGGTCTCCTCGGTCAAAACAGATGACAATCTCCGGAAAGACTTCGCTATTTTCAGCCAGCCTATCTAAGTGGTCGACAAAAATGGCGATCGACCGACTGTGTTTTAGAATGTAGGTAATATCCTGCTTGGTTGAAGTCGCAAAGATAGGGATCGAGATGGCTCCAATGGCTTGGATGGCTAAGTCGCTGATAATCCACTCGGGGCGATTTGAACTCAATATAGCGACCGCCTGCCCCTTTTTGACGCCGCGGACTTGGAGGTGATCGGCGACTTTAAGCACCTGGTCCCGGTACTGTTCCCAGGTCATCTGGGACCAGGTTTGGGTTTGGGTATCGAAAAATCGAAACGCGACGGAGGTTGGATTCTGTTGTGCGTTACGAGTCAGTAGGTCGAATAGATGTTTCGGTTGTTCCATATAAAACTCTCAAAGCCTCCAAAAAGGTACAGCTACTTGCGAAAGACCTTGCGGCCTGGGGGATTATCTTAACGATTTTTTAAAGAATCGTCCCCATCAGAGTCAACCAAAACCTTAAAAAAAACTTGCAGTTGGAAGGTTTTCCTAAGGACTCTTTGATGGTCACGTTTTTATCTTTAGATTTAGTGGGTTAGAGTTAAGTCGAGGAGGATGGGAAACTCACGATACCTTAGGAACCGCCGAGCTTTCCAGGGCTTTCAACTGGTAGACATAGCCCTTGCCAAATTGTTTCAGCTCGAATTGGTCCGAGAGTCCTATAAGACTCTCGGCACCTCCAAGGACTAGGTAGCCCTGGGGGGCTAGGCATCTTGCGAGCGCGGCAATAATCTTTTTTTTATTTTCTATATTTTGGTAAATCAAAACATTGCGGCAAAAAATAAGCTCAAAGGGACCGAAATCAAACTTGGTCTCAAGGAGGTTAAGCTGTTTAAACCTTATATGTCTTGAAATATCAGGTTTAACTTGAAACTGACTCAAGGGAGTACCCTCTTGTTTGACTTCGGTAAAATATTTAGCCAAGAGGGATGGAGGGAGTCCTCTTTGTACTTCCAGTTGAGAGTACAATCCAGATTTTGCTTGGCTTAAGACCCGTTCACTAAAATCGGTGGCCAGAATCTCATATTTTTTTGGAAAACCTTCATGGGCAAGTTCTTGGAGGTTGATAGCTAATGTATAGGGCTCTTGGCCCGTGCTACAAGCAGCGCTCCAAATGCGTATCGTTGGAGTTGAGGCATGTGTTTTGCGAATGAATTCGTTTTTAAAGAAATCGAAGATATCAGAATCCCTAAAAAAAGAGGTTTCATTATTGGTTGCTAAGTCCAGCAGCAGGGATTTCTGCTGGGGCGTGAGACCCTGAGTCTGTGCTTTCTTAAAAAAATCTTCGATTGTCGGAATTTCCAGCAATTTAATAAGATCTCGTAGACGATTTTCAAGGGGGTGAAAGTTGCTTTCTGTATAGTGGATACCAGTGTCTTTTTCGATAAGGCTAGCAAAGAATTTTAGGGCGGTGTTTTGATCTGTCATAAACATCCTTTAGGCGACTGTGCGGTTGATGCCGGATAAAATCCCCTGATTTTGAAAATTGAATTCCGCTAATGATTCGTTGAAATGAATGGGAACTGAAAAATCCTGATCCTGGCTTAATATGTCTGGATTGATTTGACTTAGAACCTTTAAACATGATTTAAAAAAAACAGTTAAATTGGTTGGGTCAATCTTCTCAATTTGTGGAGCTAGGCTGGCAAAAGTTTGATTCAACTCGCGGACAAGGAGTTGGATAGAGCCCGTTCTGATGGGACTTGAAACCACTGAAATCCGTTTTATGGACTCGTTGATCCTTCCTATGGCCATTTGTAAATCAGAGGTTGATGTTTGCCCTAAGCTGGTCAGGACGCCGTTTATTTGGGGCTCTAAGACTTCGCGAATCTCCTTGATAAACTGGGAGATCAGGGAATTGTATATATCTGAATCGATAGCAGAAGAATTTACAATATACTGGTCGAGGGATTGAGTAAGGGTCAAAGGTGTTACGAATCCTAGACTTACAAGGACCTCACCTAAAGGAGTTCGCGCCTTTTCAAGCAAGGTTTGAACCGTTGTTTCCAGATCATTGGACCAGAAACCCAGAAATTTTGCCGATGACCTGAAATCCCGTCCTGTCGTTTGTTGGCATTTAAGAATCTCAATGATTTTGTGGTTTGGCAAAAGTTTATGTTGAAAGATAACTTCTACAGTAGATGGCATCAGTTTGATTTGATGGACTAACGCACAGGTTAGTTGCTCCTCAGTCACGAGCTGTTGATCAATCAGAAATTCTCCGAATAACTTTGGCATAAATAAACCTTAAGTTACCATGTTAACAAAAAGATTGGTACACTCTTCGATCGAACCAATATCATCAAAGACACCAGCATGATATATCGCGCCTGGCATTCCCCACACAACGGAAGACTGTTCGTTTTGGATAAGAACTCCTCCTGCAAGAGCTTTGATTTTAATAGCGCCCGCCAGGCCATCTTCTCCCATCCCTGTTAACACCATCGATCCCATCAAACTCTGATAGATAGTTGCACAGGATTCGAACAGGTTGTCGACTGCTGGGCGTACAGAGTTACGCTTAGGAGATTGGTCCAGATGAATGGTCACATCCGCTTGGTGAGCTGATTTAGATAGCGTCATATGATAATCTCCTGGAGCCACATAAATTCGACCAGGGGTCACCACTTCACCGTTTTTTCCTTCGCTGGCTGGATGTCCACTAATATCGCTAATTCTTTTTGCAAGATTTGCTGTGAAGACCGGAGGCATATGCTGAGCGATAAAGATTGGGACACGTAGGTTAAGCCCTTTGAGCGATGGAAAGATCTTTTCTAAGACCCCAGGCCCCCCTGTTGAACACCCTATAGCAAAAGCACTCGGTTTGAAAAGGGACAATGGGATTTTTTTAAATTTTTGGCCGCTCATTTTAGGGGGGGGGTGGTTTACTTTGTGAATGACAGGCTTGTCATGGGTAATTAAACGCTCTAGGCTAGGACCAAACTGTAGGATTTTTGGAACCAACTCTTGCTGAACGTTGCTCAGCGACTCTTCCAAGGAACGGGCTCCCTGGGGCTTGGTCACAAAATCAGCGGCGCCAGCCTTAAGCGCTTCAAGCGTCTTTGTGGCCCCCGTTTGGGAAGCTGCCGCAAAGACGATGACCTTTTGCTGAAATCCCCTTTCTCGCATCAGTTTAATAGTCGCGAGTCCATCTAACTCAGGCATCTCAAGATCAAGGATGACCACATCCACCTGGGATTGCTCGAGCCTTGCAAGCGCGATTTGGCCATTCGCTGCCGATGTGATCGATTTGATTTCAGAGTGACGCTCTAGAGCCGCTTTGATCTGGGACCTAAAGACTACGGAATCGTCTACGATCAGTACATTCATTGTGGATTCTATTCGTTGTTTTGTTTGTTTAAGAATTCAGATATCTTGTCAATATTAATAATACTTAAAAGAGTCGTCGGCAGTTTATAGACCCCTTCCATAAATTTACGAACATTATGGGGGACAGTCTGTGGGGTAGTCTCAAATTCGGACTTTGGAATCTCAATAACATCGCCAATTTCATCGACTTGCAATGAAATTAGGATACCGTCAAGACGGCACACAACGTTGATAAATTGGTCGGGTGCTTTGGTTTTTATATCAAATAGCTCTCGTAAACCTATAGCAGTTGTTACCTGGCCACGTAGATTTATGAGTCCTCGCACATAGGGGGGAGCAAGAGGAACCGGAGTCATTGGCATAGATCTTACGACTTCTTGAACTCTCGTCACATCGATGCCATAGATTTCGTTATCGACCCTAAAAGTACTCAATTGGTCCAACTCGGCTGCCATGCGACCAATCGACGCGCCGGTATGAATCGAGCTATTGGTTTGCTGCATGGGAAATCTCACTTTCTTGGTGATGGGCAAATATATGATTGATTTCTTGAAGGAGACGTTCAGGATTTAGCTTTTCTAAGTACCCATTAAAGCCTGACGCCAGGCCTTCTTCGATGGCGTTTGAGCCATATTTGGTAGAAATCGCTAACACTGGCAGCTTGAGAGTGGCCTCGTTTTTGCGAATCGCTTTGATCATTTCGAGGCCGTTCATAACGGGCATTTCTATGTCCGATAGGATCAAATCAAAAGGCTGTAAGCTATGTTTTTCGATCATGGATATTCCATCCGCGCCATCACATGCTATTTCTGTGGTATAACCTGCACCTTGCAAAATTTGAGAAAGTTGGCTCCGAAAAAAGCTACTATCGTCTACCACAAGAATCTTGCGTCTTTTAGCCTTTAACTCTCCTCTCCTATCGTCTTGACCCATCAGCTTTGGATTTTCATTAGGATCTATAGTGGGAGCCATTTGGGTGCGAAACTGGTCAATGACTTGTAGGACGTCGATAATCACGATCACTCGATCCTTGGTTAGGAGCGTTCCTAAAATTCCCGGTCGATCTCGCATGGCGAGATCGATTTTGGCTTCGTAAGTCACGATATCGACGATTTCTCTCACTGCAATTCCATAGAGGTTATCACCACGTTTGATGACGATCAGTTTAATCGGTTGGTCAGAGTCGAGTTCTGCTCTGAAGGAGCTGGTTTCTAAATTCAAAGATTCAGGCAAGTTAATCATGGGCAAAATCTGACCTCGGTAACGGACAATTCTTTGATTTCCAGAGTATTCCACAAGATGGTGGGGTATTTCTTCTAACCGGCTTACGACCGTCAAAGGAATGGCATAGAAACCTGGGCTGCACACGTCCACCATGAGAAACTCACATTCTTCGGAATGGTGTCCAGTTTTGTCCTCACTTCTGTGGAGGTCCAATGGGGACATGATTTGTTTATCTTCTGCTGTCATGAGTGAATGGGCAATTCCTGTAATATCGAGGGTCAAGGCCACTGAACCATCACCCATGATAGAAGCTCCAGAGAAGATCGCTATGTCCTTTAAAAAATGGGAAAGTGGCTTTACTACAATATCCGTAGAGTCCTCAATTTCGCTCACTATCAGTCCAAAGATAAATTTATCAGAGTTCAAAACAATAATATTTAGGGTTTCATGGTCGTCATGGATGCGGTCCTTCGTGCGGGCTTGGATGACTTCGGAAAGCGCTATGAGAGGTAGAATCTTATTACGAAGACGTAACACCATTTTGCCTTGAATTTCTTCGATCCCGTTATGGATCTTTTCAGTCGGGTCGATTCTAATGAGTTCTACTAACCTCGCTTGTGGTATTGCAAATCGATTCAGACCAGATTTCACCAAGAGGGCTGGCACGATGGCAAGAGTAAGTGGGATCTTAAGGCGAATGGTTGTTCCTTTGCCTAACTGGCTTTGGATTTCAACAATACCTCCAATTCGTTCTACGTTGGTCTTTACCACATCCATCCCCACTCCCCGTCCAGAGAGATTTGAGACGGTTTTGGCGGTAGAAAATCCGGGAGTAAAAATCAGGTTTAGGATCTCCCAGTCATTTAATTTAGCCGCTGATTCCGGGGAAATAACGCCATTTTTTAAGGCATGAGCTACCACTCTTTTACGGTCGATTCCACCGCCATCATCAGAGACCTCGATAATGACTTGGCCGCTTTCATGGTGGGCTTTAATAAGGATCTTGCCCTGCTCATTTTTTTGAGCTTTTTTTCTATCGGCGGGACTTTCGATTCCATGGTCGATCGCGTTACGGACGATATGGGTGAGTGGATCTTTAATAGCCTCTAAAATGGTTTTATCCAGTTCTGTTTCAGTGCCTTGGAGTTCAAGATCGATTTTTTTTGAAAGCTCCCGACCGAGGTCTCTCACCACTCGCGAAAACTTTGAAAGAACATTTCCAATAGGCTGCATCCGAGTTTTCATAACTTCGTTTTGGAGATCCGCAGTTAAAACATTGAGCCTTTGACTCATCTTTCCAAATTCTTGATCTTCGTCCTTGGTTTTAGAATATTGGACGACTTGGTTTCTTATAAGGACCAGTTCGCCAACCAGGTTCATCAAATTGTCAAGCATGGAGACATTGACTCGAATCGTCTCATTTTGTGCGTCCTCTTGTGGACTTTTGGTAGGGTATTTATCGGCCAGCAGATTTTCGGTATCGATCTTTGGTGGTGGGGTGGTCGGTGCGATGGTCTCGGGAGCTTTGTGACTAGGGGTGACTGGATCGTCTTCAAAAATCCCAAAGGCGGCTTTTTCCGGAGGCGTTTCGATTGGGGTAGCATGAATCGCTCGTGGGGGAGTATTCACCTTGATATATTCAGGGGGGAGATCGATATCTTTCCAAACCAGTCCTGGACTCCCTAAGGCTAATTCGATGGATTCAATCAGCTCTGAAATGGTGAGGCTTAGTCCGGCGTCATTTGTCGATTCTTTTTTAGTTGACTGGATTGATTTAAGGTTTAAGGCGATGATATCCAGGCCTTTGAAGAGAACATCGATAAACGCAGAGGTGATTGGAATCGAGCCTTTACGAATCGGATCAAGGCAGCTTTCTATGGTATGGGCAATCTGGCTAACTTTTGTAAACCCAAAGAGTTGGCTGGAACCCTTAATGGAATGGATATCGCGGTAAATCGATGCTATAGAATCCTTCTGATTCGCACTTTTTTCGAGTCGTTGTAGACTTACGGTGAGTCGTTCAAGAATTTCTTGGCATTCAGCGAGGTATTCCCCAAGAGCTGATTCTGGTACTTTCAAAGACAAGAGTTGGACCTCCTTTTCATTATAGATTCTCAAAGTGACGGTTTTTGATATTTTCAAGGTCGATAATCGTGACTGTTTTTGTGTCGATTTGAACATTTCCAAGAATCTCTGGACGATCTCTGATTCGCCTATCCAACTTGAACTCCGTGCGTGCAATATCGATGAGTTCATCCACTTGTAGTGCAATAAAGTGCTTGTTTTTCTGTATCACCAAGGCCGATAGTGTTTTTGATTGAGCCGTGCTGAGTGTATGATTGCTTTTCATATTGAGTAAGTCTTCACAATTGACGAGCGGCATAAGGGTATCTCTATATACGATCAACTTTTTTCCAGCGCTATGTTGAATCGAACTAGTGTCGAAAAATTCCAGCCTATAAACATCCTCGAGAGGTGCACCAAAGATGGCTGTAGAGTTGAGTTTAAATAGGACGTAGTCCGAATGTTGGTCAGACTCAAGTGGCTTTAGGTGCTCATTGTCGCGATTTTTCGATTTTATATACTTGTGGGTATGCAAGATATCAGCGATTTTCCCGACATTTTTTCCGTCGAGGATCAGCCCTACCTGTCCGTCTCCCAGAAACGTGGCACCTGAAAATATAGATTTATAGTTGAAACAATCTTGAATTCTTTTAACAACAATTTCCTCAATATCTAATATATTTTCCACCTGAAGAGCATAGCAAAATTGCTCGCTTTTGAGGATTAAGATATCGATCGTTGGCGACGTTTTCTGGACGCTACTTTCGGGGATTTTTAAGACCTGGTTGAGATGAATAAAGGGATAGAGTTGGTTTTGCCAGCATAGGACCTTGCCTCCGCCAGCATGAAGCAGGTATTGGTCAAAATCTTCAGGATCAATTCTTAAGACTCTGAGTATATCGTCTTGGGGAATCGCAAACTGGCGATTGGAAGTGCTCACTAGCAGGCTGTTGATGATTAGGATAGAACGAGGAATCGGCAAATGGAGGGAAAAAGAAGATCCTTGTCCTAAGGTCGATTTTATTTTTATTTGGCCACCCACTGCGGTGACTGAGGCTCGTACCATATCCATTCCTACCCCACGTCCGCTGATATCAGTGACATTTGCAGCGGTGCTAAACCCAGGGAGAAAGATTAACTCCATAATTTCGTAGTCACTCATTTCTTTGAGCTGGCTCTCAGAACAAAGCTTTTTTTCGAGGGCCTTTGCCTTAATGCGGGCGAGGTCTAATCCTTTGCCATCGTCGCTAACGGTGATAACGATTTGGTCTCGCTCTTCTTTACAACTGATTAAGATCTGCCCCTCTTCGGCTTTTCCAGATTTGATGCGAGCTTCGGGGGATTCGATCCCATGATCTGCGCTGTTACGAATCAAGTGGATAAGGCTATTGCTACAGGCCTGGGCTAGTGAATTATCGATCCGTAGAGTTTCGCCTTCGACGCTAAACCGATACTTTTTCTGGGTCTCTTTACTAATATCGCGGAGAATCCGGGAGATAGGTTTTAGGATTCCGGCGACAGGGATCTTGCGCAGATCGGTGATCCTGGTTTGGATCACGCTGTTAATCTTGTGCATTTCATTAAACAGCTCACCGAGGCTTTGAATGTCTTTTTCGCCCGAAAATTTGATTTCCAGGGAGCGGACCAGCTTGTTGACCATATTGCGGATAACGGTGATCTCTCCAGAGAGGGATCCTAGATCGTCTAACAGACCAGTGGGTACCGGGATAAAATCCTTAACTTTTTGGACTTGTTGTGCTGGTTGGGGTGACGGGCCCTGATCGTGATCTGCAGAGGATCGAGCTTTTGAGGCAGTTGGTTTGACGTCGAGGACTTTTACAAGTTCAGCTAAGTCCAAGTCATAAATCTTGCGATTAGGTACAAGGGAAATAAGGGTTTTAATCTGATCGTAGCCAGCGAGGAGGGCCTCGAATATTCCATCCGAAAAAGTAGTTGGATCTTTCCTGATCGCAGAAATGATGTCTTCATACCGATGGACAAATTTTCCGATGATATCGGTTTCTAAAACACCGCTGGAGCCCTTTAGCGTATGGGCTGCGCGAAAGAGAAGGTTTAAGGTTTCAGCGTTGGTACGATCCGACTCCAGAGAGAGGAGGAGCGGCTCGATATCACCGATAATGCTATGGGCCTCTTCTAAAAAGACCGCTTCGAGCAGACGACTTTCCTTAAGGGCTTCGGCTCGAGGCAATGCCTCTCTTTGGATGATCTTGGAGAACTCGATCTGGGTAAACGGCTTGTCATGGAAACTAGATATCTTGAGTTCTAAACCCGAGAGTGCCATTTCCCGGGTGATGTAGGCAGAAATCATCACAAAGGGGACGACAGAGTTGATCTTAATCAGTTCTTTTCTGACTTCAAATCCATTCATACCCTCCATCATGTAGTCGCAAACCGTTAAGGCAATCTCAAAATGGTGTTTACGATAGATTTCAATAGCTTCTAAGGGATTGGCTGCTAGGATCGATTCAAAGCCGTTTTGGGCAATAATATCTGCATAAAAGTCTAGGATATCCTTTTCGTCGTCTATACAGAGTATTTTGGGTTTAAATTCTGTCATGGCCTAATCAAGGTTAAAGTGTTTGGTGTCCGAGGTCCCAGACTCTGGAAAGGTATCGGTCACCATCACGCTGCCCTTGAAAGGGGAGGATAGTTTCTAATGCATGGTCGAGACTAAAATAAAATAGAAAAAGCCAGCTAAACTGGCTTTTTAGGTCCCTGTTTCGAGCTTAGGGTCAAGGTTCTATTCCGGGATGAGCGCGAGGGAACAAAGGTCGGTAAATATGACAGTAGGGCGTCTCACCTTTGCGTTCGTAGTAATTTTGGTGATAGTCTTCTCCAACCCAAAAAAAGGATCGGGGTTGCACCAAGGTGACCACCTGATGTCCAAGACCTCTTAACTCTGAGATAAGGCTTTCTATTGCCGATTTTTCTTCAGTGGTCCCATAAAATGCTACCGATAGATACTGGGGTCCAATATCAGGTCCTTGACCATCTTTTTGCGAAAAATCATGGGTCTCAAAGTACACCTTGAGGATTTCATCGAGACTTACCAAGCTTGGATCATACTCAACGAGAACTGCTTCTACATGCCCTGTGGTCCCGGAGCATACTTGTTGGTAGGTGGGCTGGTCCACATGTCCACCCGTATACCCCACTTGGGTTTGAATCACTCCGGTGATCCGGCTTAAAAAATGTTGGGTGCCCCAAAAGCAACCCGAGGCTAAAATCACCGTTTTTTTCTGAGGGTTTTCTTTGGGGACAAAGTTAAGAGAAACACTGTTGACACAATGGCGCAAGTTTTTGGGGGTTAAAAGCTCACCTTGAAAAACGTGCCCTAGGTGGGCGTCGCATTTGCTGCAAACAATCTCGATGCGCCGACCATCGGGATCTGGCTGCCTTGTGACGGCTCCTGGGATCTCATCGTCAAAACTAGGCCATCCACAATGGGAGAGGAATTTGTGTTCGCTGGTATAGAGAGGTTGGTCGCATCTCTTGCAAAGGTAGAGGCCCTGCGCTTTTTTTGTCGTAAGCAGGCCCGTAAAAGGGGGTTCTGTTCCTTTGTTTTCTATAACAAAGCGCTCGAAAGGCGTAAGTTCAGGGTTTTTCAAACAGTCTTACCTCGCTAGGTTACTCTAAAATCTACCGCATCGCAAGAATGTCCTTAACAGCTCCTCGTTAAAAAATCTAGGACTAAAACAAAAAAATCCCCCTTTTTCGGCAGCTATTGCCCAAAGAGGGGGGTAAACTATTTAAGGTCAATGGTGGTTATGGGTTTAGAACCTTTGCGAGTCTAGCAATGAGGAGAGCAATATCAGTGATTGCAGCAGCGGCCTCTTTTGGATTTTTCGTTTGGACTGCTTCCACTAAACGGCGAACGCTCTCGAATCCTTTTCTGAGATCAATCTCACCATCTGAAGTGATCTTTCGAATAAAGATCAGAATCTCGTTGCCTTTTTCTAGGATTTCGCCACCATTTCGCGCGCGGATGGCAGTGATAAGATCTTCGATCATCGAGATGAGTTGTTGGCCCTCAGAGTCGTCTGCCAAAAAACCCGAAGATACCAGTTGAGCGAGGGCCGACTCTAGTTGGTCCAACGCCTGGTTTTCTTCGTCTGAAAGTTGAGTCGGAAGATCAGACACCCATTGATTTAGCTCTCTGACTTGGACTTCATCGACTGAATTGACTGGGGAAATTTGTGGGCTAGAACTAGCAGCAAAAAGCGATTGTGATGCTAACATAACTGTAGACAAACTGAACGCGATCATCTTCTTCTTCATAAAAGAAACCTCTCTATAGGGACATCATTTTTTAGGACTTTCCTTGAGAGTTTATAGTAAAAAACCCATAGAGAATCAAGAGAAAACCTGAGCTGGGAGTGTGTAATGCAAAATCCGACAAAAGAAAGAGTTTTTTTAAAAGCTCGGTGGTCCCATCTTATTTTGATGAATTTCCCTGTTCCCGATAAACTCCTGATCCCGCTCCTGCTGCCAGGTGTGGGTTTAGACAGGTGGGAAGGATCCGCCTATGTGAGTCTTGTGGCCTTTGATTTTTTAGAAACCAAGGTTTTAAACGTCTCCTGGCCGGGTTATCGAAATTTTCCGGAGATTAATTTGAGGTTTTATGTGAGGGATCAAGACTCTCGTGGGGTCTGTTTTATCCGCGAGATCGTCCCCCAAACACTAATCGCCTGGATCGCCAGGGTCCTCTATAATGAACCTTATGTGGCTGCTCCGGTGACGTCGTTGACTCGTCAGACGGATTTTCAGATTGAGCAGTCTTTTCTCCTGAATTGGAAAGGTGCTCCCTATTCAATCAGTGCCGTGGGTACTATGCCCGAAGTTTATCCTCATTCAGAAAGTGTGGAGCATTTTTTTAAAGAACACGAATGGGGCTTTGGTAAATCTAAAAACCTCAAAAAAATGGTTTATCGAGTAGAGCATCCTGTTTGGAGTATTTTTCCAGTTTCAAAATGGAATTTAGATTTAGATTTTGCCCATGTTTATGGGGAACCTTGGCGGTTTTTAAACGGAAAGGCCCCTAGCTCTGTGCTATTGGCTAAGGGCTCTCCCATAAAGGTTTATACTGCCCTGTCATAAATTAGAGGGTTTTTCGCCAAGCGGGGCGATTTTCAATAGAGGTCAGCCAACGCCCAAGGTATTCCCACTTTTCTAGTGAGATATTTGCCTCTTGTCTGCTTGCAAAACTCCCCGCGATGGCAAAATCAGCGAGGGTCAGGGTGGAGCCAATCACATAGGGCCGGTCCGCGAGAGTGCCATTGAGGACCCCGGCAAAACGGTCAAGTTCTTGGAGTCCGAGGTTTAGACTGATTTCATCGAATTCGCCTAAATGGTAGCGCTTTTTATAAATCCTCTCCATGGCAATTTTGCCTATGGCAGGTTGTAGGTGGGAAGATTGCCAGAATAGCCATTGATCCATGTGTGAGCGTGTTTTTGCGTCAAGGGGGATAAAGATGTGATTTCCATACTGGCTAGAAAGGTAGGCTAAGATGGCATTTGATTCCCATACACAATGCTGTCCATCCACGAGCGCTGGGATTTTTCCATTGGGGTTTATTTTCAAGTATTCGGGTCGCTGGCCTTCACCGGCCATGAGATCGACAGGAACCACATTAAGGGTGACTCCTATTTCGTTTGCTAGGGCGTGAATTTTGCGTGAGTTAGGGTTTTTGGTGGAATCATAGAGCTTAAGCATAAGCAACTCCTGGGTGTTTTTGTGAGTTAAAACTTCCGTAAGAGATCGGGAACATTCTATCAGGTTTTTTGGAGAGATTCATTTTTTGACTTTTGGTCGATTGACATAAATTTTTGCAAAAAAGTGTCAAAAATGGGAGCTCGCTAAAGAAAGTGAAACCGCTGGAGACAGATCACTGGAACAACAGGGGGCTTCTAAGTTATAATCATTATGCTGAAATCCTTAGGAAATTGCCCTAAGAAGCCTCCTCCACTGAGTGAGGTATCCAGGAGAAAAGTTTGATGAATGATAACGTTGAGGAGTTTCATCCTTCGATGACAACGCTGTTGCCGGTAGATCATTCGGGCGCCTTCGTGCATCTCAATGGATGGCAAGTACCCCATAGCAACCATCAGGCTTTGCTGTTTGTTCACGATATTGACCAACAAAGTGACCATCTTTTTCATATATGCCAAGCTTTTGCAGACCGCAATCTTCCTTGCTACGCTTACGACTTGAGGGGACATGGCCGCTCAGGAACCCTTTTAGGGCATATCGACCGATTTGAGACTCATGTCAAAGACCTCTTGCAGGTAGCATCGTGGGTCAAACACATTGACCGAGGCCGATCTCCAACGATTGTAGCAATTGGTGTCGGCGCTCTGATTGCCATGGATTTTGCAAAGCGATTTGGTGCATTGTGCTCTGGTTTGGTGTTAGTAGCCCCTTGTATAGAATTAAAATTACCTCTCCACGGCTTTTCGAGAATGCTGTTAAGGATTGTCGCCGAACTTTGGCCGAAAATTCGAGGGCCTTTTAACTATTCCCATTGGCGCACCTTAGAGCATGAATCTCACCGGCTCACGGCTGGATATGTCAACGAAATTTATTTGGCCATTGATCGTGCAACGGCAAACCTCACGGAATACCATGGTGATGTGCTTTTTCTCTGCCCAGAGCAGGATACGATTTGTAGTTACCATGCTTTAAAAAAGGCAGCGGCTATACACCCAGAATACAACCTAACTTTGGTCGATATTCCTGGAGACCAAAGGGTCTTATATGGCGATTGTCCCCATTTAGGTTTTGTACTTAACACCATCACCAGCTGGCTGAATCGCATTGATAACACAGCTAAAAATAAAGTTTTTATATAGGGATGTTTCATGCCTTACAGAAGCATTTTTGATGCAGCACAAGAAATCAATCGAGTTCTGCGGCAATCTAGGCGCCTGCAGAGCTTTTTACTCTTAACGCAATGTGTCTTATTGGGAACATCAGGAGTGACGCTGTGGTCTATAGTTGATCCAAAAGAAAAGCTTGATCATTGGATTTTTGGTTTAGGAATCTTTTTCCTGTGCCTTTTACTTTATTTTCGCAGAACAAAGGATAGCTGCGAGGTGACTCCTAGCCAGTTAGCTCTCGCTCTGGATATTAAATACGGTAGCGAAACCAGAACTCCCCTATTGAGTCATACCCTTGGAGATCCAGTAAATGACGAGTGGATGGGAAAAATTAGGAAACATTTGGAAAGTCAAAAATCATTTCAAAGACAGGTCTTACAAAGGCAGCTGGCGACTTTAGTTCTTCCGCTAGCCTTTGTGATGATTGCCATGCCGCAAGCCCTTGGGTCTTTTAAAGGAGCTCTGGTGGAAGTCACAAAGGTTGCAAAGCGGTTGACCCAAGGAGCGACTTTAACGGTTGTTCAAGGTGCAGTCGATGAGGCAACTGTTAATAAAAATTTGGTCCTGTCAGGAAAGCAGCCTATTAAGGTCGAATTGGTGGCACAAAATCTTGTAAAGGTGGAGTTAGCCTCTTCAGAGGTATCAGGTCAGGCTCCCACGGTTGAGTTACGTAAATTTGAACCTAAGCCTTCTGGGTCTGAAGAAGGAGCCACCAGTGTAGAGCTTTTTCAAAGCTTCCAGATGCTTCCCCAGAGAGGAACGCAGCAAGGAGCAAAGGACGGCTACGCCATAGCATTTTCTGTAAGTGAGAATTTGACCCTTCACATCCCCAGGGTGGATGCTTCAAAGCCATTAGCCTACTTTTACGTAAAACAGCTACCGGTCCCCCAAGTAAAACTTTCTGTAGACACACCTTCGATACAGGATCCGTGGCCCGATGACCAGCCTTTGCCCCTCAAGATTCAAGTAAACTCTACGTTTCCTTTGCAGCTTGTGAGGCTGATTATCAAAGCTGGTCAACAATCATCAAGTGTTCTTGTTGCAAACATGGTCACAGAAGATCGACTGGAGCTTGCAGTGGATCACAGACTGCTCCTCGAGTCTTACGTAGATAGTGATTTCGCCCAGGTCGAAATCATTGCCGAGGCTATAGATCACGCCATTCCCAAACCGCTTATAGGTCGTAGCGATCCCTTGATGCTAAATACTGCCAGTGCCTATGGGCGCTACCGTGAAGCTCTTGGGGTTGTTCGGGCGATCAAGACCCATCTTGATCAAGCGATCGAAAAGGATCAAACTGACCTGCCTGAAGAGGTCGATGGTCTTGTGCAATCTATGGCTGAAAAGAGTAATAAATCGCCCTTTTTTGACGGATTGGACCGAATGCAAATTGCAAGGTTTGCTAGTAGACTCGCCGAATTTAGGGAAACCAAAAGTCTTGACATTCTTATGGATACTTCCCAAAAAATTAACGAATTTTTATTTGAGCACGAGATTATTGACGATCGAGAACGGGATCGAGATTTTTTTGTAGCTGCACGAAGTCTGTCGAGACTCATTGAGCAACCACCTAAAAAGAGGCCGGTTCCTATTGCAGTTGTAGAACAAAGAATCTTAAAATTTCTCGATGAAAGGCAGATTCGATGGCAGATGCGGATCAGTCGCCTAGAAGAATCAAAGGTGCCTCCCCAATACGAAGCTATTAAAACCAAGCGCGTCTTCCAGCAGTCTATTCAGGATAGTGTTGCACTAGATTCTGCAGCCCAATCACAGCCCGAAAAGCGTGGCGACCAACTTACGATTTTATCTAAATCGGTAGTAGACTACCGCAAATGGATTCAGGATTTAGAAGCTGCTGAGGACCAAATGCGCCAGCAGGATGAACAGCAACGACAGGCTGGTATAGCATCGGCTCGGAGCGTCCTAAAGGAGTTACAAAAACGCCAGGGCGAAGTCTCCACCGAGATGGATCGAGCGGCTGAAAGAACTCAAGCTGACCTCGATCAAGCGTGGATAGGGTCGAGGCTTAAACAAAATGCGAATATAAAGGAAACCCGCCGGGTGGAGTCGCAGCTGAGGTCGCTCTCACCAACGGCAGGTGCAAGGGTTCAATTTGCCATCAAAGCTATGGAGCAAACCAATGAGTCAGGGGACCAAGGCAAGTTTACTGATGCTGAGTCCAACTCAGATCTTGCTGGGCGTCTCTTAAGACAAGCTGATTCTGCAGCTCAGGAATCCCAGCAGCGTCGGAGGGGGCGAGGTGGACGCCGGCGGGTGACGGGCGACAATTATTACGGACAATCGGTGGTCGGTGGTGATATCGAAATCCGTCGTGGGTATGAGGTCGATCGACGCTATCGGGAAGACGTGCTTGAGGAAATTCAGTCGACTCCAGTTGAGGATGCTGACCGCAAGCTTATGGAAAACTATTTGAGGTCTATTATACGTTAGTTACTTTTTTATTGATAATCGCTAACATAATATAAATTTTATGTTATTTGGTATTACTTGATTATTCCCCTACACTCTCCGATAAGACAGAATCTAGAGAAAACAAATCCGAGTCTGTACTTTAAAAAGGGGGAAGTAGTATGAATAAAGGGCATTTCGCAAGATCGTTGCTGATAGGGACATTATTAATGAATTGTGCAAAACCACCGAGTAGGTCACCGGGAAGCCATACCAAGGCGATTTCTAATACCCCTGTCGGTACGAATCCAGCAGCCTCCAGTACGGACCTGAAATCAAGTGACTCCACAGTCCCGGCAAGCCAGAGTCCTCAGACTACACCTGGAAATCCCGGCGCCTCTAATGGTCCCGCTGGCTCCGATGTCACCATGACAACGACTGATCAGGCGCCGACCCCAGGTAGTGCACCTGCAGGTGAACCCTTAGTGGTGGTATCCGACGCAGAAATGGCAACGATTCCTTCGTCGCCCGGATCGACCCCGCCTCCCGCAAGCGATCCACCGGCTCCCGTACCGCCACCTGCTCAACCTCCGTCGTTTCAAAAGGGGGATGTCTTTAATCCTAAAACCTACAAGGTCTCGCAAATGGTGAGTGCGCTGATCGAAGGGAATAAATATTTAGAGACTAAAGCCACCAAGGCGATTGCTGTCAATGAAAAGGGTCTAGGTATGGCGGTTGTACTGTCAACCCAAGCTTCGCTGGCAGATGCAAAAAGAGCTGCTTTAGAGGGATGCTATGTTATCGGAGGATTTCAGCCATGCACTGTTTTGGTAGCTGATGACAAGTACGAAAAAGACAGCGCTAGCCTCAGCAAACCAGAAACCTATACTGATACTCTCGCGACTCCTAAGGTTTTGACCGAGGTTCCTTTTAAAGATCCTTCCCAGGGAGATCTTATGATCACTCAGTATCAAAAATTCCTGGGATTTAAGGCCATAGCGATCAGTCTTGATGGAACCAAAGTAGCGGTGATCGAAGATGATTTGGAATCTATTGATGAAGCAAAGCGTCTCGCCCTGGAGCGGTGCGAGTTGAAAGCTAAACTGATTCCATGTTTTTTATTTGCAATAAATGATGACATAACCTTTGCGCCGAAAGGAAAACCTTGGAATCTATCCATTAAATTTGATGCCTTAGATATTGAAACCAAAGGTGTACAGGTTCCGGGCATTTCGGTTTCTCAGCTTGATAATTTAGTTGATGGGATTCTTACCTACACCGACCGGGTCGAACGGGAGGCAACAGGCAATGGCATGGTTTATCTCTCGACTGTTTCCGGTAACGTGGGCTGGAGCACTCCATCCCATAATCTCATCACCGGCAAAGATTACAAAGCTAGCGCCAAAGAAAGATGTGAGGCTTTTGATGGTCCAGAGACCTGCTCCCCAGTGATCGACAAACTCAAAGTCTCCCTCACTGCAGCCCAGCTACCTTCATCAACTAACGGCTATTACGTTGCCCACTGCAAAGCTATGCCCCGAGTTTCTTGCGACGCCCATAAAGCAGCAGGATGCAAGGAATCAGGAAATTATTACATCGTGGATGCAGATTTTAAGGTCGATCTCAAGCCGTGTACTCTTTAGAGTACTTCACCATCTTAGAAACCGCGATAATTTACGAGGTCGAGGCCGCCTAAGTCGGTTTCGATCTTCGTCACTTGTGATCCTTGATGTTAAATAATGAAGAGTTTCTCCTGATTTTTTTCCGGGGCCACTCGCCCACCATTCGGTTGGGGAGACTTCAAGGACCTTGATTTCTACGAGCGCTTTTTCCATGTCGATGGAAGTTTGTGTTTTAGTGAAATCTTTGGCAGCATATCCAGCCAAAAAACTCCAAGTGTTCACAGGAGTCCGAATCGATTTTAAGGTAGTCCCAGGGGAAATTTCACCCCCTAAGGTCGGGAAAAGTTGCTGTGGGCTTAAATCAGGAGGAAGGCAACAGACATAAACTTTAAGGAGGTCTCCTTTCGTTCCAATTAATACTCCAGAAATCAATAGGCTTAATGCTTGGTGCCATAGGTCTAAGGAATGATTCTTGGCCTTCCATAGGGAAACAAATAGTTTGACTTGGGTAAAACCCTTAATCTGGGCATAGGCTACAGCATCTCCTATATTTTTGTACTCATCTTGCTGTCTAGTCCGGAGGATCCATCGACCAATCAGTCGATCGGGGGCAGATTTTGTTAAGTTTCTTTCCTTCACCCATGGAGGTTGTTGATAGATCCCTAGGGGCATGGGCAAATTCTGCGCCATGAGCTCTTGCAAGTGTTCTTCTTCCCATCCCTCTTCATGAAACCATTGAAACTCCCCCGTAGAAAATGACGTAGATAAAAATCGTGTTATAATATGATAACGTTTGTCTGATCCAGCCCCTTGAGATCTTTGTTTTCCAACGAACCCCATAGATAAGCACTCCATTTTGGTATTCTCAGAATCTATCAGGAGGAATAACATGTTTTCTAGTAAATCCCGTCAAGGGAACAAGACAAAAAAGGTTATGAACCCCAGGGATCACCACGCTGTTACTATACTGACAAACGGGTGCCAATTTACTGGAAAATTCTTTTGCAAAGGATCCACTAGGATTGCTGGCCGCATCGAGGGGCATATCCAGTCAGAGGGTTTTTTGGTTATTGAGGAAGACGCCACGATTCATGCGGAAATAAAGGCAGAAGATACAGTTATACAAGGTCATGTGGTTGGAAAAATCTATGCAAGTATCAGGGTAGAACTTTGCCCTACTTGTCGCGTGGAGGGCGATATCGTCACGCCTCTCCTCGTCATTAAGGAAGGGGCTCAATTCAATGGCCACACAACTATGGCAAAGGTCAATCCTCAACAGGAAGCCCTAGCATTACCGAGTCCTAGGCCGACGCCTGCCTCGAAGGAGTCTCATAAAATGGGCTCCATCCGTCCTGGCAATGGACCAGGGACACTGGGGCCAAGTGGGCCAGAAATCAGGGTTCCAAGCAATCAAGAATTCACCAAATCCGCAGCTCCTGATGTCCCTGTCAAGCAGATCATTTAGGATTTTAGATAGAATCTCTATGACTGATGGATTAATGTCGGCTTTAGTCTTTCCAATCCGCAGAGTTTGCATTAGGTTACAAAGAAGTCTTATGAAAGGAATTCATTTATGCGACAGGCTTTGATAGGAGTTTTGGGGACCGTAACGATCTTGGCTGGTCTTTCCGGCTGCACCCAAGAAGTTCAAAACCGCATCTCTAAAAGCATCCAGAATTGGACAGGGACAAACGGAGTTCTCGATGTCTTAAGCGAAGGGAAAGTTTTGTACCGGTTTATTAAAATCGACAAACTGACAACAGCAACGGCGACGAATGATCCCACCACCGCTCGCGCCTTTCGTTTTGGCTATGGGTACTTTGATCGAAATTTCGACTACATCGCCAACGAAGATGAGAAAAAAGTCTATTTTGAAGTATCTGACTACTCAACTTCCTATGTATTTTACGAATCTCCCTTGGAAGACTAGCCTCTCGAAGATCGATCTTCATGCTAGTTCCCCCCCCAGCCTCCTAACGGCCTATGGTTGTTTTAGGTAGGGGGGTGTGATTCACTCATTTTGAGCTGGGGCCGCGGCGTTCTTTTGGCTCTGCAAGATTGTTCGGATCACATGCTGTTGTTCCGATGTCTTGAGCCAATGACCCGTCCCCTCTAAGACTTTAAAAGTCACCTGGTACTCTCCACTGGTTCGGAGAGAGTCAGCAAAGGCTCGGGCTTGGCCCATGGGTGCCACCTGGTCTAGGGAGCCGTGATAGGCATAAATTGATTTAGGTAGTTTGCTGATATCATAGGCGACCGATCTGAATTCGATGCCTTTGTCTCCGGTCGTCTGCTTGATTTTGGTGATGGCCTCTTTGAGTGGCTGAAACTGGGTTTTTGCCAAGACATCTTCGTAATCATAGAACCCTCCTCCGATGATTAGAAACCCAGGACTTCCTAACTGCCTTGCCGCAAGGGCTGCGACCCCGGCTCCGCTTCCATATCCCCAAAAGCCGTTTAATTTGCCGTTGAGTAATGGGTTTGGTTGCATAGTGACCGATTTTACCGCAGTGACCACCGATGCTAGGGTGAGGGGGCCTCCGAGGTCATTCGCGCCACTCGTCCCCATCGATCCTGGACGCGGGATCAAGAGGACCGAATATTGTTCGCTTAGAAACGCTTGAGCGAGCCCTTCATTACAGGATGCAATCCCTTGGAAGTCGGCTAGCTCTCCTTGGACCACGATCATAGCACCGACCGGGTTATTATGATTGCAGATGACCCAAGAAGCGGTATGCTTTGTGGCGCCCATAGAATAACCTGACTGGCCTGCTCGAGATTTTGAAGGTACTTGGGGTATTTCCTCTTCGTCTTCTAAAACCGACAAACCAGATTCTTCCGACGGTCCTAAATTGGCGCAGCCCATACCCATAAAACCCGAGATGACACCGATCAAAAGTGCGGACAGCCAATTCTTGGCCACTAAATGCTCAGTTGCGGACCTGAAATCCTTTTGCCAGTCGAAATTAAGCTCTTTGCTATCCATCATTCGCCCCTTTGTCGAGTCATAGGCCTTTAAGTTTCATAATCTATGGTAACAGGAGACATCCAAAGTTTGCCACGAATGCTCCGCAGCGACAAGTTAACCGTATCGAGACAAGGTTATTTATACATTCTGGCACGAAAAATGCAAAGTATGGCCAGTCATCATCTGATGGTTGAAAAGTCTCAGATTGGTCCGTGAAGTTTTATTTTTTGAAACAATAGAAACTAGAAGTGGAGTTTTTCATGATTAACAAAAATGAAATAAGACCAGATGCCCCCGTTGTTTGCTCGGAAAATGGGCAGTTTGCAACCGTGGATCACCTTGAAGGCGAAGATATAATCAAGCTAAAAAAAGATAAACAGGGTCAACACCATTATATTCCATTGTCCTGGGTCAAAGAGATTGATGATAAAATTCATATCGATAGACCCGGCGACCAAGCCATGCGCGAATGGTCGTCATCACCACCAAAGGTCCAAAAAGCAGCAAATGATCGGGCAACTAACGAGGGCATGAGAAACCCGATAGAAGTACCTACACCACTTTGAAGGGGGGCATCGGGAAGCGGTTTGCAAGGGAGTCTTGAATGCCTGTACAGACCGCTTCTTTTCCATGCTAGTGCTGCGGAGTTGGAAAGAGAGGTCTCCCACTTAGAGTCGCAATTCCTTGTAGCCCACCAAACACCGAAACGATACCGCCTAAGAGCAACGAGATAAAGCTCCAGATGGCAGCTTTGCTGATCCCTTCTGAGTTTGAGTCCCTTCAGTGGAGTTTCCGTCAGTGGAGTTCCCTTCAGCTTTTAGATTCTGGTCATCAGGAGTCATATTTGCTGCATTCCCGCCTTGGAATCACGGCGAGCCGACCAGCAATCAAACTTCCCACAAAAACTGAAAAGAGTGTCGAAAGAATAAGCCATATGCCGCTACCTATGCCGATTCCGCTCAGCGGATTCTGTTCCTTTAGAGGGTCGATGGTGCTAGCACTGATACCCACCCCAAGAAGGCTAAGCAGCATCTGTAGGACGAGAATGGTAAGAGTCCCAGCAAAGACAGCTTTCCAGGAAATTCGCTCGCGCATTCTCAATGTTTCAAATTCTACCGAGTCGGGATTTTGGGTCGTAGCATTCATATTTACCATGGATTGATCTCCTTAAAAAAGGAATAGGGTTTGTCGTCGTCCGAACCTATGCAAGACACGAGCCAATAAATAAAGAATCATGAGCTCAGGTATAATGAGCTTAATTCCTGAAGGTCCTCAGAATTTAGCCAAAGTTAACCCTATTGCTTTTTATGCCACATTGGAGTTGCAATTAGCACAGATTACTTGTTTTTTGCTGTTCAAATGCCACCAATTGAGGCTCCTTTTACCCAAGGTATCAGCTCGCTTCTGGATAGACCTCTGCTGCATCGACCGGTTGATAGGCGCTATAGTCACAGACGGCAGGACCATCATAGGGAACTTTCAGAACAAGGTCTCCACCGTCATAGGTCAAGTCAATCCCCAGTCTTTCTCCATCACTTTTTGCGAGGAGGACTCGGTCATCGCTCTTATTTAGGAACTTACCGATCTCCTGAGGCACGACAAACCGTAGATGATCTTGGACGAGCTTTGTCGACAAAATTATCTTTTTTGGTAGGTTTCGCATACAGGGGATTAATCTTCCTACGATATGTGCTAAGTGTCCATGATTGATGAGTGTCTTAGGAACATCTCCGGTACATTCTACCTGCAATCCCGTTTGGAGGTGGCTACCTAATTCGCCCATTGTCAATGTCGCCAAAAGTTGCGGGTCAAACTTTTTGCCCACACAGTTGTCTTCCTTGCCCTTGACAAGCTGAAAATAGATTAAAGAGGGTTGGTGAGTACGATACAGGAGCTGCTGGGTGATATGGGATAACAAGGCAAAAATGCTGTAGTCCACAGCAGTGGGAACTTGCCACTTACCTCCACTTCTTAGATCTTGCAATGCAGAAGATCTATTTATATGAAACGTGTGTTTTCTTCGGAATATCAGCTTAATTTCCCGCTTTTATCATAGCCGAGGACCACTAGCCAGATTTTAGAGTTTTGTGTTTGAGCATCTTTTTGAA
>JBGSUI010000121.1:0-2625 GCA_041736175.1 Oligoflexales bacterium | reverse complement strand
TAATTGGCAAATAATACAATAAAAATCGATAGGTATTCTGCCCTTAAAAAGACCCTTATTTTATGCTAGCGGAGGATTTGTAGTGGATTTTATCAAAAGATATCATTGGTTTAAATAATTTTAAAGTGGAAACTCCTGATTTATCAATTATTTTTTCGTAGCAAACCTTAACATCGAAGGTCCTGGAGCTTTGACGTATTCTTCCCAGTGTTTCGTCGGCACCATGATATTGGGATCAGTGGGTGATGGCTTAAGGATTCTCTTTAAGATGTAACCAGCTTTTTTGGGGTCGTTAGACTGGCGCCCTAGGAGGTAATTGTTACGATGATAGGTATCCTGATCAACATATTCTAAAGTAAATTTGAGGAGCCCAGGCTGGATTCTCACCCTGATATCAAAACCCAAGATTTTAAAGGTGATCACGGGTTTTATATCGGCGTATTTATAGTCGCTGTTTTTTCCGCCTTCAAAATTGAATTCATAAACCACCGCTCCATTAATAGCGTCCGTAAAGAGTTTAACTCCTTCTTCGTAGTAGCGATCTCCTTGGGTTTCGCCTGGCCCAGGAGCCTTTCCGGAATGGTAACTAAAGTTGTTAGGAGCAAAGGTCGAAAACAGGGGTTTATCTTGACCGAAGTCTAAGTCAGCAAACGAGATGGTCTCGTCCCCAAGGGGGTTACCATCCATCCACCAGATCCCGCGCAAGGGCTCTGGGGTGCCCGTCGCTGCGGTCCCAGGTCGCTGGTATTTGCCGATCTCGCTTTTTGGAAAGGAGGTTGCAGATAGCTTGAAATTTTCGGGAGTCGTCGCTTCTTTAGTAGGGGGACTCATCTTTGGCTCAAAATAATAATCAGCAAACATAAACCGCTCAAAAATACTTGCATTCACACCATCGACAGCATCAACAGCATCCGCAGCGTTGAGGGTGGATTCGGACGAGACGGGGTTCCCAGGGTCTTGGCCCGCAGGAATCCGGCAGCCAAAGAGGGAGAGGGCGCTCGTGGTTGTGATGGCAAGGTGCCAAGAAAGGATTGATAGTTTCATTAGGAATCGTCTCCAAAGTGTGGGTGAACAGATCCGTGCCAGATGGCCAAGGACAGCTCACTCCCCTCTTCAAAAACCGCTCCAATAGGGCCTCATTAAATATTTCAGAATAAAATTATAATGTTAAAATTTTTTCGGAGTTTAATAAGATGTCCATTTGTTAGCTTTTTGACCATCTTGACGACAAGACGGTGACCCCCAAGTGACATCTATGGCCGTGGCCCGAATATGCAATCATATTATTGTTTAATTCGAGCACAAAAGTCACTGATAAAGCGAGAACTCACTGATGGAATTTTCGCATTTTTTTGTTTAAAATCAATTTTACCATAACCACTTGTGACCAAATGTTGAGCAAATGCAGGATCATGAATGCTTAGGATTGAGACTCCAAGCACGCCTCTTACCTTGTGGGATTTCACATAGCCAACTATCTCATTATTTGCATTAATGACTGGAGAATTTATGGTAATATCTGCTTTTTTAAGGGGACTCCTGTCTTTTTTTAAGTTAGTAAGGCTTAGAATCAAATGCTTCCCTTGGTCATTAACGAGCGCATCGACTTTCACATCAATGACAGCTAATTCGTTATTTTTGTGAGATAAAATCTTGAGAGTATCGTCAATGTTGGGAGGGGACTTGGCGTAATCGATAGACTGATGGCACCCATACGTCATGGCATTCTCTAAACTAGAAATCCATGGATGAATTATGATATTACCTGAAGAAGTCTCTATCCGAGACTCTTTCCACAATTTTTTAGAGTTTATGGACCAAGTGTATTCACTGGTAAACACTTTTTGACTTGTTAATAGTGAGGTCAGACCTGTCAATACCTCTACCTTTCTCCCATGCTGAAGATACGAATTGTCAAGAAATGTGCCAAAGTAAAAATTATAAGTTCCATCTAGTTGGCCTATCATCATTAGATCGCCGAAGTTTACATCTTTACAGATGTAGCCCCCAAATCTCAGACGAGAAAATTCATAAGTCGCTAATGGAGTGGAAGATATATTCCCTTGAAGTCCACTCTCTTGGCGGGGAGCAAGTTTTGACTTTTGGCAACCGTGCACCATCGGAGCCACAAGCATTACGAAGCTTGAAGTTAAAATTGTAGGTTTTAAATACTTAGTTTTTTCCACTTCAATACAAACTTTGCGCTTAACCACTTAATATAATAGAATATAGTGAGATTTTTTGGTATCATTTTGCCGCTGTGCAAAAATGGCTAATCATTTTTTCTCTATTAACACAATAACTACAAAAAATCCTTGAAAAGAAGTAACAATGTAGGGTCCAATCTCTCTAGCAAAAAATGTCCAAGATTGGAGATTCCCTACATGAGTTCTAGAATAGCTGGGAAACCTGTATCAGAGCTACCTAAAATTTTAGAAAAATCAGATTTGTCCAAAGCTTTACATCAACTGATTCAAAAATATGTTATGAACTAAGCGCGCTCGCGCGCAGTCCTATCCCGAGCATCCGGGCAGATTAGCTTTCCTTCCGGCATAATCTCGGCACATTTTATTCAATTCCTAGACCTCTGAATCTCAGACTCCATTTAAATATAGCTAATTTTTG
>JBGSUI010000105.1:0-41416 GCA_041736175.1 Oligoflexales bacterium | reverse complement strand
CTCTATCAAAAAAATAGAATTGATAACGTCATCTTGTTCGCGTTTATGGACAAGGGTGGCAGCTTGAAAAAGCTCGCGTCTTCTGACCCTGAGATCGTCACAGGGGCGGCTCATGATTTCTTCTATGATATACATGGATTTTCCTCCCTAAAAAGTCCCTTAAAACAGCTCCGCGTCGACCAAGAAGGTTGACCATGCAAAGGTATATCACAGGTCTTTTGAGAGGGCTTTTATGTCGCTGGGCAGTCAAGAAAGAGACCCCCTCCAGAGCCCTCTCGCCCAGCCACGGAGTGCCCTTAACTGGTCGGTGGAGTGGGAAAAAACAAAAACTCGCGGCAAAGCTAAAATCGCGGGGTTTTTGCGATCGCAAAAACTTGTCAATGAATATTTCGATTTATTTTTCCATTTGGTGCTGTAGAAGCGCAATCGGGAGGCAATAGTCTATAACTCTCTGATCAGAACATTGAGTCAATCTGGTTGCTTTTTGAAAGTTTTTTTGTTGAATCAGTATCAAAATGATACCAGGTGGTTAAATTCAAAAGGTACTTAACATATAGAAAATGTTTATTTATTTTTTTAAATTAACTGGTATATAAATTGCAGTCCACCAATTCGCTGGCTTCTGGATTGGCCTTCTGCTGGCTTCCAAATAAACATGTATTTTAGAGAGAACGCATTCGATGCTCCACAAACTTCACAAATCTATGCAGGAAAAAAGTCTCTATCAAATTTTAGTCTTTGCTGTTTTCCTTGCTCCTTTAAGCTCATGCCGTGAAAGCGCTCCTCCCACAAGTTCGTTAACCTCCGATTTTATACCCACCTTTGGTGCACCTACCACTGAAGACGAGGCGATGACAAAATTTGGTTTCCCATGGCCAGATGGCAATCCATTTCCGCTAAGGAACTTCAATGGAGCAGAATGTGGTGTGAAAAAATACCGCAAAAAAATCGACTTAGCATGTGGAATCAAAGGTTATATAGAAGAAAGATCTCCTGCATGTGGTGTCGAAGACTATCGACAGGAAGAGTCTTTCGACTGTCCAGGTTCGCGGAAAAATTCTTATGAAACATTCACTGATTTAAGAACTTTCCAGGCGGGAGTTGTCCTTGGTACAGGGGGGTGGCTTTCATGCCCAGGTGGCTCTTTTATCGAAAACGAAAGCGATAGTAAAGTCGTCTTCAAATCTACCAATGAAGACCAAACGCTTAATCTTTATGAACACCGGCTTACCTGTTTCACTCCGGGAATAAAAAATACCTGCCGACTCCCTATATTTGGAGTCGAACTTTACAAATTCTGTGCTCACGAGAATCATGGAACCGTTTTCAACGAGTGCGAGCACGAGAGTTTTGGTGTTGAAGAGTTCAATAGCTGCCAAATTAGGTCGACCGTTTCTGAACTTAATAACTACCTAAAATATCTAGAAATGCAGGCACCTCTTTGGACCGAACAGGTTTTATTGGCTCAATCTAAGTATTTTTCTAAACTGGAAAGTTTTCAGGGGATGGCTTGCCTCATTAGGAAAAATGAATTTGATCCCCTTGTTGAAAACGTGATCTTAGAGTTGAAGACACTCTTTTTAAATACCTATCAAGTTGAGTACAAAGGCCCCATTCATTGTCCAGATGATTATAATCTCAAAGAAGTTATTGATGCTGCTTGTAGCCACCGAGATCAAGGATACGAAATTTGCGGTGCACAAATGGCTTATCGATTACAAAAAGGAGTCTTTAGAAACCATCTTGAAGTCCTTGATGAGCTTAAAGAACAGCCTTTCTTTAAAAACAGTACCGCTATCTCTCAACAAATTCAAGATTCAATCAAAAACTTAAAGGACATGCAGTCAAAATGATTTTAAAAACAATAAATTTATTCAATATTTTATTGCTCTCAACACTCTATTTTTATTCAAGTGAAAGCAACGCTCAAGACCAACAAAGCCAGCTGCGGGATTTAAGTCGTCAATACGAGTGTTATAGCAAGTTTCAGCGGGGGTTAGACCTCTATAAATTGATCGTAAACTATAAGTTAGGCGATGAGAACTACAGTTTCAGACTCAATAAACTTATACTCATATCTTCCGAACTGAATCAAAGCTATACAAAAGCAGCTGCTGAACTTAAGGAAATAGGATCAACAGGGTCTCTGTCCTCCGCTAACTTTGATTCCAAACTTCGTGAATTAGCCAAAAAGGAGAAAGCTTTACAAGCCACGTTGCACGATTTGGAGGTATGGGAGGCAGCAAATCTAGTCACTTTTATTAGTTTACATGACTATGTCTTCGAACAACTGGATATATTAAGGGCCATAAAATCAGGGTTATTAGACCTCCAATGTGGGTCGTTAGCAGACGACTTGACCCCGGGGATCGACAATCTAGAGACCTGGGTTAAGACTCTCTCAAATACCCGTCTTTTTATAGTGGAATCGAGGCGCAAGCGCCAACTTGTCTTTAACTACGTTCAGGCTTCTGTCTATAGCAAGCTGGCTGCTGACCAACTCGCAAAATTGGCCAATGATAGCGCAAATAATGCCTCTTACCTGGCGTCTATGATCAATTATACCCGCGTTAGCGAAGGTTTTTTCCAAGATTGGCTTTATAAAACAAGGTATGGCGTAGCAAAAGGTTTAGACACCCAGTATTTGCTATATGACGAACCTCTTCGGATACTTAAAGAGCTCCTTGCGTTCCTTGAATCCCATGAGAGGCAGATTTTAGATATCAAAGGAATCGACGAGAACGGGAAATATGACCTTTTAGGGAGAATTAAAACCTATAAAAAATCGGTTAATGACCGGTTAAATCTCCTAGTAAAAAGTGGTTGGCAAGGACAATTTGAAAAACAAAAGTTCATGACTAATGAGAGGCTCAAAAAAATTGATCGATTTTCTGAGGAGTGCAAATCCTCTATAAATCGTTTTAAAGAAAAAGAGTCATCAGTAAAAAACGTCGAAGAATTTCACGTGATTCAAAATCTATATGGAGACATTGTTTTATCATGCATTTCAAAAAAATAACCGTAATATTTTTTTTAACGATCACTATCATGGTTTCTTGTCGACCGAAAAGTAAGGGAAATTCTAGACCACTGGAGGCAGCAAATCTTACCAGTTCAGTCCGGTGGACGTTTGATGGCCATGGAAGACTCCTCGTCCCTAACATGTCGATGGCGGATTCTACAAGACAACAGAATAATAACCACTTTGATGGCCCCATAACAAACATCTCACCCGGAGAGCCTAAGGGGCCAGGAAGAGCCGATGGGAACTGCCATGGTGGAAGTTGTGGTTCAGGTAGCAATGGGGGATTAGGCCGGGACGACAATGGAGATAAAGGTGAATTTAGTGGCGGTAGCGGTGGAGATGGTCGCTGGTCCTCCGGGGATGGCAGTGGGTCTGGCGACAATAAAGGTCAACCGATGCTTATCGGTCTGCTTAAGGTGCCCTTTCAACTAGCCCAAGCCATTTATGACAAGCTGGATATTCTTTCTCAGGATTTAGGTGTCGTTATGGGCGACACCGTAGGATCTGTTTTTGGTGGCAGCAGTCGACGGGACAGGAGCAAAAAGGCAGCTAGGATCAGAGCCGAAATGGAGGCAGAAAGAAAAAAGCTGGAGGATGAGATAGCAAAACATAGCGAAACCGCAAAATGGCTGAATGAAGAAATCGCTAAGGCAAATGAAGTTTCTTTAAAAGAAATAAAAGAGGTCGAGTTGGACCACGCGATCAAAGAGGCTCAGGCGCATGTAAACCAACTGAAAGAACAAGTACGAACCTCAGGAAAAGCCGAGCCGTATGTGGAGCGAGGCCAGCAATATAACAATGATCTCAACCAAGCGATGATTGAGGCAGCTAAAAAACACAACGAAGCTCTCGATAAACACATGGGGCCAATGACTGAACCTTTGACTCCCATACCTGAAATGACTGAAGGAGTCCAACCCGGCCAGGCACTTCCTCACACCCCTGAGGGACGTAAGATAGCAGAGACAAGAAATTATTTAAAATTTGTTGAAGCTGAAGTGGAACGAAATCCTGAATTGCGAGAGCAAAAACGAGAACTTGTCAAACTGGCAGACCATAGTCTTGATGTTGCTAGCGAGGAATTTGGCGCTGGAAATTTTCCGGCCGGAGACTTTGCCCTCAATCTTGCTACGGCTGCCCTGGATCTCGCGCTGTCCATGACCCCAGGAATTAGAGTGGGAAAAGACATCTATGAAGGACTCACTGGAAAAAATTTGTTAACTGGCGAGAAACTTTCTACTTTCGAACGGGCTTTGTCTTTTGTTAGTGTAGCGACAGGCGGTATAGCTCCTGTGGTCATAAAAGCCTCTGTCGGTATCGGCATTATGGCTAAAATAGCAAAGAGAGGTGTGAAGACTGCTGAAGAGGCTGAGGAGATCGTAAAATCAGGGGCGAAGGCTGCGGATTTTTTGGACTCTGCGAAAAATATTAGAAGTCAAATGTCCAATCTCGGGGAGGCAATTCCAGGTACCACTATCCCGAAATATTTTAGGCTGAAAACAGAAGGCACCGAATTTTTTGTAAATCCTAACGCTACCAAGCACATGGGTGAATACATTAATAGCCTCCCTCCAACTCATGGGTTGCCCCTCCGGAATGATTTGATTATCTCTAGTTTTGAGAGCGGCGTTAAGGAAGCTGTTAGATCTGGGGCATGGAAAACGTCATTCGATTCAGGAAATCCAATAATATCTGGTGGGTGGGAGCTTATTTTTAGTAAGCGTCCGACGGACGAATTGCCAGTGATAATACATGCACTCATGAAAAAATAGGCGGCAATATGAGTACCTATAGAAGCAACGATGGTAAAAGCTTTTTTGAAGTCGAAAAAACAGACTTTTGCGATGCCAATGGTAGTAAGACCTTTGGTTTCCGATTTAGAGTTGAGTCACGCGGATTTGCTGGTTATCTGAGTGATGTCTGGTTTTATAATGAAGATCTATCCAAGTTTATTTCGAACATCGCTGATCTAACTTCAGGGAAAGCAAAGGCAGCTAAACTCCGGGCAATGTCTGATTTTACTTTAGCGGTCATTCCCACCGATAGTATTGGGCATTTTTCTGCCAAATTCAGTTTGGCAAATGCAACTGACGAAAATTCGGCTGATCTGACTGTAAGAATCGAAACTCATCTGCTAGACGAGTTTGCTACTGAACTCAAATCTGTTCTCGTTCACGTCAACACTTAACAAGAAGTCAACGCTTCAGAGCGAACAATCAGCGCTGGCTGAAAGTTATCTAGAACCCGCGCACAAACTGGGTTTTTTGCGACTCCAAATTTCGGGCATTGACCGACTTCGAAATGACTCCGGGAATTGGAGTGGGAAAAGACATCTACGAAGGCCTCACTGGAAAAAATTTGTTAACAGGCCAGAAACTTTCTTCTTTCGAACGGGCTCTCTCTTTTGTTAGTGTAGGGACCCCAATTTGTAGTGCTTACACCGAAAATAGCGGCGAATTGGTCGTCACAGTAATGAGAGTGGGGGGTTAACGATGACGATAACGATTACGACGATCGGGGGTGAGGCTCTGTCACTGGTCATCGGGCCGAGAACCGACGACTATTTGTCGGTAACAATGAGATCAGATGAAAATCAATTTGGAATTACAACCTATCTGTATACTGACGCACCACGATTAGCGCATTTTTTCGAGGATTTGGCGAAAGATTGGAAGGGTTGGAGCGGGACGAGGTCATGGAAGTCCATAGAAGGTGACTTTATTTTAGCTGCAACACACGACGGCACAAAACACGTCAAAATAACCGTATCTCTGGTTAGAGACCAGGGAGAGGAGACCCAGTCTACATACGTAGGTAATGTGCTGGTTGAATTGGGCGCATTGACCAAGGTGGCTGGAGAAGTAAATAAGGTGCTCGCTTGAAAGATCAGTCACTGGCAAATGTACTCTGCTGGAGAATTAACCCTTAGAGGCTGGCCCCTTAGTTTTGGGGAGCCACCGGCACCAACACCGTAAAAGTGGTACCCTCGCCCGGCTGAGACACAAATCTAATATCGCCCCCATGATCCCGAATGATCTTATGGACAATCGCCAGACCAAGTCCTAACCCGTAGTGCCCATCTTCGCCTTTTTTTGTGGTAAAGCGGGGCTCAAAGATCTTGGATTGGAGTTCCGTAGGGATCCCTGCACCATGGTCGATAATGGAAGTTCGCACGTAGCTACGACCGCCTTCCACCGTTTCGTCGACCACGACTTTGATAGAGCCTCCGGGCTGGCTGGCATCACAAGCATTGCTAAGGAGGTTGGTCCACACCTGGTTGAGTTGGGAGGGGACAGCCCAGGCTTTGGTGGTGGTGAGAAACTCTTTTTCAAACTGAAAATTCTTGAGACGGTTTTGCAGCACCCAGTAGGTGTCCTCTAGCCCTGAGCGGATATCCACCTGCTCAAAAGCCGCTGTTTCTGCTCGTGCGTAGTTTTTCATGCCTTGAACCAGTTGGGCGATTCGGCTGCTGCTGGAGCGGATATTGCCTAGAAAACTCCCCACTTCGAAAAACAGATAAAAAAGATCCAAGCTCTCCTCGGTAAGCCAGCTCTCTTGGGAGCCTTCCAGGTCCAGGAGGTTTTGGCCCAGGCTTAACTCGATTTCGGCTCTCTTGCGGGCTTGGTTTCGGGACAAGAGTTTACTATAAACTTGAGTTTGATTACGCAGGTCTGTTGTCGAGTAGGGTTTTGCCCTTTGGCTGGCCTTGAGGATAGTCTGGCCTGCTTTGAGTTGAGTTGGGTCTGTAAGCCTGCCCTTGATCCAAAAGTCAGTTAAAGTTTGCAGTGACTCCTGGACGTGTTCGGCTCCCCGTTGGAGGGCGGCGCTGGGATTGTTGAGTTCATGGGCGACGCCGGCAGTCATAATGCCTAGAGTCGCCATTTTTTCTGCTTCGACCAGCTTAACCTGGGCTTGTTTAAGAGTCTGGAGGGTATCTTGAAGTTCGACTTTGGTTGCGCTGACACCCATCAGGCGCCGTTTGAGAATCCTTAATACCGTATTGAGTAACAAGATGATAAAATCTTCTTCCATGGAGATCAATAGATTGAGGTCATCCCGATTAAAGCAAGCCACCACACAGGGTGTTTTGGCGTGGATTGTGGAAAAAGATGGATGCTGGGTCATATAGGATAACAATCCAAAGATATTACCTTTGCCATCGTCACCTAGGTGTACAGGTCCCCATTGGCCAGCTTTTTCCTGGATCACTTCGCCCTCTAGGAGAAACCAAAGCCGATCATTGGGCTCCCCTTCCCGTAGGATAACCTGGCCTGCCGGGAACTCGTGGAGGAGTTCTTGTCTAGAGTTACGGCTCACCCATGTCTTGATGGCTTGGGTCAAGGAGCTAAAGATGTTTTCGTCAGAGGTTTCCTGACGGGCAAGGGCCGAAGCCTTGATCCGGCCGATTTGGTGGGTCAGCTGTCGTTTCTGGGCTTCGGACTCCCGGAGGGCAAGCTGGTAGGCATCGTGAGAGATTAGTTTAGGGAAAAGCTCTATCATATCGAAATGATATCTGATAAAATAGAGGGATACCAGGCGTTTGACTTCGTTTTTAAGCTGGTCGCTTTTGTAGGGCTTAAGCTGGTATCCGTCCACCAACTCTTCGGTAAGAGCCGTGCTGAGATTGGCGTGTTCGATCTGCCCACTGAGCAGAAGGTGACGGGTGTCGATAACCCCTCGATCCTTTCGCAGGGACCGGAAGAGATCGATGCCGCTTTTTTGGGGCATGGCATAGTCCGAAATCACGAGGGGAATTAGGATTCCTTGGGACTGAAGCTCGTCAAAAAGAGACAAAGCTTCGTCCGCAGAGGATGCTGGTTCTATCGTAAGGAAGGACTCGTAACCCTCGTAGTAGGTTTGGATATCCTTCGTGACGCAGGAGCGTACTGCGGTCTCGTCGTCGACGACGATGATCGCAAACTCTTGGGGGAGGGGGGCATCTGAAGTGGATTGGGTCATCGGTGGGTCCGTATGGAAGTCGTTGTAGCTATCCTAGGCCATGATTAGGCTTACTCTTAACGGACTCTCCCGTCGACTGAAAATCCCAGCAAGTCGCCCATAGGATTTGAATGCTAAATTTATTTGTTTATTTAGGATTTTAAGGTAAACTGTCAAAGGTGTATGGATTTGGGCCGTACACTTTCACCTTTAGATCAAAGGGGTTTTCCATGCCAAAACACCCGAACCCGCCGACTTCCAAAGCAGAAAAAGCAAATGCCGCTAGCTGGCCGAGTTTTGTCGGAGCTTTTCTGCTGCTCATCGTGGCCATAGGGATCTTTTTATATCTCATGACAGAGGGTCCCGAAGACAAGCCCAAGCCACTTGCTATGATGAATCATCTCTCGACCGCAGCCGATAAACCTGTCTCCCCCAAAGCTTCCTCATCCGTAGTGGGCGTCCAAACCCCACAGGAATCAAGCCCCGCGACCGTCAAGACAGGATCTCCCTCTCAGGTTGAAGCGCACTCCCTATCCCCTTCTGGGGAGGCCTCTCTAAACCAGGTGGACGAAGGGGATATTCATAAGGCCATCGAAGCCTTAGACCAAGGTCAAGTGAGTGAAGCCACCCAGCTCCTCGAAGGAGTGATCAAACGGGACCCCCGTAACGAGCGGGCCCTTGTGGAGATGGCGATGATGCAGCTCCTTGATTTAAAACAACCTGAACAGGCGCTCACCTACCTCCAGATGGCTTTCGAGGTCAACCCTGCTAACCCCATGGTTATGAATGAGTTGGTTAGCCTCTTTGAAGAGCAGTCTAAACTCCCCGAGGGTATCGAATACTTTACTCGGATCGCCCAAAAAAGCAGTGGAAACCCAGCCCAGGCTGATATCGCCTATGGAGCTGGTCAGATGCTGATCATCGCTGGGAAAGACCAAGAGGCGATTCCTTATCTGCAAAAAGCAGTCGAGGGCGGATCCACCAGCCCCCGGGCTTGGAGTGATTTGGCGGAGGCCTACTCCCGGCTGGGTGACCCAGAAAAGTCGGTTGACGCTTATACCAAAGCGATCACAGCCCAAAGCGCCGAGATGCAGCAACAGATTGAAAAGGGAATTCCTGCCCAGTACGGTGTCCAACGGATTAACTATACTAAGATGCAACTGGCCCGCGAGTACCTAAAGAGCGGCCAAGTGGTCAAGGCCCAAACCCTTGTGGACGAAGTTAAGGTGGCTTTGCCGGGCGACGAGGCGGTCGCCGCCCTGCAAAAGCAGATTCAAGAGTCAAAAGGTACAAAATCCTAGGAGACTCGACCGTTAGGGTGCCACGATCTCGACTTTTTTCTCTTCGTCCATAGAGCCGTACCGGCCTAAGATGCGGGAAGTCCGGTCGACAAAGTTTTGCATCATCTCAGCTGTAAAAGACCCCTGCTGGAGCCAGGCGAGGTCGTAGATTTGGTTGACCAACATCTTGACGTCGTCGCCTCTGTTAAATTGCAGGCTGAGACGGAGCAGGTTTTTGATGGCAGGACTGTTTTTATTGATGAGAAGAGTCTCTTCCGGTTCGATTCCTGCCATATAGGAGGCCATGGCACTTCCACCACGGGATTTAGTCATATCGCGCATCCGCCGGCTAAACTCATCTCCTAGAAGCATGGCTGGTACTTTTTCGGACTTAAGGGCTTCGACCCGCACCTTGACTTTGGTTTTTTCTAGATGGTCCCGGAAGATCTTTTCGATGGCCTCGGTAGAGGTTTTTTGGTCTTGGGCATTGAGGACGATATCGGAGTTTTTCTTGTCGATCAGGTGGCTGGTCACATCGGAGTCGACCCGCTTAAAGTGGACCTTACGACCCAGTTGGGATTCTAAAAAGGGGATAAAATGGCTATCTATCATGGTGTCCGCGATGACGGCATCCAGGTCATGCTCGCGCAGCATCGTTAGGTAAGAAGCCTGGGTCTTAGGGTCGCTGGCATAGAGGACTGTGTTTTCCTCGAGGCGATCTTTCATCTTGTCTAGATATTCCTGGACCGTATAGAAGTCTCCGGAGGAGGCCTTAAAGAGCACATGGTCTTGGAGTTTTTCTGCAAATTTGTGATCCCGTAGCATACCAAATTTGACAAATGGATGGATATCCTCCCAGTATTTTTGGTAGGCCTCCCTTTCGGTTTTGGCAAGCCCCGTGAGTTTGTCGGCGACTTTCTTGGTGATATGCTCGCTGATCTTACGGGCGACCGGGTCGTTTTGGAGGTAGCTTCGAGATACGTTAAGAGGCATGTCAGGGCAGTCGACCACACCCTTGAGGAGGGTCAGAAACTCAGGGATGAGTTCTTTAATATTATCAGCCACGTAGACTTGGTTGCAGTAGAGTTTAATCTCCCCTTGGGAGGCATCCAGTTCGTGGGCTAGTTTTGGGAAGTAGAGGATTCCTTTGAGATTAAACGGGTGATCCACATTGAGGTGGATCCAAAAGAGGGGATCAGGGCTTGCTGGAAAGAGTTTATGGAAAAAGTCCAGATAGTCCTTGTCGTTTAGGGTGGACGGGGATTTGGTCCAAAGGGGTTTGGGGTCGTTGACGACTTTACCTTCAAGCTCGATAGGGAACCGGATAAAGGCACAGTAACGCATCAGAAGCATCTGGATATGGTCGACCTGGAGCATCTGTTTTGTGCTGTCGGCTGAGTCTTCGCCAGCATCGTCTGCGATATGCAGCGTGATAGTGGTCCCGATTTCCGTGCGATCTGAGTCGGAGAGCTCGAATTCTGTAGAACCGTCGCAGCTCCAGTGGGCGGCCTTTGATCCCTCTTTGTAAGAAAGGGTATCGATTTCGACTTTTTTAGCGACCATAAAAGCTGAGTAAAAACCAAGGCCAAAATGGCCAATGACCTGATGGTCGGAGTCCTGATCCTTATACTTTTCGAGGAAATCACTCACTCCCGAAAAGGCCACTTGATTGATGTATTTTTTGATCTCATCGGCGGTCATGCCAAGGCCCGTGTCCTTGATCCACACAGTACCCTTTTCTTTATCCACACCCACTGTGATTTTAGCTTCAGGGATCTCCTGGGTGACTTCGCCGACAAGGGAGAGTTTTTGTAGCTTAAGGATCGCGTCGGCGGCGTTTGAGACCAGCTCGCGGACAAAGATTTCCTTTTCGGAGTAAAGCCACTTTTTGATAATGGGCAGGATATTTTGAGCATGAATGGAAATATGACCGGACTCTTTCATTGATAAACCTCTTTGGATTTGGCTGGTTTGTGATCATGGGGTCAACCGTGACGGCGGGTCCCCGAGACTCGGGCGGGACCACACTCCCCCAGGGACTTTAAGAACCCAAGGGGGGTCCGTCAAGGGGAGGGTAAGCGAAAAAATTACCTTGCAAATTCAGGGCAGAACGACTAATAGCGGCTGGCGTGGCGTTGTCCATTGTGATCAGGCAGTCAAAAGGAGTCCAAATATGGGGCGAGTTCTTATCATCGGTGCGGGTGGTGTCGGCGGGGTGGTAGCCCACAAATGTGCACAGGTCCCTCAGGTTTTTGAACATATCACTCTGGCCAGCCGGACGATCGCTCGCTGTGACAAGATCAAAGCCCAAATCAAAGAACTCCATAACCGCACCATCGACACGGCCCAAGTCGATGCCGATGATGTCGCCGCAACCGTAGCGCTGATCCGCAAGGTGAAGCCTGACCTGGTGGTCAACGTGGCCCTGCCCTACCAAGATCTCCCCCTTATGGACGCTTGTCTTGAGGCTGGAGTGGACTACCTGGATACTGCTAACTACGAACCCAAAGATGTGGCTAAGTTTGAGTACAAATGGCAGTGGGCCTATCAGGAAAAATATAAATCTGCGGGCCGAATGGCCCTATTGGGGTCTGGTTTTGATCCTGGCGTGACCAACGTCTTTTGTGCCTATGCCCAAAAACATCTCTTTGACGAGATCGAAACCGTCGACATCGTCGATTGCAATGCGGGAAGCCACGGCAAAGCCTTTGCCACCAACTTCAATCCCGAAATCAATATTCGCGAAGTAACCCAAAGGGGAAAATACTGGGAAAACGGCCAGTGGATCGAAACGGCACCTATGGAAATCTCCCAGGTCTTTGATTTTCCTGGGGTCGGTGATCGTAAAGCTTATTTGATTTACCACGAAGAGCTGGAGTCCCTCGTCCTCAATATCAAAGGGCTCAAAAAGATTCGCTTCTGGATGACCTTTGGTGACGAATACCTGACCCATCTAAGGGTCCTACAAAATGTGGGTATGACTCGTATCGATCCGGTTCTATACCACGGGACTCCGGTGATCCCCATGGAGTTTCTCAAACATCTGCTCCCGGATCCGGCGAGCTTAGCCGAAGGCTACACGGGTAAAACCTCCATCGGCTGTATCATCGAGGGGACCAAAGATGGCAAACGGCGCAAAGTATTTATCTATAATATCTGCGACCATGGAGCCTGTTACCAGGAAGTGAGAGCCCAAGCCGTGAGCTACACCACGGGCGTGCCTGCGATGATCGGTGCGATGATGATGATGACCAAACAGTGGCACCAGACGGGCGTCGTTCATATGGAACAACTCAATCCAGACCCGTTTATGGAAGCCCTGAAGGTCCATGGACTCCCGTGGCATCTTAAAGAGCTCTAAAACCAAACTCTAAAACAAGCTATAAATCCCTAAAAAACTGAAGTTGGGAGCCTTCCTTATGGCCGAACAGACGGTTCAAGCGGCAGTGGATCCATGGTTGACCATAAAAAAAGGTATGTTTGCCATCGATCCCCGCCAAGTGACGGAGTCTCCTAGTTGGGTGATCGACCTGGACGGGTTGGAAGCCAATCTGATCACCCTTAAGTCCGTGGCGGATCGGTCGGGATGTAAGGTGTTGATCGCTCTCAAGGGATTTGCCACCTGGAGCACCTTTGGCCTGGTGCAAAAATACCTCTCAGGGGCCACCTCCAGTGCCGTCCATGAAGCCATGCTAGCTCGGGAAAAAATCGGTAAAGAGGTCCATGCCTATGCTCCAGCCTATAGCGAGAGCGATATGGCGAGTCTGGTGACTCTCTGTGATCATCTAGTCTTTAACAGTCTTAGCCAATGGGAGAGATTTCGTGGGGTGATCAAAGGGGCGTCCCGTCCAGTCTCCTGCGGACTCCGGGTCAACCCCGAACACCGGGAGGTCGCCGTCGAACTCTACGATCCCTGTGCTCCTAGGTCGCGGCTTGGGACCACCAGGGACCAGATCGATAGGCGGCTTCGGGACGTGGGTCTAGGGAATCCATCCTGGGACCATGACCAGGTGCGATCAGCGGTCTTAGGGGGGCTAGAGGGGCTGCATTTCCATACCCTATGCGAGCTTGGATCCGATGCCTTAGAGCGGACTCTTAGCGTGGTCGAGGCAAAATTCGGGGATTTGATTCCTAAACTTAAGTGGGTTAACTTTGGTGGCGGGCACCACATCACAAAACCCGGATATGACGTGGAGCGTCTGGTGAGGGTGATCCGGGGGTTTCGCCAGCGTTACCCTGGGGTCGATGTTTACCTAGAACCCGGCGAGGCGGTCGCGATTCGCACCGGAGTGCTTGTGACAACGGTCCTCGATATCATGGACAACCAAGGTCCCGTGGCCATCCTCGACACCAGTGCCACAGCCCATATGCCTGATATTTTGGAAATGCCCTACAGGCCCGACGTAGTCGGAGCGGGGCTCCCTGGGGAGTTTGCCCACACCTATCGCCTAGGAGGTCTAACCTGTCTAGCGGGGGATGTGATCGGTGACTACTCCTTTAAGACACCCCTTGAGGTAGGACAGAAGCTGGTCTTTCTTGATATGTCCCACTACACCATGGTCAAGACTTCAAACTTTAACGGGGTTCGCCTGCCGTCTGTAACTCTACGGCATCCCGATGACCGCTACGAGGTCGTCAAGCGATTTGAATACGAGGTGTACCGGGATCGCCTCAGCTAGGTGTCCTCGGTCTCTCCTGCGATCTTGGCGTAAGTCTTCTTTTTGATCAGGGAGATCGCGACGATCAAAATAAGTATCAAGGCGAGGATGATATAGATACCGACTTGAAAGTCTTTAATCTTGCGCTCCAGCTCTTCTAGGTTTTGGCCAAAAATATACCCCACGTGGATCCATAGGGGGACTGAGATCAGCGCTGCAAAGCCGTCCAGTGAGAGAAAGGTCCAAGGACTCACCCGGTAGATTCCTGCCGTCATAAAAATAGGTGTCCGGAGGCCTGGCATAAATCGCGCAAAGAAAATCACTTTGCTGCCATATTTTCGAAAGATCTTTTCTACACGGCGGTCGTTCTTTTCGTTGAGGATCCGGCGAATGATGGGGAAAGATTTTATCCGCTGGCCATAACGACGGCCTAGGAAAAAGACGGTACCATCTCCCGCAAGAACACCGAAAAGGCAGACGATGTTGACCGTCATCACATCTGTCACCCCACGGGCCGACATAATGCCACCGGTGATCAGAATAATATCCTCAGGCATTGGAAACCCAAAGCCACAGGCGATCAAGAGGCCAAACATAGCAAAGTAGCTATAAAGGCCGTAGGGAGTCAGAAAGGCAAGCAAGTCTATCAAGAGCGTCATTGAATACTCGAATTCGGTGGCTATTGGCGCCACTCTTTCACCAGGTTTTTAATAACACTGAGGTTATCCTTGATCCAACCTTGATCTACGTCCAACGTCCCCGACAGGATAAAGTAGGCTAAAGAGGCCCCCGCACCAAAGGCTACAAAACCAATAGCCCCAAAGATCAGGAGTGTAAACGAAAATCCCCCCCGACGGTTACGCCTTTGCTTATTCTTAACCTGACTCTGTCCTTGGGGGGGAGCCTCCGGGAGATTCCTTTGAGGCTGCACAGGGGATGGAGCCACTGCCAAGTCGTCAATAGCCGGACCATTGGGTCGGTCATCAAAGAGCGAGGGGTCCTGACGCTCCTGCTGTAGATTCGAGGACCCAGCGGAGCCACCGAGGTCACGGGGGACAATATCCCCCAACTCGGTGTCACTCGATGGAAAGGGATCACTTGGTTTTCTTAGGGGATCACCCATAGGATTTTGGAACTCCTTTGTAAATACATGAATTCCTTTTCGTTACCTTATTAAAAATCCCACAAGCTCCCTCTTGGAACTGGGGCTTCCGTCACGTCTGGCCCACAGACTCTGTCTACGATCGGTTTATGAAACTAAATCTTTAACCAAAAAGCTCCTGTCTCTCCCCATGATACCCGAAATCTTTTGGCAACAAAGGGAGGCGACTAGGGGGTACTGGCTCTCCGAGTCCCTTGGCGAGGATTCCTGATCCTTCCACCAGATCGAGGATAGCCCGAGGGCTCGTCTGCATCACGTCGAGAGAGCCTAAGGACTGTGCCCCGTAGTAGGCTACTAAAGGTGCGAGCTTTTCGGCCGGATGCTGGTAGGACTGACTGCCTTCCCCCTTGGCTAGGCCGAGGGTGGGTAGGCTTAAGAACGGAGCAACGATTTGGATATTTGCCGGTAGAGCTATCCGAGCGATGGCAATGGCTTTGAGATAGTCAAGGGGCGTCACAAAACTAGTGGGGGCAGCCTCAACGCGCACCTGGAGCAGTCCATAAATCCCGGGTACGAGAGATCCCAGGGTTTCCGCTCGCTTTAAAAAAGAGTCCCACAAAGGACGGTGATCGCCCGCCATGGCGGTTGTTTGTAGGGCTGGACCGACGATCTCAAGTTTTCCTCCACTCCAAAGCCCACTCTGGCAGGCAGCTCGATGAAGGGTGGTGATTTCCCTGGAGGTCAAGTCCATTTCGGATTCAAGGGGAGAGCTTTGGATGGATGTGACACCTTGGCGTTGGAAGGCGCCAAGCCCATCCATCAGAGCACCTTCTTGGCCCCTGCATAGGTGCCACAGGGCTTTAAGTCCCCGGATATGAAGGGAGACGGGGTGGAGTTTAGAAGTTAAAATATCCAGTTGTGCCAGGATATTAAGTAAATCAAGAATTGGAGCGGTCCATGGCTTTTCCTTCGTAGACTGTGGCTCTGATAGGTTTGGGACAGGCTCGGTAAGCAGAGAGATGTCTAAAAAGAGTTCTGTAAAGGAATCAGGCGCAGGGTTGCCTTGTTGGGACTCGGGCTCATCGACCGTAGGCGACTGAAGCCAATCTTTAATGGCAGCAGCGGACAGGGGCAGGTCTACCATAGCTTTTGCTTCGACAGATCCATGCACAGAGATTTTTACTTTTCCAGGGGAGCCCCAAGAAAGATGAAGGGTCCGACTGCGTGTCACCGAGAGTTCGGGGAAAAAGGTTTGAGTGCGTAGGCGAGCCAATTGGGCAAAGGTGTTGGCAGATCCGATATCAACAAAGCTTTTAAGCTGAGAGCTTAGCTCCCGGGAGAGGCCCTTATCGGAAGGCTCGTTGCCAAGGGTGGTTTTGAGACTTTCCAAGAGATTCTCTTCTACCTTGTCAGAGTCCTTCCGTGGGCTACGGCTTAAGGTCCGTACCGTGAGGTTTTCTAGAGGATGGTAGAGCGTGTCCCTTTCCGCTGGAATGCGGTCCGCGCGTTCGATCAGGTTTTTAATAAGCGATCTTGAAAGGGCCATTCCTGATCGACCTCCCGCCATGCGAGAGATTTTTTCTTCGATCACAGTTCCATCCAGATCATTTGCACCAAAGTTTAGGGCGATCTGGGCAATATCCTGTCCCAACATAACCCAGTAGGCTTTGATGTGTTTGAAGTTGTCCAGAAAAATTCTGGCGATGGCAAGGGTCTTGAGGTCGTCGACTCCTAGGGTATAGCGGGTAATCCCCATTTCATTTTGGAAGGGTTGGAAGGCAAGGGGAATAAAAGCATTAAATCCTTGGGTTTCATCTTGCAAGGTGCGCAGCCGAGCCATGTGGTCGACTCGGTGGGTGTATTTTTCGATATGGCCATAAAGCATGGTTGCGTTGGAGTACATGCCCATACCATGGGCCGTGCGGTGGGTCCCTAACCACTGATCCGCGGAGACTTTGGTATCGCAAATGGAATCGCGGATTTCGGGATGGAAGATCTCTGCACCCCCCCCAGGCAAGGAGCCTAAGCCGACCGCACATAGTTTTTCGAGGACTTGGTCGACCTTTTGGCGCGATTTGCGAGCAAGCCAGTCGAGTTCGACGGCTGTGAAGGCCTTGATATGGAGGGCAGGAAAAGCCTCTTTAACGGATTTAATCATGTTAAGATAATGATCAAATCCCCAGCGGGGATGAAGTCCTCCGACCATATGGACTTCGGTGGCTCCTTGGCGGACCGCTTCACCGGCTTTTTCCACCATCGTTTCAATGGAATAGGCATAAGCACCTGGCTCACCAATCTTGCGTGAATAAGCGCAAAACTTGCAATTTAGAGCACAGATATTGGTGGGGTTGATATGGCGGTTGATATTGTAAAAGACCACGTCTTGATTGATCGTTTTATTTTTTTGTTCGGCCAATTGGCCCAAGGCGATCAGGTCATGAAAATCATGAAAAAGATAGAGAGCATCGGCCTCGGTGATTCTGTCACCAAGGATAACCTTTCGAGAAATAGCCTCAAATCGCTCCATGATTCCTCCTGGGGATCCCGTCGTGGTAAATGCCTGTAGATCTTAGCCTAACAGTGAGCATTGGGAGGGATAACCTCCCAGCAGGGGACAGTCACCTCTCATCATTGTTGAACTATCTAACCACGAACGGTCTCACAAATCCATTGGTCTTGGCGGAGGACACAGACCTAGGGAGGCTCCACCCTCTAGAAGGAGCTTGATGGATTTCCTGACGGGCTCATGAAAATCAAGGCTGTGATCGTTAACATACATAGTAATATACCGATCTGCTTCCTGAAGGCTAATGGCGGCTCCGCTGCGCTTGAGGGCGGCTTTTAAGGTAGACTCACGATGCTCGAATCCATAAAGAATGCTTTTGCGAAGAATTTCCGTAAGCTGGTTGATATGGTGGGTTCCTAATGAGCGCCTGATGCTGTTGCCGCCGAGGGGTAGGGGGAGCTGGTACTTGGCCTCCCAGAGTTGACCCAGATCGCCTATTTTCTCAAGGTGATCGTGATGGTCCCAAAGCTGTAGTTCATGGATAAGGATGCCCCCATCACAGCGGCCTTCGGAGACTTCGGTTACGATATCGCTAAACAGAGTCGGAACCGGTTGGAAATCACCAATCAGCATCCTTGCGGCATAATAAGCCGACGTATAGCGCCCAGGGATGGCAATCCTTTGGCCCCTGAGATCCTCCGGTCTCTGAGCCGGCGACTTTCCTCTTGGATTCAAAGGGACCACAAGAGCTGGGCCAAATCCATCGCCGATGCTTGAGCCTACCGGCACCAGTTGGTAAAGATCTTGGATAAGAGGGTAGACCCCGATGCTGATCGCCGTAATATCGTAGGTTCCGAGCATTGCCTGTTCGTTGAGATGTTGGATATCCGCAGCGATTAAGTCGAATTGGTACGGCCCCGTGTCGATTTGGCCGGCTTCGATCGCTCGCACCATAAAGGCATCATCGGTATCGGGACTAAAGGCAAGGCTGATTTTCATAACCATAAGGAATCCTTGTTTGAGCTTTAGGCAACCGGGAGCCTGTGGGAAGACGTAGACTTTGTGACCGAGGACTCTTCATAACCTCGTTGTTGGCATCGAGCAATTTAATTCATCGCCCTACAAAGATAATACTCAGATACAATTGAACATTATTTTGACAATTTGAAAAGGCTCAAGAAGAAAAATTGATAAGCCGAAACCTTTAGTAACAAGTAACCGTTTTCAAATTGGAAAAATGATTATTTGGGTAATAGAGTAGGCATGATTTCCAATCATCAATCAACAAACGTCAAAGGACAAGGGGGACTTTAAAATGAAATATAAAGCTTTGATCACTGGTGGAGGTTTAGTAGGAATCATAGCCTTAACCAGTTGCAGTAGCACCCAGTTTGGCGGTGAAACTGGTAAAACGTCTTCGAGCTCTATGCTTAATGGTGCTAACCAAGGCGAAGGGATGGGTTCCAGTAGTGACGAATCGCCTGGGGCAGGCAGCAAAGCCAATGCCAAGACCACGTCAGGATCCCTCGGTACTGATGGGTCTACGGGCACCGATCCAAATGGTGTGGACGGCAACGGAAAAGGCGGTTTAGGAGGTGATGGATCTTCCCAGAACGGTGAGTCTCCTGGACAAACGGACTCATCAAATGGAGGTGGAGGGCTCCCTGGTAGCGGCCTTAATGCGGAGTGCCTTTCTAAAAAGGCAAGTGAGTACAATATAGCTATCGTGATCGATGCTTCGGGGTCTCAGCTGCAAACAGACCCCAATTTTCTTAGGGAAAAAGCCTCTTTAAACTTCGCCATCGAAATGGCTCGCTTTGCACGCATCCATCCTACGATCTCTATCGAATTGGGGATTGTGGGCTTTAGTGATACCTCGATTGTAGGCACCAATGGTCCTCAAGATGTAGGTAAAAATGGTACCGACAAACTCTCTGCAGATATCACACAGGTTGCTCGAAACCCTAAAGGTAATACTAACTTTGAAGCTGGACTTAGAGTCGGCGAAACAGCTCTCGGACTTATGGGAGCTAAAAAAGGTGTGACGACCCAGCGCAACTTTTTGGTGTTTTTGACCGACGGTGATCCCAACCGCTCAGATACAGTGACAACCTCACAAGCTAATGACAATCCTTTGCTGATCACCCAAGCCATCAATACCAAAGTCCAGGGTATCGTCAACAATTACGATGCAGCGATGATCACAGTAGCCTCAGGCGCCCAAATTCAACAAAAAGGGATCGACGTGGTTCAAGGGATGGCCCTGCCAAAAGTTGGTACGATCTCGCCAGAGCATGTGGGCAAATATATCCGCGCGGACACCGACAAAGCTCTTGAAGAGCTGTCAAAGCTTTTAGGAGCGATTGTCTCTGATTGCAAAAAATAATGTCAGGAGATTAGGGGTATTTGTTTTGATTTCAGGGGGTTGAATTCAACTTATGGTTGAAATCAACCCCTTTTCGCGTTAGTATAAAAATCGGAACCGCTACTTCCGATTTTCATGGAAATTCAGAACTATGACTACAGATTTTAAGAGATCACTAGAACTAATTAAATTAATTGAAAAAAAATCATACTTCCTGTTTGGGCCCCGTTCGACCGGTAAAACGACCCTTATCCGCCAGGAGATTGGGGACGACGCTTTAACTATAAATCTTTTAAAGACTAAGTTCTTTCTACCCTTAAGCCAAAATCCCGGTCTTTTGCAGTCCCTGATCGACGCACAGCAAAAAAAGCTTATCGTGATCGATGAGGTCCAAAAAATACCCGAACTCCTTGATGAAGTTCACGATCTGATCGAAGAAAAAGGCTATCGATTTTTGTTGACTGGATCCAGTGCCAGAAAGCTCAAGAGGCACCATGCCAATATGCTAGGTGGCAGGGCCTCACAGGCGGCTCTCTTTCCTTTGACTTGGTTTGAGATCCAAAACCAAACAGCATTCGACCTCGACAGAGTCCTCCGCTATGGGTCTCTTCCCAGAGTTTACCTAGCCGAAACCCCCGACGAAGAGCTGTTTGCCTATGTCGACTTGTACCTAAAAGAAGAGATCCAAGCTGAGGCACTGGTCAGAAATTTGCCAAGCTTTACGCGCTTTCTTAAATTGGCGGCATTGGCGAGTTCGGAGCAAATCAACTATGCAAATATAGCCAGTGATGTCGGCCTGTCTGCAAAGACTATCCGAGAATACTACGAGATCCTCGAAGATACCCTCCTGGGTTTCCAACTACCCGTTTGGAAATCAGGTAAAAAACGCAAGGTCTCGGTAACAGCAAAATATTATTTGTTTGATTGTGGGGTCATACATACCCTCACCGGAACCAAGTCGATCGATCGCAACTCCGACCTTTATGGTCGGTCGTTTGAGCATTTTTTAATCCAAGAAGTCCGGGCATATCAGAGCTACTTTAGACGCCGTTGGGATCTCACCTATTGGCGGACCCTGCAGGGTGACGAGGTGGATCTGGTGGTCGATGAAAGCATGGCGATTGAAATCAAGGCGACCCAACATGTGACCCCCAAGGATTTACGAGGACTGCATAAAATTCGTGAAGAAACCGACTTTAAGGACCTGATTTTAGTGAGTCACGATCCTTTGGACCGAGTTGTGGAAGGGGTCACTTGCCTACACTGGCAGACCTTTCTGCAGCGTCTTTGGGCCCATAGTTACTGAAAGATTCAAGGTGATCAGGTGGTACAAAGATTGCAGGCCTCCAAGGAGTTCGTGGACCGCTAAGGTCCAGAACCTCTTGGGGGCTTTCTATGATGACTCGTAATCATTATTTTGTTTTGTCGATGGTGGTCGTCGCCTTTTTTTTCGGGCTTCGGGTCGGTTGTGGTCCAGATGATCAGGACGAGGTCCCATTTGATCCATTCTCTACAGAGAGTGTGAGGGACTCCTATGGGTTCAAGGAGTATGCTCCCCACTCCTCAAGGGGTGACGTGATCCTACAGCTATTTAATTGGCCTTTCACCAAGATTACCGAAGAAATCCCCCTCCTCGCTGAAAGAGGATACGGGCAGATCCATGTATCACCTCCAAATCTCACCATTGATAGCGATATGTGGTGGGGACGCTACCAACCTCTCGACTACCGCATCATCGCTGGTCCTCTTGGGGATGAGACTCAGTTTAAGCAGATGATCGTGACTGCACACCAATTCGGTGTCAAAATTTTAGTCGATCTTGTCCTCAATCATACAGCCAACGAGTCTTTCATACCAAGAAATCTTCCACCACAAGCGCAAAAAGTGCTCCAGGATTTTGGGCCTTTGTTTACACCAGATGATTACCACCCTGCAGCGTGTATCACCGACTATAACGATGTTGTTCAGGTAAGAAAAAATCGTTTATGCGGGGCTCCTGGCGATAAGGGCCTCCCCGATCTCGATCAAAATTCGCCGCGGGTCCTCGCTGCACAAAAAGCCTTTGTCGCCAAACTCACAGCCCTAGGGGTCGATGGGTTTAGGCTGGACGCTGTGAAACATATGGATCCTGGCTACTTTAACAAGCTTATCCCAGCCGAGGAGAGAGCTAAGTTTTTTATCTTTGGCGAGATTATCACCGACCCTAAGTCCTATGACCGTGATCTTGTGCCCTATCTTAAAGAAACATCGTTTTCCTACTATGATTTTCCACTGCGCGCGACGATTCAGGATGCCTTTCGTTTTGGTGGTCGTCTATCTGACCTCCTCGCCACTGACCTCGTTGCCACGAAACGAGCCCTCCCCTCGGACCGAAGCGTCACCTTTGTCATGGCCCACGATATCCCCAATAACGAAATCTTTAGGTCCATGATCCTCGATCCTGTCGACGAAATGCTTGCCTATGGCTACCTTTTAGGTCGTGCCGAGGGGGTCCCCTATATTTACTCAGACCTCGGGAAGGCAGGGGGGGCCGGGCTGCGGGATGACCGCTGGGCATTTGCCCATCGCGACCCCCTTTTGGCGCATATGCTCCGGTTTCGAAAGATGGTACAAGGCACTCCCCAGACAAATCTTTTTGCAGATGACTGCGTGATTGCGTTTGCCCGAGGGACTCAGGGTGTGGTTGCCATAAACAAATGTGGAGATCCTAGAGAAGTTTCCTTGGATGTTTCGTCCAGCAATTTTGGATCTTTTAGAGATTTGATCACCGGGGCTCCCTTCCTACAGACCTACCCCTCTCAAGGCCCTCGACAGACCGTGAAGGTGCCTGGTCGGTCCGCGAGACTTTATGTAAGTCCCTAGACCATTGCTAAACAACTATTGGTGAACATCAATCACCCGCGAGGCCCCGAGACAGTCGACCAGCTTGGCTTTTTGGTGGTCGCTGCGGACCGGATCCAAAAGTGCCAACACGCATCCTCCGCCGCCAGCTCCTGTAGGTTTTGCTGCCAAGACCCCCAAACGACCGCAAAGATCGACTAGATCATCGAGAACCAAGGACGACGCTCCCGCCTGCCTTAACAAGGACCCTGCTTCCTTCATGGCATCGGCCACGCTGTCTGCTGAGGCGGTCTCTAGCCCCGCTTTGACTTGATGGGATAGGCTATCAAATTTTTGGACGCGGCGTGGACCTTCCTGGCCCAAAAAAAACGGGGCCACCCCTTTGACCATGGCAATCGTCGACGAGCGGGTCTGGCTGTCCAAAAGCACAAAAGGCCAATCGTTTGTGGATCCGTTATCTGGTAATTCCACAGAGATCACCTCGGGTGCGGAACCCTTGCGAAAACAGATTGTCTTTTCGTAGGCGACTACAGAGGTATCAAGGCCCGAAGGGTTTCCATGGAAATGCCGTTCGAGCTGGTTGCCGAGGGTCGCTAGTTGTCCCTCATTAAGAGACATCCCCAAGGCTCCAGAAATCGATTTGAGGATGACGATACAAAGAGTCGCCGAAGATCCTAAACCAGCACCTATAAGGCCCGTCGAAGAACCACTTAGTTCCAGAGAAAAAGGTGGGACCCCTAAAATTTCAAAAGCTTCAAAAATCACGCCCTTCAAATGATCAGACACCCCCCGACCCCCAAGGGTGGCCTTGATGGTCACTGGCTGTTCTGGACGTAAGCACGGAGTCAATGTCACCCGCATGCCAACCGATCGGACCGGCATCGCAATGGCCTGTGCTCCGTAGATCACGGCATGTTCGCCTACTAAGATCGTCTTGCCGTGGGCTTCGGCTTGGCTGATCACGGGTATCCCAGCGACCCCTCGATTTGGGTGCCATCCGTGGGGTACAGAGCTTATCGCCATAGGTTGGGGAGTGCGGTTCCCTGGATGCATCATGAATCGTCTACTCCACACCTAAAAAAGGGCCGTGCCCTGTCTGATCTTGGATGATCTCAACCCCATCATACCTGCTGTTGGGGTGTTCTTGGGCTAGGTTTTGGTATCGTGCGCGTATTTTGGCCATGACGTTTGGTGCGTCCTTCAAGTCGCAGATCACGTGAACATTTGGGCCCGCATCGATGGTAAACCATGCTGGTAGGCGACCGGCAAGCCGTTCCTCTCTGATCCATGTAATTAATGGAGATGTTTCGTCGGTCCAGTACCGAGCTGGAGGCTGGGCTGTCATCATCACACTATGCATTTCAAGGGCTTCGACTTCCATGATGGCACCCATGGATTCCAAATCGCGCTTTTTGAGGGCCTGTTGCATCTGTTGGTAGCGGCTCCTATGGCTGGCAAGCCGTGGAGCAAACAGCGGACTGGTCCAGGCGCTGCGATGACCTTCCGTTGAGGAAAGACCTTTTGGTTGTTTGGAGAGCACCACGATCAGGTCGGCCAATTTGAAATCCAGGTCCACGGCCACAGGGTAGACTCGCTGCCGGTCCCCTTGAGGCCCCGCTTCCCATGCCACAAATCCCCCCCAAAAACTCCGGCACGCACTCCCGGACCCAAGCCGAGCAAGCTGAGCAAGTCGATTGCGGCAGTAGCCGTTGGCTTCTAACTCTCCTAAATTTTTGGAACCAGTCCAAGCTCCTAGGGCTGCTAGGGTCAGAGCTCCGAGGCCGCTGGCACTGGACGCAATGCCGCACTCTGAAGGAAAAGTGTTGGAGGACTCTACTTCGAGGAGGCTCTTAAATCCAGTGAGCTCCCGCAAGCGGCGCAGATGGGCCAGTGCCTTGTGCCCACTATCGGAAAGGGACGAGAGGGTGCGACCACCAATGGTCACCTGGTCTAAGGGAGGTTGCGCTGTGGCCTGATCGATTCCTGCAAGGGGACGGGCTTTTGTCACCGTCAGGGCATGTTCAAGGGTCATCGACAGGGAATCGTTGGCCGGCCACTGGGTGGATTCGTCTTTTTTGCCCCAGTACTTGAGGAGTGCAATGTTGCTGGGTACCTTTGCCACAGACCAACGGCCACCTTTATGAGAGTCTTGAGCCTGGTTCATCGGAATTCTCCTCGGAGACTGGAACCTAAATCCCTTGTGGCGTTTTTATGGACGCCTTTTTGGTTTAACTGAACCTGCATCCCAAAACGCTCAAATCCAGCTTCCAGCCGTTTCCATCCCAAACCCCTTAGAACCTTGGTCGCGTCCATTAAATACGGGATTTCTCCCCAAAGCAAGAGGGCATCTTCGCCTCCAGCTCCTGTCGTCTTAAAGGTCCAAGCCTTATCGCATCCAGGGGTCTCTTGAAGGGCTATGGCAATCTCTCCAGGGTACTGGGGCATTTGGCGGATAAGCTGCCGATGGTTTTTGACAGCCCCGTAAAATTCTTCGATCAGGGATAGAGGAGTCGCTTCGGATGGAGATATTGCCAATAGTTGTTTAAGGCTAGCCTGGACCCTCTCATCGAGAGAGCAGAGATCCTGCCAAACACCTCGTTCGTGGATCCAATCGACCGTTGATTTCACTAAAGGTCCCGTAGGTGCCCCTCGTCCCCCCACAAAAACATGGGCATACCGGGCAAGCCTTCTAGAGGTTCCCTCAGGATGACGGACCACCTTTCCAGGCCAAAGGTAAGGGTCGCCCAAACTGTCTTGGGTCTCCTGGTGGATCTGGAATTCGACCATCCCACCCAGAAACTGGGTCGCTATATCGTAGCCCGAAGCCCTTTTTTGTAGGGTGTGCTGGAGCTTCATGGCCAGACGTGGAATCTGCCAGTTTGGCTGGTCGCTCCCAGGGTTTTGGCCCCAGGCCCCTGCCATAGCCCCACAGGCTCCAAAAACTCCCAGGTAAAGGGCAGACGAACTCCCCAGACCAAAGCGGACATCTAACTCCGAGATCACATGAAGGGCTCCCCCATCGATCTTAAAAGTCTGAGCTCCTTCCCAGGCAGCCAACAGGAGGGGGAGATGGCTGGAAGGTACTTGCTGCTCTAGTGCGTCTAGAATCGCCTTACGATTTCCCAAAAGATTGATGACGGGACCCCACTCTTTTCCAGGTCGGTTTTTACCCGCGTAGAGGGGACAAACATAAGACCCACGGCGATCGATAAGATATCCGACCGGGAGACGCTCTTGATGCTCTCCTAAATCTACCCACAAGTCAGAGGTCACGAGGAGCCCGTTTGAGTCAGACCCGTAGGGCGAACCAGTCCGTGCCCGCACCAAAAGATGCTGGTCAAGGGTCGCTGCAAGGGCCGGTCGCCCAGTGAGTACGGCATACTCCCCGGCCAACATCACTTTACCCGGGACCCGAACGGAAATCATGGGTAGCCCCCCCCACCCTTGATCATTTGTTGAGGGACCTCCCGAGGTCTGGGATCCCGATCTTGTAAGGGAGGGTCACTGGGCCCAACATGGGTGCCCCGTTGCATCATTTCGAGATTGCTCTGGTGCAATCCCATATGCCCATGCTGGATTCCTTCCGCAGCAAGAGCACGCAAAGCCGAAAGGTTTTGGGCGAGTCCTACTGAGACGACGATCTGTGCAAGCTCATTTGCGGATGGCGAACCCATAATCTTTAGGGCTGCCTTAGCCGTGGGGTGGAGTCGGGTGACCCCACCCACAACGCCGACCGCCATGGGCAGTTCTAGGTGACCCTCCAGGTGACCATCAGCCGTCTTAGTCCAATGGGCCATAGGACTATAACGACCATGGCGAGCGGTGTAGGCATGGGCACCAGCCTCGATTGCTCTCCAGTCGTTTCCCGTTGCGATCAGGACGGGGTCGATCCCGTTCATAATCCCTTTGTTGTTGGTCGCAGCTCGGTGGATATCGTATTTTGCAAATTGGTAAGCCATCACGATCCGGTCCACCACCTGGTGACCATCGAAATCACGGATGGGATCCGCTGACTTAAGAGCTGTCCAAGGCACAAGGCAGCTAACCTTGGTGACGCGCCGATCCGTAAGATTGGTCAAAATCCGCAAACCCACGTCACAGGGTAAGATTTCTGGCAGCAGTGTGCCAACCCGCTCGCACATGGTGTTGACGATATTGGCTCCCATGGCATCCTGGGTATCCACATAAACATGGATCACCGCACTCTCCATTTCAGGGATAAAGTGCCAATCCACGGAAAGAGCTCCCCCTCCCCGTTCCAGAAGGCGCTCCTGTCCACGGTTGGCATAATCGACCAAGATACTTTGGTACTGTTGGAGGAGTTCATGGGTGGTCTGGACCCTTTCTTCCCAAGTAAAAAAGGGTTTACCCAGAGTCGATGTTTCGGTTTGAGGTTTAAGGACCACTTGGATTTGGCCCGTCATCACAGGACGGGTGGAAACCGCCTGAAAACCGCCCCCTGCGCGAGCGAGTTTAGCCCCGTGACTGGCGGCTGCGAGGACGCTGGTCTCTTCTACAGCCATGGGCACCAAAACGTCTTTGCCGTTGATATGAAAGTTTGTGGCGATCCCCAAGGGCAGGGGAAGGGTGCCGATGGCGTTCTCGATAAAAACATCCACAAGGGATCCATTGAGAGCACCAAAGTTGTGAAGATGGGCCGCCTCGGCGGGATTAAGGCCTGTGAGTTGGCAGCAAATATCCAGCCTTTCGGTGATGGGCAACTCGTAAAATCCTGGTAGGCGGGACGAAAAAACTCTTGAGCCGTCCTGTGCGGGACGGGGTGTCGGGTGTGCCGTGGTGGAGGCACCCTGGATTCTGTGGGGGGCATCAGGAACCTTGGTCATAGGGGTACCTCAGATCGGGATAGGGACAATGGGGGAAATGGAGCTGCTCGTGAAACGTCGTCGTGGGAGCCCCAAAGGTCGACAAGGTCTAGAAAGGTTTTACTCAGTCGCAGAGGTTTTTTAAGGTCTTTTAGAGACGCAGAACCCGTTGCAATCATCGCTGTTTTAAGTCCATGGACGAGGGTTTCGACGGTGTAGGCCACCTCTTCCGTGCTTTTGAGGGCAGCCTTAAGCAGGGGGAGCCCTACACCACAAAGGGTTGCCCCCAAGGCCACCCCCTTGGCGATCATGTATCCATCCCGCATCCCGCCAGTAGCGATCAGGGGGATCGGGCGAGAGAGGTGGCGGGACATTTCATACAGCGCCACGGCCGTGGGGATTCCCCAGTCGCGGTAGACTTCGGCCACCTGCCGCACCAAGGGCTCGCTGGTCCTCAAACCTTCGATATAACTCCAGGAGGTTCCTCCTTTGCCCCCCACGTCTAGGGCAGCGATCCCGGCCTCCCCAAGGCGCAGTCCCGTCTCTAGGTCGAGACCCACGCCGACTTCCTTTAGGATGACCGGCACCCCGAGTCTAGCGGTGACAAACTCGATATTGCGGAGGACGCCCCTAAAGTTGCGGTCTCCTTCGATCTGGACAGCCTCCTGGAGGACATTGGCGTGGAGGGCCAAGGCATCGGCATCGATCATCTTGACGGCCCGTCGGCAAAGGTCTAAGGCGGTTTCGGGGCTTACATGGGCGATCTGGGCGATACCTAAGTTGCCGATCAAAAACACCTTAGGGGCAAATTTTTTCACACAAAAAATAGCAGAGTGCTCGGGATTGTCGAGGGCGACTCGTTGTGATCCCACACCCATGGGGATGCGGAGTGCCTGGGCAGCAAGCGCAAGGTGCCGGTTGATGCTGGCGCCCTGTTCCAGTCCACCGGTCATGCCGGTGATCAGGATGGGGTAGGCAAAACGGTGGCCTAGAAACTCCGTCGTCGTATCGAGCTCATGCCAGTCCAGCTCGGGAAGAGCCTGGGGTTTCAGGACGACCTCGGAAAAACCTGTATTCCGATCCTTGGCCTCCACATCAACCGTGGAGCATAAGGAGATATGCTGGTTTTTGCGGATGAGGGTCAAGAGGTCCCCGAGCTTGTGGGTCTCGACAGCCTTAAACAGAATCCGGTCCGTTATAAGGCCCTGGAGGGAAAAGTGACCGGAAACAGGGGTCGGAGATAAGTCATGACCCAGCCTGTCTTCGGGGGTCGAAGGGTGTCTGTGGGCTTGAATCTGATAGACGTGACAGTGGTCAAAGGTGATGGTCAGAGACCATGGCCCATCGTCGGCCAAGGGGGTATCGAGCAGAGTGGGAATCCCCGAGAAAAAACCCTCAGACGGTGGCTTAGACCCTATGGTGGTTTCAATGGGTTTAATCAGAACATACTCTTCGCCGATGCCATAGACGAGGCCCAACCACTGCTGGGGGGATGATCCTCCCGTAGACCCGTGTTGCATGCTCTGGACCGAGCAGGGAAGGGGAGGGGTCAGAGCAATCAAACCACGAATACGACTGTATTGGCGAGAGGTTGGGGGGCTTTTTTCCACTTCTTGCGCTCCGCTAAATTCAAACCTTGATCCTGCGTTTAAAATGAAAACTTGGCAACGCTTTATGCACGTGAGAAGGTTTTTTTTTGCAAAACCTGTTCACTGGAAACTTTGACGACTAGGAGTATACACAATTTCGCAGAAATCATCCGGTGGGTTTCAATCTTTTCAGGAAGAATATAAACTTTCAAAGAGTTAGCAGTGAGCTGCGTCCGACCTAGATAAGGGGACAAAAAGAAATGATAAAGCTGGAGGGTGTCAGCATAGGGTTTGGGGGTGTTCCCCTGCTGCAAGATATTAGCTTTGAGATCAAGCCCGGAGAAAAGGTGAGCTTAGTCGGTCCCGGAGGATGTGGAAAATCCACGATCTTAAAGATTATTTTGGGTTTGTTAAAACCCTCTGCGGGCCAAGTGGAGCTGATCGGGCTTGATATGGTGAAATCACCTGAAACCGAGCGGCAAAAAGTCCTTAAGTCCGTGGGCATGGCTTTCCAGCAGGGAGCCTTGTTTGATTTTATGACGGTTAAAGACAATCTGATCTTTGCCATGGAGCATATGACGCCTTCGACCCGCAAGGAGATGGAAGAACGGATCAAAGTCCTTTTGGCAGGGGTCAAGCTCGGGCGGACCGAAAATATGTATCCCTTTGAACTGTCGGGAGGGATGCAGCGGCGGGTGGGGATTGCCAGAGCCCTTTGCACCAGACCCCAGGTCGCGATTTTTGATGAGCCCACCTCAGGGCTCGACCCGGTCACGTCGACGATCATCCTGAATATGATTGCTGCGTTGGCTGAGGGCGCCCATCCAGCGGATCATGGGTCCGAAGAACGGATCCAGATGGTGGTCACGTCTAATATTGAGATCGGGATTCGATTTGCCGAAAGGTTGATCGTCGTCAACGATGGGGTGGTCGTGGCAGATGGCCCCTGGAAAAAGCTTTTGGTGGAGGGGCCTGAATGGGTCCAGCATTTTTTGGGGGTCCGCTTTATTGGACTCGACCTAGAATATGCCCATGAGCTCAAGTTGCCTCAGGGGTTTATCGACAGACATTGGCAATGATCCACAGCATAGAGGGGGATGTTTCTGCCGTTTCGTAGGGTCTGAAAAGGATCGATTGAGACCTGGCAAAAGCTTTTGATATGGGGTTTTTCGGTGAGAAAGAGTTGGACGCTTTTTCCGCGTCGTCCGCTTCCGCTTTTGACTTCGATAGGTACGATCTGATCCTCATAGGTCCATAGATAGTCGACCTCGGCTAAGCTCGTGGATTTTTCTCGCACCCAATAAAACAGCTCTGCACGAATATTGGGCGGACTGGCAGCTAGGAGTTCTTGGCCCACATAGCTTTCTACGATTGCACCCCGATTGGCTAATTGGGTTTTGGGATCGAGAATCCACGCCCCAGGCTTTAATCCCAGCATGGCCTCCGCGAGCGCCACATCCAAAAAGATGACTTTAAAAACCTCAGATTTAGTCTCGGCGCCTAAGGGTAGCCCATTGGCATTGCTATGGTGCACGATATGAGCGACCCCAGCTTTTGCGAGGAGCTGCAAAGCGGCTTTGAGATCTCGGGACTTAAGTGCAGGATCGATATGGGAGAAAACACATTTTCTACCAAGAAGCCTGGGGATTGCTTGAAAAACTGTTTCAACATACTTAATTTGCGCACGTCGAGCGTACTTTGGAAAATCCTGTCGATAGTTTTCAACAAGCGTTGCATGCACATGAGTCACCTGTTGGAGATCCTGGGTTTCTACCCAGACCCGTACGGCCTCGGGCATTCCTCCAACCGCCAGATGCTCCCAGGCCAAAGCCAACAACTGAGCATGGGCAAAATCGCTCAGGGGAGCCAAGGAGCGATGTTCCGTTAACAGCTCGGTCAGGTTTCGTTGGCCTCGGGCTGCCAAAAACTCTCTGAAGTTCATAGGGTAAAGATAAAAGGACTCGACTCTACCCACAGGGATACCTACCTCTTCGATGGCAAATTCGAGAAGCGACCCTGCAGCAATCACATGGAGTTCGGGCATTTTTTCGTAAAAATACCGAAGTGCAGTCAGAGCCTGGGGCGCAAGCTGGATCTCATCAAAAAACAATAGAGTCTGACCTGGTTGAATTTCCTGTTCTGTAGCGATCTTTAGATCCCGCACCAGGCGGACAGGGTCGAGGCTGCCCCTAAAGAGAGAAGCAAGATCGGGGCGCATTTCAAAATTGATTTCGACCATATTGGCAAAGTGGTCTTTGCCGAATTCGCGAATCAAGTAGCTTTTTCCCACTTGGCGGGCTCCCCGCACCAACAAGGGTTTGCGGGACCCACGATTTTTCCATTGGATAAGGTGATTAAGGCCATGACGCTGCATTTTTAAAAGGTATCCGCCTGATATGTTTGTGATATTCAAAATTCGGCTCGTTTTGAGCCAAATTTAGCATAACTTAACCCTTAGGATTAGCCAAAAATCTTTTTTTTGCCTAAGAATCGTCTATAGTGGGGCGGCACTGCTATGTGGCAAGGTTTTTTGAATGATGGGACTTAAATCATGGACTTAATGTTAAGGCTGATCAGTAGGTGGTTGGTCCAATGTTCCCCGGAAACCTGCGAACGGCTTGCCAGGCAACTGGGCTTTGTGTTGTTCAGGGTTTTTAGGATTCGGCATAGGCTGATGGTTCGTAACCTAGGGATTGCCTTTCCAGATAAGACCGTGCAGGAGCGCAAAGCCCTAGCCCAAGAATCCCTCAGTCAGTTTTTGATGACCGTATTTGAGTTTCTGCGGGCCTCCGCTATCGATCCCGTCCCAGGGGTTGAGGTGGAAGGTGCCGAAAACCTCACTGGTGCTTTGGCCCACGGCCAGGGGGCTTATATCCTTTGTTTTCATCTGGGCAACTGGGAGGTCATGGGGGCGACGATGACCCGGCTGATCGCCCCGAGTTATGTGGTCGTTAAAAAAGTTGGATTTTCAAGTCTCGACCGTTTTGTATCGAGGGTGCGGGAGACCATCGGATTTCTCACCGTCAAACGCCAAAAAAGAGGCGACGGTTTTAAACGAATCGTCGAGATTTTAGACCAAGGTGAAGTCGTTGGATTTGTGATGGATCAGGCGCGCCCAGGAGAACCTAAACTGCCTTTTTTTAATCACCCTGCCAAGACTAACACCTCCTTTGCAGCTATCTACCAAAAAAAACCAGCGCCGGTGATTCCAGGCTATATCATCCGCAAGTCCTTTGAACGCCACCGTTTGGTGTTTTGTCCCCCAGTGGTGCTTCAGACGACAGAGGATCCCAAACAAGATGTGATCAATCATTCGATCTTGTTTAATAAAGTCGTCGAAGACGCCGTGAAACAGGCTCCCCAGTGTTATTTTTGGATGCATAACCGTTGGAAGTAGGTGGAAACTGGCGCTGATTTTAATGGAGGAAAGGCTGATAGCTGGGAGCAAAAGCCCTGGGGTTTACACCGACGTGATTCATACACTCCTGCCACAGGGTCTGCCACGGGGTGTCAAAGATCAGCTTAGGGGTCGCGGGGACTTGGATCCAAGCTCCCGACTTGATTTCTTGCTCTAACTGGCCCCGTCCCCACCCCGAGTATCCCACCAGAAAGCGAAAAGGATAGAGTTCTCCGAGAGCGTTGGGTGCCAAAGGGTGGACTCCCTTTTCGAGATCAACCGTTTGGGAGGACTCTTTTTGATGCTCGAAGTAGCGTACCAGCTCAATCAAAGCCTCTTCGCTCGACGAGAGAGAGTACCCTGTTTCGGAGACCGACTCAAAAGCTGCATCTTGGACAAAGGGACTCACAAAGGTTCCCCCCGTAGACTTGCTGTCTTGGGCAAGGGTGCGGTGGGCTAAGATCACTCCCGACTGGCGATCCACCGGCCCACCCATCCAAGCGCTGGCATGGAGTGGGATCTTCACATACTGGACGGTCACAAGGTCCGAAAGGGGCGCGGTGGCCTTGTGGTTGAGCACAAATCCCATGCTTCCCGTCTTGCTATGCTCGACGATTAAGACCACTTTTCGTTTGAAAAGTGGATCCATCAGCTGGGGTGTCGCCACAAGCAGCCAGGGTAACGGTATGGAGTCAAATTTGTTCATAGGAAAAAGATTAACTCGATCCTGGACATCTGGCAAGGGGGGCAAAGAAGGTGGAGCATCTGGTCTTTGGGGACGAATCAAAGCTACCTGAGCAAGAATGATTCCAACGGAGTCTCTTGTATAAGGAAACGTGACCTGGCAGAATGGGGGAAATTTAGGAGTTCATCCAACTCAAAAGCCAACAAGTTAAGAATTCGAATTTAAGGGGGGGAATCAAATGGAGGGAAGGCATTGGATAAGAGCTGTGCTGAGCCTTCCACTGAGGGTTAAGAAGAGTCTCCCTCGGGCTATGACCTTCCTTGGGCTGTGTACGGGGTTATCTAGTCCGATCCTGGGCCATACTATGCGGCAGCGCATTGGGGTTTATGAAGACAGTGAAGGGCTGGAACGCCGTCGGTTTGGACTTGATGGGACGATGACAAGGAGTGGATGGGGTGCTCTCACTCAAACCTCCCTTGGTATCTCCATGACCCGGGATCAAGACCGCCAACAAAATATCATAAACGACGACTATGTCCGTAACGAATATGGCTCGGGAGACCGTGTCTACGACGAGTGGTCGGTGCAGGGGAATTTAACTTGGGATAAGTTGACCGAGACCCGCCTTATGGCCCAAGGGGGCGGCGACGGGGTGATGGACCGTCAGACCATCGGCGTAGGGGCGGGGCACTGGCTGTACCACGAGACCATAAGGATTGCTGTCGACCTTTCCCAGACGGAGTCCCGTCAGCCGGAGTTTCGTATTTTGGATTTTGATTCCAGAGAAATCGGCACGCCTCCCGAGGGGAAGTCTCGGGGTGTCAGCCTGGGGGTCAGGCATCTTGCAACGCCTTCGACCATCATGGATTACCAAGTGAGCCAAATCCTCCAAAAAGGTCGCCCTGAGGCCCGAGCGGCTCAGATCCGGGTGCGCCAGTTTTTGGTTCCTCCTCCATCGCTACCATCTGTGGCAGAAGAAGCACCTCTCAGGACGACTAAAACATCGGTCGATTTGGGTATCATCAGAGCGGTTAACAAAGGAGCGCTGGGCACCGACACCACCTATGGTGAGGTCGACTCCCTGACCATGGAGGCCGGGGTCAATATCCAACTTGACCAACGGGTCCAGTCGAGGCTTGCCTACCGTTTCTATAAAGAGCAGGAAGTGACCCGTGTGCTCAGAGAAGAAAAATTATTTGGCTCGGACCTGGTAAGCCTTGGCCTTGGTTATCAGTTTGCTAAGGAGCTTAGTCAAGGCCAAGAGCGGGGATACCGGGGTGAGATCGTCGTCAGCCGCTACCAAACCAACGGAGGGCTGTTAGGTCGTAGTATCGAGGCGGGACTTTCTGCATTATTTTAAATCCCTAGGGAATTCAGAAGTAGATTGTAGTCACTGATCGGCGGAGAATTGAGATGGATTATCGTCAACAGATTTTTGGGAGGCCGATCCAAGCAGGGGGGCTTAGATCCCGGCCATGGTTTCTTGGAATCTGCTGCATCCTAGCGGGTGCTTTGGCTTGCACACCCCTTAAACCTTACGAAAAAGAATATTTACTCGAGCCGGTGATGACAGACGAATGGTCTACAGAGTTAGGGGCTCCCCTGATGTTAGGAGCCATGGGAGCTCAGGAAAAGCTGGGCGCTCGCGGAGGGACTGCGTCTGGGGGGACTTCTTGTCCTACGTGCGGTGGATAGAGGTTCATGTCTGTTCAGGATGGGGAACGAACTATGAGAAAACCATTTTTTTTAAGGTTATTGATATTGAGAATGGCGGGACTCGCGCTGGGTCTTTGGGGAGTTGGCTGTGCTTCGAAGATCCCCCAGACGTTAGGAAGTTTGCCGCCTGGGAAAGCCTCTGATTTTAAACCTGAGGGAATCTTGTTTTGGACCATAGGTGCCGACGAAGACCAGCGAAAACAGTTTAGTCTTCAGGAAGCCATGGACCTAGAGGGAGCCGACCATCTTCTCTTATTATTTGGTTCAAAAGCCTGTGCCGCCTGTGGCCGTAAAGCCGAGGTCTTCAAAAATCAGGTCTTAGGCAAACACCCTCTCTTTTTAACAGACGAGGGTAAAAGGTTTAAAGTTATCGGAGTCAACACCGACCCTAGTCCCGAGCGTCTCGGTAGCTACTTTAACCAATATCCCTTTATCAGGTGGTCTGACCCGTCGGGTCGGACCATGGTCCAACATTTTTTGGTGGGTGAAGAAAAATTTAAAGTCCCCCTTAGCGTCCTTGTAGGTCGCCAGGGGATTCTTTGGCGGATTGGCGCCGACGACCCGGTGAGTGTCGGTGAGATGATGGAAAAAGTAGGATTGTCATTAAGGGGAGATGGTCAAAACCCAGGAAATAGGCCGGAGCTTCCTGGGGAATTTCCGGGAGAACTCCCTGACCCTGTCAAAGAAGGTCCAACAGGGCCTTCCCCCGAGTCCCCAACCTCTCCGAAGTCGTCTCTCGCGATGATCGCAGCAAACCGTCTTGAAGGCGTGGGGGTCGAAGATTGTCTTGGTAACCAAAGATCGCTGCAAAGTTTGCGAGAGGCAGGGAAAAATCTCGTGGTCCAAGTCGTGCGTCACTCCTGCCAAGGGGAATGTCTCGCCAACCAGCTTAAGATTGAGAGCCTTTGTCAAAAAACAGAACCTCCTCAATGTCAGAGCCTGACCCTTGTGGCGACCCAAGAGGCCGTCGCAGGTTTTGATTACGGTCCTAATCCGCCAGGATCAGGAGTCTGCCAAGCACCCGGTGTCGTAAAAGGCGGCGGAGACTTTTTTGAGGTGTTTCCCTCGCTCTTTGATTGGGATTACCCGAGATCTTTGGACCCTCAGGGGTATGTCCTTATCGACCGCCCAGAACGTGGACCCCAAGTCTATATGTTTGCCCCCGATGGTCAGCTCCGTTATGCAAAGGAAGGCCACCTCCAAACTCAAGTCCAAGACCTTGCGAAAATCTTGGAGGCATCCCAAGTGGCTCTTCCAGCGACTCGCGACACCAATCTGCCAGGGCCTGATTTTCAGCTCTATCGAGGTCTGGAGTCCGTTGGTTTTGCCTCCCTTCGCAGGGAGCATGCTTGGACCGCTCTAGCTTTTTTTCAGACGGACTGCGGCTCCTGTGAGCAGGAGCTAAAGCATTGGAGCGCGCCGGGTGGGCTTTTGGATTTTTGTCAGGAGAGGGCGGGTTTTTGCGGAATTTATGCGGTAGAAAACCGCTATAGCCCTGAAGGCTGGAGTCTCGACGAATTTTACAACAAACTCATCAATGGCTACCAACTGGGGCGGTTTGACGGTTACCTTGGATTTAAGGCTATGGGAATCCGAGTGCCTCTGCTTCTAGACCCAATTCCTGACGATACCAGCGATGATAGCTATAAAAACCGCATCCACGATGGCTATCTTTTGGCCTTGTCCCCTAATCTTGGAAACGGTTACCGCATCGTGGTCTATGACCAAGACGGCAAGATTGCAAAACTGATGGAAAGTAAGGAGGCCCTAGAGGGGCCGTCGGGGGGCAGGAAAAAAGACGAATTAGAGCTGTTTTTAGAAGAGCAATGGAAACTATCAAAAGAAGCCGAAAGGGGGCCTTAAGATGCGAGTCTTGGATGATGTTTTAAAAAAGTTTAGGATTTTGATTTTACTCGATCTTGTTTTTATAGGAATGTCAGCCGGGGATCTTTTCGCGCTGAATCTTGGTGACAAGCTGCCTGTAGTTGCCATCGCGGCCCTTAAAAAGGGCTCCGTCGATAAGGGCTCCGTGGATAAGGGCTCCGTCGATAAGGGCTCCGTCGATAAGGGCTACGGTCGATCCGACGTGAGTTCTGCTGATTTTGATACTAGCCAAACCCTGGGCAAGGTGACAATGCTCAATTTTTGGGCCACCTGGTGCGACGCCTGTAAGGTGGAGCTCCTAGAGATGGAAAAAAGCCTTAAAGTCCTCAAAAGCGAAAAAGACCTTCGTTTAGTCTTTGTCAATCTAGATAAAGACCCCAACCAGGGTATCGCCTGGGCCAAACAAAATCTCGTAGACCCCGTCTGGTTTCTCACCAAAAACGTGATGGACCCCCAATTTGCAGTGACCGAAAAGCTGGGCGTCGATGCGTTTCCTATGACCTTGGTGATCAATCGTCAGGGGAGTTTAAGCTATATACAAAGGGGGTATACTCCTGGTCAGGGGCTTACGGAAAAATTAGTCTCTCTCCTGCGTAAAGAACTCCAGGCACCTCTAGGCACCCACTAGGAGGTAGGTCGCAAAGCCGCTTTCTCAAACCCTTTAGAGCATCACTGTGAGTGAATCGTGTTTAATCGATTCTCATACTACACTCCTTTGACAACTTGTTCTCTAAAAAATTCTACTAATTTTAGTTTGATAATATCTCTGGTTTCACGAAACCGACCCATTTGCTCGTCCTCTGTGCCGTTTTTTCCCGCAGGGTCAGGCAACGGCCAGTGAATGCGCCTCGCTGTTGAGATGACTACGGGGCAAACTTCTTCTGCACACAGGGTGATGACATAATCAAGGGATGTGACGAATTCAAAGGGCAAGTCGTCGACTGATTTTGAATAAAGCGATCTGACGTCGGCGCCAACCTCGCTCAAGGCACGAACTGCATACGGGTTTACTTTAGAAGGTTGTGAACCAGCGCTGCGAATCTCGGCTTCGTCTTCGAAGATTTGTCTAGCAAGAGATTCGGCCAGCTGGCTCCTCGCCGAGTTAGCCACACACATAAAAAGGATTTTCGGTTTTTTCATCGGGCTTCTACCTTTCCATAGAAATTCTTTCTAATCCAAAGAGAGACCCCTACAAGTCCAATCAGGGTGGGAACCTCGACCAAGGGTCCTACCACAGCCGCAAAGGCAGCGCCATGCTGGATACCAAACGTCGCTATGGCGACTGCAATGGCGAGTTCGAAATTGTTTGAAGCTGCTGTAAAAGAAAGGGTTGCAGATTGTTGGTAATCTGCCCCAACCTTTTTGCTAAGGACAAAGGATCCGATAAACATCACACCAAAGTAAATCACCAGGGGGATGGCAATGCGGACGATATCCATGGGGACGGTCATAATCTGTTCGGCTTTGAGTGAAAACATCAAGACAATGGTGAACAACAGTGAAATCAGAGTGAGTGGGCCTATATTGGTTACAAAGGTTTGATCGTACCATTTGGAACCCTTTGACTTCCTCAGCCACAGGCGTGTTAAGGACCCCGCTGCAAAGGGGATTCCTAGATAAATTCCTACAGATTTAGCGATTTCGCCCATCGACATTTCGATCGCTACACCAGGGAGGCCTAAGGTTGTTGGAAGTGTAAATAGAAAAAAATAGGCATAAGCTGGAAAGAGTAAAATCTGAAAAATGGAGTTCATCGCGACCAAGCCAGCACAATATTCGGTACTTCCCTCTGCGAGTTCGTTCCAAACAATAACCATAGCGATGCAACGGGCAAGTCCAATCAAAATAAGTCCTGCCATATATTCTGGTCTGTCAGAAAGGAGGAGAGTTGCTAAGCCAAACATCAAAAGCGGGCCTAAGATCCAGTTTTGAACAAGTGATAGAAGCAAAACCTTTTTGTTCCGGAAGACATGAGGGATTTCTTCGTACTTCACCTTTGCAAGTGGCGGATACATCATCAAAATAAGGCCAATCGCTATCGGTATTGAAGTGGTGCCATAGCTCATGGAGGTCAGCCACGACTGCAAAGTCGGCACAAAATGCCCAGCGACGATGCCTAAGGCCATCGCTAGGAAAATCCATAAGGTCAAAAACCGATCTAGAAACGATAGTTTGCGTGATACGGCTTGGGTACTTTCAAACATGGGATGACTTTACCTTCCTTCTGTCTGCGGAACATCGCGGACTGTCAATGGTCTATTGACTAAGTCCACAGTATACTTATCTCAAGGGCCCAAGAAGAACGACAAAAAAAGGCATGTCGTTAACTTAGCACCTTGATTTCTGGATTTTTTTCCTTAGCGCCGTAATATCCCGCCCTTTGTGACTGGGATAAAAGGCGCTGGTTCGCGCTAACTCGAAAGTGTTAGCGAGTTCAGCTTATTTCCACCCAGCTTTTTCACCACAGGTTTTATCAAGCTTTTTGCCGTCTGCGGTGCCATAGTATTTATCAAGTTCATCATAATCATCTTTTTTTCCTGCTTTTACAGCGCCATCTTTAAAGCAATTGCACCAATCAGCGGCAATTTTTTTTGCTTTGTCCTCGGGAACACTTAAATCTTTTATAACCTCTTTAGTCGATTCAACGACTTTTTGGCTATGCATTTGGCTTCTGGGATTTAGCGCCTTTATTGCAAAAGGCCCACGGGCAAGAGGTTGCCATGGACACGAGTGGGCAGTTTATTCCAAGCCGCCTATTAGCCCATACGATTGGGATCCTGCCTGAGCAGCAAAAAACAGGAGCTGCCTATCTTTTACTTGAAAAGTTTTTTAGATATGCTGTGAGTACCAATCGACCCGCAATCGGTTGCCTGGCAAAGGATGGCCCTTCACTTTACGATAAGTGTGCGACTCCCAATCGAACCTATCATATATTCAACAAGCAATTTTAGTCCTTAGGAAGTACGATCGCCCTTTATGGTTTTCCAAGAGATTTCCATCTCTAGTTAGACCCAAGGTTCTACTCACGTTTTAATTCAATTTTAAAAGTTTAGAGGTCGTTAGATTCAAAATCCCATTGCCCATCACCTTGCCAGCGGCCATGTTGTTGATCAAGTCCATGTCTTCCAGGCGAGGTTCCATAGGTGACGTTTGCTGATTTTTATCGGGCTCATTGGGCTGGACAACGTCAGCGGCTTTTTGTTGGGGTTCATCAGACTTTACTTGATCTGCCTCCCCGGTTTGGGCGCTACCAGCCTTGTCTTTTTCGGGATCTCTAGGGTTTGTCGATTTTGATTTTTTTGTTGGGGAGTTTGTTGTGTTTTTGGTTTGAGAGTTCTCAGCCGAGGGAGCTTCTCGAGAGCCTGTGCGGTCAGACTGTTTGGAGTCTTGATCGCATGCTGAAAATAGAGCTAGGCCCATGTATCCTACAAAGATGAGAGAAAAGTTTTGCAAATAGTTCACAGTTTGTTTTTGGATTTTCATATTTTTGCCACCTTTGCTATGACTTTGACGGGGGAACCGGTTGATGTCTCCGCAAATACATGGATAAGATCCCCATTATTGATCATTAACCGATCTCTGGATGTGAAAATATCCTGGCCATTTTTAGTGGTATAAGCTTCCAATGCTACGATTTTGCCACTGGGCGTCTGGCAGGCACTGCCGCCAATGCAGTAGCTAAGTGATCCTGGTTTTAGGTTTTGACCTGATACATATAAAAATGGAGCATCTCCTTTTCCAAGGACCACGCCGATGATATCAGCGCCTTCTGCCTCAAAAGCCTCTATGCTATTGCCAGCCGCCACGACCTGGGCTGGATCGATTGTGACATTATGGGGACCTGAATTGTCTGAACCTTGTGCGCTCGGAAATCGAATGACCTGTCCGGCTATGATCATGTTGATCTGGGCAGCCGTGACGACAACATTATGGGTATGATTTCCTTCCACGATCCCTTGGGCAATCGTAACGTCGCCTGCCGTGAGAAAGTTTTCGGCTGCAAAGGTTTTTGTGGTCCCGACTCCACAGGTCATTTGAAGATCTCTAAAAACTTTGACAGTAGCGTGTGCCGTCGAAGAACCAAAGGCTTGGTATCCCAGGTATGAGTAAAACCCTAAACTTGACCCTGTCTTAGCCGTGTGCTTTAAGAAATGACGTCGGTCCATATGCTCTTACCCCCTTTCTATGAATGGTGTGAAACAATTTGGATCTTTTGTACTTAAATCGTTTCGGCAATTTGCCTAGAGATCTTGATTATTTTAAAGAATAGGATAAAAAATAAATGAATTTAGGGCATTAAAGTGGGCTCTGGCTCTTTAAAAAAGCATGAGTCAAATCGATTCCAGCTTTTTATTGACTGTTGGTGCTTCTATTGGTTTTTTCGTTTATGGACAAGCCGCTAAAGAAAAAAGGTTTAAACTGTGTCCCCAAGCTTTCACATTGACGAGGAGAGGTCAAGTCTCGACTTGGGGTGTCCAAAAAGGCCCTCATGCTATAACCAAGTTTTGGAGCCTCGAATGATTAACGCTCTGCATAAGGGCTTTTTTTAGCGGGAAAGTCTTCATTTTGGAATTCATTTGATGCTGATTTTTGAGGCCCAATTGATT
>JBGSUI010000071.1:0-10225 GCA_041736175.1 Oligoflexales bacterium | reverse complement strand
ACCGATATCATGCTGTGTGATAAGCGTTTGGCTTTCGGCGGTACTGCCTAAGAAAAATTTACCTGAAAAGGCTGGGGTCATGCGATCAGCGACTCCCATGGGCACGGCACTGGAGAGCCTTCCTAGGATACAATCGTTGCCTGTGGCATACTGACCTGTATAACCCATCTCTTTGACCACTTGAGGGTCGACCACAAACCTCATCTTGGCAAGCACACCGTAGCGGTGTGTTAAACGTAGGTACTTGTCCTGATCTTCTTTGGTGTCAAAGGGGCGGATGTCGGAATTGTCTCCTTCAGCAGTCCAGCCTTTAAAGATCTTCCAAAACCGATGTACGGATCCGTTGCCAAATTTAAGGGCGTCACCTAAAACGGCGTTTGGGGGAATCAATTGGTCATCAGCTTGTTTGGTGGCAACAATCTGCTTCCAAAGAACCTCTCTTTTCGCACAGGCGTCAGCACCTACTTGATTGAGCTTTTTAAGCTCAGTCCGGGTTGCGGTAAAGGAGCGTACCTGGGCATCCAGGTTTTCTTGAGCCGGGTTTTTGGCCTGTGTCTCATTGAGGTCGCTTGAGGTTTGGTTGACTTTACAAGCGGTGATCGTTGCGCTTAATGCCGCAGACGAGACCAGCATGTGAAAATTCTTAGATATCCTTCGTTTCATTCTAGACTCCCTGATATTGGACGTTGCATGGGAATTATCCCTTGGAGGGGACCACAAGATTCATGGACCTCTGTGCAAAGACCGCGCCATACCTTTGGGATACTGATAGGAGAGACCCAAAGGGTGCTGATATAAAACTAAAAATTGATATTTTGAATCCCTAGGCTCTAGCAATCCTTGTGCATAGATACTTGGTGGACGCAAAAAATCTAGGCACCCCTTTCCATGACGCTCCTGAGCTGGTATCACCAGAACTGGCATATGCGGTTGCTGATCAATCCCTAGACCTTTTTGCTGCTAAGAAAAAGGTCCCCCTTTCGGAGAAACCCCATGGGTCTTGTGCAATTTGAAAACCGATTTTTCCCGGAAAATCTCAAAGTAGAGGCCCAAAAACTGGTGCCTCGGGCCCTAGATGGACTGAAAGCAGTCCAGGAGGGGACCTGCCGGGGACATGAATTTGTAGGTTGGTACGATTGGCCTAAAAAAGAAGGCTTTGCACTGGCCCAGGATATCCAAAATTTTGTAAATGGACTTGATACCTATTGCGATACTGTGGTGGTGATCGGGATAGGTGGCTCCTACCTCGGGACCCGGGCGGTGAGTGATGCCCTGTCCCATTCCTACGGTCCCTTTTTAGGTCGCTCCGGACGTGGTCCCCGCCGTCCGCTGATGGTTTATGTAGGGCATCACCTGTCCGAAGCAGGGATTTTGGAGGTGTTGGATCTGCTCGACGACCGGCAGCCGATCGTCAACGTTATCAGTAAGTCTGGGACGACTACGGAGCCCGCAGTTGCCTTTCGGGTGATTCGTAGTTATATGGAAAAGCGGTTTGGTAAGGCAGAGAGTTCTCGCCGTATCATAGCGACGACGGACCCTGTGGGCGGAGCCTTGCGAAAACTAGCCCTTGAAGCGGGCTACCGGACTTTTGAAGTTCCACCCCAGGTGGGTGGGCGCTACTCTGTCCTGACCGCTGTTGGACTGGTCCCTCTCGCTCTAGCAGGTTTTGATATCCTGCCTCTGATGCAAGGTGCCGATCGAGTGTTTGCTTCTCTCGAAGGCGGGACAAACCTTTCCCAGCATCCTGTGATCCAGTATGCCGTCCATCGGACCGCAGCCTATCTGGCGGGATCCCGCGTGGAGTTGATGTCCATCGGCGAGCCAAAGCTCCATAACATCGTCGAATGGTGGAAGCAGCTCTTTGGAGAATCCGAGGGCAAAGAAGGCCAGGGGCTTTTTCCTGCCGGTTTGACCTACACCACTGATCTCCATTCCCTTGGACAGTATGTCCAAGAAGGGGTTCGCAACCTATTAGAAACCTTCCTGCAGATCGAAGAATCAGGCCACCTCAACAGTCATGGGGCCCAGCCCTTTGAACGGCGCCTAAGGGTTCCTGCCAGCACAGACAATACGGACGAACTCCGGTACCTTGAGGGGCGCCTGATCGACGATGTCAATCGAGCAGCCCTTGTGGCCACTAAAATCGCTCATTTTGATGGAGGTGTGCCCTGCCTAGGGTTGTCGATTCCAAGGTTAGGCGAGGAGGCCATCGGGGCGTTGTTTGCATTCTTTGAGGTCTCCTGTGCCGTCAGTGCATCGCTCTTAGGTGTCAACGCCTTTGACCAGCCGGGTGTGGAAGCCTATAAGAAAAACTTGTTTGGTCTGTTGGGCAAACCTGGATTTGAGTCCCTAGGCCAAGAGATCAAAAAACGGCTTTAGCCCATTAGTATCTTGACCCAGAGGAGATCAGCCGCGATGGCAGCCACTATTTTTGATAAAATCATCTCGAAAGAGATTCCAGCCAAGATTGTTTATGAAGACGACCTGGTGCTGGCGTTTCACGATATCAATCCCCAGGCTCCAGTCCATGTCTTAGTGATTCCCAAAAAGAAAGTAGACCGGTTTGCGGATCTTAAGAATCATCGACCCGAAGATGTGGGAAGCTTTTTTGTGCGGGTCGCTCAGGTGGCCCAGCAGCTCGGACTTGATGGCCCTGGTTATCGCGTGGTGGTCAACAATGGCCGAGACGGTGCCCAGTCGGTGGAACACCTCCATGCCCATATTCTTGGTGGCCGGGGGCTGGGGTGGCCCCCTGGTTAATCTTTCTTCGCCGCTTCGAGCCCCCCTACCTATACTAGTTTAAGGTGAGGTTTTCCCGTGGAAGTGCCAGAGAGATTCTTTGGGGACTCCTGAGAACTTCCGGGCCTTGTTGCCAGGAGAGATTCGGTCACCTTCTGCAGCGACGAAAGAAAGTCGTTGGTTTGGTGGGTGGCCTGTTGGATTAATTGTTTGCCTAGGAGTTTTTCTCCGGCATCGAGAACCATCTGGGCATGGACCACCTGGGTCATGATGTTGCTGGAAAGTTCTACAAGGATTTGCTCCTTAGAGATTCCTAGGCTTAGGAGTTGCTTTTCTAGCTGGGAGGTACTTGTCAGGATCCATTCTGAAGCTCCTAAAGCTCGATAACCCCATGGAAACGGGTGCCGTCGCCTTTGCCAGAGGACTTCGATCGTGTTTACCGAGCATTCTGCCCTAAAATCGTCCATGGATTGGCCAGTTGTTGATTTTTCTAGGGGAGGGTGAGTGACTTTGAGGCGCCAATATTGAGTTTCGTCGACGGATAGGTCATCAAAAAACTTAAAGAAATTTTCCATAGAGATCCCAGGTAAGGTGGTGTGAGGCAATAGCAAGTTTGGTTCACGTGTAAACATGATGCAAACTTCTTGCCAACACCTCCTCTATGGGGTGGGGGTTAAGGAAGGTGAGCGCGGGCCTGGTGGAGGTGGTGGATCACGTCGTCAAGGGCCTGGCCCATGATTTCGAGTTCCCAGGTATCTCCCTTGAGATAGGATTTTAGTTTAGTGATCCATAGGACTAAGTCGTCTATATGTTTGACGGCGTTATCACCCATGGAGTCGTCAAAAATCTTGACGAGGGCGTCCCGCCACACATAGTCATCTTGGTCTAAGAGGTTGATGAGTTGGTTTAACCTTGCTGTGGACTCTTCTTCCTGCCATCCCCCGGCGATACGGAACGGAAAGTTGGTTTGATCCCGGAGGTGAAGCCATATTTTAAGCTGGTTACTTAGATGGACGACTTTGAAGTCGCTGGGGCTCGCCCCATGAAATCCGTCAGGTCGTTTCCAGATCACATTGCATTTAACTTTGATTTTATTTTGCATGGATGCGGGCCCCCGTTACAACGTCATTGATTTTTCTATCACAGTCCTCCCGCGCAAACCACCAAACATTAGCAGGCCCCTGCTAGGAGAGGATTGTGTTATCATAAACCAATCCCTCTTTTAGGCTCCTGGCGAGTCAGAGCGAAAGGGCACGATGTGGTCCTGGTGTCGGTCTTCTATTTGTTTGGGGTTTTGAGTCCTCTTGCAGTTTCTAAACAGACTGTGGGAGTTCTGCAGACACCAACGCCCGAGACGATTCACTCGATGACAACCTTGAACACCATGGATTCCCTCAACAAGTGGTTTGTAAGTGGCGAGCCCCCTAGGGGGAGATTTTTCTCCGACCGGGACTTGGGGATTCGGTTTCGCATCCCTTGGAAAGACTACCAGACTAAAACTCCCAGGCAGATTCAAAGTCTGATAGAGCAGCACCAAGCCGAGAAGGAGAGTGCTGCCCGTTCTCCCTATGACCCGGCTGGGCCCGAGGGGGAAGGGGTCACCTATATCCTTGCGATCTACCCGAGGTCTGCCAAACGGGCCCGACCTGGGGATCAGGGATCATCTACCGTTGTAAAACTCTATGGGGGAGAGCAGCCCTACGTGCCTTTTTTGGTGGTTTGGTACCAATCTCAGCCCACGCTGCTCGATTTCGCAGCCTTAAGAAACTTGACCTTCCGTTTGAAATTGCAATGGCGATTTGCGCGGTTGTTGCAGGCTATGCCCTGGATATCCCAGCTGGCTGAGACCACAAACGGACTCTTCCCTCTAATTCCCCCGGTCCCCGAGAGGAGGCTCCAAAAGGTGACTTGGCAGGACTCAGGGCAGCGGATCTTTGTAGACTTAGACCCGGTACGGGGTCTTCGCCGGCGCGTTATGATTCAGGCCGCGCGGGGAAAGCTGTTCTATTTTGGTCTCTATTATCAGGAACCCGGTGACCGGGTCCTTTTAAACAAGCTGGGCAACTCCCTTAAAATCCACCCTAGCCACGAGCTGGTCTCTGAGCGGGGGGCTTCCTGGTTTTCGGGGATCCTGGGTTCCTTGGGCGTCAGGAGGTGACTGGGCTTAGCTTAGAAGCAGCTATTGCCTACAGTCAGGTAGTACTCGGTTTTTTCTCCAACATTGTAGTTCCAAGCATCTCTGTAATCTTTAGCCGGGTCTGAGACTCCGACTCCCTTCAGCAGTTTTACTGGGGTTACGATTTCCTTTAGGAACCCAACCAATAGGCCTGGCCTTTCATGATCAGCGCTGGTGTCATGGGAATCTGCAACGATCGTTGACTGGAAGACCGGCATTCCTTTTCCTAAATCCTGGCCCCATAGGTACAAGATGTTGGGTTGGTGCCCCTGAGTTAACTTGCCACTCTTGTCGAAAAATTCAAAAGGCTGAAAGTGTCCCTTCAGGCGCACGGTGTCGCGGGGTTTATTGCCACCGCAGACCTGTTGGATCTTAGCCTTTAGGGCGTCGAGTATGGATGATTCCACGGATGTCAATTTAAAATTCATAAAAATGGATGGCACGCTCAACGAAATACCAGAGGTTGTGACCCCGTATTTTATGGGAATTTGCAATATTTGGCCTGGCTTGATCTGGGAAGGAGAAATCTCACCCTGGGACAGTAAATCACAATGCGTCTCGCCGGCATGGGTATCGTCCTGAAAGTTAGGTACATAGTTCGTTAGCATGCTAGCAAATCCAGAATGTTTTTCTTGTACCTTGAGCACCTTGGAAATGCCGCACATATCTCTGGTGTACTCCACCAGGAGGTACTTTTGATCGTTTCTTTCTCGGCTGACACCGCCATCCCAGGGCTTTGTGGGATCTCCCAGGTCGTTCAAAATCTGTTTTTCTTCGGAAACACTTCTCTGCTCCGCGGCAAAACGCTCCGTTGGCAGCCCGATCCTGACGGTTACAAGTCCTTTCTTGGAATTAATGTAACGGCATCGTTGGACTGTGCGGGCCGGGTATAAGCCTTTAGGAGTGCCCTTAGGAGCAGTAATATTTTCGTTATTGCTAAAAATGTCACCAGGTGTTGCTTTTGTAGTGCTGTCACTGTTTTTTACAAGATTGCAGCCCCCCAGTCCCAATATGGTAAACAACCCTAGACCGAATACATGGAGAAATAAATGACTTTGATTCATGGAAACCTCTTGGAAATTGATTTTGATAAGAGTTAAAGATCCGGTTGCCATGACGGGTCATCAAAAATCGTGCCAAGGCATAATGTGCCCAAGACCACAATCGATAGCATACGTGCCTAGCCTAATGCCCATGTCGCTGGACTACTTTTTGCTAAGCATCCTGGGAACGTGCATTAGCCGGAGTTTTGTATGAACAGCGCGAGGTCGTGGATCAAAAACCTACTGGAGTGTATCAGGATTGGGAGGCTGACAATAATTTTAGCATCGAGCACAATTGGACCAAAGTAGGCATGGGGTTTCTTGGGCCGCTCGCTTAACTAGATAAAAAACTTAACGCTTGCTCCAGTCCCAATCGCCCTGCTCTTCACCCAGGCCAAGGACTTGATGACCGGCTTCATGGACGATGGTTCCCATTTGCAGATCCGTATTGTTAACAATTGCCGAGATCTGATAGTGAGAAAAGTGAGCTCCTCTTACGTTACCCTGAAGCCAGCTTGTTACGGGCCATAGACCCTTTGCCCAACCAGCTCGACCGCTATTTTTATCTGCGGCAAACAAGACAACAAACGAATGGACCGCAGGACCACCCCATGAATTATGCAAAGTCAGAGTAGAAAAATCGAAATTGACCTCATTGAGTTTACCATATAGTTCTTCAACTAGCTGATGAGATCGGATATATTCATTTTCCTTTTCCGGAAATGTTGGATCCATAAAGTAGGAATAGGGTCGGGATGAGCGAAAGGTGCTAATAATCACATGACGTAAGTCAATATTGGCTTTCTTGATTGAAAAATCCCTCAAATCTTTATTTAATGAAATAGCCACTGTTTCAGGGGAGATGCTGCTAGGCATATCCTGAAAGTCAACCAGAATGGTAAGGCTGGTGACCAATCTTTTACCTGGCGATGGTTCCATTTTCGGAATGATGATGGTGCGACTTCCATCAACCATGACAGTATGGTTTGCTTTAAACCAAATCGATGGATCCACGGTTGTATCGTCAGGGGTACCCAAGATTGAAAAACCCTGGTTGTATCCTCCATGGCAATCCCATTGAATGATGCTATCACCGTTGTTTTGTGATCCATCAGGGACATCAAGGCATTTGCCACTATGAACAGGCTTGATTGTGAATTTGTTATCACCCAAATGGATCGGGGTGAATTGCTGATTCGTTCCGCCGTGGCAATCCCATTGAATAAGCCTGGCTCCATTTGCTACTGATCCCTCAAAGGTGTCCAGGCATTTTTTGCTGTAATCGTTTTTGATATTGAATTTGTTATCGCCCAAATTTTCCAGGGTGAACTGCTGATTCCATCCGCCATGACAATCCCACTGAATAAGCCCGGCTCCATTGGCCATTGATCCATCAGGCACGTCTAGGCATTTGTCAGCAAAAGTGGCTATTTTGACTTTCGATGGGAAATTAGGAATGGCATAGAGCTGTGAGCTATTTGCTAAATCTTTGTTTCGCCGTAAATGTATATCTTCCGCGCTACATGAGCCTACTCCGACTCCAAACGAGATAATCCAGATCAATATGCTGTATTTATTAGATAAATTGTACCAATGGATGACATTAAAGATTTTAAACATCACTTGATACTCTTTACTCACAGTGGTTGATCGATAGTTCGCCTTTCTATTAGGCGTAGCTTAGTTATTGCAAATGATATGCCATTTTAAGCCACAGATCGATTTAATAAACAATATCTGTTTTGGGACTTGCGGCTGCTAAATAGCTCTTTTGGGAGTAGGGGCTCCTTTGATCCGCTTTTCTCCATGGTACCTTTGGACAAAGTTTTCCAGGATGCGACGTTGCTCACCCGAAAAGCCGCTAAACTGCACTCCCATACCAGCTACAAGATCCTCTTTTTCGGCTACGGGAGACTGTACCCAGATCACCATGCCTTTCGTGACGAGGGTTTCTTTGCTGTCGGGAATCGTAAAGGTCAAGTCGATAGAGGAGCCCATGGGAAGGGGTTTATCGGTTTGGATAAAGACACCACCTGTGCCGAGGTCCTTACAAAAGTCAAAGAGATAGGAACCTCCTGATTTATAGTCGACTAGGAGTTGGATCGGGATGCGACGTCCAGAGCGTCCCTCTTTAGCGGAGGCTAGGTCGACCGTTTTGTCGAGGTCATGGTCTCCATGGGGGAGGGTTTTCTTAGCTTTAGGAGACTGTTTTGGGGGACCGGGGGATTTTCGCGCTGTCATAGTTACCTTTCTTAGTGCTCAGGACCCAGGGGGTCCAACAATGAGGGGTTTAAGGGCCAGGTTTCTTGGCTGGGGGTTGCTTTTTAGGACTCTTAGATTTTGCCTTTTTTTTCTGGCCATTTGCAATAGGTTTAGGTTTGTTGGGGGCAGAATTATCTGGGGCCAGGCTTGGAGCCGAGGGTGCTGAGGGAGCCGAGGGAGGGGGCGTGGTGGCATCGGAGGTGGATCCGGGCTTTTTAGTAGCCTCCACCAGCTTTTTGACTTGTTCGTTGTGCTCTTTCAGGGTTTTGGAAAAATGGTGCCGCACGGTACCAGGCATTAACACGTAGTAAAGGTAGCCGTGGGTGGTCGGGCTTAAGATCGCTAAGAGGGAGTTGACTCCTGGGGCGCCAATGGGTGTGGGCGGGAGCCCTTGGTGGATCCGAGTATTATAGGGGTTGGTCTTGTCTGAGAGGTGGGACCACAAAATATCTCCTTTGTAGTCAGGGATGCCGTAGATAAGAGCAGCGTCAATTCCAAGGGGCATCTTGGCTTTGATGCGGTTCCAGATCACTTCGGCGATCAGCGGTTTCTCTTCTTCGAGTTGGGTTTCGAGTTCGATGAGAGAGGCAAAGGTGACGGCTTGGTGGAGAGTTAAGCCGAGGGATTTGATTTTTTCTTCGTAGTCTTTAGGGAGGTGCTGAAAAAAGGTTTGGACCATCTTGGTGAGAGCCACTTGGGGGGAAGGGACCGTTTCGAAACTGTAGGTTGCTGGGTAAAGATATCCTTCAAGGGTTGGAGCGTTGATATTGAGTTGGGCGATAAATTTAGGATCTTTGACTAAATTTTGTAAGTTGACAATATGGCCGACTCCGTTCGCCGCAAGGCGTTCGGTCACATTCTTAAGGGTAAAGCCCTCGGGAATGGTGATTTGGAGGGCCACTGCCCGGTAAACCAGTCCCGATTGGATGGATTCGATCACCTGGACGGGCGTCACGGAACCCGAGAACTGGTAGAGGCCAGCCTGAAACAGGCGATACTCACCAAAGAGGCGTACATACCAGTGGAACTTATTCTGATCGTCCACGATCCCGGTTTCTTCCAATTGGGCTGCCAACTGTCCTAGTGAGGTCCCGGGTTTAAAGGATAAAGTTTTTGCGGGGTCTACCTTGTAGGGCGACTGGGCCCAATCCTCAAGATGGTGGAAGACTGCTAGGCCGGTCCCGAACGCCACGAGGCCTCCCACAAAGACACCGACCACAATCTTTTTAAATAGACCCAAAGAGACCCTCGTTTTACTTAGACTATGACACTTTAGACTGATATGGTCTTAAAAATCGACCAAATAGACGGGCACCGGCGGGATTGAAGAGAGTCGAAGAGAACCTTTTGATTTTATCATACTCCTCTCATAAACAAATCCTTAAGGGGAGTGGGTGCTCCTTTTGAGGATGGAATAAAAACCCCTAGGACTTTATGCCGAGGGAGCAGCCGTAAAAACTGGCTGTTAAAACTTAAAAAAGCCGAAGTGGCAGATTTCAATTCATTGTTAATAGAAGGTCATTAATCCAATTATATCAGTTTTTTATGAGATTAATTTAAGTTTCATCACCTTAATCCGATTTAGGAGTTGATAAAAAGGTTCTAAACACCTTGAAACAAATTCCGAAATTCTAACAGGCGAAAGGAAGGTGATTTATGGTCTTAGTCGAACAATATAACGAGAGCCAGATTGCTCGGGATTCCCAAATTTTTTTGAAGTCCCACGGGATCATCGCAAAGCTTGCGGTGGACCCACTTTCCAGCCGGGCCCCTGCCCTAGGGGACTTTGATGGGCTGGGGCTTTTTGTAGAGCCCCATCAAGTAGACGCAGCCGTTTCGCTTTTGCGCGAGGTGAACCACAGCCGTAAGGAGGTGTGTAAAAATTACTTGGACAAGTTCACAAAATATGTATTGGCCGCGTAAGCAAACTATGGCACTATTTGGGCATGAGTTCAAACAATTGTTCAAAAGAATGGATTGACCTGCTGGCTCTCATGGATGAGTC
>JBGSUI010000214.1:0-3120 GCA_041736175.1 Oligoflexales bacterium | reverse complement strand
ATTCAAAAAGATGCTCAAACACAAAACTCTAAAATCTGGCTAGTGGTCCTCGGCTATGATAAAAGCGGGAAATTAAGCTGATATTCCGAAGAAAACACACGTTTCATATAAATAGATCTTCTGCATTGCAAGATCTAAGTTATTCTACCGACTGATCAGGTGTCTGTTGGTAAGGTTCACAGAAACCTCTGAGCTTTCGGCGTTAGCCTAAAGACTTAGAGGTTAGATGCCGATGGTTCCACCATGACGCTGCATCAAAGTCTTAAATCAAAATGTTTGGTGATTGGAGATCAATCCAGCACCTTTTCGATGGTAAGCACTAGTCTTACCGAATGTGGTGTGGTCGAGATCGATAGGTCCTCTGATTTTGTGCAGGCTTTGGAAAAATTAGAAGTCGAAACCTATTCTTGGGTGTTATGCCCTACGGGGATCAACGAGCCTGTCAATATATTTCAGTTTTTAACAGTTATTCTAAGAGAACCCTTGCTTAGAAACACCTATGTCAGCCTGTTTTATCAGGAAGACGAGCTTGCGGTTGCAACCTCAGCCTTTGAACACGGGTTGTTGTCTTGTTTTCAGACCTTTACCACCCAAGCAGAGTTTGACGAGCAGCTTCGGCTTTTTTGGCGCAAAGAGGCAAGCTGCCGAGGAGATGTGGTCGCCATCGCTGCGGCTTCTTTAGCCGAGCTTTTGCTGCGCCAAGGTCGCAAAAAAGACCATGTAACCTTGCGGCAAAATCTGGTGGAGCATTTTCCCGGCAATATGGAATTTCTGTTAAATCTTGCCGAAAGCAGAGCCCTTATGGGAGATTTGATCCCAGCCGCATCGACCCTGATGCAGGTTAAATTAATCGCTCCAAATCTTGCGTCCCAGGTTGAAGAGATCCGTAGCGAATATTTGCCTCATATGCACCTTGATATCACTCAAGGGGCGAGTATGACGAATGTTCTAGGCATCAACAAAGCTGTGATCGTCGATCCAGACGTAGCGGTTGTAAACTCTATCTTGGAGATTTTAGAATCTCTGGGAGCCAAGGGAGTGGAAGCCTTTCATTCACCAGAAGATGCCCTTAGTTTTCTTAAGGGTCGTCCCGATCAGGATCTTATTATTCATGAGTGGAAAATGCCCCGGATTACAGGTCCGGTGTTTATCCAAAAAGTCCGGCAAATGGGGCTGGAACGGACGCCGGTTATTTTATGTAGCTCTCAAGTTTCGGATAGGGACCAACATTTGACCCGTGAAATGGGGATTGCTGCGGTCATCCCCAAACCGTTTAAGCGCGGGGTATTGTTGGAGTCGGTGATTTGGACCATGAAGCAGGAGCATCGACCGACAGAAATTCGTATTGTGGAGCGAAAGATCCAAGGTTTTCTAAGCCGCGGCAACCCTCATCGAGGACGCGAATTACTCAATCGATTGAAGTCAGAAAAAAAGCTACCGGAATCTTGTTTTGGTTATTTTGAAGCAGAGATTTTGTTTGCTCAAAACAAACTTGAAGAAAGCAAAGCCCAAGCCCTTGACTCCCTGCGTCGTGGGTTTACGTCGGTCAGACTGTTTCATCTTGTCGGCAAAATTTTGATGAAATTAGGTGATTTTGAAGCCGCTATAAAGTTTTTGGAAAAAGCTCAGGAACTCTCCCCCCATCATGTGATGAGGCTTTGCATGCTCGCAGATGCCCAAAGTGAGCTGGGAAAAACCCAGCCCAGTCGTAAAACCTTAGATGTAGCAGCAAGTCTTGATTCGCGAAATGAAGCGGTGATTCATAGCGAAGTCACCCTGTCGTTAGCGAGTGGTGACACCAAAAAAGCCTCTAAAATCCTGCAAAGTTTAGACTGTTTTGACGAGGTGGTGAGTTACTTAAATAGCCGTGCAGTGGCACTGTCCCGAGGCGGGAGATCACAAGAGTCGATTGGATGTTACCAGCAGGCTATCGCCAGTCTACCGAGCCAAGCTGAAGGTTTTTTGGCAAGCCTGCATTATAATCTTAGTTTAGCCCAAATTCGAGGTCGGGATTTTGAGGGCGCTTTAAAGGCTCTCAAAGTAGCTGATAAATTTAAAGACCAAAAAATTGGCAAAAAGATTGCTTCGCTTCTCAGTCGTCTGCAAAAGGCTGTCGATAAAGGTGAGACTTTTGAGCTTAAGGGATCCGAGCCCTCTGTAGATCCCGTCCAGGAAAAAAAGGGTGCGACCTCTGAGGGTGCCAAGGTGATCCAGCTGGTAGGCGAAGCTGAGGTAGGGCCTGGGGATTATGGTCTCTATAAGCTGTTTATCGATCAAACCTATCCCGAAAAGGTTGAGTTCTTAAAAAAGGTCCCTCGATTTCATTTTAGAGGGATTTCACTTCGAGAAGCGACTCTTGGGGCCGTCAAATCGTCGAAAAGCCGATAGTGGTCAACTGTTAAGATTTTGACCAAACAACTCTACCTACCCGATCAATGTGCTCTTTGAGAGCTGGATTTGAAATTGTGTCATAAATAATTAAATCAACTTGAGTTGGCAACCAGATTTCGTCAAGGTCGCTCAGCAAGCTTAAAATGTCTTCGAGTGTAATGGTCTCCCCCTGGAGAGCAAGATCCCAATCTGATGAGCTTCGATGAGTTCCCTTCGCTCGTGAACCGAACAGGATAACTTTTGAAATCTTAGTCTGCTTTGATAATATTCTTAGAATTTCTTGCAGATCTAAATTCTCTTTTGTTTGAGTGTTCAATGGGAAGCCTCTTTAGACAGTTTACTCTCAAGCTCAAGGAGCAGCGGAAAAAAAGAGGTGCGAATCAGTTCAACGATTTCCTCGGCTTTTTTTTGATCATAGGTGTGAGAAGTAATGTTACGGCTTTTAGGCCAGTTCATAGCAGTAGTGAACTACCAGCACCCCTAAAGGGGTGCGGCTTCCAAGGTCAAGCAGCTTTCGCTGCTTTCCTTTTCTTTTTTGACGCTTCTACCACAGGTGCGCGTGAAGCTTTTGCCCCACGTGGCTTAGGTTTGGCTCCACGTCCAGTATCCGCAAGAAGGACCCCTCTTTTGGACAACGCCGTTCCAGCGTGTAATATCAATTTTATGGCTCGCTGTTTGATTACTTCCGCCGCATTACGATCGGCAAAATCAGAATTGCCACAACGCACG
>JBGSUI010000200.1:0-44104 GCA_041736175.1 Oligoflexales bacterium | reverse complement strand
TTAAGGAAGCTATGAACCTTGAAATAAAAGGTATGGGGCTAGACTACCATTTTGCCGAGCTGACGACTGGTCAACGGGTGGCAAGTAGCCTCATGAACCAAAAGCTCCAAGGTCGAATTGACAGCCTCAGAACTCAGGCTATCAGCGAGGACCTCGCAGAGCACTCCCTAAAGCGAATCGATAAAGCTGAGCGTGTCCTGCCAAGGATGGCCAGTACCATAGATTTCGTTTCGAACTATGTCCGCAGAGAGGTCGATAAACTTGATCTGACTGCTGGGCAGGCCTATCAAGTTCATGCCAAGCTTATCCCCGCTGCATATCTTCGCCGCGTGGCCAAAAAGATGAACGCTACTGATGCTGCACCACTCAAAAAGCTCTCCGCAAACCTTTTGGCCGAGGCATTAGGCGTAGATAGCGTCTTTGCTCCCCTAACACCCGAAAAACAACAGTCCATTACCAAAGAGTGCGGTCGCCTTGCTGCTATCTTCCAAAGGTCGAGCTCATGCGTGGAAGGGCGCAACGGGGTCCTATCATTGCGCCACCATGGATTAAGAGGCCTCTCAAAACGCAAGCGCCAATGCCTCACGGTCCTTCACAATTTTTTTATAAAAAGACCTGACCGTACGACCGCTGCTGGCCGCTTTTTTGGAAGGGAGCCGGAATCAATTTTTGAGGCTATATTAGCCAGTGTAAATATGCCCAGACGCCCCAAGTCTCCGCCAAGACTGAAAGTCGTCGAGGGGTGACTTTTGGCCGACGGAGTGGTCGAAGCCCAAAAAGTTTGGTCGATGTTCCGGTTAAATTGCGGTTAGCCCACGCTGCGCGGGAGTTTTATAGGCAGGATCCTAGTCTTACTATAGCAGCCTCCGCTGCGGGTACCGGGTACAATTATCTATAGGAAACTGTCTTATCACCAGACTTCGACTTGAAGTCCGGGGACGCTTGTAAACTCTTTCTTATTTCTCGTGACAACTATCAGGTCGTGTGCGAGAGCAACCGCGGCGATCAGCAAATCGTTTGCGCCAATCGGCGTCCCGGCTTTGGCAAGGATCGCCCTAATTGTGGCATAAAAATCAGCTGCACGGTCGTCGAAGGGAATCGAGTCGAACGGAGTAAAGAACGCTACTAATACTTAGGCCGCGACGTTTGGCAGCGCGACGAACCTGATCCTCGATTTCGTCAGGTACGTAGAAGTTAAGTTGAGCCATATCAAAGCTCCAACTTTATCAAATATACTCGGTATACTTGTCGGCTTCAAGCGAAAAAAACTTGAGAGCAAGCTTTAATCAGGGGTTGGGACGACCTTAAAAAGCCAACTTTGACCTGGATTGGGATCATAAAAATAGCTACCCACCAGCAGGATTGGAGATGCGCTCTGGCCAAAGTTCCCCTATAATCCGGAGCCTATGCCGGAGCCTATGCCGGTCCCAATGTTCTATGAAGGAGAAGCTTAAATGACCCAACCCATACCAGCAGCAAACAATCCTATCGGGATCTGTGGCTTTGAATTTATTGAATTCTCCAGCCCTAAACCCCAAGACCTTGAACGCCTCTTCCGTGATTTTGGCTTCACCGCCACCATGAAGCACCAAAAACGCGGGATCAAACTGTTTCAGCAAAACCAAATCAACTTGATCCTAAACGACCAAGCAGACAGCTTTGCCACCGCCTTTAACGCCGTCCATGGCCCCTCCATCCCAGCCGTGGGATGGCGCGTCCAAGACGCCGCGTTCGCCTATGAAACCGCACTCAAACGCGGAGCAAAACCAGCCAATCGACAGGACTACTTTGACTCCGCAGGCCGACCGATCCCCGCCCTGATGGGTATTGGCGATAGTTTGATCTATCTGATCGACCAATGGCAAAACCCTAAACATTACTTGAATATGGGTTTTGTCCCAGAGCCTACCGTCCAGTCTATGTCGGGCAAAGGTTTTGAGGTGATCGATCATATGACCAACAACGTCCCCCAAGGTACCATGGCCCAATGGGCGGCCTTTTATAAAGACATTTTTGGGTTTACAGAAGTACGTTATTTCGATATCCGAGGGGCTAAAACCGGATTGACCTCCTTTGCCCTAAGGTCTCCCTGCGGCAGCTTTTGCATCCCAATCAACGAAGCAACCGAGAAAAAATCCCAAATCAACGAATATTTGGAGGAGTACCGGGGAGCGGGGATCCAACACCTGGCTTTCCTGACCAACGATATCGTCGGCTCTTTAAAAGCTATGCAAGGGACAGGGGTCGAGACTCTTTCGATCGATGATGAATACTATGAAGAAGTGTTTACTAGGGTCCCCCATGTGACCGAAGACCACAAGACTCTTAAAGACCTTCAAATTCTAGTGGATGGTGACGAGGAGGGATACCTCTTGCAGATCTTTACCCGCAATGTGGTCGGTCCCATTTTTATCGAAATCATCCAGCGAAAAAACCACCATGCTTTTGGCGAAGGAAACTTCGGGGCCCTGTTCCGATCTCTCGAAAAAGATCAGGAGCGGCGCGGCTACTTGTAAACCTATCCCTGGAAGGCTGTCGACAATTCGAGGTGTCGACTTTGCGCCAACATATGTGACAGGGGAGTTTGAGTCAAACGACTCTGCCATAAAAATTTCTATGTAATCAATATATTAATGATTTAGATTATATTTCTGCTCAAGTTTATGATTATAATTCCGATCAAGAATATAGGCATAGCGAGGAGCTCAAAAATATGAATCTAGGCCAACTTACGAACATAAACGAAGAATTCGTCAATAATTACAAGAAGTACGGCTACAAGACCAAGACCCAATTAGCCAATGAAGCCATTTCGCTTTTAAGACTGGCTAAGGCCAAACAAAACCGTACAGAGTGGTTAAATCATGGATTTGAGGAATTGGATGACACCGCCCCTGATGTGGCATTTAAATCCATAGAAGGTGAGGATTTTAAATGATAAATGCTGGCGACATTATCACGGTCGATCTCGATCCAACTAAAGGCGGAGAAAAGGGCAAAACACGACCGTGTCTTGCTCTGGTTGGCGAAGGCCACCCATGGCAGATTATCATTGTCGTTCCGATAACTGAGGATAACAGCAATCGCTCAAAAAGATTTTTTGTTCCAATCAATCCTGAGAAAACAACAGGATTAGCCAAGCCATCATGCGTTGATTGTTTTCAGATTCGTTGTCTTTCTCAAGGCCGAGTCAAAGGTAAGATGGGTGCTGTTTCAGAGGAAACATTAAAAACCGTTTTATCAAAAATGAGTAAGATTTTAAATATTGGCGAAGAGCATCTTGGAACCGTCTAAGCCATTGTTCCGGGATGAAATCAGCCATGCTGGGATACATAAGCTCAATGGTATCTGTTCCGGTTTCTCGAAAAAGATCATAATCGGCGCAGCTCCCTGTAAATATATCCCTAGGAGGTGGTAAGATAAGGGATGGGTATAAACTTTTTGGAAATTAATTGATTGTGGAATGCGCACACCTTGACTCCCTCCCTAAGACGCCACGGAATCAGATATCTTGCAAAGATCATCCTCGGAATCATCCTGGCAATCGACCTGGGGAGGACGGCGAGTTTAGCTGCTGCCGTTCCTCTGCAACCTTCCCTATCCAAGGAAAAGAAGGCCTCCTTCCTGACCCAAGTGGAAACCCAGATTGCTGCCTTACCAGAGTCTCGGGTTAAAGCAGCCTTATCTGAAATCCTCAGGCTCGAGGGGACCCCCTACAAGTGGGGAGGGGATGACCTTGCCATCGATGGGGGTTACGATTGCGTGGGACTGATCTATTACATCTTTCACAAAAACGGGATTGAGTTTCCCCTTGCGCGGTACTCTTCCCTTAATATGACGCCCATGCCGAGGGGCTCCAATATCTTAAAAAGGTGGTGGAATGACTATAGCCCTGACTTTGAAACCTCCATGACATCTTGTTTAGACAAGCCCTTTGAACCTGGTGATGTTCTCGTTTACCATAAACGGGAAAAGCAGCTGATCGTCGACCGCACCGGCCATGTGGTCGTGGTGGTGGATACACCCAAAGGACTGGCCCTGTCAGCGGCCCGCAGTGGAGTTAGCGCCCACAGTCTAGGCAATCTCAAGTCCTACGACGGCAAAGACCTCACGGCCTGTTGGCGAGCGCGGAGTGTTCGGCTTAAGCCCCGCAATCTGCCGGCCTATAGTTGGCGCGTCTCACTCCCCAAGGGATCGGGAACCCTGAAGGATCCCTTTCCTGTGACCAACCCGGTCCAGGTCGCCGTCACTCTAGAGGGCCCGCCTTTAGACGGACTGACCCTCGATGCCACCTCCCGGGTCATTTCCCTGATCGGAGCCGTCTACCCTATGGTCTCTATAAGTGATAGGGGCGCTGCTTTAAAAACCCTAGACATCAGACATGACTATAAAGCTAAAGACCTTCCCGTTGACCCGGGAGAATCCATTAAGACACCTCTTCGAAAATTCATACTGAGACTTTTAGACCCACAGAGCCTTGTGGTCAGTGAATTTGGATTTTACGTCAAAATCCAGCCCTATCCCTATTGATCGTTAGGGATCGAGAGACAGGGTAATAAATCAGAGGGCTTACATAAAGCTGACAGAGGGACGATATCAGCTTTGGAGCTGCATGGTCTCGCTACTATTGAGAGCTCAGAAGTTTTCCCGACCAAAGTCTATCCAAAAATTCTAGGTAAGGTAAAACCTCAATACCATCAGCAGTTATCTCAGAGAATGGGCCACAGTGGACACAGATGAGTTTTTTAAAGATCTTTTCCTCCGCGAGTGCCCGCAAACCTTTAAGGTGCTTGGCCTGGGGTTTTTCTGTGGCCTTGACTTCAATGGCAAGCTCTTTTCCAATCAAAAGGTCGACTTCAAACTGGCTGACGGATCGCCAGTAGGTCATCTCTAAATTTTTTCGATGATAGGCTAGATAAGCTCGTACTTCTAAAATAATAAAATGTTCAAAGGCGTCTCCAAATTCTTTGCTCTTTTCTTGAATCATCGAAGTTTTAGCTAGATATCTCGTGACACCTAAATCAAAAAGATAGTGTTTGGCCCTTGAGGTAGCCTTCCGTCGCGTGGTTTCTGTAAACCCCTTTAAACGAAATCCAATCAAGGTATCATCGAGAATTTGGAGATAATTCTTAAAGGTGCTGGTTGAGATTTGTAAATCGGACGAAAAACTCTCGTAGTTTAGCTCCTGACCATTCGAACGGGCTATAATATCGAGAAATTCGGCAAAGGCAGCGATATTACGGGTCACTGCTTCCGCATTAATCTCTTCTTTAAGATAGGTTGCGGTATAGGCATTGAGATCTTCATCCGGCTCGGATGAGTCATAGATCTCAGGTAGACCACCATGATTGAGTAGGCGGAGTAAATCCCCGTGGGGAATTTCCCTGGAACAAAGGGGAAACAACTTGGCCTCACGGGCCCGCCCTGCCAAAAGGTTGGCTGCCCCGTGTTTTAGCTTGCGGGCACTGGACCCAGTCAATAAAAAAACTCTTTTTTTTCGTTGGATAAGCCTATGAACTTCGTCAAGGAGCACCGGAAGCTTTTGTATTTCATCTATCACAACGATTTTTTGGTGCCCTCTGATCAGATTCTCTAGCGAGCTGGGATCCTTAAGCAAATTTGTATAAGTCTTGTTGTGCAGGAGGTCGATCACATGGGCTTCGGGAAGGCTGGATTGAATCAAGGTGCTTTTGCCGGTCGCACGGGCGCCAAACAGGAAAAAAGACTTTTTTTGTAGCAATTCAGGTAAGTTAAGGATTCTGGAGTACATAAAAACCACAACTTAGTTGTTGAAATTCATGAAAAACAACAACTATCATCTCATTTTTTACAGCTCACGTCACGTTCCTTGACTTCTAAATCTCCATCGTCACACCTAAACTAAAGACTGTTAGGGTCCTCTGGGTAGGCAGCCGCCCAAGAAGCTCTCGGTCCTGGGGACCCAAACGGGGATCAGCTGCGAGAGATTTGAAAGATTCGGGAACCCTAAAACACAGGGACCCCACGTCGCCAAAGCAGCGGCTCACGGTGCCCTGTATAGACAAGCCCCCAAACACTGCATAGGTGGTTGTAACTTGAGCCAGAGCCGTCTGATCTGAAAGATTTTTGATAGCACTCCCCAAAAGGCTCAGGTCATTCCAAGACCCTGGCGAGGGTAGATTTAGAAGCAGCCCGGCATAACGACGTCCAACGGTGATGGGAGTGCCGCCACCTCGGACCAGGGCATAGAGCTCCAGGTCTCGGGCCTCATAGCCAAGCTCGTTATCGAAATATTCCAGCACAGCCGTGAGGGTGTCATCGTCGAGATATTTAACGCCATATTGCAAACCTACTACTGTTTGTCTTAAGGTCTTGTGATCTTTTTTGCCTGGTACCGGGACTTCCAACGTCTGGGGGTCGATTTGGCCCGTGTAAAAAACCATGGGGTTGCGCTTGTGAAAGGCGGATTCCACATAGAGATCGAGTGGCCCTAGGGCACCGGACCAATCAATCCCGAGCTGGTCGGGACCTTCGCGGCTTTTTCTAAGGGAAAGAGCCAGTTCGGCAGAGGAGCCCAGAGAGATCTCACCCCGTAACAGCAGCCTTAAATCATCACTGCGGCGCACCCGGCTGCTGTCGATGATCATATAAAAGTTATGGCCGCCCTTTTCCCAGGGCCAATGGATCTTAAACAGATCTTGGCCAAGCCGAGCATCAAAGCTAGCAAAGGGATCTCTCGCCACGGAGGCTGTAAAATCCGTTGGATTCCATAGGCGACCACTGCCCCATTTAAGATGCTGGCGACCTAGGGTAAGAAAAAACTTTTGACTTACGTCCCCTTTGATCCAGAGTTCGTCGACCTCGGTGGAGACCTGTTGGGTCGGGACTTGTCCTGCGCTTTCTGAATGGGATTCAGAAAACCTTAGACGTAGAAACCCCCGGTAGTTTTCCTTTAGATTTGGGGGGCGCCCATCGAAATAAAGATCTCCCCGGCTGAGCTGCTGAAAGTCACCTTTTCCGGGATTTACGCCTTCTTTTTCAAAGGCTGTATACTTAAGCTCCAGGCGCCCGCCCACTTGCAGCCGGTCTTCAAGGGAGGTCTGAGCCTTGGAGGTATTTTCCGAAGATTTGACTGGGGTTGGGACTGGAGCTGGGGGTGAAGCTGACTCTTGGGCACTTGAGCCAAAAATATCCTCGTCGCGGCTGTCTTTTGCGAGAGTTTTTTTTGGCAAAAAAACATGGATGAGAAAGGTCGTTACCACAAAGAGGAGGCGAAACACCTTAAAACGGTGGAGTAGCATTAAATTCGCCTCCTTCAACCACGGCTTTGGGATTCTAACCAAGCTTTAGTAAACATATTTTTATCTAATGGATCTAATTTGACATCTCTTAAAAGAATCGTCGTGGAACTCCCCGCCTCAATCTCATCAAAAACCCTGATCTCTCGCGGCACATAAACGTCAGCATTTTTGGATTTGCTAAACATTTTTTCCCAATTAGGGTAGAAACTCGTCCGCAACAGTTTTCCTGAAAGGGCCGACTCTTGCCGCTTTAATATGTTTTTGGATTCTTGGTCTATCCACAGTTCAATAAGGGGACTAGCCACCTCCACCTTAGGCTTTGCCGTGAGCTTTAACCGATGAACCTTAAACTTTCCAAGGTTTTCATCCGCTACAAATTTTGCATCGTATTCCTCTGCGAGACGGGACTGGTCAAAGTCGTCCCGGCGGCTCCCGGTACCCGCCAAGCTGGCACGCTCCGTCTGCCGCTGCCACTTGCCGAGGGAAGGTTCGTAGAGAAAGAGATTTTTTTCGATTCGTAAGTACCCTTTTCCGGCCTCCGCCTTGGGCTTAAGAAAAAGGATCATCCATTTATTGTCTTCGTCCCTTCTAAAGACCTTTGATTCGAAAGCCTTTGAGGTGCCATCCTTTTCTTTTTGGTCGATAAAAGCAGTGGATGTATAGTCTCCCGTGTTTCTCTGTCTCTCATCGACAAGTTTGACCAAGGACTTAGTTTCTTCCTGAGTCAAGGACCATCCCTGGGAAGGCAAGAAAATAGTAGCGATGAAAAAAGTAAAGATAAAGTAGAGAGCGTTCATGGAATCCATCCTTTTTTACTTTCCCTGCATCAATGCGTCTACGGGCTTAAGTCTCGCTGCTTTAAGAGTGGGATAAAGCGCTCCAAGGCCGGCGATCACGCCAAAAAGCACAATAGTCGACAGACAGGAGGGGATATGAATTTTAAACACAAGTTTATGGGTCATAAGAAAAAAGCGAGCGGTATTGTCATGAATCGGCAGCTGCAGGGCGTTGAGTCCCAAGACTAAGAGAATGGCTAAGATAACCCCAAAGGTGCTCGACAGCACTCCGAGCAAAACCGACTCCTGGAGAAATAGACTCACAATCATACTCTTGGGCGTGCCAATAGCCCGCATCGTGCCGATCTCTTTAGTCCGCTCGCGAACACTCATCCACATGGCATTGGCCATTCCCCCTGCTATAATAATCGCCAAAACAAAGATGACAACCAGGGCCACTAAATCCAAAGCGCGGGTGATCCAAACCACAAAAGCAATTTCATCGGACCAGATGGTCAGGTCGAGTTTCTGTCCTAACCAGTCCTCTCCCGAGACCTTATCAAACTTAAGCCAAAAAGGTTTGGGATCATATTCCATCATCTGGTAGGATTTAACATCTTTGAGTTTGCTGCGAAGCAGCTCCATCGTCGCAAAAGAATCCGCGGGATCCTTAAGATAAATCATAACTGCACCCGTGGTGTCTGCGGCCACCCGGTAGAGGGACAGCACCGTCTCACGGGAGGTATAGATATTAAAGTTACTCATAAGACCTAGGTCTTCGGCGACGGCGACCACAGTGAGGTCAGCGGTATTGCTTTGACCCCCACTGGCCTCGGTCACGATGGTGATTGTGTCACCCACTTGGACCCCTAGCTTTTTAGCCTGAGCCACAAAAAGCAAGACGGTATTGGGTTCTATGAGTTTTTTGAAATCGCCCTTGGAGACCTCTTGTCCCCCTTCAAAATACTGATTTTCGAGAGCCATCTTAAGATTGCCAAAAAAGGGCTGCTCCTGGTCATAGATGATTCCGTTGATGCCGGTATTCATGGATGACAAGGGCCCTATGATCCGCCCCCACCCTCGGTGGCGATCGATAATCCTTACGGCATCTGGTAAGAGTTCTTTCACGTCGTCGATCAGCTTGGCACGGCCTAAGACGATGGGGTCCGATCCTTTACGCCTCTGTTTTAAAAAGCCTGCCACATTGACATGACCCGTAGAAAGGGTCGTGGCCGACTCGATCATCCTCTCCGATAGGGTCGTAGAAGCTATCCTGAGGAGGAGAAAAAGAGCTGCCACCAGGGCAATGGCTAAACCTAAAAGCAAGGTGCGCCGACGGGCCAAGAGTATATTGCGAAACGCCATCTTTAAGGTGAGCATTATTCTCTCTCCTGCATCGCTTCGATCGGGGCGATATTGGCTGCAAATCGTGCCGCATAGAGGGAGGCAATGGTTGCAATCAAACCAATCGCGACGGGAGCTACCAGGAGGATATCCCAATAGATCTTAGGATAGAGACGGGGTCCCGAAAAAAGAAACGTTAAAAAATCATTTCCCGCAGCAATCCCCCACCGCTGACAGGCCACAAGCATCAACCAGGAAACCAAACTCCCCAACGACGCGCCTATTAGCCCCGACACTCCCGACTCAATCAGAATCATCCCTAAAACAAAGCTCCGTTGGGCGCCGATGGCACGCATGGTCCCGATCTCTTTAATCCGGTGAAACGTGCTGACCACGATCGAGTTGTTGATGATCACAAGGGCGACTAAAAAAATGATAAAGATGGCAAACAACAGGACACCGCGCACGATATTGACAAATTGGCCCACCGTACCAGCGGCCTTTTGCCAATCCACCACTCTTAGATCCAACTGGGCCTGTTTAAACTGCTCCTTAAGCTCAGCAGCAGTCTCTTGCAGCTTTGAAAAGTCCTTGAGTATGAGAGCAGAGCTCAATGCCAGTCCTTTTTTAACTTCTTCACTTCCGAAAGAAGCGGCCAAGACGGGAGCAGCGCGCAAGGGTTCCTCGGGACTTGTCTCCGAGTTGACTGCATCTTGTTTGGCAGTCTCGACAGGAGAGGAGCCCCCAAATAAAGCATCCTCTGCCTGTGAGCGGGAAATTTCCCGTACTTTGACCTTTTCGCGCATGGCTTTGAGTTCTTCCCGAGAGGCGTCGGTCATCTGCCCGTAGAGCTCCCGAAAGGTCACCAGGTCTAAGAGGCTTAAACCGCCTGCTAGGGCGGCATTTTCAAGTCCATCAAATCCAAAAACGCCATAGACTTTAACAGGAATCGACTTGATATAGCCGCTCTTGGTATAACTGCGCAGGACCACTGTGTCCCCCGGCGACAGCTCATAGAGTTTGATTTTGGGCGCGATATTACTATAAAACCACTGGTACCTGACGGGCAGATTTTCGTCGGTGACTTCGAGAAAGGACTTTACCTGAGACGTCAGTTTATGAATAAGATCAAGATCCCCCGTCTGGCCGGAGATCCCAAAAGTAGCGAGCTGCTGGGACAGGGCCTCGGCTTCAGGGCGATCGAGGTAGCTCATAATTTGGTCGAACTGCCGCACCAGATCCTGGGAATCCCGCCGCGCTTCATCATCCTTAGCGATCTTGGCTCCACCCATGATCACCCGCTTATGGAGCTGGTCAAAAAGCCTGGCCACTTTGTTCTTGAGCTGTTCTTCGCGGACTTTCCGACCGAGCATCAAGCCCCGCTGTCCAGGGGGCAGTTCTTCACCTTCGAGGACTTTAAATTTGGAAAAATTCTGCTTGTAGAGTTCCATATCGGTCGCAAAATAGGCTAGATAGATCGGTGCTTTTTCACCAGATAAGGGCGCGATTTTAATCTCCAGGAACTGCAGCCGTTCTTCGTCTAAATGTTGCAAAAAACCTGGACTTAATGATTTCTGGATTTCTTCGAGATTTTTATCCACCTCAGCTTGATCAACCACAACTTGTTTTTTGATATTCTGTTCATTTTTTAGTTGTTCTATCTGAAATCTAATCTGCTCCAATCTTTCAGCAATCAACCCTTGATCGCCACTTGCCAGGGACGCTCTGAGACTCGTCACAAGGTCATCCATTTCGTTGCCACGACCAATCATCGCCATTTCAAGGCCCAGGGGGATAAAAGCCGCGACGTTGGGGTGGTTCAGGGCCACTTTTTGGACCACCGAAAAATCGTCAAGGGCCCCGATATCGGCACGCCCCATAAACCCGCCGCCAAAAAGGGCTAGTTCATCTTTAGCCTTGCCTGAGTAAACCTGGAGATCCCCAGCGATGCTCTCGGTGATGCTGGTGCGCATCGACGTTTCAATATCCCGCAAGAGCGACATGCCGATGATGGCTAACCAGGCACCAAAGCCAATCAATCCCCCGATCATGCCCGTACGAAGACGATAGAGACTTAGATTGCGAAGGGACACTTTAATAAGCAGGCTAAAGATCGTCATGATACCACGTATCCGTCTTTAAGTCTGATAATCCGGCTCGCATGCTCCATCACTTGGGGGCCGTGGGTCGAAAAAATAAAAGTTGTCCCGTGATGTTTATTGATATCTTTCATAAGGGAGATGATACGGGTCCCGGTCGCCGAATCGAGGTTTGCCGTCGGTTCGTCAGCCAAGACCAAACGGGGCGAAGTGACAAGGGCTCTGGCAATCGCCACCCTTTGTCTTTGACCACCGGAGAGCTCGTGGGAGCGCTGGTGGCTTTGGGCCACTAGATCCACCTCTTCGATCAGTTTTTGTACCCGCTTTTTCCGTTCCTGGGCCGAATGCCGGCCTTGGATCAACAGCGGAAACTCGATATTTTGTTCTACCGAAAGTACGGGGATCAAGTTAAAACTCTGAAAGATAAACCCCAATTTTTCTAGGCGTAGTCTTGTTAGCTCCCGGTCTTTAAGGGTCGAAATGGGTTTAGTCTCAATATAGACCTCACCGCTGGTGGGCTGGTCCATACAACCGATGAGATTAAGCAAAGTTGACTTGCCACACCCTGAGGGCCCGGCGATGGTCGTAAACTCGCCCGAACGAATCGTTAAGGAAACATTACGGAGGGCCACTACTTCTGTTTGACCTAAGGGGTAAATCTTAGCCACTTGATCTAAGCGTACTGCTTCGTCCATATAATGACTGATTCCGTAGGAAAGAGAGCTGTGATTTTCCAGATGAGTTATATTATCAAGGCTCCAACCCTTATGTCAAACACCTGCTTTTAGTTGGCTTGGTCCCAATCCTCTAGTACAAGGGCACACCAATGGAGGCCCCCGATGACGACAATCTTGACAAGTGAAACCTTTAGAAATCATGACACAGGAGATCACCCGGAAAAACCCGCCCGTTTGACAGCCATCGACCAGGCCCTTAAAAGGGTCGTGGCAAACCAAGAAACCCCGGTGACCCTTCAGTCCTTAGGGGACCTAGAGGGGTCTCCCCTCAATGAGAACCTCCTGCGTCTTGTTCACACCCCCGAGCAGATAGCCCTGGCCAAAAACCTCTGTCTCCAAGGAGGAGGCTCCCTGGATGCCGACACCAAAACCAGTGCCCAATCCTTTCAAGTGGCTCTTTTAGCGGCCCACACTGCTGCCAAAGCGGTGGATATCGTCTTAACAAAACAAGACAGCAACGCCCTATGTTTTTTGCGCCCTCCAGGTCACCATGCAACCCAAAACAAGTCCATGGGGTTTTGCCTCTTTAACAACATCGCCCTCGCCGCTCGGTATGCCCAAAAGACCCATGGGATCGGTAGAGTTCTGATCGTCGACTGGGACGTCCACCATGGCAACGGGACCCAAGATATTTTTTATGATGATGACTCCGTCACATTTTTAAGTATCCACCGTTATCCCTTCTATCCCGGATCGGGAGATTCATCAGAAACAGGCACAGGTCGGGGTTTGGGAGCTACCCTTAACATTCCCGTGGAGTTTGGTACGACTCGCGCCAAATATTTACAACTTTTTCAGGCTGGCCTAGAAAAAGCAGCAGCTAAGTCACGTCCTGAACTTATCCTATTAAGCGCTGGTTTTGACGCCCACCACCTTGACCCCGTTGGAAACCTTGGTCTAGAAACCGAGGACTACACATCGATGACAAGGATGGTCCAAGAGATTGCTAACAGCTACAGTGGTGGGTCCCTTGTGAGCTGTCTCGAAGGGGGCTACCACCTTGAGGCCCTTGCTGACTCAGCCATGGCCCACGTTAAACAGCTAAACTGTATGTAGTTCTGGGGGGTTTTTCGATCATCAATTAGCGTTTTCAAGTTTTAGATTAAATTCCGGTCGGATGAACCCGGCACCTCGGTTTGATACTGTCCCATTTCTTTGCACCGGAATTGGCACGCCCTATGCAATGTCCAAGTTAAGGGCAGATTTGCGCACCATTTTTGCTGGTACCCTTATAACCGCCTATTATGCAGCCAGGACATACTCAAGTTCGGCTCGGGTATGCTCAACATCGCGGCTTACTGCCCATAGGACTCTTTCGATAACCAAAGACGCTACTTCATTCATATCAAGATCGAAAAGTCTCGCATTGGAGTTGATTTTTACAAAGAGCTTCGGGCTAACTCGAAACTTTTTCTGAACTCTAGTACCCTCGAAACCTGGTTCAATCGCATCAATTCTTTGCGCTAAAGGTATTCTGGCCGCTCCCAATACGAAGTATAGTGACAAACATGCCTGGTAGACCGCAGATTCCGTGCTGTGATTTTTCAAGGCTAAATCCGTTGCGAAAGCTACAAGAGAATTTGGTAGCCCCACTTTTTGAATTACAAATTTGTCTGGGTTCTTTTGTCTTTGCACTCCGAGCCAAGACTGAAATTCAGCCTCTGTGTTTTGGCTCCAAAGAACGCTTCCGCATTCAACGCATCGCTTGGTTTCGTAGTTGAAAATCAGACCCGCAATATCTTTCGATGCTTGGGTAGCTTCGGTTTTTGTGTGTCCACAAGTCATTTCTCTTCCCCCCATGCTCAACCTGCTGTAATCGCATTCTTGATTCGTTCAATAAGCCGCATCATCCACGCCTCCACCCACACTTAAAGACCACATTTGTGGTCTAGTCAATACCGTAACGGTAAATGGGAAGAAAAAGTTTAGGGCTATTTTGTAACAAGCTTATTTTTATGGAAAATAACCCTGTGACTCCAGCCTTTGCCCACCATGAAATCTTATAGGGAGTAAGACTACTTTGGGGATTGGTACTGATTTGAGTTGGAGGTCTCATCGGTTTACGTCAACACTTTGAGCTTCTGAATGCCTCCCTGGCTCCGAGAAGCCGCTACGACTCCTCATCGTATTTAAGCAATGTCCCCGCATTTGATAGATCAAGAAATTGATCTCCAATCATACGACGTCGTAATTCTAAACGGTCCCTGGTATGGTTTATAGCAGCCTCAAATTGTACCAACAGCACTGTATCGATCCAGTGCTAGAGACTTTCCGGGGGCCTGGGCTGAGCATGCTACTTGCCGTGGTTGTTGAGAAGTTACATATTTAAGATGGTAACCCTCAGGCCAAACATGCTAGGATTATCCCGCGTAAAAGCCTATGAACTCTACACTTGGAGTCCTCGATGATATCTCAGTTGGTGTTTTTTAAAAGACTCCCTTTCGCTCTGATCCCTCTCCTTTTTTGCATAGGCTCAGGGGTTGGATTCAGCCAAAAAAACAAGCAACATGCCCATGTTCATGGGGCCGCTAAATTGGCTATTGCAGTCGATGGTCAAAAGGTTTCCTTTGACCTGGATACACCAGCCGAAGGGATTTATGGTTTCGAGCACGAACCTAAAACCCCTGCCGACAAAAAAGCCGTGCTCGATACCCATGCCCAGTTTACCAGCCACGCCGGAGAACTCTTCCGCTTTTCTAAGGATAGTGGCTGCAAAACCACAAAAGCTGAGGTGAAAAAAGAAGGTGACACCGACAAAAAAGAATCCGCGTCCAAACATATCCATTCTGATGTCAATGCCCAAGTAGAGTTTACCTGTGACAAACCCATGGGAGGGGCTAAATTTATCGTCTCCTTGATCCAAAAGTTTCCCCGATTAAAGTCGATTCAGGTGCAAATCATCAGCGACAAAACCCAAAGGGCAGAAACCATCAAAAAGCCCGAGCAAGAGCTTACCTTATGACTTCCACCACCCCGTCACCTGCGAACACCCCAGATGCCCTTGTGGCGACTGACCTCAGTTTTGCTTATCAAAAGAAAGCTGAACCGGTTTTAAAGATCCCTTACTTTAATGTGAAGAGAGGCGAACGGGTTTTTCTCCACGGCCCCAGCGGCAGCGGCAAGACCACTCTTCTTGGTCTCATCGCCGGCATCTTAACGCCAAACGCAGGGCGCATTGAGGTGCTGGGCCAAAACTTTACAGCTATGGGTGGCTTCCAACGGGACCGTTTCCGGGGCACTCATTTTGGTTACATCTTCCAGATGTTTAATCTGATTCCATATCTTAATGTGCGACAAAATATCGAATTACCCTTGGGGATCAGCCCTGCGAGAAATCAGCGGGTCGGTCGCGACCGGTACAGTTTGATACAAACTCTTGCCAAAGACTTAGGTATAGAACATCTCCTGGGCAAACCAGTGACCGAACTCAGCGTGGGCCAACAGCAGCGGGTCGCCGCGGCCCGGGCTATGATTGGATCTCCCGAGATCATGATCGCCGATGAGCCCACATCGGCTTTAGATTCGGATCACCGTGAGGCGTTTCTCAAGACTTTGTTTTTGGTCGCCGACCGCGCCGGAGCGAGCATCCTCTTTGTAAGCCACGACAAGTCTCTTATGTCTCTCTTCTCCCGGACTGTCTCGCTCCGTGAGATTAATATCGCAGCGCTTCCAGCAAGCTCTTTATCCTAAGGACTCCTAGTGATGTTTGCCCTAAGACTAGCACTTTATTCTCTGCTTAACCGAAGGCTCACGACTCTTTTGACTCTTGCATCGGTAGCTCTGAGCGTGGCCCTCTTTGTGGGCGTAGAACGAGTGAGGCAGGGAGCCAGGGAAAGTTTTGCCAACACCATCAGCAAGACCGACCTGATCGTAGGGGCTAAAGGTGGATCCATCCAACTCCTACTCTATGCTGTGTTTAGGATGGGCAACGCCACGGCGAATGTATCCTATGAGTCCTACCAAAAAATCCACAACCATCCTGACGTGGCCTGGACCATTCCCTACTCCCTCGGAGACAGCCACCGGGGGTTCCGGGTGGTCGGGACTTCCGAAGACTTTTACGAACACTATCGTTATAGGCATGACAAGAAGCCGGAGTTGGTCCAGGGCGTTGTTGCTAAAGGCGTGTTTGATGCTGTTCTAGGCAGCGATGTGGCGGCCCGTCTTGGTTACAAGCTAGGAGATAAAATCGCCCTGGCCCACGGTGTCGCTGAGGTGGCCTTTCAAAACCATGACGATAAACCTTTTAAGGTTGTCGGGATCCTAGGCAAGACGGCAACGCCCATCGACCGTTCTATTTATACCACTCTCGAAGGAATGGAGGCCATCCATCTTGACTGGACCGATGGGGCTCCACCCATGGACGGCCAAGGGGTGAGTGCCGACAAGATCATGGGCCAAAAATTAGAGATCAAAGCCATCACCGCTTTTCTCCTGGGCGCTAAATCCCGTATCGATGCTTTACGCCTGCAGCGGATGGTCAACGACTACAACGACGAGCCCCTTATGGCTATCATTCCTGGCGTCGCCCTATCCGAACTTTGGGAGGGAATCTCCTACGCAGAAGACGGCCTTAGGGTCGTCTCAGGATTTGTCGTCGTGGTCGGTCTTATGGGGATGTTGATATCGATCTATAACTCCCTCAACGAAAGGCGCCGCGAGATGGCCGTCCTACGCTCGGTGGGAGCAGGGCCGAGGTTGATCTTTACTCTGATGATTGCCGAATCTACCTTGCTTACGGGAATCGGCTCTGCACTCGGAGTCTTGTCTATGTACCTTCTCATTTTAGTTATCCAACCGATCATCGAACAAAATTTCGGCCTGTTTATTCCAGTCAAACCCCTCTCCTCGCTCGAATGGGGCTACCTTGGGCTTATCTTTTGTTTTGGGATCGTCCTGGGGATTGTTCCTGCGTCACGGGCCTATCGCAACTCGCTCAGCGACGGACTCACGATTCGGATCTAACCGCGGGCACATAGTACACAAGTACGGCACACGGGGTATCTGTTTAACCTCTCTGGCTAGCATTTACCTTCCCCGTTAAATTAGGCCTAACTGAACAAAAAATGTTCAGTAATACAGGTCGGCCCCTTCATAAATAAGACCTCGAGAGAGTTGACACCAGCGACTCGCCAATCCAGGCCCAAGAATCCGCCAGCAAAAACTCCAGCACAGACGATGATTGCTGCGGTCAGCTGTATCACGTAACTGAAGGGTACACTCATAAGAGTCATGGCTGCGAAAATACAGATGACAGAAAAAATTGCGCCGAAAGTGACGCGAATTTTACTTTCAGTCTGGGTTGAAAATAGAGGTATGACGGGTTGCATCATTTAATCCTCTGTTTAGGCCGCGTGGCGATTGTTGTGGTGGTGTTCAACCTTTGTCGCTAACGCATCCACCTTAGCTTGGAGCGCCTTCATTTCATCGCTTGAGGATCCTAGATCCCTGTTGTCAAAGTACTAGGAACCAGCGTGACTGTCTGCTCAATCAATTTACCAGTGACAGCATCACCGAGAGTAAGAGCGACTAATTCAAATAAAAAGCCGTAAAATGTTGAAACAAATGCCACGGCAAATCCTGGACCTATCAGATCAGGCTTGTCGAGATACACCATCACCTGAATGATCCCTACCCATAAATAGAGCCAAAAATGGGAGAATACTGGCCAGTTGTACTAGTGGCTGGGAAGCCGCCATGTCTAGTCACATCCATCCCATCACCTGAAAGATACCAAACATTTTTGTCCTGAGTGGCAAGGGATGTGCCAGCAGATGCCAGCTATCCCACAAACACCACCTCGTGACTCTTGACAAAATGAATCCAAATAGAGAAATCTGCAAGAGCGAGAACCTGTTTGCTCCGGGTCAACTCAAATTTCAATGCCATTGTTAATGACAACATTCTTGTAAAAATGACCACCGAATAGCGAACGCCATTCCAGACCTCCGACGAGGTCTGGAATCACGATCCCTAAAAAAGACTTTGATCTATCGCTTCAAGGCTGTTAGGTTTCCCCCCAACATTTTGTGGGAGGTGTTATGTTAGATCGAACGAATGTCGATCGATATCATAGAGATGGGTTCCTGATTTTGCCCGAGGTTATTGATCTTAGGGAGTGTGACCGCCTGCAATCAAGGGCTCTCGAGCTAGTGGATCAATTTGAGCCTGATCAGTTGAAAGTAATCTTTTCAACCACCAATCCCCAGCATGCCTTACAGGACTATTTTTTGCAATCCGGCGACAAAATCCGCTTTTTTTTCGAAGAAGAAGCCATTGCCGCCGACGGTTCACTGAAAGTTCCTAAACACCTCGCCCTTAATAAAATCGGCCACGCACTTCATGATCTCGATCCAATCTTTGATCAGTTCTCCAGGCAAACGGTTGTCAAAAATATGATCAAAGACCTCGCTCTGTTTCGCGACCCCAAGATGATACAATCGATGTACATCTTTAAACAACCTTCCATCGGTGGAGCCGTTCGATGCCATCAAGATGCAACCTACTTGGATACCAGCCCCAAAAGTGTTGTGGGTTTATGGTTTGCTCTTGAAGATGCCACTGTAGACAATGGCTGCCTTTGGGCTATTCCCGGTGGGCACCGAGGAAAACTTAGAGAGCTTTTTCGGCGAAATCCCGACAACACGACCGACGTCCTAAAATATACCAATCAACTCTGGGAACACGAAGCTCTGATACCTTTGGAAGTCAAAAAGGGTAGCGTCATCGTGCTTGACGGGCTAGTTCCCCATGCCAGCTACCAAAACCAATCTCCCAACTCCCGCCATGCCTATACCCTCCATCTTATCGAGGGCAGTCATACCTATATGCCTACCAATTGGCTTCAAAGAAGTCCCGATCTTCCCGTCCGCGGATTTGATTCCGAAGGGGAACTGCATGGAGAGTCATTCCAGAGGTAAACACTCCAGGTGCAAAGCACAAACGCGGACGCTTGCCAGTCGAGGATTTGTCGTCCATCGAGTCAAATGAACGTCAAACGAGTAAATTCTTTGACACTAAATATCCTTGATTTTACAACACACAATCTACTTAACTGTTTATTATAGATAGACTTTTTCCTACAGATCCCATGGAGGGAAATTTGCAATGAGTAAAGCTGCAGATTATCTTAAGGCTGGAACTCTTGCGGTCGGCAACAGGCGCTACGAACACAACGAAGGGAAGAGAATAAGGACCACTTCTGCTGAATGTATCGAAAGGACAAAAAAAATATGCGAAGTGTTGAAGCAAACATACGAGAACAAATATCCAAACTGTTAAAAGACAAAGCGGTCTCGGCTTTCTTTGACCAAAGAAAAGGAAGGCTGATCGTGATTTCCGAGGTTTTTCTGGATAAAGCCGGTGCTATACGAGACCTCGATTTATTAGAGCTCCTCTCCGAAAATATCGGTCTAGAATTTTGCTCCATTAGTGGCTATCGCCCCGAGGAATGGGATTATTACCACAATGACGACGAATTCGAAGACACATTACCCCCGCGCAAATCCCAAGGCAATCACAGCGGAAGCGGCGCCAAGGTCGCTAAAGAGTATTAGCTGGTTGTTATTGCATCTAAACAAGCAAAACCTAGTTTGGTAAGTCAAATAGCAGGAGTTACTCAGGGAGTCTAAGGAAACCAGTGGCAAGTCCATCGATGGATGTCTCGATTTTACGGTCCCTTTTCGGGTAACATCTCGCTAGGTTTTCTCCAGGGCTCCCAAAGGAGATTTTGTCCTGCTTCAGCATCAATGGTTTCTCCATGCACGCCAATTCCTCTACCAATACCCACCAGAGGGATCCTCTTAGTCAACTTATCCCCTTCATCAAATATAGGGCACGAGGCCCCCCCTCTCCAATGAACGGTTGGAGATTCTTCCTTCGGGAGGAACGTATGGCAATGTTAGCCGAGCAGGCTACCAAAGAAAAAGCAGCTGAACCCCCGATGCAGCACCCACCAGGGTCAGCTGAAAATCCTTAAGCTCGGTCCCCGAGGGATAGTCCTCAATAAGCTTTCCACCAAAATTGCTCCCTAAACTTTGATCGTGGCCCAAATAAAATGCTGCATAGCCATCACCAAACCTTAAAAAGACGACTTGGGCTTCCACAAAGCCATCTGGTTGAAAGACCAATGTCGGAGTGGTGGTGGTAAACACCCGCACCTGTCCTGTCACCGCTTGGACTCCGATACCTGCAGAAAGAAAGAGGTCGGGCAAAATCGGGGGCGTGATCCCCACCGTAAGGGTTCCTTGGACGCTTAATCCATAGAGTTCCATCGTAGCTTTTTGGAGGGGCTGCTCGGGGATCACAGTAGGGGCTTTTTTTGCTCCCACGCTTCCGCCTTGTTCGAGTCGTTGAGGTTTCGTGTTTAGGACCCCTTTGTAGCTCAAAGTCGATGCGGTGATACCTGGCTCAAAGTAGAAGAGCCCCTGCCTGACAAAGGGTTCTTCGATATAGAGAGAGGGGCTGTAGGATCCTCCATCGGGAGCCAGATAGGCCGTGCAGTGCATCTTGGTTCGATCGTCGAGGGCAGGCTCGCATTGATCCGGAAGACCTTGGGGTCTTGGAGCCATGTAGGAGATCTGGGCATAACGGGTTGTCGTATCGTAGCTAAGGCCTAAGTTGTATCCCCACAAAAATCCCTTAGAAGCCGCAAGCAGTTCCGTAGCTTGTGCCATTAAGCACAGGTGTAGGAGTCCCATTATGAATCGTTTTAGTAGTTTCATGATCTATCGATCGGCTTAATTTGTGCTAACTAAAGGCAAGCCTAAACTCGAGGTGACTTACAACCGATAGAATCACATCTCACACTGGTTTCCAATTTTAACAAGGAAAGGCAAAAAACATGGCCCAATGGAAATCACTTCAAGTCAGTCGTAGGGGAGTTGCCTTAGACCACGAAACGGGCGAAAGTTTTTGCCTTAATGGAACAGCCGCCGCGATCCTAAATCAAATGCAGAATGGTTTAGAAGCCCCGGCCATCGCTCAAAACCTTGTCAGTCTTTATGGCATCAAGTTGTCGGAAGCACTCACAGATGTTTATGATTTTGAGTCAAAACTCTATGCTTTGGGATTGGACTCATGAAACCCCTTGTGATCGCTTTGTCAGGAATCAACGCCACTGAAAACCCCGGCCCTGGTTTAGCCATCGCCCGCAGTCTTAAAGAGGGGCTAAAGGATCAAGGTGGCGTAAAAATCGTAGGTCTTAGCTATGATCCCAACGATCCTGGCCATTATTTAAAGGAGTGGATTGACCAAAGTTATATCCTTCCTTTCCCAACAAAAGGGTGGGCAGCAGTCTCAGGTCGGCTTAAAGAAATCCAGGAGCAAACAAAATTTGACCTTATGATTCCCAATTTAGACGCTGAATTGCCGCTTCTTATAAAATACACCAACGAAAGCAAAATTCTCGGAATCAACACCTATCTGCCGACTGAAGAGCAGTTTGACCTGCGCAGCAAAGCAGAACTCAAAGATTTGGCCGAAGCCAATGGCTGTGAATATCCCAAAACCTATGCATACTATAGCCTCCAGGAACTCTTTAAAATAGTTCCGGAAAAACTGGGTTTCCCTGTGTTTGTAAAAGGCAACTATTACAAAGCATATAAAGTTTATAATCATATCTCAGCTGCGGAAAAGTCAGCTGAAATTTCGAGCGAATGGGGCTTTCCTCTGCTAGCACAGCAAATCATAGAAGGTACGGAGGTAAATCTAGTTGGTTTAGGAGATGGTCAAGGTAATCTTTGCGGATGCGTCTGCATTAAAAAACAAACGACCACAAGTCTTGGCAAGGTTTGGACTGCCCTCACGATTAAAGATGATAAAATGGTCGAATTAGCCTTGGGATTTTGCAAGAAAACTAAGTGGCGCGGACCGTTTGAACTCGAAGCTATTCGTAACAAAGAAAAAATATTCCTAATCGAAATCAATCCAAGGTTTCCCGCATGGGTCTACTTTGCAACGGCCCTTGGGGTCAACCTCCCCCTGAGATTGGTCGACCTTTCCTTAAAGGGTGCATGCCCAATGGACCTGCGCTATCCGGTGGGAAAACACCTTATCAGGCATACCCATGAAAGTTTAGGTGATATGGAAACCTATCTAGAACTCGCTACGACCGGACAACATGGAGAGACTCCGTGAAAAAACCACAATCGAAACATCGAGACATCGTACCTGCTGTAAAACCCTATGAAAAGCCGGTCATTATTAAAATCGAAAGCCCACTCGTCGCCAAAGCCGGCATGTCCTACGACCACCCCCAAGCAAGCGTCCGCAGCCATATCGATGGGCATGCCATCCAGCATTTGGCAAAGACCTATGGATCTCCACTTTTTGTATACTCCCAAGCGACTATGATCAAGCAATACCAATCAGCCTACGATGCTATTGCCAAGCACTATCCTCATCTGATTTTTGGTTGGAGTTACAAGACAAACTACCTGAGAGCGATCTGTCAGACTTTTCACCAATTGGGTGCCTATGCCGAGGTTGTAAGTGATTTTGAGTACCAAAAAGCCAGAAACCTGGGGATACCAGGGACTGAGATTATCTTTAACGGACCCTACAAAGATTCGGTCGCACTTAAACAAGCGATGATCGACGGGGCTATCATCAATATCGATCATTTTGGAGAAGTGGACGATCTCGAAGCCATCGCTAAAAGCATGGACCGGGTTGTCGCCGTGGGACTTCGTATCAACTGCCATACGGGACTCTATCCCCACTGGAGCCGGTTTGGTTTCAACGTCGAAAATGGACAAGCCAGCCATGCTATCGAACGCATCACGGGGTCAGAACACCTTAAACTCGTCGGTATTCACACTCATCTAGGCACCTTTGTTTTAGATCATCAGGCTTATCGTAAAGCTGCGGAAAAACTTATGGAACTCGTTCAAGACATCGAACTCCGAACCAAAATGCCCATAAAGTATATCGACCTCGGCGGTGGTTTTCCGAGCCTCAATCGGCTTAGGGGTGTCTACCAATCCCCTGAGATCGCAATCCCCAGCCTTGAAAAATACGCTCAAAGTCTTACGGGACCCTTAAAACCATTCCTCAATCGACTGAATCCACCACGGCTATATTTGGAACTAGGACGACATCTGATCGACGAGGCGGGATTTTTAGTAACATCAGTGGTCGCCGATAAGATGCTCCCCGATGGGCGTCGATCTTACGTCTTGGATGCTGGGGTCAACCTTCTCTATACTGCAACTTGGTATAAATTCAATATCGAAACAGACCAGCCCGTAACGGGACTGATGGAACCTGCAGTGTTGCACGGCCCTCTCTGTATGAATATCGACACCATCGAAGAATATTCCATGCTCCCTCGCCTCAGTCGTGGTCAGCATCTGATCATTTCTCCCGTGGGGGCCTATAATCTTACCCAGTCCATGCAATTTATCAGATACCGCCCCGCTGTGGTGATGGTCCTGGAATCAGGAGAGGTCTGCGTGATCAAACGCCAAGAAACCCTCGAAGATATTGAGGCTACGGAATGCGATCTACCATTGGCACAGGTCAAAAGGGAACAGGCTTAGGATTCAAAGTCCGCGTTAAAAACAGGGTGATGACCTGTCTAAATAAATGGTATTTGGTCCCTGATTATCAGAAGGTCTATCATTTCTTCCAAGGGGCTTTAACCATCGTAGATCCCCTCGCGGGACTGTTTGCCATCCTAGGCACCCGATATGCCATGGGTTTGATCTGCAGAGATCAAAAAACAGCGATTACAAAATCAAACATAAATTTTGTTTATAATTGGAACACCTTTGCAGCAGGCTTCCTAAGCTTTAAGTGCGCTGTAGCGATGGGGTATGGAAATCTCTTAGATCCCCCTGTTCTGGGAGCTTTGCTAGTGGTCTTTCCCCTTGCCTATCTTATAACTTTTTGTTTCGAAACCGGGAGGTGGCTCTTCGCATGGCCCACTTTGTTGTTTCCAGCGTTTATTTCAATGGCTGTATTTTGTTTTGGTTTAGGAGTCCATCCCCCCAGCCTTTTTTCTAGCACTTCGCTTAGTCACAGTATCGGAATCATGATTAGCGCTGGCCTCCTCATCGCGCTTATGATGAGGTCTCCCCTTATGTTAGCCTCCTTTCTGATCGCTCCTCTCCCAGCCCTGGCTCTTGGATTTCACGATGTTCGGATATGGATTGGGTCCTTGGCTTTTCTAGGGGCCCTGCATATCCCTAGGGTTCCGTCGATTACTGGATTGCTATGGAGCTTGTTTGCGGCGGTGCTTGCCCTATTATCGGCTAGTCTAAAGGTATCACCCCTGCAAGGTACCGCCTATGACCAAATTCAATTTATATTTGCTGTTCTTATAGGCACTGCTTTAGGTGTCCTAGGCGAATATCTCACTGGTCCAAAAATTTGGCCTATAATCTGGAGATTGCAACCTGAGGACCGCCTCGATCAGGCTGGTGCGATCCTTTTTCGATTTCGTAACTGGCAACCTGGTATCAGCTGCCCATTTATAGGCACTTGGTCTGTTTATCAAGGATTTTGTGGTCCCTGGACCCATCAAGGAACTTTGCAGCATGCACTCGATTTTGTGAAACTTGGTTCCAATGGGCTTACCTACCAGAACTATGGCCATGATCTTACTGATTACTATGCCTTTGGCCAAGATCTAGTGGCACCAGTCTCAGGAACTCTTGTAGCCTGCTACGACGGTGCTATCGACCAACCCATAGGCGTCGTTGATAATGAGCACCGATGGGGTAACTTTATGATGATCAGAGATGACTACGGCCGGTATGTTACGATCGCCCATATTAAACAATATTCTATAAAATTCAAGATCAATGATTATATAGGCCAAGGCCAAATGATCGCTCAATGCGGCAATAGTGGTTATTCTCCAGAGCCCCACATTCATATTCAGGTCCAAGCGACACCTTATCTGGGTCAACCCACCCTGCCTTTTTACCTCCTAAACTATTTAGAAACAGGCTCCAACACCTCTAAGTGGTTTTCCCATGGGGTACCCCTGGCGGGCACAAGTGTCACCAATCCAAAGATCAATATCAATCTCGAACGAAGCTTGAGTTTTGTTATCGGCGACACTTTTATTTTTTTATTAGAAAACCAGTATAGATCTAAGACACACCAAACATGGAATGATGAAAATTTCGTGCTTACCAACTGCTTGGACCAGCAAAGTGGCTTAATGTATCTTACCGACGGCCAGGCGCGGCTCTACCATGTGAAACACCATAGTCAGATCATCTTTTTTGACTACCAAGGTCCCCACGAACATCCCCTTAAGGATCTTTTCATCGCAGCTCCGAGGATTCCAATGGCCTACTATAAAAACTTTGAATTTAGCGAGAGTTTTTTTGGCATCGTCAGCCAAGGATGGTTTCGTAGATCGCTCCCATCAGGGACTTCAGCGGTTGACTTTCGCGTCGATTGTGTTGCTATGAGACTCCAAAGCAACAATCCAATCTTAGGACTAGAAACATTTTGCCAGCTTGATCCCGGGGAAGGCATCACCCACTTTGGGGTGGGGTCCCGATCCTATGGGGTTATAAAGCAAAATCGCTCGCTCCCAGTTGCTTACCCTTAGGGAACGGAGTAAAGTAAAGTTAATTTGAAATGGATTTATCTTTCTTAACCAAAAACTCCAAAGGAAAGTGAAGGGTACGGAAAATGCAATCAATAAGAATACAAAAATATGCTCTCAAGGCAAAAAAGACACTTGTGAAAACGATCGTACTAACGATTCTTAGTCAAGCTACCTTTGCATGGGGCAAAACCCAAAAGCAGTGGTTTGCCATCGGGGTCTCCAACTATCTCGCCTCACGGTGTGCCGATGCTTTGGAACCTCTCTATCAGGCCTCCATCCAAAAAGGCCCGCAAAAATCATTGGCCCACCTTTACTTAGCCCATTGTCAATCCGTCTTTAAGCAAAACGAAAATGCTGCCTATAATCTTAATCAAGTCAGAGTTGAAAGGTTGCAGCCCGCAGACCGTGAGCTTTACGACAGTCTCCTTGCCAAACATGAAAAAGATTTAAAACCTGTGAGCACCTTGGCGACCTCTGCCCTAGTCTATTTTGGTCGAACCAGCTACCAACCAGATAGCACCAAAGCATCATCCCAGTTTTATGGACTCTACGGCGCTTTAGCGTGGCCTACCATCAACCTAGGTTTAGGATATGAATCCCTAAATATGGACCTTAAACCGGCAGCACTCAAGGACTACTCCCAGACCATGGCTGTGTTTCAAGGTGGATATTTTTGGTCACCGAGTTTTAAAACGAGTGTTTCGGTAAGCTCGATCCAGAGCAACTCCTCACAGATGGAATCCATTTTAGCTCCTGGGATGCAGCTAGACTACTTTTTCACACCATTTTGGAGTTTTTTCGTCGAGTACTACAAGTCTTCCTACCCCAAACTGCTGGCTGATATCTCGGGCACCTATAAGTACCCCGTGAATGCTAGCGAAGCGGTCATCGGAGGCCGGTTTCCTCTTTTTAGTCATGGCCCTCATGGTGCTTCTGGTCAAGTCAGCGTAACCCATATTAATTTAGAGACCTCAACAGATAAATCAGCACTCCTACCCAAAACCCTCAACAAAGACTCCCAAAAAATCGACGTCCTACTTTATGGGTGGTTCCATAAAAATGCGCTTAGCTTAGGCTACTGGGTCGGCTCCGAAACTCTAGGGATTCGCGACCGGGGATCGGTGGTTAACAATGGCACCGACCGCAAAAAAGGAGGCTACAAATTAGCCCTTGATCGCACTTTCGGAGATGTTACGAATGTGGGATTAAGCTATGGATCAGAGTCATTCGAAGCGATCGACTATACGACCGCTGCACTTAAAGATTACCAAAGCTCCACAGTGACAGCAAAACTGGGATTTTTTTGGTAGATGCACTCTCTGAAATCGGAAACTCAAGTTTTTCCTAAAATCTACTCCACAGCAACTCTAAATTGGGGATGTTGCCCCAGTGACTTTTCCACCATTAAATAGTCTTCAGAAGGTACCCCATAAGGATATTTTGTATGGGACCTTTCCCACCTCTGAAACCACCTCTGTCCAAGTGGTTCGCTTAAGAGCTGGGGGTCAGTGGCAGCCTGGGTCGTTTCATGCTTGAGACCTGAGCGCGGGCCATGCCCTACATAAAAGCCACTGATAAGGAGTGCCGCTCTGATGGGAGTCGCAATGGAATAAGTCAAAAGCAAAGATTTTTTGTTTTTACAGCGGTCATATAATAATTTAAAGCAATTAAGACTCCACATCTCGGCATTGACATGGGGTGAATAGGGGTCATAGAAGGTCACATCGGGGCTAGATTTTTCGAGACCTATGGTCTCCAAAAAATCTCCATGGTGAAGGCGCCAGCTCGCCCGACCACAGGGACTCTGCCAATGCCCACGCTCTAAGAGGGCTACCAGAGCCTCGCGATAGGGCATTAGGTAAGGAAACTCTTCAGATTGGGAGATAGTAAATGCCAGAAGCCTTAGATCCTTTTCAAAACTCACCACCTCGAGGGGCCGGCAGGCAGCCTCCACCCTTGAATCTAGCTGGCTATGGAGAGCGGCAACCGCATTGGTCGCAGCACCCAGTCCGACGTCAAATAAGACAAGTGGGGGTTGTACCGACCAACCACCCGTCGTCTCTTGCTGTACAAGGCGCTCTTTTAATCCTGACGGGCCCACATAAAGACCGTGGGCCTCTGCCCATGGGCCTACGGGATTGTGCATGGTTTCGTTGAGTTCCTTGTGTCGAATCGATTTTGCACCGCTTCTGGTAGTAACAACTTCAAACACTTCGTCATACATTACAAATTCCTTCAAATCACTGTTCCCAACTTTCGAGACCTTGGATGGTGATAGAGTCGGGGCCTATCTGGAGGGGTTTCAGGGAGGTTAAACCGAGGGACTTCATATCGAATGAGACAGCACTGAGCTGCTCTTTAAGGTCCTTGGCCACATTGATGCCATAAACTTTGTTCAGTTGTAAAGCCAAATCACCCCGACTCGAAAAGGGTTTCCATGGACCATCAAAGCCGGTGTTCCGGTACGCTCTTAAAGTTTGAACCCGACCTTTATCGGTGAATTCCACCACGCTCGAAAGGAGGACATAGCTATTTCCCTGTTTGATGACGATCGGCAGCTCCATCTGCGAGTAGGAGCGGGGCAGATTTAAGGGGGGGAGAAGAGTCCATTTCGAGAGGTCGTGGATCGATGCGACAGCATGTCCTACAGCGCTGTTATCTTCACTGGGCCGAGCTAGCTTTTTCTTAGCGGCAAAAAACATATGAACTTTCTGGTCTTGAACGAGGAGGTAAGGATCTCGCCAGGCCATGATAACCTTGGGAGACGACGAAAGGTCATAACCTAGCTTTTCGGCGATATTGAGACCACAGGAGTCTTTTGCCCCCGGATCTAAAACCGGATTTGGAGAAAGCCTCGAAAAAGTCTGGGTCGCGGGGTTAAAGAGGGCCACACCGATTTTTTGCAGCCACGGATCTCTTCCGGCTACCTTTGACCGACCAGTGTAGGGTACCACTAACTGATCCTTGATCACTGTTGCGTTGCCACTCCAAATAACCTTGCTATCAAACCGACTCTCCTTACCAGGGCCTGACTCAGGTTCAATCACGGCCCCTTGGTATTCCCAACGATTGCCATCTTTAGATGTATAGAGACCTATGCTCGCTAGTTCGTGCCGGTCGTCGTATCCCACAGGGCTCCCTGCTTGAGGATGGTCTTTAGGAAAAATCTTAGGAGACTGAAGTGTAAACCTGAAAATCGTATTTTTATAAACAACAAACCAGTTATCCCAAAGATAAAACCTCGTATCAAGAATCGACCCAGGGTCACCAGGTTTTCCTCCGATCCACTGCTGCGATAATTTAGCAGTCTCACCCTTAAGATCCTTGCAGCTTGGTTGCCCCTTAGAGCATGCGGCATTCATTTGTCCTTGACTCGAAGCAGTAAGTTGATCCAAGGCTGAGATCAGATCAGGCGCCGTCTGAATCTTAAATTTAGTTTTAAAGGTTTCCCTGAGGTCGGTGCCCATGATCATCTGTATAATCTCTGGACGCCCCACTTCGGATTCAATAGGCTGCAACATAGGTCCAATCCCAATCGCATGGGGTTTTCCAAGCCTTGTTTTCATCGAGCGATAGAAAAGACTCTTTGACAGAGGTGTAGCTGTGGGGAATTTTCCCAACAAATCAGAAACCATAGATAAATCACTGTCAGTCTGGGCCGGTTTTAAACACGAAGTCATCACTCCAAAAGATATTAAGCCAACAAACAATCCCCATTGACAAATCATCCTAGGTACTCCTCTCGAAAAACGCAGAAAATAAAGTGTTCAAAGCACCTTAGTTCCAGCAAAATGTGTGCCATAACCTAAAATGCTCATATCAAACAACTCGACGAGCCTTTTTGATATGGGGAGGAGAATCCGCCTTGCCAACCTCTTTAATCCGCGCAATACTCTTGATCATATTGGCAGTAAGATCTCGAATACCATCAACATCGATATGGATCCCTTCATACCCAGCAATCGCTCCATCGATTGCCGTGGTTAAAGCCGATTCACTCTTTCGAGACCACTCCAACCCTTTCCAACTTGCGACGAGCAATTTTCGGCGATGATCGGTAGGTCGCTCCAAAACATAAATCAAACCCATCCCCTCCAAACGTCCAATGGTCGGTGTAAGGGTACTAGGATGCACTTTTGAATATTCAGCAAGGGTCCCTGCAGATAAACCGGGTTGTTCGACAATCTTCCTTAAAACCAGCCATTGCACGATGGACAAATCCCATTGACGTTGCACACCTGCATTGAGGTTATGGAGATCTACGCTCAAGGCGATAAGTTTTTCTAAAACCTCTATTTTCTCCTGGTGCCCATCAATCTCAGACAAACCCATCTGCAATCCCTCGTAGAGACTTTATATCCCGTCTGACTTTACCAGCTTTTTGCAATCCAGTCGTGCATAAACTTAGCACTCTATCAATTTCATCCTGAGAATTTATATAATATAACGAAGCAGATCCCTCTTCTTTCCCGACGCGAATGGTTAGTAGACTTTCTTCACCAAGCCTAAAGACATCTTCATCATTGTCATCATCACCAATATACACAGCGGATCGACATTCGCTGCGGAGCATGACCTCAAGCAGCGCGACCCCTTTATGGGGGGCTCCAGGTGAAACTAGATTTACAACACATTTCCCCAAAACAATGCGAGGTGCCGGACTCAGCGATGCCGCTAAATCCAATATGGTTGATCTTGCCTTACGTTTGTCTGACGCCATTCGATAGTGGACAGCCAAGCTATACCGCTTATTTTCAATCACAACTCCTTTAGTTAAAATTTGTTTAGATAGGATCTCAGACCATCTATTACAAGATATTTCAGCTTGCTCTAGTGATGGTGATCCCCCTGGTAGTCCCTCCAAGCCGTGATTGCCGATCATAAAATCAATCTCTTTGGGAGCAAGGCGAGCCAGGTCATCCCTAGCTCGCCCTGAAATTAGCGCGACAGGAGTCAGAAGCGCCAATTGAGTGATCTCACCATATGTTTTTCGACGCATAATCGCATCTGTAGGGTCATCAACGATTGGAGCGAGTGTGCCATCATAATCAAATGCAAAAAGAGTTTTTGCCATGCAGAAGGCCTCTAATGCTTGAATTCCATCTTTATCAAACAAATATTTCATATTTTATAAACTCCAATGTCGCTTATTCCTAGCATTTGAGCTCCTGCATGTTTAGCTAGAGGATCAACTTTTTCTATAACTTCTAAGTTGTCGGCACCCCACCTTCGCATTTTTTTAGTAAATCGATTTCGCCGTCTCACCCGTGCTGCATCCAACAACATTCGTCCAGCCCAACGGTAGACGTTAAACTCTTTGACAATAGCGCGTAGTGCACGCATTCTTTCCCGCTGTTCACCTAAACTCATGTCCAAGGCGAGGTCTAACGCCATGGCTGATTGATCTGCATCATATGGGTTAACTATAAGCGCTTCGGCCAATTCCCTTGAAGCACCAGCGAACATGCTCAGTATGAGGACGCCTTGATTATCGTCTCGACAAGCTACAAATTCCTTAGCAACTAAATTCATACCATCATGTAAACTGCTTACAAAACAGATATCTGCTGCACGAAAATGCTTAAAAACATCTTTAGGATCGTGATGCATGACTTTTAGAATGATTGGTTGGTAGGTTTTGCTACCAAATCTATCATTAATCTGCTGAGCAATCGTTCTAACCTCAGTATCAAACTCTTGATAAGCAGTGATCGATGACCTTGAGGGTGCTGCAATCTGGATAAAAGAAAAGAGACCACACCATTTTGGCTTTAGCTCAAGCAGTCTTTCCACAGCCCGAAACCGCTCGATAATACCCTTAGTATAGTCTAAGCGATCGATTCCTATTCCAATTTTTGTAGTAGCGCTTAAATTGTTTTCGACCGCAACCAGTTTTCGACATTCTTCGACACTGGGGACTTCAGAAAGACGGTCTGGAGGCCACTCAATGGAAATAGGGTAAGGGCGAACTTCAGATACTCCTCCTTTGTATGATATCCCATTGGTTTCGCGATCGATCCTCGACTCCAAATACCGGTCTACAGATTCGATAAAATTGTTACAATGAAACTGAGTATGAAATCCCACGATAGAACTACCAAGTAAACCTTCGAGGATCTCCTCTCGCCAAGGACAAATACCAAACGACTCTGGATTAGGCCATGGAATGTGCCAAAACGATAGGATCGTCGCCTTGGGGAGCTTGGCTCGAAGCATGCGCGGCACCAGAGCCAAATGGTAGTCCTGCACTAAGACGACTGGATCTTCAATTTTTGCATCTGCAAGAACGGCTTCCGTAAACCTTGCATTGACTTTAACATAGTGATCCCAGTCATTTCTGCGAAACACCGGGCGTGTATGGGCAATATGACACAGGGGCCAAAGCCCTTCATTTGAGAAACCATAGTAGTATCCCTGCTCCTCCTCTTTACTGAACCAAACCCGATGGATCTCGTACTGTTCACGCCCCGGTGGGACCCTTACGCGGCTTCTGTGATCTACGACATCTCTATCAGCTGTACCATTTCCATGGGCAATCCAGACTCCTGAACACGCCTTGAGAATCGGCTCAAGAGCCGTCACAAGACCGCTGGCCGGACACTGGACATCAATCTCGGCCCCTCGACGATTGTGTATATAGGGCTGTCTGTTTGATACAACGATCACTTCGTCGCCAGCTAATTCCTGGACCAGGACCTGCCGTAGAGTCACTGGATCCCAGGTGACCTGTGCATCATCCTTTTCTCTGGCTGACGCCTCCAGATCTCTGACTAACCCCTTTAAGTCTTTTAGAATCGGCATAAATTCCCTATCTACAGTACCACTTCTTGGATCTATGCGGCGCGACCTAACGCCGATAACTAGCTCCCTAACTGATTTCACCCATGTTGCCATACTCCATCGAGCAACAAACACAGTGATCAAGGCAATAAGGAGCCCGATTCCTAAGAACACTCCAAACATATAACTTTTAGAGTCATTGCTACGCTTTGATGCAAAACTCATATCGTGTAACATGATCAGTCGACCTAATATGTTGCCACGATCTGATTTTTCACCATTGAAAGCGTCACCCTCTACCAAGTCTTCGATATACCCAAAGGATACATGAACATCCCCGCTACTGAGGGATTTAAGGGCCCCTCGATAGGGATCGAAACCCCTCACTTCTTTACAGGTCACTGTATCTGGAAACAACTCGGTTTTAACAATCAATTTTTCAGTGGGAGTACAAATTGCCAGTGCAAGGAGGCGCTCATCTTGGGTCGTCTTTTTCAAGATGGATAAAGCCCTTTTACGGGTCTCCTCACTGTCGATTTTAAGCACAGGCACTAAGTCATCTTTTATGGCATTGACGATAAGCCGACTACGAATGTCCAGGTCACGGACAAACCATCTGGTTGTGAGATGGTCCACAAGCGGCACCAAGCCATACGCCAAACCGCTTAGGATGACAGCAAGCGGCAATAAAAAGCGTACAAGAAAATTCACAATTTGCCCTCGACAATTAGTTTGATGTCAAAGTAATATCTTTCCAGAGGTGATTATGTACAATTTTGGACTTATTGGCAACTGTCAGATTACGGCGCTCGTAAGCCGGGAAGGCTCTATTCCCTGGTTGTGCTTACCAAGGCCCGATAGCCCTCCGATCTTTGGATCACTGCTTGACCCTGATGGCGGCCAGCTTATGACGGCTCCTGTGGATGTCGTTGGAAGTGACCAAAAGTATCTAAAAAATACAAATATTTTGAGTTCTTTCCTCACGACTCAGGATGGGAGTCAGGTGGAGATCACAGATTTTTGTCCGCGATTTGAGCAGCACGGCAGGATGTATCGTCCTGCATCGCTCTTTCGCATCGTAACTCCTCTTAGTGGGTCAGTCAGGATAAAAGTTATTTGCAATCCTATCCTCGGCTGGGAGAAAAATCCCGCGATACCTATTCGTGCTAATTCCCATGTACGCTATGAATATCCCAATGGCGTTCTTCGAATTGCCACCAATATGCCGCTCACTTACCTCCTAGAAAAAGAGAGCTTTCTCCTGCAAGAGCAGATTTTTATCGCTGTACTTTGGGATACTCCCCTAGAAGCTGATATTAAACAGGTAAGCCTTGATTTCCTAGCTCGCACGGAAAGTTATTGGCAGCGCTGGGTGAAACATTGCTCGATTCCTTCCTCGTTTCAGGATGAGGCCATCCGCTCAGCTTTGGCATTAAAACTCCATTGCTACGAAGATACAGGGGCTATTATTGCAGCCACTACAACCAGCCTGCCAGAAAAACTAGGTAGCGAGCGCAATTGGGATTACCGCTTTTGCTGGCTTAGAGATGCTTTTTTCACCTTAAATGCATTTTATCATCTCAGCCATTTTGAAGAAATGGAGGGGTTTCTCCGCTTTCTTCTCAACATCGTCAACTACAATGACGATCTGGCTCCCGTCTACTCGCTTGATCAAAAACTCCCAGTTCCCGAATTTTTACACACAAATTGGAAGGGCTTTGCAGGATCTCAACCAGTACGGTCCAATAACGCCGCTGCTTCACAAGTTCAAAACGACGTTTATGGCGAGTTGATTCTCAGCTTAGCACCCATTTACCTAGATGAAAGATTTCACCACCTTCGTTCATCCCATTTGGACAAAATAATTCTCTGGCTGGCACAGCGTTGTTGTAGCCTTATTGGAAAGCCAGATGCTGGAATCTGGGAGATTCGCGGCAACACCCAAGAGCACTCCTTCACCAATACTATGTGCTGGGCAGGGATTGACAGAACGATCACTATGATTGAAAAAGGCAAACTTTTGACTGGAGATGGGAATTTTACAGCCTTACTCAAGCGATCGGCCCAGGCAGCTCAAACCAGACTTTATGCAGCAACTCGCAACCACATCGTCACTAATAGTCCTACCGATGATACCCTAGACGCATCGCTGTTATTACTCCCCATCTTGCGGTTTCCAGATGCCCATCTATGCTCATCCACCACGGACGCTATCGCCCAGCAGTTGCGCATAAATTCAAACGAAAATTCATTTTTTTTATTTCGATACCGCAGATCTGATGATTTCGGTAGCCCTGAAGATCCCTTTGTAATCTGTTCATTTTGGCTTGCCCAAGCCTATGCTCGACTTGATCAACGCGTCAAAGGAGTCAAGGTATTGGAGTCACTCCTTTGCGGAGCGAACCATCTAGGGTTATATTCGGAACATTATTCACCAGAGACTCGCCAACAATTAGGGAACTTTCCCCAAGCCTATTCCCATGTCGGCCTGGTCAATGCAGCCTTTGCTGTAAGTCTTAGCTGGCAAGAAGTTCTATAGCTTGTACCCCGATCCACACTGGACATTTCACCAATTTCATGGGATCATCTGGTAACTTAAACTGGATGGAGCCCCCCATTCAAGGACCCCCATTAAGAAAAGAATATTTATGCCCAACAACCCAAAACACCCTTTGGGCACCCTTAAGTCGAAACCACCAGAAGCATCCCCATTCCTTTTTAGGTTTTCTAAACTCGCCCGACGTCCACTTGATAGATTTTTGCATATAGAAGCTGCAAGTGGCATTCTCCTGCTCATTGCGGCGGCGATAGCATTGATTTGGGCAAACTCCCCATGGGCAACTACTTACACTCAATTTTTTCAGACCCCCCTTGCCATTCGTGTTGGTACCTTCACGTTTGAAAGAAGCTTAAATTGGTTTATCAACGATGGTCTCATGGTTATCTTTTTTTTCGTCGTAGGTTTAGAGATCAGACGGGAAATCTACCAAGGAGAACTTTCTGAATGGCGACGCGCCACCCTTCCAGTAGCGGCAGCTTTCGGAGGAATGTTGGTCCCAGCAAGCCTCTATCTTATTCTCGCAGGGGCTCCCGAAACCAGATCAGGATGGGGCGTACCCATGGCTACAGACATAGCCTTTGCCGTAGGGATCCTGACACTCCTTGGCAATCGGGTCCCTGCCGCCCTACGAGTCCTGCTCCTCGCTGTAGCAGTGATCGATGACCTTGGAGCCATCATCGTCATTGCACTTTTCTATTCCTCGGGAATCGCCCTTTCAGGACTCTTGGTAGCTATCGCTGCCTTCGTCGCAATTATCGTTATGCAGCGCCTAGGGATTCGTTCTAGGGTCGTGTACATTATACCTGGTTGTATCGCTTGGGCCGGTGTGTACGCTGCAGGAGTTCACCCAACGATCGCGGGAGTCCTGCTAGGTCTCATGACCCCCGTGGTCCCTTGGTTAGGGCCGGAGGGTTTTTTGGCCAGCATTCAAGAAGATCTAGAAGTCCTTGAAAATGGCGCCAAGGGCACGATGGGATCCACAGAAATGGCTGCGGCTTTGCGGCATGTAAATATTGCTCGTCGCGAGACACTCGCTCCCGCTGATAGCCTTATCGAGGACCTACATTCATGGGTGGCTTTTATCATTATGCCCATTTTCGCATTGGCCAATGCTGGAGTTTCCCTATCAGGCGACGTTTTTGATCAAAAGGCTGTTACAGTCGCGACCGCAGTTGCCGTCGGCCTTTTAGTAGGCAAACCTCTTGGAATCCTCCTCTTTAGCGGGACAGTGCTGAAACTACGACTTGCAACTCTTCCCCTCGGTATCACCTACAGACACTTGTTTGTACTCAGTGTAGTGGCAGGAGTGGGGTTCACGATGGCTCTCTTCATTGCCCAACTCGCGTTTAGCAATCCCTCTTTTCTTGGGGCTGCTAAACTGGGGATCTTGGGAGCGAGTGGTGCTGCTGCCGTATTAACATTAGTATTTGGTAGAATTTTCCTAAGCGAAACCAACCACCCTGCAATAGCAATGACTGCAGACGAAGCTGAATCTTCCACAGAAAAGTAGAACCACAACGGCTCGAAAGAGGACTGGGAGCTAAACACCTTTAAGCGCTTGGCCAAGAAGCATTTGCCCCTCTTTGCTAAATCAAAGGAATCATCGAAAGTCTTGCTTTTGTGAATAATTCTATCTACCGCAGCAGTCGGTCAAGCCAAGTCATTGGTTTTGAAACGTAACAACGCCCAGTGGATTCTTCCAATTATTTTTAATTTTTAGGGACATCCCGTAGGAGGGCGTGCATCCCTGGCGATGCAAAGACATCTATTTAAAACCCTTAGGCTGGGACCTCGTTCCGAATTCAGAGGTTCCACGGGTTGCCAATTTTTCTGCGCTTGCGAACTGTTGACCTGTGCTCCGAACTTGAGATCATGCACACTCTTAATGGAAATTCCAAAGTTGGCTCCAGGCCTGTAGGTCTCTACGTAGCCAACGAGTTCATATTTGGTATTATAGACAGGCTCGTCAACGATTGCCCAACTCTCTCGGGCTTTCGACGCGAGAGTTAAAATCTTCTCACGTCGATCCTGTGGGTCCTTGCGCAACCAATCGACACTAATCATCTCAGTAACATAGTTGCCGTTGGAATCACGACCGGAAATCACGAGGTCCTCACCAATATGGGGACTGCGCTCTGATAGCATGTCGTAATCACACAAGTAGTTTTGCGTTGTGGAAGAATCTGGGCCACGGTTTTCAATACGCGCTTTCAAACCCGTATTTCGCAGCAAGTCGGGAAAATCCAAAGTAAATATTTGTGTACCACCATTCAGATTTCTTTCAAAATGAATTTGGCCTGGACCAAAAATAACAGGTCCCCACGTATCGACGTGCTTTAAATTGCCAGTAATTTGGATATATTTCGACGATTGTAAAGGTCTGCGGAAGACCAGATAGGAAGGTTTAAGGAAATCTTGAGACTTTTCTGGCACGATATTCCGGCACAGCAAAACACTAGGAAGTTTACCTCTGCCTAAGTCTCCTAAGTCATAGAGGCGTTCTCCTGGGACCATGTCTAAATTATTGACAGCAGTGTTGGGAGACTTTTGTAATCTGCATCCGATTGCATTCATAATAATCCCAGAAAATATTACCATTTTTAGAATTGTGATCATAAAGTAAATCCTTAGTTATGGGTTCGAAACAGCTTATAATAATGATTTAGAGCAAAACCCATGCCAAAGCGACCACATCATTGCCGCCTAAATAAGAATAAGATTGTCCTCGCTCCCTCTTCGTTAATACACCTAGGGTTTTTTGGCCTGCTAAGGGTTCCTATGGAACTTCACCGCACATGGAGACCAGGCCCATACTTAACACTTTGCTATCTGCAATTTTTCGCAAAGATCAGGCCGTCGAAAAACTGCCGAAAGCTTTTGCAGGGTGGGGTCTTTTAGCACGTCTTGTAAGGCAGAATCTATATTATTGATCGCCTCTAGGTAAAATTCCTCTGACCTCACCGCCAGCACCTCTTTTGCTTTTAAATAATTCTTATTTGACAACTTAGATGCTCGATCGATTCCTAGTTCGCTCAATAACTTTTTACCTATAAGTGCCGCAATAAAATAACTGGCATAACCGACCCAGTCTGGGAAGCTATCACTGGTGTTTTTTCGCTTGGTCTCGACAAACCTGAATATATTAACAGCACTTAATGCCTGCGCAGCAGTTAAACCTTCCGAGAAAATCTCATCATAGTGCTTTCGAAAAAGATCTAATCTTCGAAATTTCGCCGTATGGGGCCTACCATTCCAAACAGCAAATACCGACTCTGCAACCGTCAATGGAGAAATCACATGGGAACTCGCCGCGGCCCCGTCCCTCCTCCTTCGATAGATTAAATCGGGCTCAAGCTCTTTAAATGATTTCTCAAGCGCTTTTTGTATCGCATCATTTGATCGTAAATCATATATTTCTATGGGATTTTGATGATTTGTTGCAAATGTGATTTTATCTGCAATACCATCCTCTTTCTGCACTTCATATAATCGAACGAGGACAAATACGTTGTTAAAAGACTCAGGATTTTCTTTCTTTAAAACTTCACTCACAGTGGCGTGAATGGTGTGACAGGTCTGCGCTCCGTTTACTATTTGAAAATCTTCAATCTTGAATGTATTGTCTTTTTCGACGCCCTGATGCCTAAATTGACTGCAGAGGCATGTAATCCCATTGTTAAGGAAATAGAAGTCCCCACGCTTTAACGAATCTGAAAGGGTGCTTTTCATCCCCGCATTCACGTCACTGATACGTGTCCCTAAATACCTGCGAATATTGCTCTCAAAAAGCATATTTCCATGGGACTCAACTAAATCATAGATGGCTTTCGCAGTAACTTTACCAATGACAACGCGCTTGTAACTGAACTGATCAATATGACTCATGCCTGAAAACTTCAAGTCAACTTTGACGGGCTTTAGTCCTTCTTTCATCTTAAAAATGGCGTCATGATTAATGTGATGAAATTGAAACTGCTGTTCATTTAATGTTTCTACAGCTATTTTTTTCTGGACACTTTCATTCCACTTTAATCCATTATTACATAAATAGATTGAGAATCTAGGGATTTGGCCATCTCGTATCAATGATCGAATCTCTTCGGCTATCTTCAAAAACCTCTTATTACCTGGCAGAGGGCTATTTGAACGCATAAATAATTTTAATGTATTTAATAAAGGGAGCACACCACTTTCAGGAAAATTTTTCAGAGGTCCTTCAATTTTGTCATATTTGGCTTGAAACAACGAAACTGTGAACTCTCCATCAGCCAGATCGCTTATATAAATGTAATCAATACCGTTATCATCTCCACCTTCGGTCAGGCCATCTAATAAATCTTCGTCAGATAGCTCCAATAGAGTGGAGGCACATAACAGGGCAAAACAGGCACTTGTATGCTTATCATCACCCAGATTAAATGGCGGAGATTTTAAAGAGGGTTTGAATTTTTTAACAATACCTGAAGTCCACGAATCAACTAGATCTCGGGTCGTTGACATGGATATTCCTTTTTTTAAAGAGGGCGTTGTCCCGACCTTAGACCTTATTAATTTCCAATGCAGAAAACAAGAGATCTCCGATAATATTATCGGCTCAGCTCCTTCTTATAATTGCGCTGGCAAAGATTTTGTTGAATCGATCTTAAGCCCCTAAAATAACTGGTCGGGGTGGCGGGATTCGAGCCCACGACCTCACGCACCCCAAGCGCAGGCAGCACCAAAACGAGACATTAACATACCGAAAGTAAAAGGTAAAGCCCTACCCTGGCTAAACACTAATTAGCTTGGTTGTTGCTTCAGGTTGAGAGGGAAGGAAAAAGAAAATCCCCCACCTTTGGGTATTAATCAAGGGCAGGGGTAAATTTAGGAGTACAAGTACAGGCAGCGATGTTCTGTAGGTCTATAGTCTCAAGTTTTGAGGGCAAAAGCAATATATTTATTAATATTTACAAAGACTTATATATCAAAAATTTAGTCAGACAAAGAATTAACACACAAACCTTTTCAGCCATTATAGGTCCTCCAGGGATTTTATAGATTCCTGCCTTGGCATCAGAACAGCCTGTCGATCAGCCTCCTGGTAGGCGAGACTTGCTACTTATAGGTGTTGCTTTTGCCGTGTCCAAAAACACGATTAGCGCGACGACAATCCGAGACCTGACCCTACTCAGAATAAACCTGGTGCTCATAATCGCTGGGACGGCCTCTAAAGTCTGTCATTTAGACAGTGGCTTTTTTTACGTTTGAATTCGTGAAAAGGCAAAAAAAGCTTTGAGAAGGCCGACCTTAAGAAAGAGCTTTCAAAAGCAAGGGAACAGTAATTAAAACTGTCTCTTCTCACTCATCGATCTCGATCCCCAGCTTCCGTTTTCTCGCACTAAATGTGCTTTTGGGTGTACTCAGTGCCTCAGCGGCTGCAGACGATGTCCCATGCCGCTTTAAAGCCGATTCAATGATGACCTTTTCCACCGACTCTAGGGACCTACGATGCCCTAGCGTTGGCGACGGGAGCATCCATCACAAGTAAGATCGCTTTTGGACCGAATGCTGGCAAAAGCGTTTACTAAGAGATGGGGATTGGGTCAGGGTTCGGTTTTGAGGAAGAGATCCCCCTCTCCCGTCGCCAAAGGAAAACTCTGCTCGAACATCAATGGTTTCTCCATGCACGCCCATTCCTCTACCAATACCCACCCCACCCCGCCAGCATCAAATTAGCCTAAAATTCCACGGCGTGGATGATTTGCGACCACAGATCACCTTATCTCACCAAGATTCGCCTTAAGCCAGAAGCCCCATAAAGGCTTCGACTTCGCTGTTACGGATTGAGGTGGGGATGGGGATCCAGATCGTCCAAAAAACTCAAAATGGGCCCGTAACCTCGCTAAAGCCTTTGGAATCGATGTCCTAACCTGCGGCCACTGTGGTGGTTCGCTAAATCCCATAGCGGCCCATGCTATTAAGCGGCCCTTTTACGACAGAATGAACCGGTCCGAAGGGCCACTTAATATGCGTAAAAGGGCCGCTTAATAGCGTGTTAAGTGGTCCCAATAGCGACACCTAGGCATCCGGTGTCGAAATTGGGCCGTTTAACTTACGGATCCCGAAGGGGTCAAAAGATACCTGACCCATGTGGGGCTTGTTCCCTTGCCGCCAGCTAGGGCTCCACCCAGAAGCCTTCAGGAGTCCTTTGACTTCATGCCGGGAGAGTATGAAAGCTAATGTCCAATCGGGAGGTAAAAGTCTCTAACCGGTTCCTCTGGGCCACTCAAGAGTATTGCCTACGATCAGGGGGAGAGGTTTGAAATCAGGCATGTTCACCTGAGTAAGCTTTAGACAGGGAGTGGGACGACCTTAAAAAGCCCACTTTGACCTGGATCGGGGTTCAAGGAATAGAGATCCACCAGACATTGCTTCCCGAAAAAAGTTTTTGATTTACCTATCACTCTTGTGAACTAGGGTTCTCCATACGATTCAGGACCAGATTGCCCTATGAAAACCCCGCGGCCGGCGGATTTTGGACCAAACGGGGACGTGTTGTCGTGTGGCTGACGCTGCCTTTAAATTTACCTTGCATTTAATAAGCAACGCAGCTAAACAAAGACGTAATTTTAGGTTTCAATAGCCTAATTTTTGGACCAGTATAATGTCCCTGACTTGGAGAAAATTCATAGAATATGTTCAATCCATCACTTGTGAAAACAATGGTTATCGCCCTTTTTATCACTAAGTTATCAACTTGTATAAACGCGGAATCTGCTGAACAGGGCCCTAGTTATCAGAATGCTGTGACCAACCTTTCAGGAAGTTCGCCATCCCAGGTTTGGGAGAATTTCACCCGTAGCAATATGGATGAGGCCCGTGCTCTGGTTGCTCCACAATATTATAATGTCTTTACAGCAAGTTTCCCACCGGGTTCCGAGTTACTCAAGAAATTCCAAGTAGAATCTGAGGAAATTTTTGGGGATGTGGCACGGGTCCGATTGGTCACGGATATTACGATAGGTGAAACAGTCAAGAAGTTCAGGGGTTGGCTACCATTTAGCAAAGACACCGGTCATTGGAAACTAACTTTGGCTGAAAAGCCCGTTCTTGAATTCTTGACAAAGGATTGGAAGGTCGAGGATATCGGACCCATCAAGTACCATACCAAGAGTGGCCTTAGTCAGAAGCTCCGTGCCGATGGGCTTCGGTTTGTAGAGGAATTTCGACGTTTGTCGGCAAATTTCAGGTCGTCACTCATCCATCTGGATTATTATGTGGCCTCGAATGAGGAAGAAGCAGAGCTACTTGGGATCCCCTTTAATCCTGGTGGAGCGCAAGCAAGGCCAGGTCTAATCAAGACACTGGATGACGCAAGCCATATTCATGAGCTGATTCATGTATTCCGAGTAGACGTAGGGACCACGAACACTTTTCTGGAAGAAGGGCTAGCTTCAGCTTTAGGTGATGGATATGAGCGCATCACATCAGCGGCGAGGTGCCATGAAACCCAGGCCCTGCTGGCCCAAGGCTATGTGCGCTTGTTCGACTCGAATGAATTTTCCACGGCGACCTTCGCCGGTAAACCATCCTACGAAGGTGCACGATTTCTTATGGAGTATTGGCTTGATCAATTTGGTTTAGACAAAGTTTTAGAGATGATGGTTTTGGCGGCAAAAAGCCCCAATGAAACGGTCCAGATCATAAGCAGGACATTTGAAGAACCGAGCCTAACCGACCAGCAAATTCAACTGAGACTTAACGCCAAATGTCAGGCGCTTTCGGCTGAAGTAAACGCGGGGCCGACGTGATGGAAATTACTGCCGCGCCATGGTCCACTCCCTTAATGGCCTAAATGTCGTAGTCCGGATTCGAGAAGGTAGCGGGATTTAGTTGCAAAAACCGTGGTTTCTTTCCATCTTGTGCTGGCAAACGAATGATTGAGTCAGCGGCTCATCTAGTTGATAATATCTTACCTCTAACACCCTACAGACAGTTTGTCCTCTCTTTTCCCATACCAATGAGATACTGGTTTCAGACCAATAGGAAGCTGTTTTCAAAAGTTCATGGCATTCTTAATTCCGAAGTATCTCTGGCGCGTTGGGCCACATGGAAGAGGCAACTGTCGTTCGGCGGTTTTCAAGAAGCAGGGGGCTACAATCCGACCCGGGACGATCTGCCGCAGGTATATTCAGAAACCTCGCATTCAGTGAACACTTTGCTCTATTTTGTGGTCGCTCATGAGATTGGTCATATCCTCGATGGAACTAATAGTTTGAATGGCGGACCTTGGCTGAACTTGAGCTGGCAACGGCTCTCCGAAAGAGAACTCACTCCGCTCTTTGATTCCCAGTTCAGAAGTAATCTTTTTTTTTCCAGCTGCGAGAGCGGTTTTATCTCTCGTGATAATGTACGAGCAGCCTACGATGGACTCTTTGGTAAGAGCAACTTTATTAGTCTTTATGGTTCAAGACATCCAGCCGATGATTTTGCCGAAAGCCTGGCTTATTTTGTGATGCATGAATATCTGCAGGCTTCTTATCTCATCGATACAAAAGCAGGCCAAACTTTTGATGTCATGCAACGGCTTCTATCTCCTGCTTTCAGTTCGAAGTATAACTTCATCAGAGATTTTCTTGCTTCACCTGACGTCATCTATCCTCGGGGCATGGTTCCAAATTAGGAACTCAATGTTCGGGGGTAAGTTTTCTTGGATGCTTGTCGTCGAAGCGAAATGCGCACCAGGATTCGAGGCTGTTGCTGGCTATATCTGCTGTAAAACAGGCTGCGAGCCAGGTTATACCGACCTGGCAGCTACTTATCATAGGCCTGCTAAAATGTCGGGTAAGGAGAGGGAGCACAATTGCTCCCCCTCCTCCCCACAGAAGCCCGCCGGCGGATTTCCCGCACGAGCCTCTTCATCACACGGTTTACAGCACAGCCATCTCTGTCATTTGTTGGAATGAAAGGTAAATTTTA
>JBGSUI010000196.1:0-8379 GCA_041736175.1 Oligoflexales bacterium | reverse complement strand
ACGAAAAAGGATTGAAAGTCAGCGATGACGAGTTTGACGAGATCAAGATCAAGTTCCATGCAAAGTATCCAAAATGGAATTATATAATAAGCCCAATCAAGTAGAACCTGTCCAAGTAATTTTTACACACCTCCTAAGCGGGCTGGATAGGGTTGCCCAAAAACAAAAACACCAAAATCAATCTGATCGATTTTGGTGTTTTTGTTTGCTAGGACAAATTTAAGCGGCTTTTTTCCGAGGTTCCTGTCCGCTCGACAGGTCTTTTACGATGGCGCTGTTGATCACTTCGCCATGCTGGGTGAGGTCAAGCCCTGTTTGTTCGTCACTATCAGTGATACGCAGGGGGGCGACTAGAGACACAGCTTTAATCAAAACAAAAGTCAATCCGGCAGAAAAAATCGCCACCGCAGCACATCCAGCTAAGTTTCCGATCAGGACGGTGGAGCTTCCTGCAAGCAGTCCATCGGCGCCACCCTCGTTGATGGATTTAAGAGCAAAGACTCCAGTCAAAATGGTGCCCAGAGTCCCGCCCACACCGTGGCAGGCAAACACATCGAGGGTGTCATCGATTTTGAATTTTTCTTTCACTAGGATAGCCGCAAAGTTACAGATACTCCCAGCTGCTAGACCAAACAGCAACGACGAACCAGTGCTGACAAATCCACAGGCAGGGGTGATTGCCACAAGGCCTGCGACCACGCCGATACCAAAACCTATAGCGCTGGGCTTTCCTTTGACAAAAGTATCCACGGCCATCCAGGCGAGGCCGCCGGTTGCTGCAGCAAAAAAGGTGTTGATAAAAGCCTGGGCGGCGAGGCCATTGGCAGCGAGTGCAGAACCCGCATTAAATCCAAACCAGCCAAACCAGAGGAGGCCCGTTCCGAGCAAAACATAGCCAGCATCATAAGGTTTAGCTTCGACTTTACCAAAATCCCTTCGTTTCCCGAGGGCGAGAGCGGCAGCAAGGGCCGAATACCCAGCGGTCATATGGACCACAAGTCCACCGGCAAAATCCAACCCACCCATCCCTCGAATCCACCCTCCAACGCTCCACACCCAGTGGGCGACCGGTGAATAAACAACTAGAGACCATAAACAGCTAAACAAGATCCATCCCTTAAAGCTCAACCTTTCGGCGATAGCTCCGGTGATCAGGGCAGGAGTTATAATGGCAAACATAGCCTGGAATGCCATAAACAAAATATGAGGAATCGTCGCGGAATAATCCGAGTAGGGGGTTTGATCGACACCCCGTAGAAAAATCCAGTTAAGGTCACCAATAAGGCTTCCCTTTCCAGAAAAGGCCAGGCTGTACCCGACAACACACCACAAGACTCCGATGGCCGAAAGGGCCACAAAACTTTGAAACAAGGTCGAAGTTACGTTTTTGGTGCGGACCATCCCTGCATAGAAAAAAGCAAGGCCAGGGGTCATCAGGAGCACCATGGCGGTTGCCGCCAGAACCCAGGCGGTGTCGCCGCTATTGATCACAGGGGCAGGTACAGCGGGAGCGGTTTGAGCTTGTGCCCAGCCTGCCCCCAAGAGTGCTCCTAATCCTGCTCCTAAACCGGCCCCTAGGCCAGATAGGCATCTGAGTCCACGATAAAAATTAGTCTTTGTCATCTTTAAGTCTCCCTTCATCTTTGAGCTGCGTGATTGGGATTTCCAGAAGTGATCTGGAAATCTGAGGTTCCTTTCGGCTGGTGGCCGGGAATATTGATATATGACTTGGCTCATTCCCATAAGTCTTAATAATTGCGATAAGTTATCTAAAAATTGGTCCATCTTATCTTGAGCGAGTCGCAGCTCCTTCGCTCCTAGGTAAAGCGAGCCAATGTATGACTGATCACATTTTATTACTTAAGTGCCTCACAAGGACACTTAAGTGATGGCTTTCGATTATGTGGATATCTGAAGTTCAGATAGCCTTTAAATTACCTCGTCCTTTTTTTACAGAAGCCGACGACGCCTAAGCTCATCATAAAATTGATCATGCCATGCTTTTTGGTAAGCTGGAATCTGCATGGTAGAGCAATGAACTGCTCCACCCAAAACAATGATTTCTTTAGAGTCCAGCGTTTGAACAGTATAGTTAAAACTCTTATAGATATCAATGGCTTGCTTAGCCTTATCCCCATCAATATCTTTTCCATACACCGGCATAATAATATGGCCGTTGCTTATCAAGCTGTTGGTGTAGGAGAAAAAAACAGGAGTGTAATCGATAATCCGAACTGCTGGCATTGGAATTCGCGTCACCTTAATGCCAGCCTTGACAAGGGATGTATGAATGCGATCAAGGCTCTTTTTAACATCCAGATTTAGGGCATGTTCCTCTGGTGTGGGATTTGGATTACGAAAAAGTTGGGCAAGAACAACTTCATTTTTGCGGACAAATTTCATCACCATATCCACGTGCCCTGTACCCTCATGAGCCACTGCTGGCATCGTAATAATTTTCTTACAACCCATGTAGTTCCTAAAAATCCCATCAACATCCTTTAAGTTATAGCCATGTTGGAGGACTACATCTGAGTAAATACAGGTTTCCCCATCGGTCATAAAGTTACCACCCTCAAATTTCATCCCCACAGGGAGTGTTGGCGCTTTAGTTTTGATGGATTCTAGTAGGGCAGTGTTGAATTGGTCGTCTAGCTCACGGTCTCCACGAGCATATTTAAAATTAAACATTCGAGGACTTCCATCAGTTCCCCGTGCCATAATTGGCCCATAGTCTCGGGACCAGACTGTATGTTGTTTTTGCCAAAGCGATGGATGATCTATGATGGCCTGGGTACTAATTCCAATGAACTGAGTTGTTCCCGGAGGGCCTACAAGTTGCTTAAATTTTTTAAGAAGTTCAGGATTATTGACTCCAACGAAAATAATGCCCCGAAGACCCGTTAGAAGCAGTTTCTGGAGAAGTTCATAACCAAATCTAAAATCGAGTACGCTGCCGCTAATGATCACAGTGCTTAAGGGTTCCCACTCTGCAATGGGTTGGGTTTTGCCACGAAACAGATTTGCAACCCCAGGATCCACCCCCTGGAGAAAAATTTGCCCCGGGAAAGCTTCTAGTGCCTCTGCTTCGGAAAGAGTCGCGGTCTGTTCCTTCAGACCCTTGCAGCCAAACGCAAAAATGATGAATTGGAAAGATAATACGAGCTGAATTAATGGGTATCTCATCAAGAGTCCTCTATCTTTGCATTGAGCAGCTAAACTATTTTCTCATGTAGTTGTCATTTCAGCAACCTTTGGCGCTGAAATTGTGGGTTTTTGCAGCTCGATCGATCTCTTTTTTGCAGGCTGATAAGGGAAGGCTTGTTGACTCTGTTTGTATCCCGACACGTTGTAATGGCACAAGCGTATCAGTAGGATGATCACCTTGAGAAAGTACAATTAAATGGTCCATCCTCAACTGGATTGCTTATTCGTTATTAATATTCTTTGCTTAAATTAATATTTTATGTATAATGCGCTACCTTTTTTAATGGTCCGGGGTCGGACCACAAAAGAATCTCAAAAGGCGGATTTCAATGGCAAAAATACGAGTCGTGGTGGCCATGTCCGGTGGGGTTGACTCCTGCGTCGCGGCTGCTTTGTTAAAAGATCAGGGGTACGAAGTCATTGGCATCACCATGCAGCTGTGGAACCATGGGGCCGAAGGCGAAGCTCGTTTCGATAGCTGCTGCTCCCTGACGGATGTCCACGATGCAAGGCTCGCAGCCCATCGGCTGGGGATTCCCCATTATGTGGTCAACTACGAAAAAGAATTTCGTAAGGGCGTCGTCGACTACTTTGCCGAAGAGTACGGTTTAGGCCGGACCCCTAACCCCTGTGTGATGTGTAACAGTAAACTCAAGTTTGACCACCTGGTGGACCGGGCCAAGGCCCTTGATGCCCGCTGGGTCGCCACGGGACACTATGCCCAGGTGACACACCATGACGATGGTCGGCCTAGTGAGCTGTTTTGTGGGGTCGATCCCCAAAAAGATCAAAGTTATTTTCTATTTGATATGCGTCCCGAAAACTTGGCAAGTGCCATGTTTCCCCTTGGGGGACTCACGAAAGCCCAGGTGCGGGCCATCGCTGCGGATCTGGGCATCCATACGGCTGCAAAACACGAAAGCCAGGAAATCTGCTTTGTGTCAGGGAAGCGCTATACAGAATTTTTAGAGCAGCATTATCCCGATGTCACCAAAAAAACAGGGGACATTGTTGATTCCGAAGGACGGGTGTTAGGCCAGCACCAGGGTATCCACCTGTTTACCGTGGGCCAAAGAAAAGGGCTTCAAGAGCTGATCCAGAGCGCTGGAGGCGGGGTCTACCAACACCGCTATGTAAAAGCCATCGATCCCAAGACCCACCGTGTCGTGGTGGACGACTTGGAAAATCTAAAGGTCTCTCGCCTCGTTGTTGAGAAACCCAACTGGCTGATCCCCATGGCTCAGGTCGAAGAGATGCGGGCACAGGCAGAGTCGTCTCTCCAGTCCCTATCAGTGATGGTGAGGTACCGGGCACGCCTGGTGGCCTGTCAGATAGAGAGTATCGAGAAAGATGCAGTTCATCTTTCTCTAAACGAAAAAGCATCTTGGGTGACACCAGGTCAGGCCGCGGTGCTTTATTCAAACAATCGGGTGATCGGCGGTGGATTTATCGCAGCGGACCCAGTACGGGACCGACAGCCAAAACAGCAATCCTTTAGTCCTCGAAGCAGCGCCCCAGCACCAACGCCTGCTTGAGGCTCTGGGGGTTTGCTTTAAGGATGAAGAGCTTTTTTACCAAGCCCTGACCCACCGCTCGGTCTTAGCGGATCGGCGGGGTGTGTCTTTGGTGGGTGCTCCTCAGGCGCTGCGTAGCTACGAACGCCTGGAGTTTCTGGGAGACTCGGTCCTGGGGTTGATCGTGACCCAGAGGTTGGTGGCCCGAGAGGAAAACTTTGCAGAAGGCCACCTGTCTAAAATCCGCGCAAAAATCGTTTGTGAAGGCATGCTGGCCAAGGCGGCTAAAAGGATTGGTCTCGGGGAGGCGATGTTCCTAGGGAAGGGTGCCCAAGAGGCTAAAAAACTCGATTCTGTTTTGGCCGATGGGGTCGAAGCGCTGATCGGCGCCGCGTTTCTGGACGGCGGGCTGGAGATGGCCTGTCAGCTTGTGGAGCGGTTTATAGGCGACGTTCTGGAGGGGGACCTCAAGCAGTTTCTCGCCGGAGATTTTAAGACCACTCTTCAAGAGTTGACCCAAAAGCACTACAAACAAACTCCCACCTATCAGCTGGTCCTCGCCACGGGGCCAGAGCATCAAAAGTGGTTTGAGGTGGTGGTCACGGTCGGGGACCTTGAGCTTGGCCGTGGGCAGGGAACCAGTAAAAAACGGGCAAGCCAGCAAGCAGCCCAGGCATCTATCGACGCGGTCCGAGTGATTGCGGAAGGACGGAAACATGATTAGAGGATTGGTAGCCGTAGTCGGCCGACCGAATGTAGGCAAGTCAACCTTATTTAACCGGTTGACCCGAAGCGACCAAGCGATCGTGGACGATCGTCCCGGGGTGACGCGAGACCGTGTTTACGGGACGGTTTGGGAGGATTCCGATCGGCAAAACGGATTTACTCTGATCGATACGGGTGGGTTTGAGACAGACGATTTCAAGTTCCAACCGTTCTCCGAAAACCTCGTCTGGAAGCAAACCCAAGCTGCTGTAGACGAAGCCGATATCGTCGTGCTGCTTTTGGACGGCAAGGCGGGGCTATGTCCCCATGATCGGGAGCTATTTGACTATCTCAATAAACACCAAAAAACCTCCCTTGTGGTGATCAATAAGATCGACGGAGCTGGAGAAACCCAGCTGGTCTGGGATTTTTTTGAGTTAGATCACGAACCCCTTCATATCAGCGCTGCCCATAACCGAGGGGTGGTGGATCTTAGAGACAAGCTCCTAGAGATCCTTGCCGACCAAAAAGGTCTAGCCAAAAGGGGGGAGGGCAACGGCCCTTCGATAGCCATTGTTGGGCGGCCTAATGCAGGGAAATCCTCGATCCTTAACCGCCTTACCGGCGAAGAGCGGGCCGTGGTCTCAGAGATAGCAGGTACCACCCGGGATGCGGTGGATACCCATATCACCTTCCATGGCCAGCCCTATACCTTGGTGGATACGGCGGGTATTCGGCGCAAATCCAAAATCTATGAAAAAGTCGAGTCTCTCAGCGTTATCCGCAGCCTTAGGGCCATCGAGCGGGCTGATGTGGTCCTCCTGATCCTCGACGCCAGTGAAGGTCTTACGGACCAAGATATGCGGCTAGCGGATCTCACTTCGGAGCGTCGTAAACCAATCTTGATTGTGATCAATAAGTGGGATTTGGTGGCTGAAAAATCTAGCAACTCAGGCAAAGAGTGGACCGAGGCGATCCATCATCAGCTTAAGACCATAGCCTATGCACCGGTGGTGTTCGTTTCTTGTTTAGAAAACCAAAGGGTTCACAAGTTGATGGCCAGCGTTGTCAGCCTTCTCGACCAAGCCCAAAAGCGGGTGGAGACGGCTAAGGTCAACCAAGTCCTCAAGCAGGTGGTCCAGGAACACACACCGGCGTTGATCAAAGGTAAGACCAAGCGGGTGAAGTTTTATTTTGCCACCCAGGTGACCGTAGCCCCTCCGACCTTTGTGGTCTTTTGCAACGTAGCCCAAGAGATCCAAGACTCTTATATCCGCTATATGACCAACCGCTTCCGCGAGCTTCTCGGGTTTCCCGACATTCCGATCCGGCTGATCTTTAGGGCCAAGACGGATGTTAAGGCTCGCAGCAGCCAGGGTCGTCCCCGGGGAGAGCGCAGCGAGAAGGGCGATGTTGATCTTGGTGATGAGGAGCTTAGTGATGAGGCTCTCTTCGATAGTGGGGCGGTCTTCGAAGGTGGATTGATCCCTGCTGACGGTGGCGAGGACCCTTGGGGGCCTGTCACCCAAAACCCATGAGGCCATCGATCCTCGTGAGTCTGTAGTCGAACAACTCGAAGGTCTTCAACCGCAGCCCCTCTGGATCTTTAAGTCAAAAAACTATACAATCTTGGTTAGTTAAGATATTCTTAGGCCAAGGCTAAACTAATATTGAAAAAGTCCGATAAAGTATGTATATCAGACCTCGAAAGGAGGTCAAATGCCAATAGTGATTAAAATCAGAGGCATTAGATTCTACTTTTACTCAGACGACCACGAGCCCATCCATATCCACGTCAAGGGACATGGTGGAGAAGCTAAGATTGAAGTTGAGCCCCAGGTTGTGTTGGTCTACTCACGGGGTTTTTCTAGGAATGATATCGGAAAAATTATGGAAATCGTTCGAGCTAATAGAGATGCAATCATTGCAAAATGGAAGGAGCACTTCGATGACAGTGAGACAGAAGAAACCTGATCCTCCTCCTAGCTCAAAAAGTCCAGACGTTCAATTCGGCAACGTTGACCTTATCAGTGATTTCGAACAATCCGACGTGAAAGTAAAGATTACCTGCTTTTTGGATGCCGACGTCTTGAAAGCCCTACGGATTGCAGCAAAAGAAGATGGAATGAAATATCAACCCTACTTAAATAAGATGCTACGAGAAGTAGTCCTGAGGGAAAAAAGCATGATTTCTAAAAGAATGGACGCACTCGAAAAGATGGTCCATGATTTGAAAAATAAATCATCTAATGATTAATCTCCTATAATTATAAGGGGCGGGTCTGTTGTGGTTTCTGGGATTTCTTTGTTAAATAAGAGCGCGATCCCATAATGATGCGAGAAAATCAGCCCATGGCATGATTTCGACCCCCATTAGCTTGCGAGGGTGGGGATCGAGAGAAACCACGATAAAACCCCGTATCTGACCCTCTTCCATCAAGGCGCAGAGTCCCTTGAGATCCCGCTCTGTGACGTGGTGGGAGGCTTTCACTTCGATGGCCAACTCATTTCCTTCGACAAAATCAACTTCAAGTTGACTCGTGGATCGCCAATAGCTGAGGGGATGATCCAGTCGATACAAAGCGAGAAAAGCCCGTAGCTCTGTGGCCACCATGTGCTCGAGGGACCGACCAAATGCATCGCTTTTTGGAGCCACTGGCAATCGTTTGGCGAGATAGTTTGTGATCCCCACATCAAAAAGAAAAAACTTACTGCGGGTGATCGCTTTTCTTTTCTTAGTGGCCAGATAAGGCGTGACCTTAAAGCCGAGCAGCGTATCTTCCAAAACTTCGATATAGTTACGCAATGTCGTTGGTTTGACTTGGCAGTCGCTTGCAAATCCCTCGATAGCAAGCTCCTCTCCCGAATTAAGGGCCATCACATCCAAAAACCTTGTAAAGGCGTCCAATCTCCGAGTGACAGCCTCATCTTTAATCTCCTCTTTAAGGTAGAG
>JBGSUI010000183.1:0-3906 GCA_041736175.1 Oligoflexales bacterium | reverse complement strand
ATCCATCGCTTGACTAAGTTTGAGTCAATTGGCATAATGCTGTAGACTTTCCGGTCAGCATGATAATTTCTACCTACACTATCATGTAGGCAGTCTCAGTAAAAGAGAAAATTAATTCAAATTAGACGAAAGTCATGTATTTAACATTTTGTCCAATTTTCCGGATGGAAAATAAAAAAATTGATCGCTTTTGGATCTTTCGTTGATTGAAAAAAAAGGCCGTCAGCCTCACCGGCATGCAGGCGTACCCAGTTACCGATGAGTTGGCTTGCCAACGGAAATTTCTGGTATTTCCATGCGCCATGAAAAGGAGCGCTGTATACCCTTCCAGATAAGGATTCGGGAGCCAACAAGTTATCCAAAGCATTTACAATCGAATCGAAATCTATTAACTTAATATTTGTTTTCTTGTACCTTATATATACTATTTCAACAGGACCAGGTACGACGCTGTTATATTCAATTTTTGCTGTTGAAGATTCCTGAGAGCAGTAGATGCCCCCGTATGCCTGAGCCATTTTACCCTTAAAAAGAGCATCTTGCTGACTCATCCCAATATTCACTCTGCCACCTGCCGCAAATGTGGATTTATCGTCCAATGCAGTTTGTTTTGATCCGGGTGTGATTGCTCGGGAGGCTGTGCCTAAAAAAAGCTTTGTTGAAATTGTCGGATGACTATTCTGCAGGATTTGATATAAGCGGTGAGAAAACCCACGAGAGGCATGGCGTTCTATAACTTCTGCGTAGAACAAAGCCTCCTGCAGCATTAGAATTCCAGCATTATCAAAGTTGTGCACGCCCGTTTTAGAGGCAATGACGGTTTTTGTTTTTATTCGCCTGGTACTTTTTTTAGAGGGCTTATTCTTAGATCTGACTAAAGAGATTTTTTTGCTTGGTATCTTTTTCTTAGTCATTGCGTCCTGATCTCTCAAGAAGCAGATCGATAACCGCCTTACCGTCTCCTGCAAGACAAACATGGAGTGGAGACTTTCCAAAAAAATAAGAATTTGGAGTCAAAATCCAGCTTCGTGCTTTTTCCTTATCTTCTCCGAAAAGTTCGTAAGCGATATCGGCCGCCCAAACAATGGGAATAAGATGTTTTTCGATAAAGCTATTGGAAAGCTTAATAGATTCTCTATACAGCGAGGCCCTTGATTTACCGAGGCTTTGAGCAAGCTCATCAACTCCTAGAGCTCCTCCTAAAAAATCGCGGAGTTTTTTAGGCCTTATATGCATCATGCTGGGTCTTGTGGTGTCTAGGATATCAAATCTATTTTTTATTTGGTTCATCGCTTCCATAAACAGTCTCCTTGGCGGGTGAAATCTCACCTCCCCTTATCGGCCAATTGTATCAAAACTTTATCTAAAATGTATATTTATCATTTTAAAAATGTCCCATTTTCTTCTCAAAATGGGGTTTTGTGTTTATAACCTAAAGGAAATATTGAAATAACCTTAAATAGCTAAGGATTTTCTCCAAAATTCCGATGTTAATAAGTGACAATTGTGTTAAAATCTGTCAGGAGGTGGACTCATGCCAGAGTCTAACGACAAAATCCTAGGAGAAATCAGGCAGGCCTTGCAGGATGGTCGGTACCTTTTCAAAAAGCATGCAATAGCGCGTGTGGTATAAAGAGGCATTACCGATGAGTTTCAAACCACTAACTTTGCGATTGGAGGACTGACGATGGATCAAAGAAACGACAGAGTTGTCGTCGCATTTGAGCGAACTTCCAGAGGCGAATATATCATCGTAATAACCGTGATTGAACGTGAGGAGTCTACATCATGAAAAAAATTGTATATGAAGGGCTCGGCTTTCCGGTACTGCTGATTGGCGCTCATACCGAAATGATCCACGGAGAGGAACAGCCAATTATAAATCACGCGGACTTGGAGTTACGAGTATTCCACGCACTGCTCTGGTCAACTCACAAACTAACTGGTGCTGAGCTATCTTTTGTTAGGGGCTACATGCGAAAAACTCAAGCCGATCTGGCAAAAGATATTGGCCTAAGGTCCCATTCCATGATTAGCCAGTGGGAGGCAAAGGGCCAAGCAACAACCGGCATGGACCCTGCTACGGAAAACGGAATCAGAACACTGCTGGCCAACCATATCGGACAGCTACAGCAGTATGCCTTGCGAAGTCTTGACATTCTAAAAGGAAACTTCCTCGAACTCTCGCCAATCGAAGTTAACCTAGAAACAGCATAAAAACCCAAGTGTTTTCTCGGCTTCTCTCGACTCTCTAAACTATCTAATCATCGATCTCAATCCCCGGCTTCCTTTTTTATGATCTAAAAGTGCTGTAGTCGTCACAGCATTTGTAGACAAATCGTTGCAATTCCTCAGGAGCAATCGTGGCGCCGCCCCCCTGCCTTCACTTATTGGTCCCAGTGGTGCATAGGCTATAGGTAAATCAAAAGTCCATCAGACACCCAATATGGCAACTTATAATTTCGCAGGTCCTTAGATCGTTTTTTTGATTCCATTCGGTGGGTACTGGATCGAAAAAGGGGAGGCGTTCATATTGTCGATGTCCTGGCGACTATCGAGAGAATTAGATTTAGGGGGCGGATATTGAATGGATTCCATAATCCGAGGGAGAAATTGTTTCCAATAGGACTCAATTTTTTTGGGTCCGTGGACTCCAGCTCCAAGGTGATCGTAGGGATCAGTCTTTCATGGCCAGCATAATTTCCCAGAGACCCTGGATAAAACCTAAAGTCAACAACCCGGTAGTTACGGGATTTTTGAGAGACTGCCAAGACCAACTCCTGGGCTTTTTTATCAAAGTCGCTTATCGCTCCCGGACGTTCACCATCTCCGGGGCCATCGTAATCTAGAAATCCTAAGGGGGCATGGATCGACATGATTTTTTGTGGTTTAAAGGTGTCGATCAACTGGATCTGAAAGATCGTTTCAATCTCTGAGTTTGAGATGTGTCCCGGAAAATGGCTTGCGATTTTCTTGCGTCGTTCGTCCCAAAGAGCATGGGCCTTTTCAAACCAATCAAGGGTAAAAAAGTTTCGGTTGAGGTCGACTCCATTGGCGTTGATCCGAGCTGGTATCTTCTTAAAGAACCCATCTGGATTGACCAATAGCGCTATGATGACCTTTGTGTTTGCAGGCAAGGCTTTTGGATTGTCATGCAAATATCTTGCAAACCGAAAGGCTATCGGGGTTAGTTCTTTTCTTCAGTCTTCACTTCAGTTGCATTTCTAATATCACTTAGTCGTTTTAATTCTACACTAAAAAGCTTACTAATTTTATCCGTGCTATTGATTAATTCAAAGTTAAAATGCGAGTTAATTAAACCATTTAAAAGCTCATTAATGAATGCTAGGTTAATAGCCTCAATCCCCTCAAAATCTAAGAAAACCTTTTCATCTTTTTTTAGATGGAGTTTAGATAAAATTCTTTTTGGAAGTGATCTGCCACTTAAGGCTGGTCCATACTCCTGAAATTTCAGGAAGCTAGTGGAATTGTGATGCATGCCAGTACTCCTTTAGTTTCGTAACCAAGTGGTCTGATTTTTGCTTGTTGATTCTTGTACTCACATTGAATACCATCTGTATAAATTGTCATTTGCCCACGTGAATCATCCAAATAATTACAAACATGATTCAAACCAAGACCCCTATTTGAATTTGTAATATTTCTACAACTTTCTTGCAGCTTTAAAGAGTCCTCAACAATTTGTAACGAAGTTCTATTTTTTAAAAGATTGTTGCGTTTATAAGTTTCAAAATAACCAACACCTAAATCACAAACAGCCAGATGCAAATTGTTACTCAAACATTGAGCATGCGCAAAACCCCAACCACTATCTTCGCTAATCCCTGAATGAAAATAAATATTATCTATCATTTCAGTAAAAGATTCAAAAACATCAGGTAGCAT
>JBGSUI010000120.1:0-8809 GCA_041736175.1 Oligoflexales bacterium | reverse complement strand
CACCAAATAGGTAGAAAACCATGCCAACATTTTAGAGATGCGGGGGCTAATAAATGTGGCTGTCTCTTAGGAAACTATTGTTTGAGAAAATAATCTTCAAATTATGCTTAGATAAGATGCCAATAAAATCGACACCAGCCCTAAATCTCCTCCAGGTTTTTTAAAAAAACAAAAAAATAATTTATAATTATCAAAAATTATTGACCTATTTTTCTGTCTTTTGAGATTAAGGCCCCGGCATTGGCGCGCGAGCGCGCTTAGTTCATTGACAATTGTCCAATCTTCGGACACTCAAGTTGTGGCCAAAATTTATTCTTTCGCAAGAAGATTAATTCTTTACGCAGGCACACTCATATGGTGTCGTTGGCATGGATATTGAGTACATATTCATAACGATACCAATTTCTTGTCTAAATAAATACTTCCCTTGATTATGAAAGGTAAATGTAGTGAGTAAACAAATTGCAATAGTTATTTTTTTAACATCGGTCGCATCATGTTTTAACTCGTCAAAACAGTCATCTTCTTATAATTTGCAAAACAATGGAGTGATTACAAATAAGGCTAAATTTCCCAACGTCGTCTACATTCAAATCTCCAAAGGTAGTGAAATTTATGAAATCTGCACAGGAACGTTTATGGGAAATTATGTTTTAACTGCCGCCCATTGTGTTCTCAAAAATCCTAAGTCCTCTTCCCTTGAAACCATGGCTCCAAATAGTATTCTTTTATCTGTCCATGGTGATCCTAAAGAGGTTAGCCCCACCAAAATTGAGATTCATCCGAAGTGGGAACCTGGCACGTTCGACAGTGAAGGGCAACTTCCGGGCGGAGCTTTTCCAGATTTAGCCAAATTATATCTACCAAAAAGAACCTGGACCAGAGTCACTCCTGCTCGCATCGCTAGCAAAACACCCAGCAAAGATGACATAGTTACGGTCGTGGGCTATGGGCTATCAAGTAACGATACTGCTGACATAAACAAACCAATTGTCTTTCGTTCGGGTGAAAACAAGATTTTAACAACCGATTATAGATATATCGTGACCAGAGGATTAAATTACGCCAATCCAGGTAATAGGCATACGATGACTTTTTTGGGGGATTCTGGCGGCCCACTTTTCAACTCATCCAATGAGATCATTGGTGTCACTTCGTTTGGAGGTCCAATTCCAAGTTGGGGGGTTGGTCATGAGTCCAACACTTACACCAATATAACGTCACCGTTCCTACGAAGTTGGCTTACCTGCCGCTAGGGCCATTGATTTATCTGTTGGCGCTGAAAAATTTTCAAATCGTCCCACTTGTCTTCAATTAACGTATATTTTTTTAGCCTGCTATATTTTTAGGAAGCATACTATCGAGCTCAAGCCCGCAGATCTGGATACGGCAATGGCGTCAGCGCAGAAAATGATGGAGCGCCATAAGAAGGCGGTCGACGATCTCAAATGACATTTATCCACACGATCACTGCCGATGCGGTCGTCGGCATCAACAAGCTCATCTGCGCTTGACGTTCCTGGACGTTAACACTTGGGATCTCAAATATCCTATGGATGTTGGAGGCAAGTCCGCCGTCGCAAACATCATTGAGCAGTGCGCCAATAGTAAGGTGACTAAGGATGCAATGATCGAGTGGTTTGATCGGCATAAGACAAAAGCTGAGAGGGACTAGGTCCCGGTCTACGCCTCCAATACTATGGGTGCGGCCAACTCCAGCAGTGACCGTTACTGCCTCTCCGGAATGAGTCCATTTGATGCAAAGATAGAGATGATATTGATTATTGCATGACTACAAAGGTCTCGCTACCATAGTTGACTATTCCCGTAATAGGTCATATATTATCTTTTATAGGTCGTATCCTTTGATAAGAGATCATATGTTATCTATTAGTCTGGACTCCCCAAAAGATAAGCAAGAAAAATTAGCGCAGAAACTCCGCGCTATGCGGGTTTATTATGGATTTCGCCGGGAGACCCTCGCACAAATGTCGGGAGTGCCCGAAGCGAGCATAAAGCGTTTTGAGCTACGAGGAGAAATCTCACTCCGCTCCCTTCTGCGACTTGCCCATGCCCTTGGAGCGTTAGATGACTTCGATCAACTCTTTTCACTTCCCGTTGCTAAGTCGTTGGATGAGATCGAAAAGCGAGAAGGATTTGCGGGCACTTCCGTCCGCAAAAGAGGTCGCAAATGATTCGACGCCTTAAACTTGGCCTCGATTTTCGGGGTGGCGATCCACTTCCCGTCGGTGAAATGCTGGTTGCTCAAAATGGAGTCATATATCTGCAGCTTGCTCCAAGCTTTTTAGAACTTCAGATGGCCTTGTCTCCTTTTAAAGTCAAGGCGATCTCTGAGCCCCAAACACCTTCACTCGCTGAGGCGTCCTTATTTGATGGACTCTTTGGAGTCTGCGGAGATTCTCTTCCCGATGGATGGGGGCTTCTCATGATGAGTCGTGGGATGAGAAAAGCCGGATTAGATTTCTCGGCTTCACATGCTTTAGATAAACTAGCATTTGTTGGTAATCGAGGGATGGGAGCTTTGGTCTATGAGCCTGCTACCGAAAATCAATTCACCAGACATCATTCCATAGACTTAGCAGCCTTAGGAGCAGAAGCGGACCGGGTTTTACAGGGCAAATCAGAAGATATCCTATCAGAATTGATGGCTCTAGGGGTTTCGCCGGGTGGTGCTCGTCCAAAAGTGTTAGTAGGAGTCGAAAAAAACCAAAAGGATCCTCTGCTTGTCTCAGGGGTTGATCAATTGCCTGCAAACTATGAGCATTGGATCATTAAATTTAAGGGTAAAGACGAAAGTCCTGACGCAGGCATCGTCGAATATATTTATTCTAAAACAGCTGCACAGGTTGGGATTTCGATCCCTGAAACCAAGATTTTCACCGACAACCTCAAGCAGAACTGGTTTGGAGTTAAGCGTTTTGATCGTGCTCCTGGCAACAGGCGTCTTCACATGCATTCCGTAGCCGGACTGTTGCATGCTAACTTTAGGTTGCCAACTTTGGATTACGAAGACCTCTTAAAACTCACAAGCGCAATCACCCGAAGGGAAGATGATTTACATTCCATGTTTCGCATAGCGGTGTTTAACATCCTTTTTCACAATCGCGATGATCACAGTAAAAATTTTTCGTTTCTAATGTCTGAATCTGGTGAGTGGCGGCTTGCCCCTGCTTATGATTTGACGTGGTCTCGAGGGCCGGGGGGCGAACACACCACGGCTGTGCTCGGAGAGGGAAAAACACCCACGAAAAGCCACCTTATAGCCCTAGCCGAGAGACGAGGGATCGATCGAGGGACTGCACAAAAAATCATTTCACAAGTCGAAGCGGGCAAACAAGTCATGCTGGATTTATTGCGCCAGCATGGTATCAAATCCCATCCAGTTTTGGAGAGTTTAAAGTCATCCGCCTAGGGTGATTTGCTACATTTGATCTACAGCATTAAGGAGTGAGCACATGACCAAGAGAAACTTAGAGGAAGATGTGAAAGAGTACCTGAGATTATCTAATGATCCGGACGTCCAGGATGCAATTCGACAAATCGAAGAAGAATGGTTTCTAAAAGCTGAACTCGCCGCAGCCTATAAAAAAGGATTTGAGATTGGTTTAAAGGAGGCAAAGGAAAAATTAGCTAAGGAAAAGTTAGCTCTAGAACAAGATAAACTAGACTTGAAGGTCGCAGCCCTTACGAATCTTCACAAAGAAGGTCGGCTAAAAGAAGTAACCCATGCCACCCTTGCTGATATCTTAGAAATTCCAGAAGCCGATGTAGCAAAATTCCTTGTGCAACATGACTTGCTTTCTTGAATGAGGCGGGGGCTAGAACTCTGCCTTAAGTGATTGCACCGCTTGTCTAAGGTCGCTAGATTTTTGGAGCAGATTGCGCCATTCACTGCGGGTGAGGGGAGCATCGACGCATTCCGTGATCTCGGCAAAGTGATCGACTAGAATCACCATATTTTCTGTAAACACATATTCATTTCGATAAAACCTCTGTCTATCCGCCGAGCTATCCTCCGCATCTTCTCCCTGCTCCTGAATCACACCCTTTACCTGCACGGGGACCGCTTCGATGCCAAGGGTCGTCCAGAAAACCGCTGGTTTCCCCTCGCAGCCTCTAACCTTTGGTCCTCCTGGACGCCCTTGGACTGCCATAAACCTTTGGTCTTCGGACATAGCGGCTTCGTTGTTTAAATTGGCCAAAAAATCCTGGGCTTTACCCAGTAGAACGGTCTCCCCCCATCGAGCCATCCGTTCTTCCACATCGGAGTCGATTTTGAGTCCCAGCTGTCGACTCGACACGAGATAGAGGCCAAACATCTGACTCTCGAGTTTGGCGATATGTTCTGTTATTGGCCGACCCTCTACCATCCAATGGGCGATAAACTCTGCAGGGAGCGTCTTGATATAGTCGTGGAGCATGCTATAGCCTTGGGCATAGCGTTTATAGGCAGTCGGCAAGGGCTCTAGAAGTAGCCGTTCGTATTGGGGTTCTAATGAAGCACTATCTATCATCGGACCACCAGTATCAATTACTTTTTGATGGGTTTCAAGTGCCTTAGCAGTTCCTGCCTTATAGACTTCGGTCCAGAGGTCTTGCATTTTAGCGTCTAGACTCAGGATCTGGGCCTCGGCAAGGCCGTTTTGTCTTAGGAGTGGTTCCAGGGCAAAACGCTGGTAGATAAAAAATCCGTCTTTTGGTGTCGGTTTAAGAGTCAAGGCGCCAGCCTTAATGGATTGGACGATTTTGTCCATCGGGGGTTGTGCTTTAGCCTCTGAATCATATTGATCACGCTCTCCATGGGGGAGGCGTTCTAAGATTCCGGGACTTGATGGAGCCCAAAATGAGCCACAGCTATTTCCGTCACATTGGTAAACATTTCGCAGATTGTTGATGATCTCGGCAAAACCACCATCAGCAAAGATGGCTGGATCAATTTGATTGGTCACTTTGGCAAAAACCCCCTTCAAACTCGTGAGACCCGCTTTCCCTTGGCCCTTGTTTTCCTTCCACCAAGCATTAAAGGCTGAGATTTCCTCGCCACTGCCCAATAATTTGTTAGCAAGGAGCAATCGATCACTGGTCCAAAGACGCTGCAGAGTTGGATCGCTGGAATAAAATGAAATTGGCTTAAACTGAAAAGGATCTTTTTTCCATAGGTCCTCAAGCATAGACTGAGGTGCTGTCACAATATTCTGGTGGGCGGTCAAAGCTCCAGTCAATTGCGGTGTGGACAGCCCAGACTGATTCATATCTGCCAGCAATAATGCCGTGATCTTACCACGGCCAAAATGGAGATCTGGATCGGGTAGCCGTTGATCAAGGGCTTTTTCCAGTGCAGCATACCAGAGATCGTTTTGGTGTTTTAGATAGCCATCGATAAGGCTGACCGAGATAAGGACTGGCGCATTCACTCCAAGATCTCTCAACATATCCAGAGCTGCCCCATAGGTAGGAGCGAGGGTCTTAGACAGCTGATCCCAGGTGGATCCTTCCTCGATTTCTGACAATCGTTTATACTCTAACTTTTGAACTCTACCAGGCTGAGCTCTTCCAAGGACATTGAAGGTTTTTTCGAGATCAGGTTGTCCAATAATTTTCGATTTACGTGACTCTCCTTTATAAAACGAAAATGTCGGTTCTTCCTCAGAAGGAAGCAAAGGATTTTTGAACTCCGTGCGCTGATCTGATTTGCTTTTGTGACCAAACATTTGCTCCGATCGGTCTTTGATAGTTCCACATGACCAGAGCAACGGCGCACCCAAAAAAAGAAAGATAGTATCCTTAAAAAGCCTCCATAGCGTCTTCATAAATGCCTCCTATAAAAAGTTTTTAATTCCTGGGTTTACTGACTCATGTAACCCAGTTAGTCTAAACTTCTTATCGGAATTTAGGTTATTTGTTGTTTATACTAAGAGGACATATTGCGTATTCTGGTGTATTCAAACTTCATTTGCAATAACCTTCGCATGCACCCCACTCGACACGGATCTCTCTCGGATCCCATGCAGGCGGGGTGATTCCCAACTTACTTCTGAGAAAGGACACGGTAGAGGCCAGGAGCGATTCCAATCGCAGTTTATCGTCAGATTTTTCTTTTATAGGTATCTGTCCCAAATTTGGTACCGCGGTTTGCAGGTGAATCACCAATGACCACGGGGCATTCTTCAATTTCAGTGTCTATCGATTCAGCGCAGGTTTCAGAAAAAGTCAAAGAGTCCTTCTCCAATCTCATCGAGAGATAGGCCTTATTTGATGAGATTGGCGACCAAACATCAGTTTCGTAAACATTTGGCAGGAGTTTAATCGGGAGGAATTCAATATTTATGTCCCCTGCATTCATTATGAGTTCAAATTCCTTCACTCCAATCTGTTCTTTGAGATACAGGCTTTCTTCTTGAGAAAGGGGTTTTGAACAATTGGAGTCTAGACCAAACATTGCTGGTCTAGTTTGAAATTTAAACGTTAACTTGTTGCCATTAGCTACTGGATTTGAAAAATTGATTGTTTCTTTAGCGTAATAAATGTAGTCCCGTTCATCCGTTTGCAAAGTAAGTGTTACGCGGCATGGTTTTTCCCATTGAGTTTTGTCGAGTCCAGCTAGGTCGCTCGATGTCAATACGGGGTCACTAGGTCTTGCTGCTGGGTCGCTGGGTTTTGCTGCTGGGTCGCTGGGTTTTGCTGCTGGATCACTAGGTTTTGCTGCTGGGTCACCAGCGTTTAATGCGGCGTCGTTTCGGACTCCTGATCGATGATCCTCGGGCTTTGACTTGCTCTGGTTAGATTCGCAACTTAGGTGGAGCGCAAAATATGCCATTAGTAAAGGTACGCTCAAAGGAAATTTGTTTATTTTTTGGTGATTCATGATGTATACCTCCCGAAATGTTGGTGATGACCAGCAAGTTTTTTTTGTTATAAACTGCCTTAGTCATAGTTGTATCGGTAGTTCTGTCGATCTAACTTGAGTTAATCGAGAAATATCGCTTAATGTAACAAATTAACTGGATAATTCTGACGATTGGCCGGTCCTTTTGCGCGCAGACTTAAAAGTTAGATTTAACCGAAAAGTCGATCTCGCGGGTGCCAAATTCCTGGCTTAAAGTTTAAGGCTCCCTCTGCCGATAAGGATCGGGGTCCACTGACTTGGGGGCCAAGGAGGATTTGTCATGCAAAGCACAACAGCTAGGCAGGCAGCCGTTGCAGCCCGGACATACGGTTGGAGGGCCTTTTTCGACCTAACCGACCACTTTAGGTCCTTGCCTCTGGACCACCGGCTATCCCAAGTGATGGACCCGCCCGAGCACACGGGGGACAAGCGATTGGACTCGCTCCTGGCCTCAATCGTGTACTACCTCTGTAACGAGTCAGGACTCACCCCGCCAGCATGGGCGGTCAGGTGGGACAACTGGTTAGAGGACCCATGGTTTTTCACGGATATAGACCGGATGTATGCCTATGCTCTGGTAGAATCTCCCCCAGAGTTCCGCTCGAATAATATCTTTGTCCTGGGCAACTTTATGGAGCGAGTATGATAAGCAAGGCCAGGGTCCTGGAGCTCCTTAAACGGTTGGACCAAAAAATGCGAGACGAAGGTATCCATGGAGAAATCGGTCTCATGGGCGGCACAGCCATGATGTTTGCTTTTAACGCTAGAGAATCCACCCACGATGTTGATGTGGTCCTTGATGCAGATAGACCCAACCTCGTGATGGCCCTTTCTCACGAGTTAGCTAAGGAGGAAGGATTGGCTTTAGGTTGGCTAAACGATGCTGTCACTGCTTTCCTCCCAGACAAGGCCCCGCAGCAACGTGTGCTGCTCTCATTACCCAACCTTCTCGTTTGGTACCCTGATGCTAGCTACCTATTGGCTATGAAAGTTCTGGCGTCTAGGCCGACCGACGAAGGAGATCTCAAGATTCTGATCAAGTCATTAGGTCTCACTGATCCCATTCAGGTGTTTAAAGTCGTGAAGAAATACTATCCGAAAAGGAAGGCCATTTCCAAAAGATCAGAGGACTTAGTCATTGGGGTCTTTGAGGAACTTGAATAGGTGGTCTCGATGCCCTGTTGGGTTTTGTTGCTCAAGCTCATAGAGCACCCTCATTGAATCAAGCACCATATCGTGCTCGTTTTGATGGAGGAGGACAGCTTTTTGAAAAAGCCGACGCAGAAGCACGCGTATATCTGAGGTTGGCCGAGACCGCTCGGTCGGCCAAAAGCCGCTTCTACAGCATCAAATGGAAAAATAAATCGAAATATTCATTGACAAGGTTTTGCGATCGCAAAATCCCCGCGATTATAGCTTTGCCGCTGGTTTTTGTGTTTTTAAACTCCACTGACCTGTTAAGGGCACTCCCTGGCAAGGTGAGATGGCTCTGGAGGGGATCTCTTTCTTGACTGCCCAGTGACATAAAAACCTTCTAAAAAGACCTATGATATACATTTGCATGGTCACCATTCTTGGTCGACCCGAAGCTGGTTTAAGGGTCCTTTTTTGGAGGAAAATCCATGTATATCATAGAGGAAATTATGAGCCGCCCCTGTGACGATCTCAGGGTCAGAAGACGCGAGCTTTTTCAAGCTGCCACCCTTGTCCATAAACGCGAACAAGATGACGTTCTAAATTCTATTTTTTTGATAGAGGCGCTGGAACGGGACAACGCTGCCGCAAATCTGGGCATGTTCAAAGATGAATTTATCCAGAAGATAGGTTTGACCCCCGATGTTTACTATGGGAGGGCTGTTAACAAGGGCCAAAGTTGGACGGCTGTTTCGGTTTTTCCCAGAG
>JBGSUI010000101.1:0-5274 GCA_041736175.1 Oligoflexales bacterium | reverse complement strand
TAAAGCAATACGTGGCCGATCAAAGAAAACCTCCTATAGCCAAGAGCGTTGCCCAATCCTTGCGCTTAACCGGCAAGAAAAGACCCAGAGGATCACGCTGAGGGGGCGTATAACTAGCCTGCTGCTCCACAACTTAGCGGCGGATTTCCTAGCGTAAATCCTTAGCGGTTCGCCTTTACTCGCCCCTGAAGGAGCGAGATTGCGGCGAACATCTGTTCAAAAGGCTAACGAGGAGACGATCGAAGACTTAATCACTGAGACAGAGAAGGCAACAACGATCTTTGACGAGCTGCTGGAGCGTCGTGAACCTCTAATCCGACAACGCAACAAACTCGTCGATAAGCCTTTCTTTCTCTTTCGGAAGCAATTGCTCACTCGAGTCAGTGAAATCGATGAGCAAGTCGCAATAATCGACCGCGAACTTGGACGGCATCGGCGAGAGGCGCAATGTATCGATCGAGCTTTTTTAGACGAAATCAAGGTCGTTTCTGAAGAGCTTCGCGACTGCGTTTTTCGCTTGGAAGCTGGTCCAAAGAAATGAAGCAAATCCGGAAAGAATCACCTCCGAGTTTTTCGGACTATCGAAAGTACAAGCCGTTCTTGCGTCAAGATTTCGACTACAAATGCGCCTATTGCGATTCTACAGAGCCGGAAATTGGAGGCAAGAATCGTACTCACATCGACCACTATAAGCCCAAGGAAAAGTTTCCTAAGCTAGCAACTATCTATAGAAACCTATTCTACGCATGTCCGGAGTGCAATCAGTCCAAGAAAGACTACTGGCCGACCTTTCGACAGCGTCTGGCAAAGCAAATCATCTTGAACCCATGTGATCACGAGGTTAGCAAGCATTTCGATCGGTCTGCTGCCAGATGGAAAGGGCGGACTCAAACCGGGAAGTGGAATATGGTAAAGCTACTTCTAGCCTCCGACGAGCAAGTTCGGCGCAGGGAGAATAGAGCAGCACTTTTAGAACTCATAGATGAGCTTGTAGACCAGCTCAAATCAGCAAAATTACTGTGTGATAGTGCTAGGAAGAAGGCAAACACTCCGGATGTTAGAGCAACAACCGCTACCATTGATAAGCTGAAGCGACAAGTAGAGGTGTTTCGAGCAAAGCTTTATGCTCCAGAACAGCTCAGAGATTTACCGGCGCTTCCTTGATTTAAGTGGGTACTAGTTTTAGGCGTCGCTCGACCTATTCTAAAGGCAGGCTGACTGCGACACCCTACCATCGCTGCCTAGTCAGATAGGTCCCTTGGTGGGACGCTCTCCAATGCAAGACCGTCGGTTTGAGACTGATCTCAAACCGACGGGTCCATCCCTAACCCCTCTAGCGGACGCAGCAGCGGAACACGTACGCAGTGGTCATATTGTTGTTGTTGAGCGACTCACAGGACGAGCTACCAGCGGCGATCGCGTTGTTGTTGTTGTTGAACTCGGCGACCCACTCCCAGGCCCCCCGGACACATTGCAAGAGCTGAATCTCATCTTCCACATTTAACAGTTCACCAGTCGTTAACTCTTGCTGGGGTTTTGGTCTTGCACGCTCTCCACTTAGTTGTAAAGTGGCGACTCCGGCGATGGACCAAGACAGGATTGCATATAAACGAGGATATGCCAATGCTCGAAACTGAGATTTTTGATTTTCCCGCCCTGCATAAGGCTGCTCGAAAGGCCGGGCGATCCCACAAACGCCGCCCCTATGTGCAGCGATTTAATTTTTACCTGGAAAGAGAGCTTGTGGAGCTAGGACGAGAGCTGCGGGGACAGACCTACCGGCCTCGGCCCCTCAAGCCCTTTGTCATTGAGGAGCCCAAAAAACGCGTGATCCATTCGAGCCAATTTCGCGACCGGGTCGTTCACCACGCGGTCTGTGCCTGGCTGGAGCCCCAGTTTGAAAGGGACTTTATCAACCGCTCCTACGCCTGCCGTAAAGAGCGGGGGCATATCCGCGGAGCCTTGGATCTCTACCGGGAAATCCGCTCCATACCCGTGGAGCAGCGGCATCACTACACGATCCTCAAGGCAGATGTAAAATCCTACTTTCCCCACATCGACCACGAGGTCCTCTGGTCCCTGATCCGCCCCTATGTTAAGGAGCAGATGGTAGCCCGCACGATCACGACAATCCTCGCCGCCCATCAGGGCTCGGCCAAGGTGGGACTGCCGATCGGCAACCTAACCAGCCAACTCTTTGCCAATTTGTATCTGAATCCCCTCGACCACTTTGCCAAGAGACTCAAGATTTCAGCCTATTTTCGCTATATGGACGACTTTATCCTGATCTTTGATCGACGCTGGGAGAGCCCAGAGGGACTCGTAGCCTGTGTCCAAACTTTTCTCACCGCCCAGCTGCACCTCACCCTGCACCCGCAAAAGGTCTATAGCAAGAGCCTCCTCTCGGGCATCGATTTTCTCGGCTATCATGTAAGTCCTCGGGGAGTGCAAATCAAAGCCCAAAACTTCGCCCGCCTCAAACGTAAACTCGCCAAACGGCACCGAGCCCAGCTCACAGAAAACATAACCGTGGAAACCTTCCAAAAATCTATCACTTCATGGCGCGGCATCCTCACCCATAGCCACAGTAGCAGCCAGAAGACCTCCCTCGCCCTCTGGGCGGTCAAGACCTTTGGTGTGATGGTTGCTTATCGGATTTGGCACTGCTTTTTGTGGACTTTAAAAAACCCACCGCTTGCCATAAGGCGTCTACGATCTGCTCAGAAAGACGCCCGTATTGCTTACTGTCAATGGCTTGAAAATCATGGGACAATCGTACCAGAAAACGTAACGTTTCCAGACTTGTGATCAGCCCCTTGAGGTGCGAGAGACGGTCGTCAGGATCCACCACCGCAGCCACCGCTCTCTCCATCGCGGTGAGACTCTGCATGGAGAGCCTTTCCCCCAGGCTATACTTGAGGCGCTTGGGATAGCGCAAGCGTAAGCGCTCCAGCTCCAAAACGAGGCCATAGATCGCCTCAAAGAGCGGAAATTTCTTTAGATCATCGGACATCACAGGACTCCTACCATCGAAACTCAAAAAAAAATTTCGTCCGCTTGTCGCGGACGAAATTCTCTGTAGCGAATTTTGTGGGACTTTGCTAGTGTTATCCGTGCATCGAAGCAAAGAGCCTCGGGGTATTTCCAGCAGGCCGCTGCTCGCGGCCAACACAAAACCCAACTCTAGCGGACGCAGCAGCGGAACACGTACGCAGTGGGCAGACTGTAGCTGCCGAGCGACTCACAGGACGAGCTACCAGCGGCGATCGCGCTGCTGCTGCCGTAGAACTCGGCGACCCACTCCCAGGCCCCCGTCATTCCCGTGGGTGTTCCCGCCTTACAGGCTTTGTACCATTCATTATGATTGCACATAAAGGCGGCACCCTCAGTGAGGCTCAGATCCTGACAGGTGACCTTCGCCGTCAGCCAAGCGGCTGCGGTGCGCTCGTTGGTATCGATGCAAAAAGTCCCCCGCTTGCCCGATGTCCCGATCATGGTAAATCCCGAGGGGCAGCTCGTCAAACCACCTCCACCACCGGAGGGGGTGGTCCAGGATAGGGAACCGGTGCCACTTGTGGTGAGGGTTTGCCCATTGGTGCCGTCAGAGGAAGGAAGAGTCCAAATGGTATTGGCCGTAATGGCATCGGGGGATTTAAACCCAATATAGTTGGCGCCGTTGCCGCTGAGTTCTTTGAGACGAAGTTCGCCAGATTGGCCAGCCCCAGTGTTATAAGGGTTAATCTCCACAGCATTTTGGAGAGCGGTGGTCAGGGTTCCAGCATTGACGGTAGAAGCGGTCGAGATGGCAGCCTGTTTGTTATTAAAAGTGGTCCAATCGGTGGAGGAGAGGGCTCCAGTGGTGGAGCCGTTGGCGGTGGCAATAGAAAAATCTCCTGTTCCACTGTTAAAACTTAAGGGAAGCGTGGCACTCAGGGCACCACGAGCTGACGTGTTAAAGGAAACCCAAGTCTTATCACCTCGGTAATAATCCCCCGTTGTTCCTGCAGTGATCGTAGGCTCTTTGCCCGAAAGAGAGGTAGAAAGCCCCGAGATTTTTGACTGGGCGATCGCTGCCGCAGAGTTGATATCCGCATCGGTGATGGAATCGTCAGAGATGGTACCCCCGGTGCCCCCTGAGACGGTGGCTGCGGTGGCGAGGGCGCCTAAACCAAGGGTTGTTCGTTGGGCGGTAGCGTCCGCATCGTCGATCAAATCTTTACCAGCAGCCGTGACGGTGTAGGTGCCCCAGGTGTTGAGACCGGTGCGTTCTACGCTACCCGTGGTAGCGAGGGCTTCCACGGAAGCAAGGTCGTCGGCGAGACTGAGGGTGAGGGAGCCTGAGGAAGTAATCGATCCCCCAGAGACTGTGATACCCGCGGCTGGAGCGGTGAGCCCCACACTGGTCACCGTGCCTGTCGTGGCACTCGACCAGCCTAAGACACCGGAGCCGTTGGTGGAGAGCATTTGGCCGCTGGTTCCGTCTCCGGAGGGCAGGGTCCAGATTCTGTCAGCCCCTAAAACATCAGGGGCCTTGAAGCCTACGTAGTTGGTGCCGTTAGCAGCGAGTTCGTCAAAACGAAGTTCGCCGGTCTGGCCCGCACCAGTGTTGTAGGGTTTGACTTCCACCCCGTTTTGCAGGGCCGTGGTCACCGTCCCGGCGTTGACCGTCGTCGCCGCTGTGATGGCCGCTTGTTTGCTGTTAAAAGCTAAAAAATCCGAGGAGGCTAGGTAGCCATCTGCCGCGCCACCTGCTTGGCATAAACCAAAAACGCCAGTACTAGAGTTGTAAGTCAGTGGTGCCGTGATGCTGACCGCACCGCGGGCCGCGGTGTTAAAATCATACCAGGACTTGTCACCACGGTAGAATTGGGCCGTAGTTCCAGAGGCGATGGTGGGTTCTTTCCCCGAAAGAGAGGCAGTAAGCCCCGAGATTTTTGACTGGGCGATCGCCGCAGCAGAGTTGATATCCGCGTCGGTGATCGTGTCGTCGCTGATGGTCCCACCGGTGCCCCCGGAGACGGTCGATGCAGTTGCCAACGATCCTAAACCAAGGGTTGTTCGTTGGGCGGTGACGTCAGCATCGTCGAGGATCGCTTTACCTGCCGCAGTCACGGTGTAGGTGCCCCAGGTATTGGCACCGGTGCGTTCCACGCTCCCAGTACCGGAAATTCCTTCCACAGCAGCCAAATCGTCAGATAAACTCAGCGTCATTGATCCCGCACCAGTGACAGGACCTCCTGAGACTGCGATCCCAGCGGCGGGAGCGGTGATCCC
>JBGSUI010000083.1:0-34886 GCA_041736175.1 Oligoflexales bacterium | reverse complement strand
GACCCACTTTACCTCAGGTGAAAGCGGTTTACCTTTAGACGAATGCATGGTGGTCAATCCTCGTTTTTTGGCAAAACGATCATTATACCACGGAAAAAATTAAAATCTATCTTTTCATGTGCGTAGATCTATAGTTAAGATCGATTTAGTTTTAGTCCCCGAAATGCCTGCTCCAAGACAGATCATGACGTTTTCGTAAAAAAAGTATGATTTTAGAGATTGAATGCCTAAATCACTCGTTTGAAATGAGAGGAGTCCCTTGAGTCCATCACTGACACCACCGGCAAACTGGCTTTTCCCGCGTAGGTAGCCACTGAGCTCTGGGATATAGTCCATCTCACTGGTCACTCCTGGAATCCTAGACCAATTCCACACAGGGATCATGGTCTGGTACTCAGATCCACGGGTTAGAATATTTGTGGCTCCAAAAGGCAAAAAATACCCCTTGAGATTTTCGCCATTGATGGACTCCGTTCCGTCGGTTCGTGTCGAAGGAACTCGAGCGGAAAGATAAAAATCACGTCCTCGTTGGACCATAAAATCTGAGTGGAAGAAAAATCGATTGCCATTTAAATTTGAGGGCTTGCCATCGAGGTGATTTTTGATGCTATCAAAGGCCAATTTATCACCAGGATAGAGTTCGGCTAGATCAGCAATGTTATTTTTAAGGGCTAAAGTTGAAAGCCCGCCGACCCGAGTGATATTTCTGCCAACAACTCCAAAGTCAAAGGAATTCTTGAAAAAATGCCATTGAAATCCCTGGAGAACATAATTTTTAAAGACGTCGAGTTCACTCTGGCTAAAAACCTCTTCTAACTTTGTGTTTTTTATGATTCCCATGGTTTCAGCTACGTTTAATACAAACCAATAGCCATATCCTCCCGAGTAGATTTGAGCCCCATGTTGGTGAAAAGAATAATCGGACTTAATGCCTTCACCTAAGTTTTTTGAAACGATTGTGAAGGTCGAAGCCATAGACTTAAGGGCTTTTTTAACCAGGTCAGAGTTTCTTAAGAGAGACTCTCGGACAAAAGTGTTGTCGGCGATCCAAACTTTGTTTTGGCCACTCTCAGCAAAGACAGACTGACCATCCTTAAAGGTGGCGTCGATTTGGTCCGGCATTTTAGAAAGGTAGTGGAGTCGTTGATCACCAGAAATCTCTTTTTGAAGCAATACCATAATCTGTAGGATGATCTTTGGCCCTGAGACATAGTTTGAAAACCAATAGTCCCAGGAGAAATCTTGAGTTGTTGCAGTCGGTGATTTAAACTCGTCTAAGATTCGTAGAGCAGCAAAAATTTTGTCCTTGAGATCGCTTTTGTCTTTGAGACTTGATCCAGGGGATACGAAAGCCCATGCCATCGCCCTGACTCGTTCTAAATGGGAATCAGGTGGGTAAAACTGAATTTTATTAGGGTCGTAATTGATATCAGTCCATTTACCATTAGTGCCGAGATTTTTGGCCCACTGTTCGATTTCGGTGGCGTTGGCGGTTTTTTTGACCTCGCGCTCCCATTGGCGCCGGTTTATCGTTTCCCAGGAAATGCTTTCATGATCACCCCCAATATCAGGACCTGTCCCAGTTGAGATCGCTGTAGAAGTCGACGGAGTAGGTTCAGGAGGCGTTTGTGGAGTTTCTTGGGCTCTACGTCTTGATTTGGTAGCCTGGCAATTCGAATTCAAAAAAATGCCGCTAACCATAAACGCAAACGCAGGTATCATGAATAAATTAGGATTTTTCAAAGAAAAAATAGAGTACCCCTCGATATTTAACAAAATTCGGAATTTCCGTTTATAGTTTACGAGATTGAGCATCCTAAGGCAATGCGCTTGGAAAAGCGCACTTTGAGAGAGCCCCCATTGTAAGATGTGATCATGATATAATGGAATCTATAAAAAAAGCTTTTAGGAAGGTGGACGCCAGGTGTTTCAAACAGTGCTAAAATGTTCAATAATTGGCATGTTTTTGGCATTTTCAGTGTCAGGGTTCGGCCAGCGTCCCGATCACCGTGCGATGATTGGCAAGGGAAAAGTCCCTCCAGTGGTGACTCTGACTGCCCCTGATGCCGGCTGGACGGTCAACCAAATGGTAGAAATTTCGGGCAAAGTGAGCGACCCGACGATCGATCCCCTGATTGTAAGCATCAATGGAGATCGCTATCTGATCCGCAATTTTTCAGGAGAATTCAAACGAAAATTCCCTGTGGTACCGGGCAAAAACTCGATCGTTGTCCAAGCGAGCAATGTCAGTGGAACCACCCAAGTCGGTAGAACGCTCTATGCTGAGATTCCAAAATCTCCTATGGTGTTAGTATTATCAAGCGATACCGACGGCATTTATACCGATCTCCATGTTTACGAACCGTTTCCCTATGTAAAAGACCCCCTTGCGGATCCAAAGGAAAATACACACCATGTCTACTGGGCGAGTACAGAATCTCCCTCAGGAGGACGATTTTACCTCAATCATCAAGGGGGATCCTTTGACGAACCTGGATATGGACCCTATCTCTACACCCATCGATCTCCCCCTATTGGTATCTTTCGTGTCGACGCCAACTATTGGCCCAGCGGAGACAAAGCCCATGCAGTCGCAAGTCTTAATATGGTGCTCTTTGGCGGCACCTCTAAAGAAATCAAGCGGAGCGTAAAAGCACCGCTGATAATGCCGGGAGAAACGATCACTCTAGCGTGGATCAAAATCGAGAGAAATAATCAGGCTAATATTTATATTCCTCTCTTAGATCCAAAACCACAGTCGACTCGTATTTGGCCCCAGTGGGTGATTGACTCTAAAGTGCGTAAAGAACAAAATGAAAATCCAATTTAGATATTGCCCGGTAAAGTTCGTATATGCCCTTTTGGGATTTCTCTTTGTCGGGAATAACCAAAGGGCTGTTGCGATCTCCTGGCCGGCATTAATGACTGAAGTGGCCCTTAGACAAGCAGAATCACCGGAGCCCTCTTGGGACCCGGCCCAAAGAGACTGTGCAGGATTTGTCCGCTATGTTTACCAGAGGGTCTTTGGTGGAAACCATCCACTTTGGCGCGACAAATTAGGAAAGCCGCGCTTTTTTTTGCGGGCCGAAGAACTTATTGGTTACAATTTTAAACCTGTTCCTAGGGTGGGTTTTGACGCCCATAACTTTAACCACATTAAAACTGGTGATGTCCTCGTCTATTACGATCCTGATAAACAACCCTTTGACTCCTGGCACGTGATGCTCGTTATTTTTCTGAGGGATGGCGAGCGAAATCAGCCGTTAGTGATCTATCATAATGGAGCAAGGGACGAATCTGGAAGCGTACGAAAAATTTGGTGGGACACCTTGTTGTCTCCCAGCTGGAGTGGCTGGAAACCAGATCCTAGGAATCCGCGATTTAAAGGCATTTACCGTTGGAATAAGAATATTTGACGATAATAACTGGAGTTTTTAAATGTTTCGCTTTAATACTCACGCCATCTGTCGTCCTATTGCAATACTTACGGTGATTTTAATTTGTGCTGTTGAATTCCCCTTGTGTGCACAAGAGGCCTCACCAGAGGGGGAAAAAGATTATCAGTTAACGCCCATCGTTACGAGTGATCCTGCGCTTACCATTGAACTTAACGATGCGTCTTTGATTTCAACATTATTCTCAAAAAATCAGTGGTTTGATGCTTTTCTTGATTCAAATCTCTACCGGGGGGTGGCCGAGGATTTGGGACCGGTCTTTTTTATGCTAGGAGAAAATCTTAAAAATGCTTGGTCTGGTCGACTCATCGACTTTTTAAGTGGAAAGCTACTCACTGATGAGCCGATCCACTTTTATTATTTTGCGAGAGATGGACTCGTGAGTCCTATCGCTGCCGTCATTCCCAATTTAAATGAGTCCAAGACCAAAGTATTAACAAGCATCAGTGAGAAACTGCTTCAGCCCGAGACAAAACAGGAGATGTTGGACCTTGCAGATCCAAAACAGAGAAAACCCTTTAGGGTTCGCCCTCTGCACCTCTATTCAGAAAAATTTGCGTCCTACCGTGAGAACCAGTGCCTTGCCCTTTCAAGAGATCCGAGAGTCGCCATATCCTCCGGGGGATACTGCTCTAAGACAAACCCCTTTGCCGAAGACGACGTGGTCCTCAGAGTGCAGCTTGACCAAATATTTCCCCAAGTATGGTCGTTTGTTTCGAAATTTTATGGGTTTGAAAAGGACCTCATCATTAAACTCAAATACAAAGCATGGGATAAAAACTTCAGGATTTCTGAGGGCCTTCTGAAGGTTCGCGAAGGCTTTATAGTCCCCAAAGGCAAGTCTTCTGTATCGTTGTTTGATCTCTTACCCGCTCAGACTGTGTTTTTTACGACGTTTATGACTCCCTTTCCTGAAAATCTAGACGATGTGAGCCTAAAGTCTTTTCTAGCATCTTCTCGCGAAGAGATTTCAAAAAAGCCAGTTCGTCCAGCGACATTGGCACTATGGAAGCGCCGCGGTGCAACTACCGGGTCCACCTATGTGACAGCAGTTTTAATACAAGATGGCCCCAATGGGAGTCTGTCCCTCGATGGGATTCCGAAAATATTTCCAGAAAAATCTTTAGCCGAGATCAAATTTGATCGCGTTTGTGATCATCACATTGTAGTGACACCCTATCTTGAGGCACTCGAAGACCTGCGGCAGGGCTGCATTAAAAACATACCCGTCCTTTCCCATAAAAATCCCCGCATCAGCGAGTCCTATGGGTCGGCAGAAGGTTCTTCCCATGTTTATTTCGATTTAGGACTGCTGCTCACGGACAGTCTGCGCTTAGGGGTGGAACGGTCGAAAGACAAAAATGCCGGCGAGTCGCCTGAAGTCGCCCAGTCCCTTGATCTGCTAGGTCGACTGCCAGTGCTTGGCTTACGGGGGGCCTTTGAGAATGGGTTCCTTAAATTTGAGGAGGTCCTATGAAATCCAGTCGATGGGTGGTTGCTTTTTTATCTATGTTTATATTTGCCAATCAAAGTTGGGCCAAAGATCTATACATGACAGTGTTTAGAGATTACGGAAGCGACGAGTCTCCAGTTATTGAAGTGAACTATAGGGCGAGAAAACCAATCCATTTTAGGTTGCTTAAGCCAAAAGACATGCGTGGTTTTATAGCCTCTCAGATCGATCTAAAAAGGGCGTGGAAGCAACCTAAGGTTGAATTTAATAGTTTGCGTTATTTAAAGATGGGCCTCAACCAGCTTTCTTGGCGGACCGACTGGATCCGTCGAGCAGCAGACAAAAGCCTTAGAGATGGCCTCAAAAACCAATATGGCGGTGGAAGTTTTGCAAAGGGGGTCACCCCTCTGCAGGAGGGACAGCAAAAAATTGTAGCCTTTCCAGAGCAATTTGAACTGGTCTCCGAGGTGATGATCTACCCCGAGGCGACAGATGCTATAAAGCCCTTCGACGTCCCTGGATTTGATGAGTGGTACAGTGCTTTTGGGTCGGGCTATAAAAGCAAATCCGTAAGTCTTCCCAAATTAAAGCCAGGGTTTTATCTGGTGCAGGTGACCCAGGGTCCTCTTGAGGGACAGATCGTTTTGGTGGTGAATGATATCTTGGCAGAGGTTCAGCAGTCGGATTCCGAAGCGATCGTCAGGGCATCCCACAGGACTGGGGAAGATTTAGCGGGTGGTCTCGTCGAGGTGCGCAATATTCAGGGTCAGTGGGCGGTTAAAGCAGAGCTGAATTCACAGGGGACAGCCCACTTAAAGGGGTTGCCTCCAGGGCCACTGCTCTTTGTGTTTAACGACCGGAGAGACCAACTGGGCACTGCCATTGTCGATGCGGAGTTTCTACCTAGTTCGACGGATTTTCCTGACATCTATCTGTACTCAGACCGGCCTGTTTACCGCCCTGGGGATGATATTTTAGTGAAAGGGATCCTGCGAAAAGCAAGGGGAGGGCTAAGCCGGATCCTTAATGTTTTAAGTCAGGATGATAGCAAGATCGCCACTCATCTCGAAGATGTGGACCAGCAAGTGAAAGGCAATGCAGAACAATCATCCCTTAATTCCTTTGGAACCTTTAACAGCACACTCAAAGCTCCCAATGATGGGAGTGGCCTTTTCCGCATTAAAAGTCAATTTGCCGGTGCGGCCCATATTGGCGAGATTAGGGTCCAAGAATATGTGAAACCCCTCTATTATTTGACGGCGAAAACAGAACAAGAAACCCTGAGGGCGGGCGAAACCCTAAAGGTCCAAGTCAGAGCCGAGCGTTTTGCAGGAGGTGCCCCCAAAGGGATGGTTTTGAGGGCAGATTTATACCGTGAGAGGTACAGCGAGCCAGAATGGATTGAAACGGAAGGATTGGCCGAAAGTGGTAGTTTAAAGACTTACGGGTTTGATCAGTCCCAGCATCAGTCGCCGAGTCTTCCCATTGTTGTGGCGTCAATGCAAGATCTTAAGTTTGATGACTCAGGCTTTCTAAATTTAGAAATGAAGGTTCCTGACGAGGTGCCAGGAGATCCACTCTATGACTATACCTTTAGACTTAATCTATTTGCCTATGATCCATCGGGTGAGTCGGCGTCCACTTCGCTGACTTTTCTCGACACAAGGAGTGACGTGATTGGACAGATTAAAAACAATCTGGTCATGATTAAAAAGGGAGCTTCCTACGAGATTAAAGTCCTCGCAACTTCACCCTCTGGTACACCTCTCCCATCGATTCAGGGCGCCGTTGTATGGTCCATAAAGCCCTATCAAGGAGACTGGACCAAAGTAAGTGAACAACCCTTTGAGACGGCTAAAGATGGTCTTATGTCCTTAAAGGTGCCTACGGAGCGGGTTGGAGAACTAGAGGCAAACGTAGTGTTACTAGACTCCAAGGGTCGAAAAACGGAGTCGAAAACAAGCCTGATGGTGATGGATCCTAAAACAAATGATCCCGTAAGCCAGGTGGAAAACCTAAGTCTTATAACAAACACAAGCCAGCTTAGAAATGGAGAATCAGCGGAAATCCTGGTATTACTGCCAGAAAAGTGGGGAGAAAATGCCAGTAACTCTGGCAATCTCAATGTCACCGTTGCTGGACGTTCAATTTTTTACACTAAAAAAATCGCTCATAAGGGCACATCAGTCGTCCTGAAAATCAATGGGGAGTCGCGATTTGGGTCGAGTTTTTATGTCCTTGTATCCTATCCAGATGGACAAAAAGGTTGGGTCGAAGAAAAGTTAGGATTTACCATCATACCAGTGGAAAAAATCCTCAAAATCTCAATGGATTTTGCAAATAAGGAGCTCTCCCCGGCGAGTGAGCAGAGAGCTTTTTTTAAAGTGACAGATTACCAGGGGCGTCCTGTCACCGCTGAGATTGCTCTTTCTGTCGTCGACGAAGCTGTTTACCGGGTTCATCAAGAATTTAGGCCGAAACTCGTTGACTTTTTCTACCCACCCGAACGGCTTAATCTGATGAGTTTTGTAAGTCATCATTTTCAGTCGTTTGGGTATGGGGAAAAGATCGCTGGAATGTTTCGACCAAATTTTTCCCATGGTGCGCCAAAACCTGAAAAGCCCAAGACAGATCGAGATACCGCCTATTGGAATCCCAGTATACAGACTAGGGATGATGGCACGGCTGAGGTGAATTTTACCTTACCAACTAATCAGACCATTTGGCGGGCGACAGCAGTAGTCGTCGATCAAAATGGATCATTCGGAGAAATCCAAGGTCAGTTCAGAGCCAATCGAAGGGTTTCGCTTATAGCCTCGTGGCCCAGAGCTATGCGCCCAGGAGATCAGATCAATATGGATTTCAAGGTGGCTTCCAGTGGAAATATAAAACCAGAAAGATTCTCAGTTTCGTTAGAATCAAGTTTTCTGAATCAGCTTACGGCAAATAGTATCTTAGAAGGTGTGATCAAGCCTGGTAGCGAAGTTCATGTTCCTATAGGACTGCAACTTAAGGAATTTGCTACCAACGAACGGGCTCTAGTCAAGACCGTATTAAGCCTCCAAGGCGATAAAACGGAGTACCTTAGCGATTTTCGAGTTGTGCCAAATAGCTATGTCTATTCTGAATCTTCAAAACTGGATGCCAACGATGCGGCGACCATCCAAACAAAACCAGGTGAGACCATAGAACAATTAAAACTAACAGTAGCAACCGGTCTTTCTGGAACCATTGAAAATGCAGCACGCACTTTGATCCAATACCCCTATGGGTGTGCTGAACAGCTCGCAAGTTCGGTCCTAGTCAACGTCATAAACTATAAGCTCATCAATGGCCACTATGTCAAACAAGTGGTCGGAGACAATCCTATTGGTTTTTGGTGGAATGGGATCAAAAACTTTTTCAAGTCATCGTGGATTAAAATCAAGTCACTCAGGTCAGACAAAATACCTGCTTTGACACAAAAAAATAAGGATCAACTGGTTGCCGATTCAAGCAAGTTTTTTCATTCAGGACTCCTCAGACTGAAACAGTATCAAAACGACGACGGATCCCTCGTCTGGTGGCCAGGACTCGGGCAGAGCGATCTATCAATGACGCTGCTGGTTCTTTATTCGATTCTTAATGTCGATGATGTGGACTTAAACGAGACCTTTGATGTTCTTAAGGCTTGGAGATGGCTTGAAACCCAACCATTGACTGAAGATTCGCCCCAAATGATTTTACGTCTCGCTATTTTTGGGCGCCTTGTGGACCTAGGGCTTCTGCCTAAGCCCGATCGTTCTCACTTTAGTTTTAGCCAGTGGCAGTTTTTGATTGAAAAACACACAAAACAAAACGATCATCCGGAAAACCTGCGAGATTTAGCTTGGATCACATTAGGGTTGGTACAGTCAGGATTGAGTCAAGATCCAGATTTTCAACAGCCCTTAAAGTCGTTGCAGGAAGCATTGAATCGGCAATTTGACCTTGATTTGCGTCAGGGTCCTAAGATTAAAAACTCTGAAGATCTATCTCAAAACGCGGTATATCAAGGTCGGTGGCAAAACTATCCTGGGACTCCGATTTCCCACCTTGCGATTGCAGGAAAGGCCCTTCACCTCTTAGGTCAGATGCCGCAAAATCGCCTTACATTGATGACGACAAAGTTGCTCAGTCATTTCGATGGCAGTCGTTTTCAGTCCACTTTTGAGACTGCAATGATCCTTGGGCATTCAGAGTATATTTTAAGTAGGGAGGCTTTTAATTTAGCTTATCAATTTCATAAACCTCGTATTTCTTTTCAAACAAGAGAGATTGATGGAACACAAGTGCAATATAGTCCGCATATTGGAGGCTACTCGGCGATCATACCCATTGATCCGACCCTTGCGGGGCAGCATGAGCTAAAAGTTTCAGGTCTGTCCGCGACTGATACGGGAACGGTACGCATACGCAAAACAGTCAACTATAAGGATATCAAACCTTATCTATCGGCTTGGAATATCGAGCGGAGGATTTATTTAGTTGACCAAGCCAACAACAAAATTCAGGAAGTAGCTCCCACTCAAATCAAAATAGGTGATATTCTCTACATTCAGATTAGATATGGAGCCAAACAAGGGATGCGACCTTCGGCTTATTTGATGGTTGAGGATTCCCTTCCGACGGGATTTGCACCCATTATGGAAGATAAGATCTACACGACTGCGCCGTGGAATTTTTCCCTAAGACCAAAAATTCCCTTTAAACGGGAATTTCTGGTGGATCGGGTACGCTTTCACCTTCAAGTCGGATCAAGTGGAGCAGGAGAAGAGCGGGAGGTTGGTTATTTGGTGCGCGCGGTTCACCAGGGAACATTTCAAGGAGGGATCATTCGCATTGAAGATATGTACCAAGAACAAAACTATAGCCATCTTGTCACTCCCGTTATGGTGGTGCGGCGCAGCTAGGGTTTTGGGTCAACCCGAAGACGCCATCTGGCATGAATATCAGACCAAAATTGTGGTAGATTCTAACAAAAAGGATTTGGCTCGATTTCCGCTCAAGATTTACAATTATTCCCATATTAAAAACACTAAAGTTGGCACCATAGATCGCGATGGAATCGGCCTTTGGCAAGGTCTGTCGGAACAAAATAAATCAAGCGTCTTACGCCACGAAATTGGGCATCAGTTTTTGGAGCAACTTTGTCCCGGGCGTATTTCAATGCCAGCGGTTCATGAGATTTTTGCTCAATGGATCAGTGGGGACTTTAACCGCATTGCGGCATATTCAAGCGAGTTTGCCTATGGGCACCTAGCAGCGTTATGGCTAAAGGAAAAAAATCTTTTTACAGAAAGCCTAGATCCCGAATCCAACAAAATAAGCTACGCCTTAGGGCGGATTCTTATGGAAAAATCTAAATCAGAGTCCTTGATTTCGCACCTTATAAACATCACAAGATTTTGTCTCAAGGACGAATTTGATGGGTCTCTAGCTGCCCGAGCAATCTTTACAGAGCTGCTTGGTTCGGAAATTAAGACCCCCATACTAAAAGGCGATCCGGATATCTTGGTGGTCGATGGGTTGTCACTTGAGCCACTCCTGGCGGTGGGAAAGACCAAGACGCCTTTTGCTCCGGGCTCGATACTCAAACCACTGCTGGTGAGCCTGGTAAAGGAGCTTCGGCTGCCGACGATGGCTCTATCATCACCCTATTGGCAGTGCGGACGCTCCGGCAAACTCGTCCCACTTGGGGCGACACGGGAGCCTATGCTCTGGACATGGGACCAAGCTCTCATCCATTCTTGTAATGGTTTTTTTTTAGAACACCGAGAAGTTAAAAAATTTGACTTGAGACCTTGGGCCGCACTTCTCACCCAATTTGGGGTCAAACATGATCTCAATAAAGATTTCAAAATTGAATCTAATGGTTCACCTAACGATCAAAATATTGGTATTTTGCAAAAATCGATTGGCCTTGTACCCGGGCTGGAGATTAGCGTAGAACAAGTTCTCGGGCTTTACCGCTGGCTTTATGATCGAGCGCCAGATATCGCATATTCTCTCCTTAAAACGCCTTTACAAGGAACTCTAAGGGACCATCCACAGAGTCGATGGTTTGTTGAAAATGGGTTTGCCCTAAAAACAGGCACCTTTCGGACGACAGGGAGTGAGCCCCATGATGGTTGGATCGTGGCTGTGGGGCCTCTTACCGACAAACCAGACAACCCGCCGCTGCTTGGGGTGATTCATGGTGCCGGTCAGGCACCAAATGAACTTTTGCATAACTTGGCCAAACATCTTAAATCCCACGTTGCGGGAGCGGAAGTAGTCAGGGGAGATGCTCAGGTCCAGATCCTTGGGGGGCTGGTCCATCCAGGACCGATGAAGCTATCGTGCGCTCACCAACTCTATCAAATCAAGGAACTGCCTCCCCATGAAAAAATTGACGGTTTAAGGCCGAAAACGATTATTCCTACAAAAAAGTCCGTATTGCGTACCACGGAGCCTGGACTCTATACCTGTTACCAGGGTCCCATCACAATATCTCTTACCAATCAAAACAAAATTAGATATCGCTATTTTGGTCGACTTCGTGTCGATCCACTCGATTCAAACCTTCCAAATAGGTTTTCACTCCCTGTCACCGAACGGCGGGCTGGGGCGCGCCAGGGTTCGAGCTTAGTGATAGAGACCAGTCTCCAGCACTATATCTCCAATGTTGTTTCAAACGAGTATCCTGATGGCTATAGGGCGACTCTGCAGGCTTTGGCTCTGGCTGTGGGCCTTAACAGTCGGTCCCGACGCCACGAAGCTCGACCTGTCTGTGATACCAGTCATTGCCAGATTTTTGGGGGCCAATATCCCAGTCGTTGGAATCGGCCTGACAGTTCTCGTAAGATGAGGCTTTTTGAAGCGTCCCATTGGGCGCTCACACAGCTTGCCAGAGACTCCACCTGCCGTTCTGACGACTGGTATCCATTTTCACTAGGAGGCGGCAAACATTGGCAGCATCGACGCCCTCTCAACCAGGTTGCTGCCTCCTTGGGGGTGGGACTGCCCCTTGCAAAGATTATGGTCCGCAGTCAAGTGGAAGTGGCCCATGGGCAAGGAGTCTTAAGTCTAAGCTGCGAAGTGTTTCGAAATCAACTTCGCCTCCCCTCCTGCCCCCACGTGGCGCAGATGGCCGATGGGTTTGCGATCTTTAATGGCACGGGCGATGGTCACGGATTGGGGCTCTCTCTTATAGATGCGGATCTTTTGGCGGCAAGGGGTAAGGATGCGGTGGAGATCTTTAGGCGCTATTTCCCACTTTATCCGCGGCAGTGTCTTGGTCCTGGAAGCATTTAAATCCCGTGGCGGGACGGGCCCAGGTTATGGATTCTTAATGGGAATTTAATGGTTTTTTCGTTTAAAATTTTGCTAGAGTCATGATTCCAGGGCTTAATTTCGGTTCTTTTTTAATAAGGTATAGAGCATGTACAAACAATCCACCACAAACCGTAGCGAGAATCTTATGGAACGCAGGGCCTTCCTAGAGTTTCTCGGGGTCATGGGAGTTGGCTTGGGTGCCTTGGGTTTTAACCCATTAGCTTTTGGCACAGGAAATCAACAAGTGTTTCCTTCCCTCCGCCGTTCTTCAGAAGATCGCTTTCGTGTGGCCAAGGGTCTACATTATAAGGTGCTGGTGCGTTGGGGTGACGTGATCAATCATCAAGGCGAAACTTTTGGGATCAACAATGACTTTACAGCTTGTTTGATGGACCGACCAGAATCTCTCGAGGGGACTCTCTGGGTTAATCACGAATCCCCTGACCAAAATTTACTCCATGAGGGAGCCCATCTTAAAAATAGAACCATGGCTCAGGTCGTTATCGAACAAAAATCTGTTGGTGGGTCACTCTTAAAAATAAGACGTACGTCCCCTTCGGCGCCATGGGTTGTAGACACAAAATCCGGGACCAACCGTCGCCTGACGGGAGAGACTTCGATCCCTTTTGAAGGCGGCCCGATCGTCGGAAAGTCTGAAGCCCGTGGGACTTTGGGTAACTGCTCAGGTGGTGTGACTCCTTGGGGTACGATTTTAACGTGCGAAGAAAATACAGATGAATACTACGGCAAGGCAGTGTTTGATCCCAAAACAGGCAAACATCACATTGATTTTAAGGCTGCGACCTTAAGTTGGTCGCAGTTTTTTCCAGCACCCCCCGAGCATTACGGCTGGGTTGTCGAGGTGGATCCTAAAACAGCGTCAGCGAAAAAATTGGTTTCACTAGGGCGTTTTGCCCATGAGGGGGCCCTAGTTACTCAAGCCTCTGATGGCCGGATCGTTGTCTATATGGGCGATGATTCTAATGACCAATGTGTTTATAAGTTTGTTTCGTCACGGAAAGATAGTCTTGCAGAGGGGACTCTGTGGGTAGCGGATTTGAAACAAGGTCGATGGTTGGCTCTTGATGTAGACAAAAATCCAAGACTTAAAGAGGTGTTTAAGGTCCAAAGCAACATGCTTACGTTTAGCCGTGAAGCCGCAGCAATCTTGGGCGGCACTCCCCTTGATCGCCCTGAGGGGATTGCCCAAAACCCGTTTAATAAAGCGATCTATATCTCGCTGACCAACAACATTCCTAAGGGACGTCCTTTCGGCTCGATTCTAAAGATCGACGAGAAGGGGAAAGATCCAGGTGCCGAAGAATTTCAAACCTCGACTTTTCTGGTAGGTGGTGAGGAGGTCGGGTTAGCCTGTCCTGACAATATCGTCTTTGATCCACGAGGTAATCTATGGATCACGACCGACATCTCGGGCTCCTCACTTAATAAGCCGCCCTACGCCCCGTTTGGTAATAATGGGCTCTATGTGGTCCCCGCGGGAGGCCCCGCGGCTGGTCGAGCCCACCTGATAGCCGCGGCGCCGGTCGGTGCGGAGCTGACGGGGCCGAGCTTTTCTCCTGATTTTAAGACACTCTTTTTGTCGGTCCAACATCCAGGGGAAGCTGGCTCGACCGGGGGGGCGCCCTCCCAGATTTGGTCGAGCAACTGGCCGGACGGTGGCAAACCCAAGTCTGCGGTCGTCACCGTCGGAGGGCCACTCCTCGAGTCGTTGACCCTGGGGCGTCCGTTCCCGTAAGGCTTTTTGCACGCTTGCCGGTTTTGTGGACATTTATCGGGTGGTCTTTTGTTTCCTTGACAATTGAGGCTACGATCGCGACATTGGGATATCGCCCGAGCCCCATCGGGGCCACTTGTGAGGAGTAAAAGATTCTATGGCTGACAATACAATTGCAATCACGGACGCAACCTTTGACGCCAGCGTGACTCAATCATCTGTCCCAGTTCTCGTGGACTTTTGGGCGCCCTGGTGTGGCCCCTGTTTGGCGATTGGCCCTGTCTTGGAGAGTTTGGCCCTTGAGTATAAGGGCAAAGTGACTGTCGCAAAGATGAATGTGGACGAAAATGCCAATGTTCCAGCCACCTATGGGGTGAGGTCCATCCCCTATCTAGTGCTCTTCAAGGACGGTAAAATGGTGGACTCCTTAGTCGGTGCTCATCCTAAAGCCCGGATCGTCGATCTTTTGAAAAAGGCTTTGTAAGAAGAGTCTGAGGTCAACGAAAAGAAAGTGGATGTATGGGCAACCGATTATCCCGCAGGATCCCTGTCATTGATGATCGGGGAGTTCTGGAAAACAAGCTTTTGGCCCGCGGGCGTACTATTCTCGGTGTTGACGAAGTAGGGCGTGGCTGCCTTGCGGGACCACTCTTTGCCGGAGCTTGTATCTTAGACTACCAGCGTCTTAGGAAGCTGTCCCGAGAAGTGCTTGTAAACCTTAGGGATTCTAAGAAATTAAACGCCCTCAAGCGACAGCGTATGGTGGTGACGATCAGGGAAATAGCCCTGGAAGCCCATCTGGGGGTTGCTACGGAAAGGGAGATTGAGGAGCTGGGAATTGTTCAAGCCAACACTCTGGCGATTTTAAGGGCCGCCCAGCAGTGTAAGTCTGCTTACGACATCGTTCTTGTGGATGGAAGGCAAAGGATTTCTGGAATCGACGCTGAGCAACTCCCCGTGATCAAGGGCGACGATCTTTGTTATGCCATCGCTGCAGCAGCGATCCTTGCAAAAGAGGCGCGAGATGAGTTTATGCATCAAGAAGCACGGACCTATCCAGGATATGGTTTTGAGACCCATGTTGGTTATGGCACGGTTTTGCACAGGAAGATGATCGAGCAGTATGGAATATGTCCGCTTCACCGCAAAAACTTTGAACCCATTCGCAGCTTACTCGGCAGAGGTACCCAGTTACCTTAAAGGCCAAGGGGCTGAAGCTCTTATTGCAGAGTTGCTCTGTGAGCAAGGGTGGCATCTCGTAGCGCGCAACTTTAGGGCAAGAGGCTGTGAGTTGGATTTAGTGGTGACTAAAGCATCTTGTCTCAGTTTTATCGAAGTAAAATACCGGAGAGCTTTCCCCCAGAATCCTACCGAAGTAGATCTTGGTTTGACTCTCCAAAAAAAAAGATCCCTGACAAAGGGATCTCAATCATTTTTTCAAAAACACCCGGCTTACTACCAATACAAAACATGGCGGTTTGACTTGGCCTTTGTCACCCCCAAGAGGGTGGACCAAAGGGTGGCTGAAATTCATTACTTTGTAGGGGCTTTTGACCCCTACCCGATCCTCAGTGAGGCTTAAGCTTGTGGAGGTGTCTCGGTGGCTTCTACAGGGCTAGCTGCTGTAGTAGGAAGTTCCACCAGAGCTTTCCGGCCTTTTTGACGGCTACGGATACGGGCTGCCTTACCTTGAAGATCTCTAAGGTAGTAGAGCCGGGCGCGGCGGACGATTCCCGAGGCTACCAATTCGATTCCGTCGATATAGGGTGAGTGGAGGGGAAAATTCCGCTCAACCCCAACGCTGTTAGCGCCGATTTTTCGAACTAGGAAAGAAGACTCAACGGTCCCTTTTTGGAACCGAATCACCACACCTTCGTATTGCTGGATTCGAAATTTAGACTTATCAGACCCTTCTTGGATTTTATAGTTGACGCGAACTGTGTCGCCCACTCTAAAAGCAGGGTGCTGTTTCTTTGGGGCAAAATGCTTGCTTTCAAATGCTGCTATCAATTTGTTTTTCATAAGTCACAAACCTACTTGCTGGGCGCGACACGCGCATGGGTCCTATGTTTCATCTGCTACCGGTTCGACTGGTCTTCATCGATTTGCAGGCCATCTTTGAGACGGTCCTAAATCCCCATGAAGATAGTCGGGGTTGTCTTCTTACCTCGTATTGATAAAAGGGTCAAGCGACCTTCCTCGATAGGGGGCGGTTTGCCTTATTCGTGGGCAGTCACAGTGGCATCCGGTTTTTTTAAGACCGCCCTCTTATGGGCTGATGCGGCTAGGATTTCATCCTTAACATCGACCAACACCTGGCCCAGATCCTCCCGGTCCTCGGTGCGCATCTGTAGCCTGATTTTTGGCATCAATAGCTGTTCTTCAAGGGAAATATGCTCCTTGAGGAACAGCAAGAGTTTGTGGAAAGTATTTTCATCCAGACTAAGAATGGCTTCGCCTTGCCCTAGGAATGCGCCTCCAAAGAGGCTCTCGATCTCCTGAAGACGCTTTTGGCCTTGGGTGATCAATGAGTCGATAGTTGGAGACAACCCTTTGATTTCTGGATAAATATAATCCCGCTCCAGGATCATATAAAGACGCAGAGCCAACCCTAAGGGGCTTCGCGCGTCAGGGGTAGGAGTTCCTTTCGAAGTCGTCGGTTGAGACGATTTGGCTTCAAGATCTGCAGTTTGTATCAGAGATTTGAATTCTTCGAATTCGCTTTTTAGAAAATAAAGAATGTCCATGGAGTCCTCATACAACCAAAGCCAACAGTCGACCAATCTCACCCAACACCCGCTGAGTCGGCTGCAGAAAGAGTTACCGCCGATCCTTTAGTGAAAAACCATTAGATTTGCAACCAAACATTTCGCTGAGGGGCAGACAATTTCTGTTATTGTCATGGGTTTTGGTTTTTTGCAAAAGCAGTTACAGCGCCAGAAGACATATTGTTTGCAATTTCTTAGAATACACAAAATCTAAAAATTAGTTAAATATCAATATGTTATAAAATCTCCTAAAGAATATTGGTGTTTATTCCGAATACTAAGGGTGTCATTTGAATTCAAGGAGACCTATGGCCCAGCCCCCTGAAAATTCTAAATCACCCCGCCAGGGTTCTGGAACGGCAGCTCCGTCTAAAACTTCCTTAGTCGTCTATGGATATACCAATTACCGAAAATACCTTCTGGACTTTTATGAGTTCAAAAAAGCTGGGCCCCGTGGATTTAGTTACCGGAGCTTCTCAAAAGCAGCAGGATTCAGTTCTCCAAATGCAGTTAAGTTGATTATCGAAGGCAGTCGTAATCTAGGTGTGGACTCAGTCCCCAAAATTATTAAAGCTCTAGGGCTGACGGGGCCTATGGCCGAGTATTTTAAGGCTCTTGTAGCTATGAACCAAGCACTAAATGATGATGAAAAACAGGTGTTTTTTAATCAAATGCAAAAGCTGATTCCCCACTCCAAAAAGCGTGATCTCAATGTAGAAGGGCTGCGTTACTTAAGTCATTGGTTGCACCCTACAATTCGCGAAATGGTGGAGTTTTCTGAGTTTAGAGATGATCCTTACTGGGTAGCAAGGCGTCTGGTGTTCCAGGCATCTATCAGTGAAATCTCCCAAGCGCTACAGTTTCTTATAGAAGAAATGTTTATCGAAAAATCTCCTCAAGGTTTTAAGGCTGGAGACCAAATGGTTCTCTCAAGTGACGAAATCCGTAGCCTAGCTATCCGCAACTACCACCGTCAAATGCTCGACCTCGCCCGACAAAGTCTTGAGTCGCTGCCTATGGAGCAAAGAGAATTTGGCGCACTCACCCTCAATCTCCCTGAATCTGCTCTTCCTGAGCTGAAGTTTAAGCTCAAGGAGATTCGTAAAAGCCTCCACGAATGGGGAATCCAAGTGGCGCAAAATCAAAGTGAGCAAGGCCAGTCCCATGACGCCGTGACCCAAATAAACTTTCAAATGTTTCCCCTAGCGAGAAGGGGAGAAAAAAATCTATGAATATTTGTTTTAAAAATCGAGTGACTCCTGATTGTTTATATGGGATGGTTTTGACTTTTTGGATTTTTTTCGGGTCGGGGTGTTCGATCGGTACCGAAGTCGGCAATGGGAACAAGCCAAAGCCAAGTCCTACTCCCCAAACCCAGACTCCAACTTCTGTACCAGACTCCGCCTCAAGTCCGGAGGGAGAACCGTCCAAAAGTAAGAGTGAAAAAGCCGATTCCAACGAGAGCCCTTCGTCCGAGAGCACATCTCCTGAGAGCACATCTTCTAAGAGTGACTCGCCCACGAACGGTTCGCCTACATCGTCGTCGACGTCCACGGAGGGGCTGTCTCCTGTGGACTTGATTCATCACCTTCTACTCAATACCTGTGCTTCGCCATGGTCCCTCTCGAATCTCCAAAAACCAGCATCTTTGGTTGCGGCTCCTGTGGTCCAAGGGGGAAGCCTCCTTAAAATCGCGGTTTATAGATCAGATGTAAACGATCAAACTATTTTTGAATGGGGTCAACCCGCGAAAGCTCGTTATGGAATTAAATCAGCTTCAGTCTCCGATCCCCTCAAGGCCGGTATCACTGATTTATCCAGCGGCCAAACGACCTCGATAGGGGCCGCGGTCAAATGTGGCAATCCCCTTATCCAAAACGGGTCGCTCCTAGGAGCAGAGAAGGGTCCTTTACAAGGGACGACTGTCGATCTCACCTTTCAGGGGCAGACCTACAGTTTGAGTTGGTATCTCAAGGATACGCCTCCCACCAAAACCATGGTTCTCCTGAGAATAGTGTTTCCAGGCCAGGGATTAACCGTCGACTTCAAACCCAACTGAACAACTTGGTTCCATAAACCGAATGCTGGTGCGGTAACACAGTCTAAAAGAACCTGTATGTTGAGCCTGCCAGGTCATGTTCACATGGGTGATGCCAAATCTTTTTGATAGCACCGTCATCGTGGTGAACGGATCGTAAAGCCCAGCGATAGTCACCCATTGGTTGTCGCGCCATTCTTCGACGGTGCCTAGGACATCTCGCTGGGAGGGGTCTATCTGGCTCCAAGGAAGTCCAATCCAAGTGACTGCTTGGATCTCCCCTACTCTGAGATTTGGTGAGGCATTCTCAACGATTTTTCCGACGTCTTTTCTATTCCAACTTCTAGTGAGTGTTGCTAGGGAGGGGGGGGGTTATTAAGATGTTTGACCGAGTGGTGATAGGAGGGACTTGTTTTCTCCTGTTGAGATTCAAAAACCATTTGTTCCGCTAAGGATTTTAAGATGGCTTGGTAAGCCTCCAAGGAATGGGGGCCAAAGAGGGTGGAGCCACCCTCATATTGTTGGGATTCATATTCTTCTCGGGTGGTGACATAGTGGAGGTATTCGTTTGCAAGGCTTGTCAGCACCACTTGTTTGATTCCGAAAGGACTTGTGGTTTGCATTAACATCCGCTCAATCCTACGGCCGGCCATGGTGGTCACTTCGAAGGGTAAACCGGCTATGAGCAGGTTGCCCAAACGGACCAGCTGGAACGGAGCCCTATTAGCCGTCCATGACTTCGGCTTAAGAAATCCGGTCGGGAGCAACAGGACTTTTTGTTGGTGGCAGGTTTGTTCCGTGGGCATCAGGGTCCATTTGGGCCAGTTGACCCCAAAAATGGTTCCTTCTTTAAAGATTGGAAAAGGTCGGGCGTTTTCGGTGCCAGCAGCAAACGAGACGCCAAGAACGCCGCCGCAGGTTTTAAAAATGTGACCATCCAATGAGTAGATTTCGTGGGCTAAAGAGTGCGTTGCTTCGAAGTTTTGGACCGGACCACTGAGTGGGGTGCCTGTTTGGTCGATAAGTGTCGCGGCGAGTTTAAATTGACTCCTGCCATGGTCTATATTGCGGGTCCAGCCGCGATCATCGGGGTGGGGATTCCAAAAGAAATCTCCGACGGGATAAGGGCTAATATCCCCCGCTTTCGATTGGACAAATCCTCCGATAAACGGAGCCTGCCGCTGTCTTGGTTTTTTGTTGAGGTGTTCTTCAAGCAAAAAGGCCGCTACTCCTTTGTTGTCACCGCTGACGAGATTATTTTCGATAGAAAGACTCACTGGATGAACACCAAACCAATTGAACCCAGCGATTTCTTCGTTGTTTAGGTCTTTGGCCACGAGCATCACCATGTTTGGGTCAAAGGGGTTTTGATACATTGATTTTTCCCAAGGAGGGTTTTTTTCGTAGGCTTCGAGAGATCTATTAAACTGCAGATTGTCAGGCGAGTCTCCTTGCGAGAGTTGGAGGGTCCCTGGTTCTTGGGATTGGTAGGCTTGGACGATCGCTTCGACCGTGCCCCGAACGATCGCGTCCATCGTCGCCTGATGGCGTCCACCGGTGGTGATGTTGTAGAGGAGTCGATCGGCGAATCCACCGACTCCAGCGTGGGTGTGAGTGGCGCTTAGGAGAACACGACTTTCGGTAAAAACACCTGGTAATAGTTTATTTATGGACTTTATGATCTGCTCTCTGATCGACCCAAAGATCATGCCCATGTCGTTGATCACAATCACGACTGGCAGTCCGCCGCATTGATCTTGCACAAAAAGGGCGCGGCTCATAAGGGGCATATGGATACCAGCGACCTTTTGGGAAAACTCCCCATAACCCATCATTCCCACAGGATCGAGAGGACCCGTGATCTCTGCTTTTGCAGCCCCGATCATGAAAGTGGTGCTAGCGCAGGGTTTGGCTGATAAGGAAGCGCTATAATACCCGAGAAATAACCCGAATGTAAGATTGATCAAGCGACTGATTGACCAAGTAGTGTTTGGGTTCATAACGCTCCTTCTATAGATGCCATAAAATTTTGGAAAAACTAAGTTATCTTTAACATTTTACTAAGGAAGATGTCGACCTGGGAGAGTGTATAAGAGCGCCTCAAATAGCTCCTCGGCTCAAGGTCTCCATGGGTTGTCCGAAGGAGAAACGTACCTCTAGGATTGGTGAAAGAACTTGATGATTTAGAGAAAACAATCGGTTTGCTGAAAAATTTTAAACATCTATACCAAAGATTGCACTGCGGGCTGCTCGTGTGTACACCATTCGTACAAATGCTGTGTGGAGCCTCCGAAAGCTTTGGCCAGTCCGTCTCCCGAAAGCAGATGATAGATGATTATCTAGTTTATAGCCGTTCCAACGCAGGCATCTATGAATCGACCCCTATCTATCATATGGTGCCAAGTTTTAATACAGTGTCTTATACTGGCTATGTGGAAAAGATCGATACGGTTCTGACTCCGCCTAAAGCGGGGCCAGGGGTGACTGCATCCAGTGTGCTTGGACCTGGGGTGGTCAGCGATATAGAGCTTACTGGATATCGGGTGTCACCTCATTTCGCGCTTTCGCTTAAAAAGGTTGGTTTGGGTTTTTCCGGTGAAAGGGGCCAACAAAACTGTTTTTTTCGATACGAAAATGCAACCCAGGGGACTTTTATTGCCCAAGAATCAACTCTTGATTATAGTGGCATTGGACTCAACCTCTCTTTTCTTCCCTACCAGTCTTCTAGCAAATTCTTAACCATAGCGACGATCTTAGGCTGGAAGAGCTACAGCGCCAAACACAAATGGAGCCAATATTTGACCTTTAATCGAGCGGTAGGTGCCATCGAAAACCCCTATAAGGCAGGTGTGCGTTATAGTATCGAGCGTTACCAAACCGGAATTAATGCTACTTTAGCATTGCTTAAGTCTTTTCAGCTTATTCCATGGGCGGATTACCAATATACCGAAACTTCGGACGCTAAAGCCGCTTTTGAGTCCACCTTAAGAACCACGGTGGCAGATCCTATCTTTGAAAACGATGTAAAACTATTTTGGCTTTCTAAGCAAAATTTTAGTTATGGTCTCGATATTGCTATCTTGGCAGGAGATTTTGAGATTCGCCTCGGAGGCTTATTGGGAACATTTGGCAATCTCAATGCAAGTCCAGATTCTATCGATGACAATTCTATTGATGTGAGTTTGTCTTGGGACCATAAGGGCGGTTAGGATCGCGTTGCAGAATACCATAAGCTGGCTTGGGCAGCCACGGTGATAAGACCTACAGCATACCAGTGTTGTAGAGACAAGCTCTCATCCAGCATAAACCAGCCGATCAAGCAGGCTATGACGGGCTCAAGAGCCATAAGGATTCCGAAGGTTTTGGTGGGTAGACGCCTCAGAGCGTTCATTTCGAGAGCGTAGGGTAATGCGCTGGAGAGCAAGGCGATTAGCATGGCTTTGGGGATAAGCTGCCAATGGTTGACAAGGGGGCTGCTGTTCCACAGACCAAAGGGCAACACTATAAGGGCTGCTCCAATCATCCCAATGGATGCGGCATATCCACCCTGGACAAGGGTACCGATTTTTTTGCCAAACACAATGTAGCTCGCCCAAAAGGCGCCTGCTAAAAGTGCGTAAAAGATACCGACGCGGTCTAAGAAATTTACTTCAAGCTCCGAGAGGGGGAGCAGTAAAAAAATCCCGAGCATCGCCATGGCAGCCCATAAGATATCAAGGAGTCTTCGTGACTGGACCAGTGCGAGACCCAAAGGGCCCACGAATTCTAAGGTGACTGCGAGACCAAGGGGGATTCTTTCTAGGGAGAGGTAAAAGCTCAGATTCATAAGCCCCAGGGAACCCCCATAGGCAAGCCCGACCTTCCAAGAATTCCCAGGAAGCTGGGCAGCTTTGGGAAACCAGAGACTTCCCAGGATCATCGCAGCGAATCCCGTCCGCAGCATGGTCGTCACCGAGACTCCTAGGACCGGAAACAACTCCTTGGCTACGGAAGCTCCCGATTGGATCGAGATCATCGCTATGACTAAGCCCGCGAGTGCCCAAGGTAAGGATTGAAGTCTTTGTGGTTTACCCAGAGGCTGCATTGATGATGACTCGATGTTTGAAAAGGGTGGTATTCCGAACCGGGAGATAGATTACAGGGGGCGACAAAAAAACTCCATCCCATAAGCCGAAACCCGGTGTTTTGCCTAGCGCTATAGGCGATATTGAGTCTTTAAAACCCCCTGTTATAGGCAAAAAAAATTCCTGAAAACCTACTCTTTGGGCGGAAATATTGAGCTATCATCATGTATATATTGATAATTTTGTATTTGAGCATTATGACGATTTTTGAGACCATGAAATTCGGAAAAGGGGGCGCCTTAGGAGGTCGATATGTTTGTACGGTATGTGGATAAACTGATCGAAACATACCTGCTTGTTCGTAGATTCGGAAAGGCGCCGATAAAGTAGCGAAGATGCTAAATCTCAACGCCGATATCTACCGCCGATTTGCTAAATGCCACTAAACGCGGAGCTTTTTGCCGGTAGGTTTAGCAGGTTATTTAGTGCTTACTCTCTGCACCTGGCCGTGGCGCTTCATAATCAATACGACAATTAAAGACGAGTGAGCCAGCCCGCAGCTTTTCTACGTCACGGCCAACGGTCATTATCGCAACTTTATCGACCGCCGTTTGCTTGCGTTTGTCGATAAGCAAGGCTTTGAGTTTGAAGGTGACATTGATGGGATCACGGTTCTCTTTGGTGTCAATTGAAGTCCACACGAACTCGTACTTCGACGCTTTGATCTCTTTGAGACAGGTGTCGATGACTTCGGGTCGCGTTAGATGTACCGCCAAAACGAGTGCATCTGACAACTTGCTCCCATCCGCAGGCTCCGAAGCGGCCTTTGACTCTGATGCTCGGGCTAGTGGCGATGTCCAAAACGCAAGTACGAGAAGAAGGCTGTTTACTCGTTTAAGAAGCATATATGGCTGAATCCCTATGAACGAATAGGCGCTGCGCCGACATAATAACAGAAAATTTCCGTCGTCAGTTGGAAAAAAACCCTGAAAAATCATGGCGGTCCCGGCAGGAATCGAACCTGCACCGCCGCCTTCGGAGGCTGATATGTATCCCGAACCGGCTCATAGCTTAGACGAGGCGGGGACAAAGTTCCACAGCGAAGGGGAATGTCCCTTATTTTGGCTTATTGATCCAATCGGAAGGCCTGCAAACTAGGACGATATTTCTATGATCCAATACAAAAAGTGTCACTGTGTCGAATTGGATAAAATAGCCAACTAAGGCCCCCTTGGCTGCTCCTAATTGGTTTTTTGGCACGCAAAGGCACAGCCGAATAATCGCTTGTCCATGGCAAAGTCGGGGAGCGTTGCTCACTAGTTTTATAGGCAGCTCAGTCCTGGTAGTCCCCCCACGCTCACCACAGCAAAATCCCATAATTAGGCGCCAAACTATAAGCTAAGAATGGGACCTGCGGCCTACCGGACCGTGCGCCAAAAGTGCAACGGCCTTGGGTCCACCGGGATGGGGGGTGGACGGAAACAAGCTCAAACCGCTTGATACCCACCTCGCGGCACCAACTTTGAAACTTCGCGAAGTTGCTGTCGAAGGCCTCAGCAAATTCCACGAGCATCTTTCGAAGACACACATGTGTTTGATCGCACACACACCACACTGGCCCGCAACGCTGCGGAAGAGTCTTTTTGCCCTTCGGAGCCGGTATTTAGAGTTGGAACGGATTTTGTATAGATTCAAATAGCATCATCTCCGACCCGACCATTGACCCAAAGGCGAAGCGAGAACACACCAAGTGAAGTATCCATGGTTAGTAGTTTGGACCCTAAGCTCCGGTCTCGGAACGGGCTGCTCGGAGCATCGGAGCAGCGACCTTGATGACGTGGTCCAATCGAGTGATTGCGAGCTAGCCGCACAGGATGTGGCAGTAGCGACTAACAGCGAGGCGAAGGTCATCGACCAAGTTCAGACAATCAGTGGGACCGCCGCCTCTTACGGCCTCGCCACCGCCGGCTATACCGCGGACGTCGTGGTGACCGCTTCCGCCGGAATCATCGCTGTTGTGGCATATTGCCCTGTGACCTTTCTTTTACTTGCCGCCGGATCGATTGGCCCCCCGGTCTGCTTCACAAATTCGAAACTAGGTCGACCGCGACATTGACCGGGTCTACGCCCGTCTACGGATCATAGACCCGGGGTATCAAGAGCGGGTCAACCGGGCCCAGCATGAGCTTGCAGTCACAGTACTGTCGGAGCAGATGCCAGCGCTATGGCGAGATCTTGAGACTGGTTCGACCTGGCGGTTTCAGCCAGCCTCGTTGAGGGGCGGTAAGCTGGCGAAGTTGGTCTGCGATCACGCCACGACCGCAACCGGCCAAGTATGGCGGCTACCCGCCCGTGGGGACGTGGTCCGGGCCATTAAACATGGGCTGCTCGACGCCAACAACAATCAAGGTTTTGCGACGGCACAAGCAGCAAAGGCAATTGTATACCTTCATGACAGCAATAACCGTGGGGAGACGGAGTTCCCGTTGTTCGACCTGGCGACGAGCGAGGTGGTGGATCCGGGCGATAGCACAGATCACCACGCAGTCTCCTTGCTGTGCGTCGACTGAGTGTTCGGGGGCCTCCTTTGGCAGAGGCGTTATAGGTCGCATAACCTAAGACCCGTTTATCGTCCGATACAACCAAAGGTAACCGAGTGCTGGAAGGTGGAGGTCAATTCCACCTGTCGCTTCAAGATATTTCTGCCAAATTCAAGCTGCTGCGGCTCAACCGTCAGTCCAAACACGAGCAGCCGCGATTATTGCAACTTTTCTAACATCCGCAAATAATCGATAAGTCCCTGTTCTGTAACCTGCGCTAGGAATTCTAAGAATGGTCGGCTATTGCCTCTATTGCCAGCCCTGGCGGCATCAATATATCGGGCTCGATAGATGGGTGGAAAGACGACAACCGGAAAACCAGACTGAAGCAAAATCAGATTCAATAGAAGTCGAGCCGTACGTCCATTTCCATCAATAAATGGATGAATATTTACAAGCTCCTCGTGGGCCTTTGCAGCATGCTCAAGCGGATGAACCTTTTTAGCAATCTTGCTGCCAAACCCGGACATCAGTTCCCCAACTATTTCGAAATTAGGCGGAAGGTAGTCGGTCCCGGTGATAATTACATTGTCCGTCCGGTATTTTCCAGCACTTTTGGAGTCGATTCTAAAATAGAAAAGTCGATGGAGCTCACAGATAACTTGCTCACTATAACTGTTTTTATAAATTTCAAATAGGAAGCTTAGGGCGTCTTTATGTCCCAACGCTTCCATATGCTCCCTCACCGATTTTCCACCAATTGTAATCCCGTCCTCTAAAATCACCTTGGTTTCAGTTTCGGTAAGAGTATTTCCTTCGAGAGCATTGGAAGAATAGGCAAGTCCTACTTGCCAAAATTTTTTGATTTGGCCTAGATACTTGGTTTCGATAGGCCTCAGACCCTCAAGTTCGGCCTTAAGCTTATCGCATCGGTTCCATAGATTTTTCAAGATACGTTCCCTGTCGCCAAAATAGCTTGTGTCGTCTCACCTAAGGGTTACACCAAGCGGTAGCTGTTGGAAAGCGATCTCTGGCTGGAAAAGGAGACCTAGGCAAGCCGACCCAAAACGAGCCCTTTTCCTCCCCAGGTCTTGGGAGATTTTGTCGGACGCCCTTCACGGCTACGGCGACGGCGTCTCGCAACGGCAAATAGAGATTTCATCCTTCGGAAGCCTGACGGTCGAGCACGCGGTCCAGTTCAACACCTTCGTCAAGGTTTTGAAAAACAAATACGGGATCGCCGCCGTCATCAAGGGGGACGTCGGTTGGCCCAAAAAGCCCGAGGAGCGGGAGCTCCTTTATTTCCTGGCCATGTCCCTTAGGGATCAACTCCTAAAAAACCTTCCCCCTTTTGGGATCGCTTGCCGCCTCATTCAAGATTGTGGAAGACCACGTGACTTGCAGAAACCTTCAAATTTCGGTCGCCGCGGTCGAGGAGGACACGAGGACCATCTATTTTAACCCCGCCTCGGACCTCGGCCCGGAGGAGACCAGGTTCGTCATTGCCCACGAGATCCTGCACGTGGGCCTTAGGCACTCCGCGAGGCGGCACGGACGGGACCCGTTCCTCTGGAATGTGGCCTGCGACTTCGTCACGCCATCGCCGACGGGAAGCCGGACGAGCGGCCGAGAAGCTGATGATCCACCAACGTCCGCTTCCACCAATAGAGCCGATAATGATATAAATTATTGTATTTACTGCATTTTATGATATCGTACGAAAAAGTGTAATATAATCCACTTTTTATGGTCAGAAAAATGGATTATAATCCATATTGGAGGTCTTGACGTGTCAAATATCCAAAAATATTATCAAATTTTAGACTATAACCGCGTGGTTTGGGAGAAAATGCACTCATATGTCCACGCAAGAGAGGTCCTCTTGGAAAAGGACTTCCTCGGGGCTCATTTATCATGTCTTGTGGGTGAAAAAGGCATTGGCAAGACAGTGTTGGCATGCCAAAAGGCGCTGGAGATTGCCAATCATGATCTTACTAAAGCTTTTTATATTAGCTTAGATGATACGCTTTTTGCGGCGGATTCCATGTACGATCTTGCCCTTCTTGCTCAGGAAAATGGAGTGCTTGTTGTAGTATTTGATGAAGTCCATCGCTACAGTGAGTGGAAATCTGACCTGAAAAAAATCGCAGATCGTCTTTCGATCCGATGCATCGTTTCGGGAAGTTCTATTCTAAGCTTTAAGGATTTGGGGGGATTAGCGCGTCGCTTCGTAAAATATCAACTAAAGGGTCTCAGTTTTCGCGAATACTTGCATTTGGCCTACAACCTTAAATTAAGAGCGCTTAGACTGGAAGAGCTCACGAGCTTAGACCAAGCCAGCTTGGAAAATATTCGGGCTGAAATTGCACAAATAATCCCGAAGCTTTTGCCACATTTATTTGAGGAATATTTGAGGCGTGGTTACTACGCATACGGTCTTACGAAATGCAAGGATGCCGAGTTTCATGCGATGCTAAGGCAAGCGACAGAAGATACCATAGGCTACGAAATTGTATCGGCCCAAACCCACTCTCGGCGGGATATGGCTCGCAAGTTACAGGCTATTTTTAAGGCTATCGCGCAAAATGTTCCCTACAGCGTAAACTATGAAGACCTCAAAGAGTACGCTCAGATTAGTGATTTGCGAACGCTCAAACACTACCTCGCCTGCCTTCAAGATGCGGGCATCATTAGATCCCTCGACCGCCAATCTCTTAAATCGCTTCGTAAATCGGAAAAAATTTACTTAGGCAATAGCTGTCTTTACTATGCATATGCTGATTTGCAGCCTGATCTGGGGTCAATCCGAGAGAATTTTTTTCTGACGAGTGTCTCCTTGGCAGGACTAGAGGCGTTTGTTCATGAGCGCCACGCTGACTTTTCTGTAGGGACTTTTAGTTTCGAAGTGGGTGGCCCTAAAAAACGGAAAAGGCAAATTGTGGGAGAAACCAACGCCTTTCTGGTACGGGATGTTTTTGAGGGATCTGCAGACCCGCAAGTGATCCCACTTTGGGCGTTTGGGCTTTTAAAATCTGCAACCGCGACATTGTAGCAGGGGGGATTAAGATTCTTCTACTTTTGGGTGATTGTGAACAAGACGAAGGATGATTAGAAAAGTGATGTCATTATTTGCAGCTCTATTTGGCAACTTTATTAGAAGCATACAATTCTAAGTTAAGAAAAATCCAGAGCTTCCGAGTCTAGAGACATAGGGCTTCTACAGCAACAATCAATAGTGGTACCCAGCCCTCTTCGAGCACTTCAGGAAAGATGGTAAACTCATCGTCCGTTAAGGCAAAGTTCGAAGTCAAAAGCAGGAAACCTTTGGCGGTGCTTGATGGAGCCCACGAACCAACCCTCATTGTCGACAAAGATGCCTTCGAAGAAGCTCCAAAAATCATTCATGATCTGCAGTCAATGACCAATTTGACCTGACTTGAGGTCGTAGGACCACCTTGACATAGCAAAAAAACCCTTAAAAATCATGGCGGTTCCGGCAGGAATCGAACCTGCACCGCCGCCTTCGGAGGCTGACATGTATCCCGAACCGGTTCATAGCTTAGACGAGGCGGGGGAAAAGTTCCACCGCGTAAGCCAAATCTCTTTGTTTTGGCATAGTTAGAGATTCGGAAACGGATACGGGCTTCGCGATATTTCTATGTGACTAATATTAAAGGAATATTTAATCTTGGACATTCCCCTGGATGTTCCGATGGGATGTCTGGTAAGCCCAGTTTTTTTAAACGCTGGGCTATTCCTGTAATATCTTGAAAAGACTTATTTTTGGCTAGAATCGTTTTCTTGGAACACAAGCCGCATAGAAATCATTAGTTCACCGTCCAGTTGTTGCCAGCTGCCAATGATGTCAAACCCAAGGCCGAGATAAAACCTAAGGGCTTCACGAAACCGATTGCGGGTGTCAAGCCTAACCGACTTGGCACCGACCGACCTTAGGTCTGCCGCCGTCGCATCAAAAAGTGCTCTACCTATGCCATGGTTACGGAAATCCTCAGCCACAGCGTACCAGCCAAGGTAGCCTCCTTTGGCAGAGCAGGTATAGGTCGCATAACCTAAGACACGTTTATCATCCGATATAGCCACAAGAGAACGGTTAGGATGAATGGTAGCGACTTCGAAGTCTTCGGCCTTGACCCCAATACAACCAAAGGTCTGCTCATGCAGTGCGGCAGCATTGGCTCGGTAACAATCTTCTAATGGGACAATTTGGGACTTCATCTCATTGGCCTCAACTGGTTTGACCACGTTTAAATCTCAGGGGATCTTATCATTGCTGTTAACCTGTCTGAGGTCAAAATAGTCACCCCTTAAACCCTGGGTAGGGCCACTTGAGCACAATAGGAACTGATAGTCCAAATTTCTGAGGACGAACCGGCCTGACAATTGGGTAGTTCGATGTCTGTATAACATGCTTCCCCGACTACCTAGTCCTAAGAGCCACTCCCAGCTAAGCTCAGAAGGAGGCATTAACGCTCGACTATTCTGCGATGATGTCAATATGTTGAATTTTATTAAAAAATTATCAAATTTTTCCTTGTTGCATAGTTAAATGAAATTTATTATAAATCCACCTGATTTGTAAGACTGAGCAATATAGAATTAGGAATTGCAAATGGTGCAAGCATTCAAAATGCCTGAAGCGGAAAGGAATGGATTCGTTAAGACCCTGAATAATATGGGCTATATGACGTCCACCCTTGACCCCTTTTCATTGGAATTTGTAGTATTCGCTCCTGAGGCACCTGGGCCTTCGCTGGAGATCGGAGCGGCCTACGGGGTCGCCACTTTGCCCGCATTAGCCCAAGGTGCTTCGGTGATCGCCAATGACATTGATGCCAGGCACCTCCAAATCTTGATCGACAGAGTTCCTGAGGCCCACCGACCTCGACTCTCTATCATGCATGGTTCATTCCCAGAAGAAATCAGGCTAGAAAATGGTTCGGTAGGGGCTACGCTCATCGCTCGAGTTTTACATTTTCTTGATGGCCCGACGATAGACTTTGCGATGCAAAAAATCGCCGAATGGTTGGCTCCAGGCGGGAAACTTTTTATTGTCGCGGAAACGCCTTACCTTAGAAATTTCCAAAGATTTCAGCCGATTTATGAGGCAAGAAAAATGGCTGGAGCAAAGTGGCCTGGATTTGTAGAAAATGTCCATGAAATAGCGCCGGATCGGGCCAAGTTTCTTCCGAAAACCATGCATCTTTTAGATGTAGAGGTTTTGCGACGTGCTGCAGAGGAAGCTGGCTTATACGTGGAAAAAATTCATACATTCCCTCGACCTGATTTTCCAGAAGACATCCGTTTTGATGGAAGAGAAAGCGTCGGCTTAGTCGCGGTGAAACCAAAATGAAACTTGATTCGAAAAAAATCGTAGGTCTCCTCTGCCTCTTCATGGTGTCGGTTCTTGGCTGGATTTTTGGACTGCCCTATCTGACCTCGCAAGAAAAATCACTGCTAGACCTTTCCGGCGAATGGCAGGTGTGTTCCCCGGTAAACGACAGTGTAAATTACCCTTGTACCGATTCCGTTACTTCCAATGTCCCTGTCGACTCGCCCAAAGTGGCCCACTCCCCAGGTTTTAGTGGTTGGCTAAAGTACGAGAAAACTTTTAAAGCACCGCTCGAATGTACTACGGGCAGCATGGTTTGTAGTATTTTGATCGGTGAAATAGGCGATACTGTAGAAATGAGGCTCAATGGAGTGGTCCTTGGCCGCAACGGTGAATTCCCTCCCCTAGCGATGTATGCAAAACATTATGGGGTTAAATTTGATTTGCCCCCCCAGATTCTCAAAACACAAGGTCTTGAAAATCAACTTTCGCTGATCATCTATTCTCTTAAAAGATCACAATCGGGAATCACCCAGGGACCCATTGGGATTTTTTCAGCGAGAGATGCCTTTAGGATCGAGCGGTCTATCAATGTCCGGACCATTATTTTTCCGATGTTTTCGAGCATCGTATTTCTTATCATAGCCATCATCACCCTGATCCTTGTGGAATACCATAAGATCCAAGATGACCTAAGCGTGCGGTACCTATTTTACTGCCTGACAAGTTCTATATTTTTATTCTCCATTTCAGAAACTATCCGGGAATATATCTCGATCGATTTGGCTGGTTACGCTCATTTTTTCTCTCGGACAGCTTTTGATTTTAGTCATTTTGCTTTGGTTTCGACTCTGTTTTTTCCATCAAACCCTATCCTCAAAAAAATGCGATGGCTTTATGGGATACCCCTTTCTCTATTCATTGTATTCCCGACGATCCATGCCATGGGGTTCAATATATCGTCTACGAAAAATGGTTTTGATATCGCCCATTTCATCATGCGTATGTCAGCTCCACTGGTTTTTTTGCCCGTAGCCATCGGCCTCTATGGGGCATGGATCACCCAGAAAACCAACGGAAAAAACCTATTGATTGTGTATGCGGCACTTACCGCGGCTCAACTGTTTGACATTCTGGTTTTTCATGGGGTTATTCGCGGTTTCTATTTTTGTAAACTCTATCCAATGCCTCTGGGGATTTTCTTCGGGTATTTGATCATTAGGCGATACCAGATTGAACACGAGGAGAGGGTCAGACAGACTGACCTCGATAATCAGACTAATCAGGCAGTTGCTCGCATGACCCAAAGTCTGGCCCACGATGTACGCAAACCATTCTCGATGCTTAAGACTGGCCTTAATTTATTGCAGGTAAGTTCTGCGAATCCACAAAAATTTTCTAAAAATCTCGGTTTTTTAGTCAGTGAAATTGAAAGGGCCACAAAATCAGTTGATGGAATGTTGACTGACGTCATGGAAATAGGCTCGACATCGACCGAACTGATCCTTGAGCCTGTATCGCCCGAATCACTCATTGAGTCGACTCTAGGGGAAATCTTTAGGGTTTACCCTAAATCTAAGATCAGTATTTCCTATGACCTTCAGCATACTGCCATGGTAAATGTCCACCTTAAAAAAGTGAACCGGGTATTTTCCAATATTGTTGGCAATGCTGTCCAAGCAGTGAACTTCTCTGGCTCACTATGGATTAAAACCAAAATGGTAGGCCATGAAGTCCAGTTCTGTATCGGCAATGCTGGCTCGCTTATCCCACCAGAAAGCCTGAATAAACTCTTTGAAGCTTTTTTTACGTCAGGAAAAAAGGGTGGGACGGGCCTGGGATTGGCCATAGCCCAAAAGGTTGTTCAAGCTCACAACGGGAAAATCTGGTGTGAATCCTCAAAAACAGAAGAGCACCCCCAAGGCAAAGTTGAGTTTTACTTTACCCTGCCCATCGCCCTAGGGACTAAGCTCGTCACGACCGCCACTCTGCCCAAACACAGTGACGAGATCACCCAAATCATCGCCATGATGGGGGGGGATGCTAGCAGAGGGTCACAAAGTGAATTTAATAAAAATGAAGAACTCCTCCTTCAAGAGGTCGTTGCGAGAGCTAAAGCCTTATCAATTCCAGTCGAGATCCTGATCGTTGACGACGAAACGATTTATCGGAGTGCCCTTGCCGGATGGATTGAAGAAGCACCGGAATTAAACCAGCTCTGTAAGATACATCATGCTCATGGTAGCCATGAGACCTTTAAGGTCACTAAAAATAATAAAATAGACTTGATCATCACTGATATCGACATGGGTCCAAAATCCTTGACGGGATTTGAGCTTGTCAAAGATCTACGCAACACCCACCAGTTCAAAGGACTTATCTTCGTTCATTCTAATCGGATCGTTCCAGATGACCATCGCCGAGCCGGGGATCTTGGGGCCGATGGCTTTCTTCCAAAACCCATGGCGAAGGGTCAGCTCTTTAAGTTACTCCTCCAAACGATCCAAGGATTGCTCCCGGCTGAGGCCACTGCCGTGGCACGAGAAGAAGTCCCAGGAGGTATAATTGAGGGTTTCACTTCCCCCAATGTAAATGCTGATCAAATTAACGATAATCTCAAACCACCCTTAAACTTAGTAGCGATCATCGATGATGAGGATATCTTTCGTGACCAATGGCCGGCTTTTCTAGGCGGATTTGATGCGGCGTCCTTTTCTACGGCAGAGGATTTCCTGAGAGATTGGGATAAAATCAGTGGGCGCTTATGTGCAGTTTTGACCGATAAATACCTCGGTGCTGGCATGGATGGGGTGACATTGGGCGGCATGCTAAGAAGTAAGTCTCCAAATCTTGTCATAATTTTGTCGACAAGTGATATGGGGGTAAAAGACCCTTCTAGTACTTTTAACCTCATTGTAGACAAAGACGCCTTTGAAGAAGCCCCAAAAATCATCCAGTATCTAAAGTCAAATAAAGCCTGAAAAAGCATGGCGGTCCCAGCAGGAATCGAACCTGCGCCGCCGTCATCTTGGAATTGAAGCCCGCACCGAAGGAGATCCAGAATCTTGGCCGATGATTTTTTATACTGACGAATTTAGATTGATTGGTAGATTTCCAGGGAGTCAAGTGACTTCAACCAATGACATTGGAGACAAACCAATAGAGCAGGCAGCCAAAACAATCGTTCAAGTGGTACGCTTTAGGATGCGAGATGCTTCGGCAGTATAAGAAAATGACCCCTCATAAAGAGCTGGTAGTAAAGTTGACTGATCAAGTCATCTTCGACGCCTCGTAATAATCTCTGCCAGCTAAATTCAGTTTTTGGTTCAGGGACTTATTAACGTCTTTTTTTAATATTTTATTGTTCATCTTTATTCACTGCATGCTCCTTCCCTGACTTGTGCCAGTCTCTCAATGCCTTTGCGCGCCAGCTAAAATCTGGGTCAGGGCCTCCTTCGCGCCTCCGGATGCTGCGTCACTCAGTCTGCACGCTCTAGCTTCGTTCGACTGGCACGTTGACCTAGCGACTGGGCCTCCAGGGTTTGTGAGAGGCCGCAGGTCGTGGCCAACAAACAATAAAGGAGCATACTATGAACATTTCTTGCACATTCGAAATTATCAAAATCCTTTCCGCCACCGAAAGTCAATCCGGAGATTGGCGAATACTTAGGGCACTCGTCCGCGGCAGCTATGATGGCCATACTGTCATTAGCCCTGTTTACATCCTTTCCAGGAAAGAACTTGCTGAACATCTGCCGATTGGGGTGACCAATCTCATGGTAAGCGGGACCATTTCCTCAAGTCGAAAATTGCCTCGTCTGACAATAGTTATTGAGTCAGCACTTCTTAAAAAGGCTTAAAAAACCATCTGGGCCCATGTGGGCCCAAAATTTCAGGAGATAGGGATGCAGCAAAAATCAACTTTAGGTATCGACACATATTTAACTTCCCAGCAATTTGTCGTTGCCATTCATCATACAGCCAAATTACTACATAAGCGTCGCCCCTATATATAGCTGCGCATAATTAAAGTGACATCCAAAAAAATTTTAGGTATACTTTCCGCTAAATTTGCGGGGAATAGCCTATGCGCGCAAGAATTCTGAATTTACATTGGAAAGTTTTGGAGCACTTAAGGCTGCAAATGG
>JBGSUI010000052.1:0-52239 GCA_041736175.1 Oligoflexales bacterium | reverse complement strand
GCCTTAATCTCAAAAGACAGAAAAATAGGTCAATAATTTTTGATAATTATAAATTATTTTTTTGTTTTTTTAAAAAATCTGGAGGAGATTTTGGGCTGGTGTCGATTTTATTGGCATCTTATCTAAGCATAATTTGAAGATAATTTTCTCAAACAATAGTTTCCCAAGAGACAGCCACATTTATTAGCCCCCGCATCTCTAAAATGTTGGCATGGTTTTCTACCTATTTGGTGGAGGCCTGTTTATAGATTCTACAGTATTGTTGTAAGGATACTTGCTTATTTTCATGCACTAGGCGATCTTCCGGAGCCAAAACGCACCCACAAATTCTGCTGACGAGGCGTTATTAGATCGGCAACTTGGTCATCAGTAAGAGGGCTTACATTTTGGAATTTTAGATTCCCCTCAACCTCTGTAAAAACACTATCAAGCCAAAGCGAATGAATATGGGGGTTAAGATTCAGACCTGAACCAAATCTCTGGGTATAAGAAATAGATCCTGTGATAGGGTTTTTGATTCCTTGCGATAGGGCCTTAGTCTTGTACAACCAAGTAATTTGGCTGATGACGATGCCATGAACTTTTGAAAACAGCTTTTTATTGGTCTGAAACCAGTATCTCCGTGGCATGGGAAAAGAGAGGGCAAACTGTCTATAGGGTGCTTGAGGTAAGACATTCTCCACCAGATGAACCGCTGACTCAATCATTCGTTTACCAGCACAAGATGGACAGAAGCCCCTTTTTTTACAACTAAATCCAACAATTTTCTTTTGACCGCATAAGCAACATTTAAGCCTCAAGAAACCACGGGCCAGGATCCCACACTGTAGAAATGCTTCAAACTCATTTAAAACAAAGGGGGGCAACGGGGTTTGTTTTCCAGCTCCCTTTTATGGACAGAGAGACAAATGTGGCCAAATGTTCTTGAACGACCTTGTAACATGGAGTGAGCTCCGGTTGTCTTCGTTGATATTCAAAGCATGTTTGGTTTACAGATCCCATAACGGGATTTAAACACTACACATTCTAGACGAAAAGATAGTGACATTATTTGTACCAAGAGAAGACAAACTTGGAACGATCTTTGTTTTCATCTTTTGTCATGGTAAGTTATAACGAGTCGAAAGGTCTCGTGGACAAATTATGGTCAGTTTCTGGGGCGAAGGAGTAAAGGATGGTGCCAGCAGATGGTCTGCTGGAAATCGTCAACTTCCTTAAAAACCCAAAACACTTTGGTAGACTCGGCGCAAGGATGCCCAAAGGCATCCTCCTTGTGGGGCCTCCCGGCACAGGCCCTTACTGAGGAGGACCTGCACCCGTATTTTGCTAAGATCAATCCCTATCAGTGGACGGGCGAGTTTTAAAAAAAAGCGAGGACAACAAACTAAAATCCCAAATAGAGGAGCCCATAACCATACCCCTCACTTTTTCCGCTCCTTGGATCATAAGCTCCAGCATCCGGGTCGACTTTTTGTGCCTGCTGCATCAACTTCTCTTCAGCATCTCGGCGGGAGATTTCAGGCCAGCGACTGTAAATCAGACCTATCGCTCCTATCGGTCACTTTGATAACGAGATCGACACCAAGTCAAGCCAGCATATTCGGCTCATCTCTCCCATGCTGACCATGATACGGTCAGCTTTAGAAGCGACTTTTTTGCTGTATCAAAGCGTTTCTCCGCTTTTTTTACTTCTAGTATGCATCTCAGCTAGATTTCTTTCCCCGATTACGCTGCGTTCCTTTCTTCACTGAAGGAACGTGTCCGTCATGCGCGGACAAATGCCTCCCACGCGGTTAGTTCCCACTTAGTCTCGATGTATTGGGACATTGGGAGAAGCATCGTCGAGGAGAAGCAAGTCGCCGGCTGGGGCGATGCCGTCGTTGAGCGCATCTCGGCGGACCTGCGCGCCGAGTTTCCTGGTATGCAGGGATTTTCCCGAGCAAACCTTTTTAAAATGCAGCAGCTTTACCTTGACCACACCACTCCCGAATTTCTGTCGCAGGCTGTGGCAGACTTGCAGATTGACGGCAAAAAAGTCTCACAGGCTGTGAGACAATTGATCCCCGGAAAACCGATTCCAGAAGTTGTCTCACAGGCTGTGAGACAATTGGTCGCCTCCGTTCCATGGGGTCATCATACAAACATACTTTCAAAAATCTCCGATCCCCAAGCGCGCATCTACTACCTGCAAGCCACCGCCCGCTTTGGTTGGAGTCGCGACGTTCTCTTGAATCAGATCAAGGCTAGCGCCTACGATCGCGCGGTGAAGGAGAATAAGACGCACAACTTCCCACTAGCTCTGCCGGAACATCTAGCGGAGCAGGCCGATGAAATACTCAAGAGTCGCTATAACCTCGAATTCCTCGGCGTGAACAAGGCCATCAAGGAACTCGAACTGGAAAGTCGACTCATATCGCACCTACAACAGTTCATTCTCGAACTCGGTTATGGCTTTTGTTTCGTGGGCAGGCAGTACCGGCTTGCGCTCGGTAAGAAGGAATACTTCGTCGATCTGCTCTTCTATCACCGCTTCCTCAAAGCACTCGTCGCGTTCGACCTGAAAATCGGTGCATTTAAGCCGGAACATGCGGGGAAGATGGCTTGCTCTCGTCCTACGCTGATGCGGACGGGGTGGGGGGATTCATGGGGGGCTCCGTTCCATGATTTTCTCCCGTAATTCTGAGGGTGAGGGGCGCACCATGGCGAGCACAGGTCCGATTCAAAAATCCGATGATGTCATGGGCGGCACACCTGTGTTTTCCGGCACGAGGGTCCCAGTAAGGACGCTTATTGACTATCTCGAGGGCGGCGACAACGTGAATCAGTTTCTTAACGACTTCCCTACGGTGTCAAAGGAGCTGGTGAAACTCCTCCTCAAAGGAACCCTTACTGAGGAGGACCTGCACCCGTATTATTTGGTGACTCCAGAGGTATCACCATCTGCAAAAAAACACAGATCTGCAATTCCCATGGCCGTTCGAATATTCCAACCGCCTTAACGACATCCAGATTCGGCGCTATTCTTGTGGTTTGCCAGCGCGGTGCTAGGCCCAGGTTTTGTACCCTTAAGTTGTCTCGCGGGGTCGACGATAGCTCTGACATTTTCAATACCTGAGATCTTAGCCCCTAGACTAATGGATGCTTCCATCAATTTTAGGCTCTCTCCACTAAACAGATTGACATCGTATTCCACTAGTTTTGGCTCCAAGCTGCCGCGGCTGACGATCCCAACCAATCCACCGCCATCGACAAAAACCGGCCCTCCGGAATCTCCCCGGCCCGCCATCACCTGGTCTCCAGGGGCAAGTCCTGCTGGGTTTAGAGGAGCTTCGTAGACTAAAGTCGTATTGTCGTCCTGAATCTCTGTGAGCTTGTTATAGCCCTTTCTTTTTTTACCGTCCGGTTTATTGTCCTTAACAAGATCCGTTTGACCGTAACCCACGAGCATCACCCGGTCTCCAGGTTTAGGCGCTTTGGTATGAAGGCTAACAAAGGATTTAGCGGTGCCGGGAGGAAACACCAGCACTAAAAGGTCTTCCCATACTTTTGCGTTTGAACCGGATACCTTGCCATAATGAACAACCTCGGTCGGTGAGATTTTTTGATATTTAATCCCGCCGGTTTTTGAGGCATTGGCACAATGAGCTGCGGTGATCACCGTATTGTCGCTGACAAAAGTTCCTGTACAGTATCCAGAGGCTGTTTCTAAGATCACCACTGCGTCCATCTCGTTTGTTTCGATGCCGTTGACAAGGCTTAAACAGGCTTTAGGACTATTTCCTTTGGATTCCTTTGGATTTAAGGACTCTTTTTTTTCTGAGAAGTATTGGGTTCCACCACAGGCTGTCATAGCTGCAAAGAGCAAAAGGTTACGATACTGCATTGAGCTTACCCACCGTTTTTAGCGAATTTTTTAGACAAAAGACTTGAAATCTTATCGGCTAAAATTGGCAAAAACTTAAGGGCAAAACAATCGCTTTAAATAGCGCTTTAATTATGATGGATTACCCGCCTTAAAAATATGGATTTCTCGTTTATTTAATCCGCGTCCGAAAGGGTTTTCACAAATCTTGTAAAACCGGCCTCTCCATAAACACCTCGGTCCCGTCGGTCATCACGATCACCTCTTGGCCGGACCTAAGCCCCCTTAGCGTCCCATCAGCACATTTAAAAATAAGATCTTTGGTTTTCTTGGGCCTACCTTGTCCTTTCCCTACTACCTTGGTCTTGCGGAGTTTTAAACTCGCTTGGGGAATCCCTTGACCCTTGAGGGCCATGGGTTTTTTAAGGCTGACCTGAACCATATCCACCCGTGGATATCTCCACAAGACCCATTGGCAGAGTCCATAGACTGCTGTTTCAACCAACCTAAACTTTATTTGTTTTAAGAGAACTGCCAGATCGCTCTGCACCTGGCTATAGTCCACCCCGTCCTCTAAACGACCTTCTGTCGCTACTTTAGAAAAATCGCCAGCCATCACGACACTGACAAAGACGGGCTGCTGGGTCCGCCTTTCTTCGGGTAGAATCCCAATAATACAGAGACAGGGCATTTCCTGGAGGCTGATTGAATATTCAAGTTTCATGCTTGGTTCCGGGTTTGTCCTGATCCACCAAGGCACCGATCATCGCCCCAATATCAGCACGGGAGGCTATCCCGGACTGGACGATGGATTTTATTTTTTTTGACAGCTCGGTGTGTGTCAGACCAAAAAAATGGGTTAATTCTGTCAAACTTAAATCAGGGTTTTTTTGGTGGAGCCCACCTATGGCCTCAGCCATCACTTTAAGGGTGAGATAGTCCAGGGTTTGGGTGCCTGGATGCCAATCGATCGTCAAAGTGAGGGGGGAGGTGGGTAACACCACAGGCCGTCCTTGGTGCTGGCCGGCGACAAGAACCTCGTGACGAGGCATGGTCTTACCTATCTCAGTCCAAATCCTTTCGGGAATCGCTAGAGGGGTTAGCAGCTTATTGATATGCATCTCGGTCATCGCTCGCAAACAATTGCGAAGCTCCCGAATGTTGCCCTGTTTCCATGGGCAGCTGCTTAATACTTCGATCACTGGACCAGAAGCCACATAGGGACCCCCTGGCATCTTTCGGCAAAAATGCTCGATCAAACGCGGGATCTCTTCTGGACGCTGCCTAAGCGGTGGCAATTCGATTTCTGTTTCTATCAGTCTTTGCCATAGGTCGCCCCGAAACTTTTTTTTCTTGATCAGCGATTCCATGGGCTCATTGGTGGCCGAGATCACCCGAATCTTGATCGCCGTCGGCTTGGTCGCACCCACTCTGGTAATCTCTTGGCTTTCGAGGACCCTTAACAAAGCCACCTGGGCCGACGGCGTTAGAGTCGCTACTTCGTCCAGGAAAATCCACCCTCCCGTGGCACTCTCTAACAGCCCTTTTTTGTCGGTTAAGGCCCCGGTAAAAGCTCCTTTCACATACCCAAAAAGCTCGCTTTCGAGGAGGGAAGGTGCAATCGCACCACAGTTGACTTTGACAAAAGGAGTCCCCGGTGGAAGGCTCGACCCAAAAAGGTCGGCGACAACTTCTTTGCCCGTTCCCGACTCTCCACGGATACAGACTGCCGAGATCGCCGATTGGGCGATCAGCGGAATCCTCTGAGCGATACGACTCATCGTGCTCCCTACGGGCATGGTTTTAGATCGGGTTGCCGCCTCGGGATAGAGACCTTGTTTGAGCTTGGCAAGTCGGTAGCCATTGTAGACTCTAAGGCTGAGTTCTCCCTTATCGGAGTTTTTTGAGATAAAATCGTCGACCCCATGACCGAGGCAACCAGCAATCGTGCGCACATCATCTGCGGTCGAGCAAATCAAAATAACTGTATTCCGCGAAATCTCTCGCGTCTTGACTGCAAGCTCAATGCCCGTTGGTTGATCATCGCCCACATGGATATCTAATAAAACAATATCTGGTTTTGTAGGTTGGGATAGGATTTTAAGGTACTCATCGGCTCTCTGGGTAGAGGTCACCTTAAAATCTGCCTCAATGGAATGCTTTTCAAGGGCTTTCTGAACCCGCTCCGTCTCAAAAATATCGTCATCAAGATGCAGGACTTTGAGCTTTGGTTTGTTGCTTGACATCTATGGAGTCCTTTGTAAGAGAATACCTAAGTTTACCAGGAGTCAAGCGCTTGTGGAAAACCTTCCAGGCTTTACGGTCCAAATTGGCGACAAGTTGCGGCTCCACCTGCCCTAGGGGCACCCATTTGAGATCGTCCTTGAGGCTGTCGCAATACCACCCGTGAGGGAGGCTGGATCGATTAAAGTCATGGTGGTTTTGGATAAACACATCCACTGCTAGTCGATGGTGGGTGATGCTATGGCGAAAACTTCCACTTTTTTCGAGACCAGCCCCTAAGGATGGCCCAATAGAATCCGACCCAAAGAACGGATCCTCACTCCACTCGCTAAAAAACCCCCAGCTCCCCTTTAAAAATCGAGCGCGGGGTGCCCTTTGAAAGAGCGCTACGAGAGTCTGGCCCGATTCACTCTTAAGGACGATCGATAGTCCCATGGATATGGGGCGTGTTGCCTTTCTGGCTGCTATTAAAGGAATCTCGTCTTGGATACCTCGTTGGTAACCCTGGCACTGGTCTCCAAGGGGACACAAGGGGCATTGTGGCCGCAAAGGAGTGCAGACCAGCTGGCCGAGTTCCATCATAGCCTGATTGTGGTCCCCGGCAGCGATGTCGCCACCCGTTAAAGGTCGGCTTTTGGTGACCTTATAACCATGGTTAAGGTAGTCCTGGGCCAATGTGCTGAGGTGTTTTTTAGTCGCTGGCTCTTTTGGTTGTACAGATAGACCTTGGAGGCGGCAAAGGACCCGCTCTACATTGCCATCGAGGACGGCAACCTTTTCTCCAAATGCGATACTAGCGATCGCGGCAGAGGTGTAGTCGCCAATACCGGGTAGCTTTTTTAAATCCAAAGCCGTAGAAGGCCATAATTCCCTCAGGTCTTCCGGCTCGGTCCTTGGAGTTTGTCGTGCCTGGACCAAGTGTTTTGCACAAGCATGCATCATCCGAAAGCGCCGGTAGTAACCTAACCCGCGCACCGACTCCCGAAGGTCGTCGTCACTGGCCTGGGCTAAATCGAAAAGAGTTGGGAATTTTGCCATAAACCTTGCATATACCGGTATCACAACTTTTATCAGGGTTTGTTGCAGCATCACTTCACTCACCCAGACCCCGTAGGGGTCTTTGGTCTTTTGAAAGTGCTGACGCCAAGGAAGCTGCCGATCTTGCTGGTGATACCATTGGACCAAGGGGCTTAGATAGGGAATTGCCGTCGCCATGAAAATGCTCAGCCTACTTAAAAGATAGAAATCTGCACCCCAAAAAGCCCCCTTGTCGAACAAAACGTCTTTAGGGGGCTTTGGAGGAATTGAGGTGAATGTTAAATCAGCCGTCCCCTACCGTGTGTTACGGCGGGACGTTAGTTGGCCTCGTTGCCTGGCCCTTTACCCGTGCTTGGTTTTGCTTTTCGGGTCGGTGTCGCTTTTTTTACAGCAGCTTTTTTGCCTTGGCCCTTCGCAACTTTTTTGCCAAGGGATGTCTTAGAGAGGCGTTCCCTTGCGTAGTGAAGGTTGTCCTTTACTTTTTGCTCTATATCCGTCAGATCGATTCCGGCTTTTTTGGCGCTTTTATGAACGTCAGCGACAAACTTATTGATGGTTGGTTCGTATTTTTTAAGATTTTTTTCAATAAGCTTTTCAATTTCGCTGCGTTTAGCCTGTAAGCTATCCTTTTGGGTGGATGTCTTGACCTTTTTAAGGAGCTGGTCGCTCTCTTTTTTAAGAGTCTTCTGTAGTTGGCTCAGATCCTTCTGAAAGTTTTTCAAAAAATCCTTGAGGGGCTTTTCAAATGCAATGGCCATGGCTGGCTTCTCCTTTTGGCTAAAAAGTTGACAGACCTTGCCAACCTACTTACTTTTTTAGAACTTTCGCTGCCTATGGTCAAGTATTGAGATCATCACCAAGTCACTCTCTTATCATAGATTTTAGCCTCACGGCCTATGCACACCATCCTATGACTCGTTGAAGGGAGAAGGTTTTTTGTCTAAAAATGCCTTAATACCAAGTTCCGCCTCTTCTTCGCCAAAGCATAAACCAAAACCTTGGGCTTCGGCTTCGAGGCCAGCATCCAAACTCATTTCGAAGGAACGACGGGCAAGGCTTTTGGCCGCCGCTTGGGCTTTGGGTCCGGCAGCCAACAAAGCTGCACAGAGGGATTCCACTTCCCGGTCAAGTTGGTCGTCTGGGACGACACGGGAAACAAGACCTAGCTGAAAGGCCTCGGGTCCTTTGAGAGTTCTAGCCTTACCACATAGAATCATATCAAGAGCCACAGGCAATCCCACACGCCGTGCAAGGCGCTGGGTTCCACCAAACCCTGGGATCAAACCTAAATTGACTTCGGGTAACCCAAACTGAGCGTTCTGGCTAGCGATGATAAGATCACAGGCCATCACTAACTCTAGACCTCCACCCAAAGCAAATCCGCGAACCTTGGCCACGACGATTTGGGGAAGCCCTTCAAGAGTACGGGTCAACACTTGCCCCATCCGGGAAAAATCCCGTGCTTCCCCTGGCGACAGCGTCTCCATAGCAGCGATATCAGCTCCCGCCGCAAAGGCTCGCCCACCGGCCCCTTCGATCACCACGACCCGCGTGGTCCCAGGAATCATCTCGGAGTAGAGCGCATCCCCGATAGCTTCAAGTACCTCTTGGTTAAGGGCATTGAGCTGGGGTTCCCGTTGGATGGTGATCGTCATCACACCACGGGTTGGACCCGCGCCGTGGGTGACAAGGATGGGGCTTTTGGGAGTCTGGTCTTTGGCAGATTTTTTTTGGTCATTCATCCTAATATCCTTTCGATTTAGTAACGGGGCGGAAACCTCTCCTTTCAATGTGAGGAGGAACCGCCCTACAGGAGTCGCTTATACTCCGCTAGTCCTCAATTTGTCAGTCTTTTTAGGAGCAAAAAAATGTCTCTTGGGATCTATGGCATTTTTCCTTAAGATGCCGCTTGGTTTAATGCAGCGCGTTGTAAGCGAGACACACATTGACAACAACACCACAAGACTCTTTTCAGGACTCCGAGGGACCATGGGCTTTGCTGGGTGGAGGCGGCGGCCCCGCTTATTGGGCACCAAACCTTAAGGAGATCCCTTGGGAACAAGCTACCAAACTCTGTTTGGGTATCCCTCTGACCAAACAACTCCCTATGGGGCGTGGACGCGGCATCCTAGGGGTCATCTCCTATGACGACTACACTCAAAAGGGAGTGGGTGTCGGAGACTGGCAACCCAAGCCTTCAAGAGCATTTATCATCGAAGACTTCATTCCCTTTGCCTCGCTGCAAACCCTTGGCTATCAACATAAACCTGTTCAAAGGATTTCTCTAACACAAGGAAAGGAACACACTGGTCTCCACCTTTTACCCCATTCTCCCAAAGCAACCTACCTTAAGCAGGTCGAACAGGTCCTCGAAGATATCCGTGCCGGGCAGTATTACCAGCTCAATCTCCTCCGCTACTTTACTGCCGAGGGTGCGGACTTTGGTTCGCTCTTTCCGGTTTTTTTAGAGCGGTCTGGGCCTATGGGGGCTTGGATCCATGTTGATCAACTTGAGATCGCCTCCTTTAGCCCTGAACGTTTTGTCAGCATCAAACTCCAAGACCAAAAGGACGATCTATTGATTCTCACGGAGCCCATCAAAGGAACCGCTCCCCGGGGTTTAACCCCACTTGAAGACCAAAGAAATGCCAGCAGCCTCTGGGAAAGCACTAAAAACCAAGCAGAGCTCGCTATGATTATCGACTTGATGCGAAATGATCTCTCCAAAATTGCGATCCCCGGTAGCGTCCAAGTCCCCACCCAGACACATCCAGTTGAACTCCAATCATTCGCCAACGTTCACCACTTGGTTGGTCGAATCTGCGGATCCTTGAAAAAAGGCACCGCCTTAGGCGGAGTTCTTGAAGCCCTATGTCCAGGGGGCTCGATCACGGGCGCCCCCAAAAAAGCCGTCATCCAAGCCATCACGCGCTACGAACAGCGGTTGCGAGGTTACTTTATGGGACATGTTTTTTGGATGGATCACCTCGGACAGTGGGACAGCTCAATCCTCATCAGGACCCTGATCCGAGAGGGTGGTGGGCCTGACAATCGATGGGAATTTGCCGCGGGCAGTGGCCTGGTCATCCATAGTAATCCCCTCGAAGAGTATGCCGAGATCGATGCAAAGAGTCGTATCTTAACCAACTTCAACTAACACTCAGAAAGACCCCTGCCGATGCCTCGCCCCCATACGAAAAACCCAATCGAAGATTTACAAGCCATCCTCCGCCAGTTTGTCCGGGAGCGAGAATGGGATCAGTTTCATACTCCTAAAAACCTCATCATGGCACTGACGGGGGAGGTCGGCGAGCTTGCTGAGCACTTTCAGTGGCTCACCCCCGAGGATGCCTCCCTCATTAAGGACCACGCCCCGAAAAAGCAGGAGGTCGCCTTTGAGATGGCCGACGTATTTTCCTACCTGCTTCGACTTGCTGACGTCCTCGACATCGATTTAGAGCAAGCTTTACGAGACAAGATCGCTCTGAATGCAAAAAAATACCCGATAGATTGGGCTCGTGGGCATGCCAAGAAATACACCGAAAATGTAGCAAAATCCTCTAAAAAACACGCCAAAAAAAACAACATTAAATAGTTTCCTAAACGAATAAATGGATATTTACTAGTCAATTTTAGGGGTTCCGTCTAAAACCTGGACGGAGGGATGCCTCTAAAATCTCCTCTTATCTTAACTATATTTGGTAGTTAACCTAAGACGTTCACTGGCCCAACCTTTGCATCTCTTATGATTGGTACGGGAATTTAACATAGGTCAAGTGCCCAAATTTGTTTGGTTTTAGGTGTGTAAATTTGAACATCTCAAGCCGCGACCTTTTTTAGCCGATGAGATAGGAGTTGTGAATGTTTGTTTTGAGACCTCTCATGGCAGCAACCTTTATAATAGGCAGTTTATTTAGCTTTGGGTGCAACGATAATGCGAATAAGGGAAAAAATACCAACCCTACCCCAGAAGGGGCTTCGGACGAAATCGACGACGCTGAGCAAGCCTCTGCTGCGCGCGGGTCTGGAGGATCGGGACAGATCAATGTTGACTCCCTTGTCCCAGCGGGAGCGGCTCTCCTTGATGCAACCTTTCAACTTACAGCAAAAGCTGCTGGAATTAAACTCTGTGATGGGGTTATAACCATGCGAATCAACGCAGCCATCGGAAAATCAAAAAACGTCTCGTTGTTTGAACTCCCTACGAGCGAAATCGATTGTGGTCTGATTGGAAAACTCAACCTCAAGCCTATAGTTGGTGTCTATTCTGATTCCGGTGCCTTGCCAAATCCAATTTTAGAAAATAATGTATTGCATTTTGACCGGATTGGGACAACCACCTTTAACCCACCACGGCCATTTTTGCCGTCATTCTTGGCCTCTTCTCGCTCAGAACTCAAAAGCGTCAATACCGTCCGAACAGTCACTGTCAACGATGGCAAACGCAACAAATCGGCCAGCGGTCAAATGACTTTGAAAATGCTTTCGTTTGGGGTCCCCTATCGCTCTGAGTTACTTGATCGAAGTTTTTCGGACACCTTTTCTTTTGAATCAACAGCCGCGGGTTTTGACGGAATCGACAAAGCTGCCAACGTAATTTTTGATCGCATTGCTATGACGGTTTCCTTAAACCCCGTAGCGGTCCTATCTCTCAGCTTTTCCGGGGATGCTAAGAGTCTCAAAGAAACTGCTGTGGGTAACCCCGAATTGATACCAGGTCCTTTTGGGCAATTGATCACGGTGCTGCCCGACTCTAACTCTACAGGCGTTGGTGGATTGATCGGCTCGCTGATCGACTCGATCACTAAGATTATAAAAGTCGATCTGCAATTAACCCTTAAACAACAGGGTGGACTCAAAACAGGGGACGAGTCCTCCTTGGACTCATCCGATGATGGTGTCCAAGTGGGGCGCTAAACTAAACTTATCTAAATTCGGGAACCTATACGAGCTACTAGAAGAGGTAAAACATGGACACAAAACATTTCAAAAAGAGATTTTTATGGCTACCAGCCATCAGTGCTCTCTTTTTTGGATGTGGAGCTCCCACCAAAAAAGCCTCGGAGGTTGGCCATATCTTTGAAAATTCAGAAAGCCTACAGGACAAAACCAACACAGCATGCAGCAGTTTGTCAGAAAGAACCGAATCTCCAGCGGCAAGTGACCTAAAATTTAATTTAGTTTGTAATGAAGCAGGTCTCAGGGCCATGAATCTTAGGGAAATCGATGCATTTTATTTTGCTGGCCTCGAAGGAAGCGCCCCTAAAGACCAAAAGATTTTTCGAAAGACAATCCGCAGCCAAGTCTGGCTTAACCGCTCGTTACTGGGGTTAGCATCAGTCTTAGGCAGAAAGTTAGCCTCAGGTCAAGAGCTGGATATCGGAGACCTCGACATCAACTCTTCGCCAGCTTCCGGCGGGATCGACGTCTCGAAGCTCGTAAAGCTAGAGGTTTCTGTGACCCAAAAACCTAAAATTGATGCAAAGAATTTCTCTTTCTCTATGGCTCTGAGCATCAAGGCAAGTGGGATTGTTAAGGTCGAAAATGACATCGTTATAGCGGGAAGGTTGATTCGCGAAAACAACACCTTTCTTGTAACCATAAAGTCGACCAAGGACCAAGAATTTGAAAAATCCTTACTCCAAAATTTTAGCGGTGCCATCCTGTTTATCCCCTATGCTGGGGACATCTACTTGGACATGGTCTTAGATATGAACATTCATAACATCGGATTTACCGGTGCCATTGATTCTCAACTCAATCCTCTACTAGGTGCAGGCCTTAAGAAAGGTATCGATGGATTCCTTAATTAATCAAAACCTATTTCGAAGGTCATTAGGATTAGCCGTATCGGCAATCTCTCTCTACTTTACTTTCATTTCATGCGAAAGCGCAGAAGAATCGGTCTTTAAGGCAGGTTCATCCCAACAAAAACCAAACCCCGAACTCCTCACCGGCAAAGAAGGTCGAGGACTCGGAGCTACTTCGTCGACGCCAGAAGAGGTCGCCTCGGCAACCTATGGAATCCGCGTGAAATCCCAGTCTGGGGCGCAACTCTGCGAAGGGGAAGTGTCCCTTCAAATCATGTCGGATTTTTCGATTAAATTTCCTGCAACCGAAGTGAGATGTTTAAGTCTCAAAATCGACCTCGCCGGAATCCTCGCCTCCGTCGGGTCGGGATCCTTGTCCAATAGCATCGAAAGCAACGGCAAGTATATCTCTATAAAGTCTATTGCGGGAGCGGATTTTACCCCGCCAAGACCAGTCTTGTTAGGCCCGATTGTTCAAGACACCAAAATTTTCGAAAAATTCAAATCTGTGACCGACCATGCGGTGGTCTCCAAAGACTTTACCTCGGGCAAACAACTCAGTGCTAAGGGGTCATTTGTTATCGAAGTCCTCAATCCTAAAACTACTTACTCAAACAAGTATCTCAGTGAACCCTTTACCAACATTCTCCATTGGCAAATCACCACCAAGGGATTTGAAGGGATACCTCCCCAAAATGGACTCCTTTTTAAAAAGATCGAATGGTTGTTCAACACCCGGCCGATCATGATCCCACAGATCAATATCACAGGTGACTTAACTGGCTTTCTCCAAGAAGATGGACAAGAGGGCGGAGTAGGTTCCTTGGTTGGGGATCTCGAAGTCAGTCTTGTTGTGAAAAAGCATAAAACAAACTAAAATTTGTTCCCAAACTGTTTTCCCTCAACGGCCCTACCGTGATATCCTTAATCCTACAATGGTCCACTAGGTAGTAGGATTAAAAAGGGAGATGGTTTGTGGCCTTGAAAAGATATGTGGTAGGACATCTTTTCACTACAGTCGTTGTAGGCTTAATTCCCTTATCAAAGGGATTCGCAGACCCAATGCTAGGAGATGCGGGAGCAGCTTTGGCCACTGCCGACGCCACACTGATCAACCCAGCCAATGGGGCTTTTCTAGACAGAACCCAAGGGACTGGGTCTTTTGAACTGTACCGTAACGAAACCCTCTATATAAGATACCCTGGTGGCGAACCAGTGGTTGATAGCAAAACAGGGCTGGGCTCCATCGCTGGAGCCTCTCCACCGGTTGGAGTCATCAAACTCACTCCAAATCTGTCGTTAGGTGGATACGCGATCCCTCCCGGAATCGCCGTGGATGTCAACGTCAACCGAATCCCTGTCCTGATTCTCGGTCAAACCAATTTCGTAGATATCAATGCCAAAGGCACTGCAGAGTTCCTGGGTGGCTTCTCGACCTCCTACCGGATCAGTGAAAGGCTAAGCCTTGGGATAGGTGGTAGTATCAGGTCCATATCGTTTACGGCCATCCTTACCCCCTCCGAAGGTGGACCAGCCCTTGCCACGGCCCAAGGCAAGATTTCCGATATCAATGGTCAGTTTGGATTTAGGTTGGAGTTGGTTCCTGGTCGGTTTGGTGTCGGCGCTGGAGTGACCGCTTTCCAAATCCACGAAGAGACCACAGAATTGGATTCACCACTTTTCCCAACCGATGATGCCCGCAACGCCAGTCCCTCAGGGACCAACCAAACGGTACCCTTAAGCCAAATCACCGCTGGGTTTTATGCGGGTTTTGCAAGGCTGAAAATTTTGGGAGATATACGTTATACCAGGGCCATCCAAGGCGTCGAAGTCTTCTCTATCCCTGAACTCAAACCCAAAACCAAAGAGGTCTATGACACGGTCGGGATCAGCGGCGGAGCTCTACTCCAACTCTCCGAGCGGATCAATGGCGTCGGAGGATTTCGCTACGAACCCGCGTCCGTGGGTCCAGGAAGCTTGTCCACACCGACAGATGAGGGAACCGCTGGATTTGGCACTCTAGATCTGGCGCAGGTTTTTGTAGGACTTGGGTCCCTCACTCCCTACACCCAAGTCGGTGTGGGGTTTCAGTTTATGTCTTTTCCCCGTACGATCTCTAAATCAGACAGGACGGGCAAAGGCCCCTCCAAATTCTATACCCTCACCGTTCATGGTGGCATTGGTTTTAAAGAAGGAAGCCTTGGGGTCGACCAATCCGGAGAACAGCCAGGGGCCTTCTACCAAAAAAAGATATTTATTCCGGGTGGGCTGACTATCAAACTTTAAAACGTTAGCTAGGCACCAGCAGGGTATCTCATCTGTTTTCTATGTTCATCCGCTAGCTCAAATTGGTCCGTCGCGGGTGGGATCGCCCAAAGGACCTGAGACTCAAAGGCTGATTGAAAATACCAACTACGGTCTTCGACCGACGCAAAACTTTCAATCCAAAAACCCATCCCTGGACGACGTCCTAAGTCATTGCTTAGGCGGCGCCACGCAATGCGGGCTACTAGTTGAATGGGATCACCAGAAATTTCTGGAAGGCCTAGGTCGATAGAGACCAGATCACCGACCTGCCAAGAAAGCTTGTTTTTGCCGATATCATTGAGACTCAGGTAAAATCCATGGCTGCCGAGATTTTCACGTTGAATCGTAACGGGACCTAAATGGTAGGCAGCGTTTATCTGGCCTTCCTGCCGCTCCAAACCCGCTTTTATAGAGTGGTGGGAGAAACTTTGGATCGTTTTGGCAATCTCACCTGCTAGCATATACGCAGGCTGGTCAAGGTCTAGGATTCCAACACAGCCCAACGCAAAGAGTTCGGGCGCTAAAGGGTTTTGCTTGATGTCTAAGTCCACATCATATTGTTTTTTGTTGAGCTGGATACAGAGATTGTGACTTCGACGCAGGCTCACCAGATCATCGACCTCTAGATCTCTCACAGACTCAAGGGGTTTGACCACCCAGTCCACTTCAAGGAGTGAGTGAACCCCCTCTACAAGAGGACGGCTTGACCAGACGGTGTTAGCACCAAGTTTTTGCAACTCCCCTGCGACCTCAGCTCCGTGGTCAGGAGTCGCTGCTAAAAAAAGAATTTGCACCGGTCGTTGTAAGGTGACGGGGGTTTGGGAGTTCATCAAAAGCTGAGTCGAAAATCTTAGGAACTTAGCTAATACATCCGTCTTTGATTTGGATTTTGTCTTTTCGAAAATGTTTTTTAAGTGGTTGTTCACTGTATGGGTGCTGATCCCAAGCTGCAAAGCGATATCATCGGATTGAGTAATCTCCGAAATCATTGCCCTTAGGATCTCCCGCTCTCGGGGACTCAAACTGGATTCAGTCCCAAAGCAATCAAGACTATGGGACCAATATTGAGCTGTCGATTGGTCTGCCAACAGGGCCCCTCCGTAAGTCGTGCCTGAGCCTGCAACCCTTAACGCGCCGGAAATTGCTGCGGAAGTCGTTCTCTCATCATATCATAAATTTTTTCGATCAGGTCATCAGCGGTCGGCTTACAAAAATAATCCCCATCGGAGCCATAGGCCGGTCGGTTGGCGGGAGCAGTCAGGGTTTGAGGAGGTATCTCCATAAAATCAAAGCCTTTTTGGACCTCTAGGACCTGCTGCAGCATATAGGCGGTCGCCCCTCCAGGGACATCCTCGTCCATAAACAACACAGCGTGGGTTTTTTGGATAGACCTCAAGATCATCCCATGTAAGTCAAAGGGCAAGAGAGTCTGAACATCGATCACTTCAACCTCAATCCCCAAGGACTGCACCCATTCAGCAGCATCCAGGGCGATGCGGACACAGGCACCATAGGTGACAATGGTTAGATCGCTGCCGGGTCGTAAGACTTCAGGCATTCCAAGGGGCACCCTAAAGGTCCCAAGGTTTTTCGGGACCGGCTCTTTAAGTCGGTAGCTATTGAGCACCTCGATCACAATGGCAGGATCATCCCCATCCATAAGGGTCCGGTAGATTCCTGCGGCTTGGACAAAGTTACGGGGCACAGCCAGGTAAACTCCTCGCAAACCATTGATCAAGGTGCCAAGGGGTGATCCGCTGTGCCAGATCCCTTCTAAACGATGACCTTTGGTCCGTAGGATCACCGGCGCAACCTGTCCTCCTGCACTCCGGTAGTGCAGACTTGCTAAATCATCAGACAAGAGCTGAAAACAATAAAGCATATAGTCGAGGTATTGGATATCGACGATAGGGCGTAGTCCCCTTAAGGCCGCTCCAATCCCCTGACCTAAAATCGTTGCCTCCCGAATCCCGGTATCCGTGATGCGAAGCTCTCCAAATTTTTCGTGAAGTCCCTTGAAGTTTTGGTTCACATCCCCCAGCACCCCCACATCCTCACCTATAATAAAAATCCGTGGGTCCCGACTGAGGGCATCATCAAAAAAGCGCTGCATAATCTCATGACCAGCCAGCATTTCGGGTGTCTCTCCGTACTCTGCTGGGATGGCTATTGAATTGAGGGACGATCGCAAGGACTCGTTGGTCAAATGGGATCGATACCGGCTTTGACCGGCCTCAAGATAACGTGCTGTCGACTGCCTTAGGTCGTGGGTCCACTGGGGGTTGATGGGAAGGAGCCGCACACTGAGACGACGCAAGGTCTGGGCGATCTGCCGTCGTAAGGCCGCGCCGACTCCTCGGAGGTCGGTTTCGGCCTCCTTGAGGAGCCCTATCATGGATTGGAGTTTTTCTTGTTGTTTAGCCGGAGCCAGTGACCCTTGTTGGGCTTGGTCGGCCAGTACCTTTGCTAACTCTTTTAGCTTAATTTTAAATGCAGCTGCCTCCTGGAGGATCGGCGTTTGGTACTCATCCCAAGCCTGGTCTCTTTGGATTTTGACCTCATCCATCCATTGACGTTCGCTTTTTTCAAGATCCCGCTCACTGATCAACGCAGATGATAGGATCCAGTCGCGCATTTTTTTGAGGCAATCGAATTCAGCTTCATAGGCTAGCCGTTCTTTAGATTTATACCGCTCGTGGCTTCCACTGGTGGAGTGGCCTTGGGGTTGGGTCAATTCTGTCACATGAAAAAGAGCGGGAGCATGGTGTTCTCTGATTTTAGCAATGCCCTTTGCAAAGGATTGGTAGAGAGAGCTATAGTCCCAGCCACAGACCTTGTAGATATCAATCCCTGGTTTATTTCCCTCAGGGGCAAATCCCGCCAGGATCTCCGAGATGGACTCTTTGGTCATCTGATAGCGGTTGGGCACTGAGATTCCATAGTCGTCATCCCAGACCATTATCGCCACGGGCACCTGAAGCACGCCACAGGCATTGAGGCTTTCCCAAAAAATGCCTTCTGCGGTAGAGGCATTACCGATGGTCCCGTAGGCAATCTCTTGGCCTTGGCGGGAAAACTGAGTGAACCCATGAAGTCCAGGGTTTAATCGGTAAAGTTTGGAAGCATAGCCAAGACCCACCAGCCGGCCCATCTGGCCTGCTGTGGGCGAAAGATCGGCGGCCGTGTTGTGCTGGGTGAGTTGGGATTTCCAGTGGCCCTCGGCATCAACAAGCCTCGTGGCAAAATGAGCATTCATTTGCCTCCCGCCACTCATGGGTTCTCGGCTTACATCGCTATCGGCATAGACCTGGGCAAAGAGTTGTTTGACCGTCACCTCTTTGAGCGCCAGCATAATGGTCTGGTCGCGATAATAGCCGCTGCGCCAATCACCCTTTTGCAGGCATCGAGCTAGGGCCACTTGGACCACCTCTTTGCCATCTCCAAAGATCCCAAACTTTGCTTTGCCCGACAAAACCTCCTTACGACTTAAGAGAGATACTTGGCGGCTGATAAATGACGTCTGATAATCGGCGAGGATTTCTTCGGGACTCAAAGCTGTTGCCCGTTTCGTCATAGGTCATCCCTCCTTGATTTGATCTAAGTCATCGATGCAGCCTCACCACAGTGACACCATCACCACCCTCCTGATCGAGCCCAGGGCGGAAGTCGATATCGTAGGGACAGTCTACCTTAAGAGCTTCCCTGGTCCGTATTTTTAACACACCCTCGCCATGACCATGAAGTAAGATTACAAACTCCTCGCCCCGCAGGAGTGCGCGGTCAAGGTAGTCCATCACTTGCCGCTGGGCCTCGTCACCAGCCATCCCCCTTAGATCAAGGGTATTGAGGTGGGTTTGGACTACAAAGGGAATGGGATCGGTGGGTCCATTTCGACCCGCGACATGAGATGATGGAGTTTGCGGACGGGACGGCGCTGGCCCGGAGACTTTTTTGTTTGCCCTTAAGGCAGGAGGAGTCTCACCTGGACTAAGCCGCCTTAAATCCCGAAGGGGCACCCGCAGCTTGATCACACCAACTTTGACTTCTGCCGATTGGTGATCGATCATTTTCAGCACCGCACCCTGTTTTTTAAGGGGCAAGACATAAACACTTTCTCCCTCTTTGAGGACCGTCCCTTCGACGGATTCTCCAGGGAGTTTGACGGTGGATTCGTAATCTTGATTGAGCTGGCTTAAGGAGCCTGACATCTTTTTAAGGGACTGTTCAGCTTGCTGTCTGGACTCTTTGACAACCTGAGACGGTTCGCCCTGCTCGCCCCGCTCGGTCTGCCTGCGAAGGGTTTTCATAACCTCTTCAAACTCACGCCTCATCCCAGCAAACTGGCTCTCGTACTGATCTTTTAACTGGGAGGCTACTTTATGACGGTTTTCTTTGAGCAGGGCGATTTCTTGCTCCCACCTAAGACGCTCGCCTTCCAGTCGGACTCGCTCTTGTTCCACCAAAGCTTTTTCGTTACGAGCTTGATCCCGGGCTAACATTAAGTCACTCACAGCTCTGTTGAGGTCCGATGCACCTCCCTGCTTATTTTTTTTCGCACTCTCCAGTATCCGCTGCGGAAGACCAATCTGTTCCGCCACTTCAAGCCCGTAACTTTGGCCAGGAACATCCAGAATCAGGCGATAGGTCGGCCTTAGATTTTGGAGGCTAAATTCCATGGAGCCATTGCGAAACCGCGGATCTTTGAGGGCAAGTCCCTTCAAGGCATCAAAATGAGTCGTGGCCAGAGTCATCACCTTGCGATCTGCAAAATCTTCGAGCAGTGCTGCTGCAAAAGCTGCACCTGTTTCCGGGTCGGTGCCGACCGCAAGCTCATCGAGCAACACAAGATCTTTTTGGGTGGCGCTATCGATAATAGGTTTAAGACCCATTAGGTGGCCTGAAAAGGTCGATAGATTGTGGGCGAGGTCCTGGTGATCCCCCATTTCCACAAAGATCCTATCAAAGAGATACATCTTGGATGTTGGGTCGGCTGGAATCAGCAGACCTGCCCCAAGCATTTTATGAAGTAGTCCCACCGTCTTTAAGATGACGGTCTTTCCCCCTGCATTAGGACCCGAAACAATCAGAGACGATTGGTCTCCTGAAAGGTTGATGGTATTGCCTATGGGGGTTCTCCCCGAACTGCGGCGTATCAAAGGGTGACGGGCATCCACGAGGTGAAGGGCGGGGTGATCCACCAGCATCACGGGACCTGCATCGATATCCGCGGCAAGCCGTGCTTCGGCTGTCATAAGATCAAGCTGGAGGAGCACTTGGTAGTTGCCGCCAAGAGTCTCCGCATCCTGCGCAATGGCCAGGGAAAGCTCCCGAAAGATTCTGGCGATCTCTAACTTTTCTTCGATATCCATTTCCAAAAGCTGGTCATTGACCGGAGCTACCGAGGCCGGTTCAATAAACAATGTTTGTCCACTGTCCGATGTATCTAAAATAGTACCCCTGACCCTCCCTCGACCATCGAGTCGGATGGGGAGCACATACCTCTCAGAACGCACCGTCCAAAACTGATCTTGAAGATATTTCGCGATTTCTAAGTCTTGCATCAGACGGGACATGGACTCTTCGATCCGGCGACGAATGGTCATCTTAAGGCGCCTGATCCGGGTGAGTTCAGGCGATGCGTCATCAAGCAGTGAGCCATCCGGGCCCACGGTTTGGGCGATCATCTGCGCGAGTTTGGGCAGAGGCAAGAGATGGCCCTTGATCCGAAGGAGCACTGGGGCTCGCCCTGCAAAGTCTTTGGTGAATTGATAGACTCTTTGCGTCGACTCAAGCAGGAGATACAAGGAGCGTAGTTCGCTACCATCCAAGATTTGGCCGAGCTGGGCCGCCTTGAGAAGCGGGCTAATCAGAGGCACCTGACCGATAGGAGCTATCAACAAATCTTTTGCTAAAGACTTAAGGGGATCCACCTGTCGCCAGCGCTCATAGGTCCCATGATGATCACGGTATCTTTGGAGCTGAACCACGTCTTCTTGGCCCTGTACAGTCTGGGAAAAACCCCGGAGAATTTCGAGAATCTGGGACCATTCTAACGACTCATCAGCCCTATTTTGGTCAAAAGGTGGAGGAGTTTTGTGGGGGTTTGTCAAGGGCAACTCTCCTGTTTTCTTTAAGATCAGCAGTCAGTAGGGCAGCGTCTGTTTTGATTTGGTGCAAAAAGACCAAGGAGGAGGAATTTAGCTTAATTTTGTCAGACTTAGAAGGTGTTTAGTGAGGGAGTAACCTTGTGGAAGACTTTTCCTGGATTAACTTGGGAGGTTAGCTCGGTGAGCCTGAAGCCAAGTGATCTTTGGAGTGCAAGGTTGGAACCGATAGACTAGTCTTAAATAGGTGTTATCACTATGACCCCGGTCATTCAGACTAAAACGGAAGGGTTGGCCCCCATGATCGATATTTCCCTGATTAACTTTATAAATTCCCTGTCCTCCCCCTGGCCTTGGATTGCGGGGCTTTGGGGTGTTGTGATTGGAAGCTTCCTCAATGTCTGCATCTTTCGCATTCCCGAAGGGACGTTTTTTGCGAAGTCCCGCTCCTATTGCCGGAGTTGTGGTGCCAACATCCCCTTTTACCTCAATATCCCTCTGGTGAGTTATCTCTTTATCAGAGGACGAGCCCGCTGCTGTAACAGTAAAATATCAATTCAATATCCATTAGTTGAGCTACTAACGGGGATCTTTTTTGTAGCCCTTTATATCAAATATCCGTTTATGATGTCGTCGGGAGCTGGCAGTGGTGGCCTTGTGTGGCATCCTGCGGATTTTTTACGCGCCCTCCACGGTGCCCTTTTTCTCTGCCTATTGCTGATTTGTTCCGTGATCGATTTCAGATTGATGATCATCCCCGATGTGATCAGCCTGCCCATGATCGCCCTTTCCCCTTTGATTGCCCTGGTGCATCCCGATTTGACCTTAAAGTCATCCTTGTTTGGAGTGGCCGCTGGCTTTGGTATTTTTTATGGGATCGCGTGGATTTATGTGCTGGTACGCAAAGAGTATGGACTCGGAATGGGGGATGTCAAACTCCTTGCAGCCATGGGCGGCTGGTTAGGGGTCGAAGCTGTGCTGCCCATCATCTTTTACGGATCCTTGGTGGGTTCTGTGGTGGGTATTGGAGCATTGATAGCGTCCCGCAAAGTGGATCTCAAAACCGCCCTCCCCTTTGGACCATTCTTAGCCCTTGGTGCTGCGATTCATTTATTTTGGACCAATCTTATGCCGGAGCTGCTAGGGCTTTAGAGTGGGGTCCTGTCGTAAAAACGAAATATAGCTTCTTGATAGGACATGATAGACTGTCGAGAGGCCCCCTCGCCATGGGCAACTGGAGGGATCCCGTTGTGGTTGAAAAACATAATCATCCATCTATAGAAAACCCAAACTTAGCTGCCTTAAGTGCATATCTTCAGGGAATATGGCATGCTAAAACCCCACGGCAGGTCTTGCGCAAGTTTTCGGAAATCCTGGTCCACAATTTCCAAGTCAAAAACCTCGATTTCGTCCGCCTTGAATTCACGGAAGGACAATGGTCCACCCTTAGAAAAAGGCAAGTCCGCGGTCCCTACACCCCTGGTCTATCGATCGAATCTCTCAAAGTCCTAGGCGGACTGCTTGGATCTCTGGATCTTGAATGCGAAGAGTGTGGGGACTCACCAGGAGAGTCCTGGTTGGGGATCAATCAGTTTCAGCTGGGAGATATTCTCTACCAGGCGGCCTTTTTCCGCGACCGGGACAACGAGATCACCGTAGTCCTCTGGGACGGCAATCACTTCGACAAAACCCAGCGTGCCGTCTGTGAGCTTCTAGCACGTTGTCTCCAAAATGAAGCCCGCTGGATGCGTCGTGTCCATAGCTCCGAACAACTCGTCTATATCGACGACCTCACGGGTCTTTATAATACCCGCTATTTTGATGTGGTCCTAAACAGCGAACTCCGTCGTGCGGACCGATTTAAAACCCAGTTTACTCTGCTTTTTATAGACCTAGACGGATTTAAACCAATCAATGATCAGTTTGGCCACCTATCGGGCAGCAGCGTTTTGCGCCAGGTCGCCCTCCTCATCCGCGATGCGGTACGTGAGGTTGACGTTCCTTTTCGTTACGGCGGGGATGAATTTGTCGTCATTCTGATTGGAGCGCCCTGCTCCAAAGGCGCTATGGTCGCCGAAAGAGTCCGCAGTAAAATCTGTGAGCACCGATTTAAATTAGATAAAAATCAATGGACCACCCTTACTTGTTCCATTGGGGTCGCTTCCTACCCAGATCATGGCAAAGATCGCCAGTCTCTGATTCGGGTGGCTGACGAGTCTATGTATAATAGTAAACGAACCGGCAAAAACCGAGTGACCATCACCGAAAGAGCCGCGGAGGACCTATGGAACCGCTAACCCCTAAACCACCCGGTTTGAGCAAAACCCACCATGAACATCTCGTGCGTCCCCAGCATACCAATGCCCATGGCACGGCTTTTGGTGGAGAGGTTATGGCATGGGTGGATATCGCGGCTGCCGCCGCTGCCATGCGCCATTGCGGCAAACCTGTAGTCACCGTCTCAATCGATAGCCTGCATTTTTTAGCACCTCTGCCCATGGGATGGCTTGCTCTCCTAGACGCCCATGTGAATCATGCTTGGCGGACGAGCTGTGAAATCGAAGTCAACGTACAGGCCTACCATCCAGTCACGGGAGAGCGCCATGACACCGTCAATGCTTTCCTAACCTTTGTCGCCCTTGACTTTCAAAGTCGACCCAGTCCTATCCCTCCTATAGCTCCTGATACCCCGGAAGAACACGAACGAAGTCACCAAGCCCAAATAAGACGCCAAGCTCGGCTCGATCTCAAAGCTTCCCAACCGCTTCAAAAAGGCTAAATTCATGATCCGTCTGATCTTCCCCTTTAATTTAGTCTTCTCCCTGTACTTGATTGGAGTATCTAGTGTCTTTGGGCTTTCCCAGGGGCTTGCAGCCACCGACTACACATCAAATATGGAAAAACTCGAATTTTCTCTTTTGACCGTCGGTCGGGGGGAGGCTGTCTATGCTCTTTATGGTCACACCATCCTACGGGTCCAAGATCTCGATAAAGGACTCGATATAGGCTACAACTGGGGGATTTTTGACTTTCATAATAGTCTCTTTGTTTGGAACTTTTACAAGGGAAAACTCCGCTACCAGGTAGCCGCTACACCCATCTCTGAACTTATGAACCACTACCAATTTAGAGAAAAAAGATGGGTTATCGAAGATCGATTAAGATTAACATCCCAGCAAAAATCCAAGCTGATCGAGCGCTTAAAATGGAACGAGCTCCCTGAAAACATCTTTTATGATTACGACCAATTTAAAGACAACTGCGCGACCAAACCCCGGGATCACCTTGATTTTGCGATGGGAGGTAAAATCAAAGATCATTTTAATAAAGCAAAGACCAACAAACTCTATAGAGACTACATCAGAGAAGGCTCACTTTTAAATCCATGGATCTATCTCGGCCTCGATCAAATCACCAATAAGCTTTTAGATCAGACCACCACTCCATGGGAATCCATGTTTATCCCTAGCGCCCTACGCAATTTTCTCTTAGAGATGCCTGCCGTCGATGATCAAGGCCAGGTGATCGCTGATCAGAACCTTCTCTATGGTGCAAACATGCTGATCGATCTCAAAGAACCAGCACCGCAAGCGGACCCCTATTTGAGGTTTATTCTATTCATATTATTTCCTGCGATCGCCTTGGGTACCATAGCGCTTAAATTCCAAGGTGTTTTGAAACGTTATACCATACAGGCCCTATGGGTTGTCTACGGCTTATACTCTGGGATTTTCGGACTCATTCTAACCCTCAATCATTTTGTCTCTGGATACCCCCAACTTAAAAATAACTTTGTCCTCTTGATCCACTGGCCTACAGATCTTTGGCTAGCATTGCTTGGAATCGGCCTTCTCAAAAGAGGCCGTCATTGGCCCCTTAAGATCTACAGCGGCCTCCACCTGGTCTCGATCGTCGTCGCTGGCTATGGTTGGGCTAGCGGTTCCATCCAGCAAAATATTCTAGGAAGCCTCGCTACAGGTGGTTTATTTGGTTTTTGGATTTTAATAGTCTCGGTAGGGGGGAGGTTTGATGAAAGCCAGCAGAGCTAGTTCGACTCACTTAAGCAACTTGGATTCCCATCGCCAAACGCATCATCAATCTGGGCATCAATCTCAGCAAAATCAGGGAGATTTTTTAGCGTCTCTCTTTGAAAAGGCCGTAAAGGGCCACAAAAAATCCCTCGAACGCCTCCTTGAGGCTGAAAAACCACTCTTCTTCGACTATGCTCTCCGCATGACGGGAGATATCACCCGATCTTTAGATTCCGTTCATGAATCATTGATCTCCGTCGACATCACAGCCTTGAATCTTTATAAAACCCACTTCAGCTTCCGCCAAGCCGTCCTCCAGAATATCCGCAAACGAGGCCAATCCCTTTGGCATAACGACACCAGTCGCCTTGAAAATGGGTTTTACCTACGAAACAGCAATCCAGATACCGAAAATCTGAAAGACTTACATACCCAAGATCCGATCAAGATGAGAGATTTTGAAAGAGAGTACCGTTCCCTTTCTGGATGGGAGCGGGAGACCCTTTGGCTTAAGGCGCACCTTGATGCCTCCTTGGACCAAGTCGCTCAAATCATGGGTACCACGGCTAGCGACGTGGAAAAGCATCTGGTACATGCGCTTTTTCGATTAGAAAATAATTCCTATGGACAGGACCCTGAAAGCCTTGTGGCCCAACTCCCCCTCCATCCCTTGCCCGCTCCTGTATCCAACGTCACCATGGACCTGAGTATGGTCATGCAAGGAATCAAGAGTGGACAAAAAGCCCCTAAACAGGGGCGACTATTAACGATCGCGTTTTGTTTTTTGGGGATCCTCTGTGGACTAGTAACGGTGATGTTTTTATTTAAAGAAGACCTTGGTCTGCATTGGCTCCCAAACCCATCGTTAATTTGGTCCAAATCACCCCCAGATCTGCCCGGTACTCATCCAGGGGATTCCACCGCACCCAAACCGCCTGCTCCACCGCCACTCTTGCCGGGTCGAAAGTTGTTGGAAACAGAATAATGAGACGCTGGTGCGAAAGGCATCAACGGAGGTGCGCCAAATTGGAAACGAATCGAAAACTACTACGAAAATAGTGCGTTGCGGTATGGCGATGAGGGGGTTTTTGCAGCCAACGCCGTTTGTTTTCAATTTTGCGCCACCCACTAACTACCTTGTGGTGCGCATGATTTCTTTAGCTCAGGATTGTATCCGTAACCCTTATTTTCTGGCTTGCTGGCGTTGGTGTAATCGCAGCCTTCAGTCATTGCTGGTAAGATCTCGCCCGATCCTCCTTGATTTAAAGAATTGGAATTGACTTGATTTGAATTACTACCAGCTGTGGTGCCACCATCATGAAGATCACGGGTGAGGCAATGAACTGCACCATCCTGAAATGCGTGGGCATCCATGGGAATGCCAGTCACCGAAAATCCTAGAGAGGCATAGGCAGCTTTTGCCTTCTCGTTTGAGGTAGCGTCGCCATTGCCAAATATTGGCATGAGCACCCTACCGTTGACAACCAACGAATTCAGGTGACTGCGGTAGGCAAATTTCAATGAAATCTCTTCACTTATGACCTTATCCCCTTCTAAAAGTCGGTTGATGGACACATAGGCGATCGGCGCGGGGTTCAGAATTTTCGTCACCGCAAATCCCCGTTCACGTAGCTTAGCCGCCGTTTCCTCGCTAAACTCTCGCAGGTGAAAATCCTGCCACTGTGGGCTTTTGGACACAGTCGGTTTCCAGATCACCTGCTGGGTATAGCGACTAGCCAGCAGATCTTTGAGTTCAGCGATGGAAAACAACCGATCGCCACTGCCGTTTTTATTTTGCTCAAAGCGGTTGAATGAAGGGCGACGAGATTCAGGAATGCACTCCTTCTCCCCCCCATTATCAGCCGCAGCGCACTTCGAGACTTTGATTTCAGGCTCTACGGCGAGAAGCACTTGGTCCGAGGAGAAATCGGCCACCACGGCTACATCATCCGAAAGGAGCTTTGCGAAAAGATCGATATGCCCTGTGCTGTCCTGTGGCAATGGACGAAATCCAACGACCTCTGTGCATTGCCAGCTATTATCCGGCGTGACTGGAGAGGCGAAACAACGGCCGCGGGAGTCGTTCATGATGCCACCGCCATCGACACTGATGGGACCGCCTACTGCCTGGTTAGCAATATCGAACTTCGGCAGGCCAAGCACCTGGGCGAGATCCTGATTCTGCGATGCCCCGCGAGAGCTTTTTTGCAGTTTTTGATGATCAACAAGCACCAGTCGGCCTGTATCTTTCTCAAGAGCTGTAAAGGCTCCAAAGTCACGGGTCCAGGGATCAGGCTCATCAAAGCTGGTGGTTGTTTCGCGCATTTCGATGGTCTTGCCGCCGCCTACCAGGGAGGGCATGACTGTGGCCTTGAAATGCTCAACCTCAGTTTGAGGCGAAGCCGATGGGAAAATATTGGTTAAGTCCTGTGTAGAAAGGTACATGATAATGCGCAGATCAGGGGAACCGACTAAGGCGTTCACCAACGTTTCATATTCAGTGCCCAATGTTCGTTTAAAATCGGAATCTTCAGGATCGAAATCTCTTGAGACAAAATGGCCTCCAGCTTCTAACATAATGGCATTGGTCTTCGCATATTCTGGGATAAGAGTGAAATTCGGTACTGCAGTCGAGGCATCTGCCAAAGAGGTCGATGGTTGCTGAAAGGTCCGTCCACAGGCACTAAGCAGAATAATGAAGCAAAAAAGACAAGGTTTCATGGACGGTCCCCATTGTTTAGAATTTCTTGATATAAGCAGTCTGGATAGTAAAAAATAAGCAAAATCTGTACCAAATTTTATAATATCTGGTTGGCAGGTGTTAACCGTTCGAAAAAGTTAAGATCATAATCTCTAAGAAGGCGTTTTATCGATCTGTATCTTTCGTTTTCAATCTGTAAGGTCTACCGTCTTCACTACGGGAATTAAATAGATTGTCTCAATAAAATCATGTTTTTATTTAGCATCAATAGCAAAATGACTATATTTAGACAGTGTATAAAATTTAGCGACTCTAGACCCGTGATCCTTTGCGCAAGGCTGAAAGGGCTAAACAGAGACAACAAAAGAAGGATCAGGGGAAGAACTCCGATAAAGGTCGATCGTGATAAGAAATACCGAGTGGTCTGGCGAGGGTTAGGGATTGATTCTCATCCAAGATATGAGATTGCAAGGTTTGGTCCGAATAAATGGGGAAGAGGTCGGTCTACAAGTTTAGGCAGACAATCCTGGGTGACGTCTGAGCCGGAGCTTTATGGTCAAGGAGATCTAACCTTCAGCCTGTCCCGTTTCTCAATCGGACCTGGGTCTTTCGGCATGCACCTGTTAACAGCACCCCCTCATGCTTGGTTTTGCCCAAGTGCAGTTCAAACCTGGAATGGATCATCTAACACAAATCTAGCTTTTAAATCGTTGGCGCAGTTTTTTAAAATCTGATTTTCTACATCAGAAGTTCCGTAGTACACTAATCGATCAATAGTAGCATTTCTCATCCTTAATGCGACATGCCCTAAACTTGCAGAGCTTACATTTACCGTATCCAACTCAGTACAAAATGTTTGTCCTGAAATTGCACAAGTCCACAATAAGTCTTTGGCCTTGACAATATACGTGGCCCCATTGCGATAGTTTTCATGAACTCCTCGGGCATAGGATCGCGCCTCTTTTAATGATGGCCACTTGTGTATAGCAGTAAAAGAGCACCCTACAACAGAGGTGCCTTTGGGCCTTGTAAAGCGTATAATTTCTTCCCCAGTTAACTCTTCAAAGCGATTTTTGTACTTGAATTTAACAACTTTTAGTAGAGTATCATCAGAATTAAGTCCGCCTAGACCACACATCTTTTTCCCTAAGCTGCTAAATTGAAATTATTTTTACTCGTTCGTACCACCTGAATCACTTCATCAGGGAAATAAGCTCTTATTAACTGGTGAATGTCTTTAAAGGTATAAATATTTTCAACGCTCCCAAAGTTTGGACAAACAAAAAACTTAAGATCTTCAGAGATACTGACCTCTAACTTTGATGAAAAAATCAGTATAATTCCCCCCCTTCCATCTTCAGATGCTCTAATAAACCGACTCAAAACATTATGAGTCATCAAAAGAAATTTTCTAGCAAGATTAATAACTTTTTCTTCTGGGTAATTTTGCTCGTCTCTTTCTTCATCACTTAAAGAAGCTAATTCAGCTTCGAAATCACCTAAGATTGCTAATTTTTGATCTAACGTTATGTTAAACTCATTTGGGCTCGTCATTTTGTTTTTCTGCCTTTTCTAAAATTTCTTGAATCGCATTTTTCAAGTTTACTAATCCTTGGAGACTTGTTGCCAAACGCGCTACTGGAATGATCTCGCCAGCAACCAAGTCTAAGCTATTTGTTGTTGGGTCTTTTTCTTTTCTTTCTGCGAAATTATTGTAATCAATTTGGAACAAAGTAATCGCAAACGTATCACCAACCCGTGACAATTTTGGAATTTCAAAACGGGTGTAAGGCATTCCAATTGGGTGTCCAGCATTCTTTATTGTAACTTTTTGATCTGATTCTTTTGGCTTTTCCATACTTTATTTCCACTTTCTTTCTTGGTTCTCAAACACCGCTGTAAAAACACTGCAATATTTAAACCAACGGATTCCCTTTCTTACCAGTTTTGCCTTTCGGGCACCACTCAGAACCCTACAAATTTTCTCTTCGTCGTTTTAGGATTCTACCTTAAGCAAACTTAAATTTTCTAATGATTTTCGGAGATAAGATCTTTTAGTGCTTTATAAACAAGTGACTCCCACCTGTAGCCCTTTTGGATAAAGTGAGACGACACACGCCACCGATTTAGCTATAACTATATAATTTACCTTGGATTTCTTTAATGCAAGAGTAAGCCCTAAGACTTTGCCGCCGATTACTATTTCGGTCAAAATCTGCAGGCTTTTAAATCGACCCAGCAAGGCCAGTGGCTTTCAGCCAACTTCCCACTAAAATCTCTGTAACTTACTGATTTTAATGGTCGGGGTGACAAGATTCGAACTTGCGACCTCATGCTCCCAAAGCACGCGCGCTACCAACTGCGCTACACCCCGCTGTCAGAGACAAAGTTGTAACAGGCGGCAAGCCTTAGGTCAAGAAAGACCTCGCCAATTAAAACACAACCTCTGTGGGATACTGTTGGTGGGATGCCTGGTAAAGACTGCGCGCATGGGGCAACAGTGCTTCGAGATCTTTGATGCGCCGGGCCGGGCTCGGATGGGTACCCAGCCACTCGGGAGAACGACTCGACTCTGCCGCCGCCATCCGCTCCCATAGACCTACAGCCTCGCTCGGGTCAAACCCTGCCCGCGCCATATAATCAATGCCTATCGCGTCGGCTTCGCTCTCATGACGGCGACTAAAGGGAAGCAGGAGCCCTAACTGGGCACCTATATTGAGGGCTCCCACGAGGACTTGCTGACCCTTTTTGCCTTCGAGCTGGTCATCCACCACGGCTACCACCTGACCCAAAATAAGGGCCTGCGAAGCTCTCTCCGCACTATGGTGGGCTAAAGCATGGGCCACTTCGTGGCCTATAATCGCTGCCAGCCCTCCATTGGTCTTAGCGATGGGGAGGATACCGCTAAAGATACCTATCTTACCTCCAGGCAAGCAGAAAGCGTTGACCTCAGGACTTTCAAATACCTCAAACTCCCAGTCTAATTCTCCGCCGGAAGCCAAGGCGACCTTTTGTCCGATCTCAAGCACGCGGCGGCGGATGGCCTCGTCTTTTACCAGGGGAATCTTTTGGCGCATCTCCGAAAACACCTCGAGACTCTGCTTGGCGAGAACCTGATCGGATACCAAGACCAGCTGCCTCCGCTTAGTGACGGGAGTGGTTTGGCACCCTAATACACCTAGGATAAGGGCGGTGATCACCCATTGGAACCAACGGTATGCTCTGCTTTTCATAAAACGCCGCCTTTTCTATAAAAGTTGTTGATAAGTCCAAGGTCCCCTCGGGGAAACAAGAGGATTTACGCCGATAAGACGTAAGATCTCAAACAGAGGGCGTAGGGGCAATCCGACGATTGCAGACTGGTCGATGGGTTCGCCAGCATGATCTCCGGAGAATTCAAATAGCTGGATTCCTTGCTTTTCGTATTTGTAACAGCCGACGCATCCCTGCCACTCACCTGTTTTTAGATAAGCTTCGATCTCATCATCTCCCAGGGGCCGCATCTTCATGGGAGTATCGATACACATAGATTTAATCATGACTGGTCCCGTGAGGTCGGTCTTTTCCGGGACCAGAAAAAGCGACATAGCCGAGTGGAGGATATGGGTTTGGCCCTGGAGTTCCTTAAGCCGCCCACGAGCCTCGACCTCAGTCGTGGATTTATCAAAAACAGCGCCCTTAAATCCTAGGACCTGGTCGGTACCCAAAACCAGGTCACCTGGTACACACCTCTGCGCCACATCAAAGCCCTTTGCCTGGGCCCGTGCTAGGGCGGTGAGGAGCGGGGTCTCCTTGACAATGGCCATTTCATCGACCTGTGACTCCATGGTCAAACTGGCAAGACCGGCGTCTTCGAGGAGAGCTTTTCGATAGGGAGATTTGGATCCTAAGATAAATCTATGAATCTGCATGTGGAATAAATCCTCCCCAAAAGGACGAATTCTACTCCCTTTTAGAGGCTCTTTCCAGTCTAAACTGAAAAATTAGATCCAACAAAGGCTCCCCAGAGACTCCCCAGAGACTCCAAATCCCCCAAATGAACCTAGACAGTAGGCGTGAAATATGGCAATAACGCGGAGATTCTCTTGATTTATCTGCAAAGATATCAAGCCCAATCGCCCTTTCATCCCAAGACGCTTAACACAAAAGTCGAGATCCGATGTTTGACTCCGATCAGGTCAGCCTTCCCCTGACCAAAGTTTCTAGCCCATCCTCCTATCCACGGGAATTTTCCCGTTTTGCACACGACCCTTCCTCGATCACTGGGCGGGTTGCGGCCCTCTATGGCGTCGATCCCCTGACCGTTACCCATTGGCGATGGCATATGAAAAAGCAGGTCAATCGCCTCCAAGACACCGAGGGCAAGATCGGCCTGACCAGCTCTGAAAAAGGTGGGTTTGAAGGACTTCAACATCTTTTTCAGACGGGAGTCACCCCCTATTATCTGGGGCTCATGAACCCCGATCCACAGGTGCCCTGCCCCATCAGGACCCAAGCCCTACCGCGGATCGAAGAGCTTCATGATTCCCTAGGACTCGCCGACCCCCTCGATGAGGTCCCCCACTCTCCCGTAAAAGAAGTGGTCCAAGTTTACCCAGACCGCGTCGCTTTTTGCGTAGCACAACTCTGTCCTGTTTACTGCCGCTACTGCTTTCGCAAACGTCGAGACGAGGAAGACGGCTTGCATTTTAATCGCAAAATCGTCGATCAAGGGATTCGTTATATCGCCTCAAACCCATCGATCCGCGACGTTTTAGTCACAGGGGGAGATCCCTTCGTCGCCAACGACGAAGCGATCCTCAACGTGGCCGAACGGTTAAGGCAGATCCCCCATGTGGAGATTATACGCTTTGGAACCCGGACTCCAGTCACCCTCCCCTACCGGGTCACAGCGGAGTTAGCCAAAAAACTCGCTGCTTTTCATCCTATATTTATCAACACCCACTTTAACTGTGCCGAAGAAGTCACCCCCGAGGCTGCCCAGGCCATCGAAAATCTAGTCAATAACGGTTTTCCCGTGGGGAACCAAGCCGTGCTCCTTCGTGGGGTCAACGATAGTACCGAAAAGATGATTCAACTCTCCCGTGCGCTCCTAAAAATCAGAGTGCGACCCTACTACCTCTTTCATCCCCACTTAGTGCAAGGCACCGAACACCTCCGGGTGCCGGTGACGAAAGGCATGGAGATTATGCGGACTATGCGCGGCAAAATCACCGGTCTCGGCATCCCCACCTACATCATGGATACACCTGCCGGCAAGGTCCCTTTGACTCCCCAACAGGTCCTGGGGGAGGACGGTGAGGATCTGCTCATCGAAGACCGCTATGGACGTATCTGGCGCGAAAAAGGCGCCCTCGCTCCAGAGGCTCCAGAAGTGCCAAGACCTCTAGATAGACCGGAGCCCATCACAAAAGGCGGTTTGTCATGACTACCTCTCACCCTTCCATGGGATCTCTAGTCGTTACGGAAGATGGCAGTTTGACCATACTTGACCCCGCACTCGGCGAGACCTACCACTCTCGGTTTGGAGCAAGACGGGAAGCCCGTGAGCTGTACGTCGAAGCCAGCGGCCTACTAGGACATTTTGCTCAAAAGTTAGTTTCGCCATTTACCACCACAAATGTTTTGGATGTCGGGCTAGGGCTTGCCTATAACGCCATAGAGACGATCCGGGCATGGCTAGAAGCCCACCAGCCTGGAAATCTTTATATCGCTAGCTTGGAAAACAGTCCAGACCTTGTCACTAACGTGATCTCGGGTGTTGCCCCCTGGACCACCAATTGGGATCCAAAATTAAAAGCTATTTTGTCGACGTTTCGCAACATCAACTCCCAGCAGTGGCAGAGCATCACCAAACATCCGCATGCTGATGCTACTCTTACCTGGGAGATATTTCTCGGAGACGCTCGATCAGAACCCCTTCCCTACTCTACCGTTAAACAATGGGACTATATTTGGCAAGACCCGTTTTCCCCTCGTTGTAATCCCACCATGTGGGATGGCCCGTGGTTTAAAAAGCTATTCCAAGACAGCCACGGAGAGACTATTCTCATGACTTACAGTGTCGCTCGTGCCGTCAGGGAAGCATTAGAAGAAGGTGGGTGGCAGTGGACCAAAATCAAAACACCTTCGCCCATGAAAAAAAACTGGCTGCAAGCTAGGATAATATATGAAAAAAATTTCAACACGAGTTTATCAAAGAGGTGATCCACTTAAAAAGGAGACCTTTCCTGAGGCACTCCTACTTAATGATCAAACAGGTATTTGTGCAGTTGTTTTTCCCATAATCATCAACCTTCAAAATCGATAGGACCAAATGGTTTTGAAAGAGTGTGAGCCATCAAAATCAGTGATCCACTGGAAATCCATAAAACTTTGAAGCCCCCAATTTTTGCGCAGCTCCAAGCTTGCCGACAAAGGACCTCGCTCCTTAGATGCCACTTCTGACCACCGTCCCAAGATTCCATGATACGACTCCAGTAGCACGCTGAGGTTTAGTCCGCTCCCCATGGGGCGTAATATCTTTAAAATGGGACTTAGACTAAGGCCGTAGGCCCGGGGACCTGAGACTTGCTGGACAAGGGTTAGACCTGCTAAGCCACTCACCAGGGCCTGGTCGTTGCCCAGCCAGGGAGCCTCAAAGGACCAGCCAACCCCGCCTTTGCCATAAACATATTTTTCGACAAATGTAGCCCCCTGCCCACCACCTCCTTGGACCGTCCAACTTAGGTTTTTTTCAAAGTCGCTCACGACAGGGAAAGAGCTGATCTCGGCCACCTTAAGGTTCCACAAGGTGTCTTGGGGTTTACCTGGGGATTGGGACTGAGACACCCTAAGGCTCAGGTACTCGATGGAAGAATATGGGTCAAACCCACCACCCGGGTCGAGAAAGTCATGGTGTCCTAGCCTCCCCGCCCATTCAAGACTGACTCCGCGATGGGACGACCACCCCACCCCCGCGCCCACCGCACCTGCCGGGTGACTTTGTCCGGGAGAGTCTTGTTTAGAAATCTGGGACACGGAGGGCTCCTTCTCTTCTGTAGCTGGCAGGTCTAATCGCGCGGCCATAAGAGAGTCTTCCAGGGTTCTTATAGAGGTTTGTTCTGCGTAGGTCAGGTCTGACTTACGGAGTTGGATCCATGCCAGGGCCGCTTCTAGGGGCTTTTGGCCGAGGTTGCCTAGGCTTTTGACACTCTGCTTATACTCTGGAGTATTTATAGATAGACTCTGCTCGATGATCTCTAGGACTGCCAGCCGTTCAGAGGGAGAAATCAACCTCATTTGGTTTAAAAACAAAGTTCTGGTGGACGGCCAAAAGAATTCGAGATCTTTCAGATTGGGGCCATGCTCTGCTAACAAAGCCTGATAGACGACTTTATAGGCCTGGGGTGGAGCGACGATCCCACCGATCTGGTCCCGCAAAGACCAGGAGGGTTTGATGGCATCGATAAACTTTAGGAGCATAGAAGAACAATTGACATGGGTAAAATAATAGGGGGTAAAACCTGAATGCAGCACCTCCCAGAGATGATCTCGTAAAAGGAGTCGCTCAAACTCGGTCAGAGGAATCTCCACCTCCCAGAGGTTTCTTCCTTCGCCATAGGCATAGTGGTTGAGCAGCTCATAGTAGGGTTGGACGAGGAAGCCCCCGATATACCCTCCCGTCAACCCCCTATACACGTAACGAAGCCAGTCGTCAGGTTGTGTCGCCGCCATAAAAGCAACCCCGTAATCGAGGATATTTTCTTGATCGTGCCTGGTGGATCCTGGAGTTCCGGCAAGGTTTAGCCTGATAAAGTTGTGTCCAAACATCGAGGCAGGATTACCTAGATAAGCACTGGCAAACACAAAACTGATAGACAGGGGAGTCATCTGCTGTTGCCACTCAACAAGATCGGGGCAGCGGAGTTCCTGATAGCTTTGGTGGGTCCCATAGAAAAAATACCGCCACCGAGCAGGGAAACGACACCCATAGGACTCCCGCACCCCTTGGTTGACCTTTGGATCGAGTTGGGCCAAGGCACGGACGTCGAGCCACTCTTGTCGCGGGTCTTCCGTGGGATTAAGAGTCAACTCCAGGATACGCGTCCATCCCCTACGGGTTTCGGGGGACAACCCCTCCCACCTCGTAGGAGCCTCACCTTTTCCAGTCTGGGCCAGGGCTACAGCCTCCCACCAACCCCATAGAAAGACCACTATCCCTAAAAAGACTTTCCCTAAGCGCATTGCATAGCGAGGATAGGGTCCCGGTCGATCACCTTTTGGGTCATCAGCACGAGCAAGACGGGAAGGTCGGGGCTTTCCAGTGTCAAGGGATTAAGGCGCAACTCTTCGCGGACGCGGCTCATAACCTGTGGACGCACAGTTTCATAGCACCCAAAGGTCGCGATAAAATTAGACCCATGGACTCCCTGGCCCTTGACCAAGTCATGGCGGAGGATATCCAGACTTTTGGTGGCAAAATGCAGGCTTTTTTTGGAACTATCAACCAGCTTATGGGCCGCGCAGTTGGAGGTTCCAAAAGTCATCCCCAGGGTAGAAATGGGAAATAAAATCCAATTTGTAATAGACCGACCGACAGAAGAAAGTAGGGTATTCTCCTTGAGAATATACCAGCCTGGACCGCAGCCGTTACTACCATCGGCGGCAAAACCCCTTGTGGCCACGCCACTCAAGGCGATCAAGCAACATACCAAAAAAATCTTTTTCATCGTAATCATTCTCCAGATTCTGTGTTTATACCGTAATCTATGATTTTTTATGAGTCCCTTATAGTCTAACAGGGAATCTCACCAAATAACGATATTTTTTTACACTGCTGTTTAAAGCCTCAACATCTCTTTGCGGCGTTACCACAAAGATTTCTAGGCAAAATGATGTGGCATTAAGTTTGCACTTAGGCCTCTGCAAGCCTTAATGTCCCTACATCAAACCTCCCCAGAGGTTCTTAGAGAATCGGAGAAAGTATGAAAAAATTGAATCGTGTGATTTTCTTGAGCAGTCTTTCTTGTTTAATGTCCTGTAAGTTGGGATCCACCAGCCTCGATGGTTCTCAAGAGGCCACCCTAAGCGCCGCCAGCACAGGCAGCAATGCCCTCCAAGAGTTTTGCGCGACCGCTGAAGCAAACATAAAAGGAGACTTTAAGACCGAAATAGGCTACCTTTGTCAGCCCACCAAAAACCAGAGTGGCAAGACGATCGATCTATCCGAACTGATAAAAAATTCATATACCGGCCAAGGCGACCCCCAAAAGGCCATCGAAGTCATCAAACTAAATAGTAACGGTAATGATACCCATTTTGCTTCTATCGGAGCTTTGAAAGTCAAAAAGAACCTGGCCGGGATCAATCGAGTCCGGGAAAAATCTCTCAACATCAGTACAGTGGATACCCAATATGGGATGGAACTTTCCCATATGGTTGTCAACCCTCCTACGATCCCCCAACAAAAGGACTGCTATCAAATCAAGGAATCGGTAAAAGATCCTTTTGGGTCGTCCGCGATTGATCTCCAAGAGTGCTTCTACACCAGAGAGGACTCAACTGTGATCAGTTACCAAGGGCTAGCTCCTGGAGCAGATAAGAAATACTCCAATGCTTCCATCTTTGTTAGATTTGAACTGAGCCCTATGGAATCTCTGGTGGTTGTTGTGACCAACAAAAAAGTCGATAACAAAGGTTTTGGACCCATTGCCGAGGGGGTCATCCGTGGCCAAACTCCCCAAATCCTCTCTAAGTACTTCGAAGTCTTGAGCCAAGCACCCGAGGCAGAGACCATTCCATCAGCCATAACCCTCGGCGCGGCCAAAGACTTCAACCAGGTTAATGTGGACGAGGACTGGTCTTGGGCCCGTACCAAACTATCCTGCAAACCTGATACAGCGATCTATGCCCTTAAGCAGACCGCCTATGAGCCTATTAAGCCGAAAGCACTCTTGCAGATCGACTGCGGAGTTTCCATGAAAAACGAAGCCATAAACTCCTACCGATATGTAGAGGCACCAAACAAGATCCTTCCAGACGACGAAATCAGCTGCCGCGATGATGAGTATGCCGCTGGAGTCTCCTATTATCGATATAGCGACTCGACCCATATCATCGATGGAATCAAGTCCCTGCTCTGTATGAAAAAGAAAACAAAAGCCTCTTCCTGTAGCGAGCGAGAAGGTGGAAAATGTGAAGATGGAGAGTATATCAAGGGAGTTAAATTAAGGCGCGTATTTGGCTTTATCTGCGACACGACTGTGCGGGCGGATGATCCTGGCACAGGCTGTTACCGGGTCAAATCTGTTTCATGCTGTAAATAAATCTTAGTGCAAAACATCAACCAGCTTCATACCATTTAAATAGCCGGGAGCTCAGAAAAACCCCGACGACCATATAAACAACTAAGATCTGAGCTTCTGCCCCCACCGCCTCCCACCCTAAGCCTTCGAGAGCGACCTTGCGCAAACCATCGACCAGAGCCGTGAGGGGAAGGTAGCTGGAAAAAGTCTGGAGCCACTGGGGGAAATGATGGCGGCTAAACCAGGCTCCTGACAGGAGCATAAGGGGTAGCATCAAGAGATTGCTGAGGCCATTCATCGCCCCGGTATGGGACAGGCGGGAGCCGAGGAGCGTGGCTAAAGCCGTGGTCGCTCCTGCTCCCAGGAGGCTTAGGCCCAAAAAAGCTGCCCAGCTTCCGGTCACTTTAAATCCAAAGATCAACCAAGCTGCCAAGAGCAGAGGACCTCCCTCAGCAAAGAGAATAGTCGTGCGACTCAGCACATGGGAAACCAGATAGGAGCTGGGCCTTAAGGGGGTGACAAAAAGCTGTTTAAGGAGTCCGTCTTTACGGTGAGAAACAATCGTCATTCCTACTCCAAAAAGACTCGTCGACAGGATGCTTACTGCCAAAAGCCCAGGAACCAAAAAATCCACATACCTGGTCCCGTAACCCGTGACGGCCTCATCGCGTGTTGCCAGGCTCTCCTTTTGACCCATGAGCCCTTGGATCTGTCGATCAACCCATAGGCGGTCTACCTGTGCTTCGGGGTTTTGGTCATCAAAATAGTAAATAATTCGTAGAGTCTCATCGCTGAGTTTTTCGCTCCCTAAAACCAAGTTTAGCTCACCACGGCGCAGCCGCGTCTGGAGTTGCTCTGCACTCCCGTTGACGACAGTAACCCCAGTAAGACTGGCCAAAATCTCGTGAATCTTATTGCTTCCACTTCCTACCCCCCCGGGGCTCGACTGATCTCCTTGGGTCAACACACCGATTTTCTTGGATTGAGGGGCTTTGTTATCAAGGGCAAAGCCTAAGACCAGCATCCACAGGACGGGCACAAACAGTACAAAGAAAAATGCGGACGGCTCCCTGCGAAATTCCCGTAGCCTCGCCAGATAGAGTTGATAAAGGCTCTTCATGTCGTAACCCTCAAATTATTTGCATTCCTTCGGATCAACGCAATAAGCGATGCTTTTTCGGAGTGCTTCGTCAAATGATGCTGTACGGGCGTTAGCCGTTATTTGGCCGTCCGCAGCGATCAGGCAATCGGAAAAGCTGATATTAAACTTGCGGTAGAGGTTTAATGCCGAAACAATCACATTACGTTTTCCGATATCAATCCCGTCAATTTCTGTAAGTTTTTCCAAAATCGGAACAATCTGGTGTCGTTTTAGTCCCCTCGATTTGAGGACCCATACGAGTTCCATCATAACAAACGGCGAAAGATAAAGACGGCCTTTTTCAGTATGGCGTCTTAAGAAATCTTTTGCGATAGGGGACTGTTCCTCGTCATCATCAAGAATGGAACGAGCAAGCACATTGGTATCAACCGCAATCATGTTTCACCGGATTTTTTTGTTTTTTGATCTTCTTTTGCAACCATTGCCATAATGGCATCTTCCTCTTGATTTTTTGTCAAAGAGACTTTTTGAGGAGCATTTTGTAGCTTCCTCACGATACCAAATAGATCCTCGATTCCTCCTTTGGCGAGACGTATTTCTAAAACCCCGTCTTCACGCAATTGGATAACAAGCTTCGAACCTGCGGCTAGGCCAGCAAGTTCTCTGATCTCTCGCGGAATGACGATCTGTCCTTTGGTCGACACTATGACGAGTTCCGGTGGGGGTATGTTTTGCATCAAAAACCTCCTGGTAAACCTACTGTAAGCAGTATCGGCTTACTCAAAGAAAAACTCAAGCTTTTGGAATTATTTTTTTACAGGTTTTTTTAAAATTTCTGTATAAATCATTAAATTCAGAAGGGTTACCGCAAATTAAACATGTGATTGAGAAAAAGATATAAGGAGTTTATGAAGATATAAGGGACTTAGCTTATATCTCCATAAACTCATGTGGAGAGGTTATAAGAGCGGATGACCGGTCAATTTTAGATAAACATCCTCTAAAGTCCCTTCACGGGTTTCCACGACCTTTGCGCCGATATGCTGGTCGACCAGCTCCCTTGGGCCGCCGATGGCCACAAGGCGACCTTGGTCCATAATGGCGACGTTGTGGGCGAGAAAAGCGGCTTCTTCCATCGAATGGGTCGTCAACAACAGGCCACGGGGTTTAGGGGGTTTTCCTGAAGGCCACCGCCACTCTCCAGTCACCAGCTGGGTGAGAATCTGCCACAGGGCCCGGCGGTGGTGGGGATCAAGCCCCGTGGTCGGTTCGTCAAGAAACAGCAAGTCTGGGTCATGGACGAGGGCACAGCCGATAAGCACCCTCTGCTTCTGACCCCCCGAGAGATGGCGCACCTGGGTCCCGGCTTTTTCGGTGAGATCCAGTACCGAGATCAGCTCTGCGGGATCGACTCCTGTAGTGTAAAAGGAGCGAAAGAGCCTAAAGGTCTCCTCTACCGTATAGCGTTTATAGAGGCTGGATTCCTGTAGCACCACTCCCAGACGTTGTTTGATCCCGCGCCAATGCTGTTTGTCAGATCCAACCTTTATTTCAAAAAACTCGATCTCCCCTGAGTCCGCAGGAATCAGTCCTTCTAGGATCCCTAGAGTCGTGGTTTTGCCCGCTCCATTAGGCCCTAAGAGAGCCAAGCACTCACCTTGTCTGAGAGTTAATGACAGATTTTGAACCACATCACGGCCCTGGTAGGCTTTACAGAGGCCCTTGACATGGAGGAGGACCTTGGGGTCTTTTACCAGAGTCGGCCCTGTGGGTGCCGGATGTTGGGGATTTATCATGCCCGTGTCTCCTATGGTGTGACTCAAGAGTGGTATGGTCGTACCGGTTGTAAAGGATCTGTGTCCATGGATCAAAAAGAATCGTTTGATATCGCGGTCGCTGGCGGCAGCCTCGCAGGAGTCCTGACGGCATTGCGGATCCGGTCGATGGCCCCCCACCTCTCGATCGTTGTGGTAGAACAGGAGGATCATCTAGGCGGACGGCTGGTGTCGACAGCTTTACCCCAGACGAATGAGCCCCATTCATCCCAGAAGCCACTGTATTTTGGTTACGGTCTGGGTCATGTTTCTGAGGCCATCGTCCGCTACTGGACCCAGTGCCTCCAGATCCCCAACACCCCCTTATCTCCTCCCGAAACCCTTGGCCGCCTTGGGAGGTTTGGTATCCTTTCCGGAAGCAAGCTGAGTGAGATTCCCTTGGGGGATTTTTTAAGCGAAAAAACCGCTAAGGCACTCGGTGGCCCCGCCGCGGTCCGCGACTGGACCCATGTGACTAAGATCCTCGAAAAGATCGAGACCCAAGAACTGTCTCCCGAAGAAACCCAAGGGGCCCGCCCCCAAACCATAGGCAACCTTTGGAACGGGCCTCGCAAAAGCCCTGCCGCAGTCGTCTTAGAGCACTTAGCCAATCTCTGCGGCATCCCCGATCTATGGGCCGCTTGTCCGGCTGCCCTTAAAAGCCGCAGCCAACGCCTTGCGGACCTTCCTTTTAGTGGGGACTTGGCCTCAGCCCTTTGGGAGTCCACTCTATGGGCAGAGGCAGCGACCCAAGTCCGCAACATGATCCTCTCGGCCCGCTGGGCTGATGGAGTTTGGGAACTCCGCTGTGAGCAAAACATCATCCACGCCAAGGCCCTTGTGGTGGCCCAATCCCCATGGAATGCCTTGCACTGGCTCCCTAAGGGTTTTTGGCCCGCCCATATCCTGCAGATCGCTCTCAAAACCAAACCCGTAAGCCTTGTGGTGCTGTCCGAGCAAATCCTCGATCCCCAAGTTTCTCTTCCAGATATCGGTTTGATCCCCGCAGAGAGGACTCAGTTTGTGGTCGGACCAGGTGGTGGGGAGATACGGGAGATTTGTTTTCAAGCGACCATTGACTACGAATTGTCGATGCAAGCTCCGGCGGTGATCAAAGCCGTGAAAGCACTCAAGCGAAGCCGTAAAAAACTCCTCGCAGTGTACCCGGGAGCCTTTAGCGAGTTTGGCCATATCGCCCTCCAGCCTGATGCCTGGGCCCAGTCACCAGCCCTCGCGGACCTCAAATGGCAGGAGCGCCTGGGCTCCAAGGGCCTTGCCACATCTAAACTAGCATTTGTTGGAGACGCCTATGGCCCAAGCCACAATGGAGACTCCAATATCCTCTTTTCCGTCGCCCAAGCCATCAGCGCTCTTGCCGTTAAAGAGGACGCTGCTTTTATCCCGCCTCCCTTGCCTTTGGTAGAACTCACACCATAACAAAAGTGGAAACGCTGATTTTCGATTGAGTTCTTAGGCTGTTGCTGGCACTCTAACCAGATGCTGGCATCAAGAGGCTCACCCTTAGGCAAGGGTACGGCATGACCCATAGGGTTTTTGGAGTAAGTAAAGGATTGACCAACTCATGCGGGTACTGATCTGTGTTCCGACCTATAACGAAGCCGAATCGATCGGACTCTTGCTCGATAGTATTTTTAGTCTGGATCTGGGATTTGATATCCTGGTGATCGATGATCAAAGCGCGGATGGTACGGGCGATATCGTGCGTCGGTACCAAAAATCCCACCCTGGACTGCACCTGATGTCCCGCGAGGGCAAACGTGGCCTTGCCTCAGCCTATTTGGCGGGATTTCAATATGGACTGGACCATGGGTACGACTATATCGGGGAGATGGATGCAGATCTGTCTCACCCTCCGATAGGATTAAAAGCTTGTAAGGATTTGATCCTTGCGAAGAAGCCCGATTTTTTGGTGGGTTCTCGCTATGTGGAAGGAGGATCGACTAAAAACTGGCCCTTTTGGCGCCGTCTTATCAGCCAAGGGGGTAGCTGGTATGCTCGCAGGGTCCTCAACGTTCCGATCCGTGACCTCACGGGTGGTTTTAACACCTGGTCGTCCGCCTGCCTTAGAAAGCTGCAGTTGGAGACTTTTATTTCCAACGGCTATGTGTTTCAGATCGAACTCAAATACCGGGCCCTGTTGAGGGGGTGCTCCTTTGTCGAGTTTCCCATCATATTTGAGGAGCGCCGCGCGGGCCAGTCTAAGATATCCCGCCGGATTGTGTTAGAGGCCATCTATAAAGTTTGGATCCTGAAATTTAAGCTTAAGACTCTGGGAGATCGCTGAGTTCTTTTTTTAGGAGATTCAGTGAGCGTGTTTGTTTATGACCGAATTTTAGACGAGCAGGATATTTGCAATTTTAAAAAAGAGATCGCTCGCCTGCAGCAACATGTAAATAACGACGACTGCATCCGTCTCTACGGCTTGCGTAATTTTGGCAAAACATCCATCCTCAAAAATCTCATCGGACATCAATGGACCAAAGATGTTAATAACATTTTTATTTATTCTGACTTTTATAACGTCCGAAGCCTAGAAGACATATCTCTCGAGCTAAGCTTGGCGTTAAATCGCGCCATGCCAAGACATGGCCAACTTTTAGATTTCATAAAAATCCCTCCGTTTGATCTCACCCTAGAAAATATTGGGCGGTTAAATAAAGAAGGCAAACTTCGATTCCTGCTGGTTTTTGACGAGTTTCAAGAGATCGCAAAAATCCCAAAGGCAGAAGCTAAATTAAGAGGAGCCTTGCAAGACCTAGCTGCCAATATTCCAGTGGTCATTTCTGGATCCAAGTACCACCTTTTACACAAAATGTTTGATGTACCGAAAGCCCCTTTCCACCAATGGGGTTTTACGATTGAGCTAAACTATATCGACTACGAAGCCTATACAAAATATATAAATTCTCGGCTAAGTCAATCAGACAAAGAAATCGATTTTGAAACTTCAGTCTATATCCAAGACCGCTTGCATAGAATCCCGGAGTCCATCAACAAGATCTGCGAATTTATACGGATAGATCCCAGCATCAAGAAAATCGATCGAACCATTGTCGACAAAAAAATACTCGAATTCGTTGATATTTCGCGGTCAAACTATGGGACCATCCTGTCAAACTTCACTCCCAAAGAAAACAAAGTATTGACATCAATAGCTAAACAAGGTAAATCCTACAACATCACAGGTTCACAATTTTTAAATTTGACAGATCTTTCCAAATCCGGCGTCCACGCCATCATCAATCGATTCCTCGACCAATCGGTCGTCTACCGATTTGAAGATGGAGAACATCAAGCCTATTATCAAATCGCTGACCCACTCCTTGAGGTTTTTCTCACTCATTATCGCTAGGGAGCCAGGGTTTGGGTTGACTACCCTGCGAAGCGAGATCAAGAGGATGGCCGCCGCTGTAGTTGTATTTGATGCCTTTGTCCATGCAAAATCACCCTGCTTTGAGAGCCTCGGAAAAAAATATCTTCCCTTGATCTCTCAAAAATTCAAGAAGTTTTCCATCATCAGTGAGCACCATGGTCGGGACAGAAAATAAAGAATGCCTTTCCAAATCGGAATTAAATACCTTCTTCCAAAACCATTTTTTGAGACGGAGACTTTCGTTTAGAGGAACTGTTTTTCCCTGCCTTTTCCAAAAGGTCACACTGCCTTTTGTAACACTAAGAAACTCAGCGACATCATTAAATCTTGTTGATGTGACATCGCAAAGAAATTCGAGCTCTTCAGGATTCAAAGTTGACGCTTGTCCACAAATCTCATTCGCCACCATTCTCTGCATTCTTAAAGCTTCCATACCGGAAATCATTACTGAGCCATCGGGGGCTCGCTCCAGCGTCACATTTGGGATAATCCATGTTCTACCAGCAGTCATGTAAGGATAAGAAGCTATGATTTCCTTTTTATTTTCTGTGGTCATTGAAAACCTCCTTGGCGTGCAAACGCATGAGCCATTTCTAAACTTTTAATAGAAGGACTGCTTTCCGTCCCATCATAAAAGCAAAAAAGTAGCGCTAATAGCGCGGTTTGGGTGTTGTCGTGAAATAACTCTTTCAGCCAATCTTTCACCGGAAGCCTCCTTACACTAAGCTTAGTATAATTATTGTTCTGATTCAATAATTATATCAATTTGTAGTATCAAAAATGGCGCTGCCAGGATATCCCGAAGTACCGAGTGGATGGGATCTATCTTTGTTTTTTTGGTGTTAGGACCACTTTGCTTCAAGAACAGATCTTAACTTTTCAAGCGTTTGACCAATTGGTTCCTGACGTATCTGAACCAAATCTATATCCTCAGAATAGCGTGCTGCTGGATGTAGGTAGAGTTTATGAAGTGCCGTCCCGCCTCGAAAAGCAAGTGCCTCTGCTAATTCCCCATTCGCAAAAATATCTATGAGAGCCCGGCTAATAATAAGGTCTTGCTCAACCTGCGAATCAAGTGCCCATGGAAAAGATTGTCGCCATTCGGCTATGTAAGGAGGAGCGATCATAAGTCGGGTTCCACCTCAGTATTGACAGCAACTCGAAATATCCGATCCTTCACACTTCCCTGCATCGAGACTCCAGGTTGCAATGGTGTCATTGCTGGGCATTTGGTTGCGACAAGCTTCTGTAAACCCTTTGTCTTTACTTCACCGCCCACCAAATTGAGTAGATAGCCAGCACGCTGGACCCAGGGCAGCGGAACCACCTCGGCAGCCTCGACAAGCTTCTGAGGTCTGATTTTTTCGACCAATTCATGCAAAATTGTAGCAACATAGTCTAAGCCGCCGCAATGTTGTTGATAGCCGACTAGGTCCAATGCTGTCGACTCCAGAGTCGAAACCCTTAATACGCTCCGTGGTGTATTCACTGACATAGCTGGCGTCTGTTGAAGGTGATTTTTCGCCACGAATTCTATCAAGACTTGTCCGCATTGAAGGGACTTACGATTTTTTTGAGTCACAACTTGAAAAACTTGGGCAGCATGATGAGCTGCCCCGAAATACCTGGCCGCCGAGAGTAACCCCACATAATAGGATTCACCCAAATACTCCATGAGTTGGGGAAGAAATTGGTCAGCAGGCAGGCAACCAATGGCTCTATATTCGGGCGGCACTGAAATAAAAAACCCCCGGTATGGCATTGCTATGATCCCTTGCGATGCGAGGCGATTCAGGGCCAGGCGCGCAGAGTTAAGACTGGAGCCGCGCTCCTTAGCTAAACTAGCTGCTGTAAAGTGATATACCCCCCTAGCGGCAAGCTCAGCGATATAGTTTTGAGTCTTTATTTCAGACATATCTTCCCTAGAATAACACTAAGTGTATCTTTAAGGAAGTTTGATCACAGAATAATCCTGAAAAACAAAACGATTACAGACATATACATTATGTAATTGATTTTATGGAGGAAATCCATAGCCAAACTTTAAAGTAAGTTTTTTGTTGCAACAGACCGGTGCCCTATTGTGCTCTTAAACTAATTTAGTGCTTGGTGCCATAGTGACTTTGTCCGATAATTTGTGATAGATATAGATCCCCAGATCTTGGAGGACAAGTGCCAACAATTTCTTCATTTTATGGTATTGAGATTTACATGTTTTTCGACGATCATGCGCCTCCGCACTTTCATGCCTCGTACGGCGAGGATGAGATAGTTGTGGGCCTTTCGCCAATTCGGATTCTGCGGGGGTCAGTGCGCTCCAGGGTGCGTTCCATGGTGTTTGAGTGGGCGGCCATGCACCACCAAGAGTTGCTTGATAACTGGCAGCGTTGTGAGAAACAGGAATCGCCATTGCGACCAATCACGCCGTTGGAGTAGATAATGAGAAAGATCGCCAAGGTAGAGCCGACTGGTAGCTTTAGCCTAAAGGTCACTTATGACAATGGGCGCACCGTTACCTTTGATGCTAGCCCGCTAGTTAAAAAGCAAGGGGTGTTTGCAAACTTTTCTGACCCGACTTTTTTCAAGCAGGTCAAAATCGGTGCTCGTGGTCGGTCCCTTGAGTGGCCAGGCCATGTGGACCTCTGTGCTGACGCCATTTGGGTCAAGGCCACTGGCGTGGCTGATTCCTTTGACGAGAAGGCCTCATAGGTTCTAAAGAAACCCACATCCCAACATAAGCCCAAGACCTGGTTCTGGGACGCTACGCCCCACAGCCGTACCGCTGCTTTGTGGTCCAGGATCCTAAACTGCGAGAGATTTTTGCGCCTAGCTTTCGTGACCGGCTGGTCCATCACTTTATCGTCGATCGGCTGATCCCGCTTATGGACCGAAAGCTTATCTTTGACTCTTATGCTAACCGGCCCCAAAAAGGAGTGAACGCTGCAGTCTCGATATTAAACCATCTGATGCTACAGCTTCCACCGACCGCCTATTTTATGAAACTCGATATAGCCTCTTACTTTACCAGTATCAACCGCCTTAAGCTCAAAGAATTGCTGCGGTGGCACCTGACCACTCTCCGAGATATGGACCCTGGCGAAAGACTGCTGCTCATGGATCTCATCTCCGAAATCCTGGACCAAAACCCTGCGGACCAACCCCACTATAGCGGTGACTCCAGCCTGGAAAACCGCCATCAAACCCGAAGTCTCTGCCATCTTAAGTAAGATGCACGAACTCCGTAGCCACCTGGAAAATATCAAGGCTTTTGCCGTCCTCCTCTGGACACTCAAGGCGATCACCGAAGGCTTTTTTATTCAGATCACGGCACGGTCAGTAGAGATCAGTAAGCATATAATTGGCTGGGAAAAATATCTCGCAGCTCAAGGATCGGCAAGGAAGTAAACAAAAATGCCTAAAAAATAGGCAGTTCCGGCCGGCCCTCGCTCCAGCGAGGGCCGGGAAGACAAAAATTCAAGCTTCAAGTTTCAAGTCTCAAGGTGTCGCCGGCCAACTACGGGACAACACAACGCACCGGGTAGGTGCCGGTGTAATCGTAGGTGTTGGTAGAAGTCCCCGCCCATATCCAGTAATTGTAGGTAGCAGCCGAATGGGCGGATGACGTCCAGCTAAAGCCCTGATAAGAAGGTACCCCCGTCGTTAGATTAGACCAGCTAGGCGAAGCTGGGTCTCCGGGCTTATCGCTGCTCGGGTCTGAAGCTGAGGTTTCGTAGAGAAGTGGCAACCTCATACCCTTGTCAGCACAGACCTGGATATTTCCCTCATACCACGAAGCACCTGTGGAATTGCCACCTGCTGTGGTGCTCCATTCTCCAAGACGCAAAGACCCTGAGGTCGTCTGATCGGTTACGCCGTCCATGGTCCAAGCATCCAACCGCTGACCCACATTTCCCTGATCATAATAAACACACCGACCCGTGGCCACCTTATTGCCATCATCCACATACACATTGACGGGACATACGCGGCCACCGAGATTTGCTGTGGTCTTATTTAGATTAGAGGCACTAAAAGTCCGTCCGTTACCGTTTAAGGCTAGGTGCCAGTTGTCGGATCCGTCCACTCGAAGCACGTTGGTGCCATTCGTCTGAACCCATACACCACTACTTAAAACTAAGGCCTTACCCGTCGCGGTGTAAGCCAGCCCTGCACTCATGGCGGTACTATTGGCGTAGCAGTCAGCGCCACAAGATACAGGGATCCCTCGATAATAAGTGCCCAGGGAATAAACAAGATACCACGCTGTCCCATCGGTCACCAATTGGGCTACCGATTGCGTAGGCAGGGCGAGTTCCATGTTATTCCCTTCGATCACGTCAGCATGCGCCACCACAGCCCAGCCACCATTGGACTTGACGGTGATCGAAAATCCCGACCCCACAGAGGCTGCCGTCGGTAAGGTGAGGGTTGTCATGTTGCCGGTGACCATAAAGTATTTGCCGACGTCTCCCGTCACGACTGTGTAGTCAGAACTTTTACTAGAAAGAGTCAGAGATCCCCCGCCTCCTAGGGTGCTCCAAGCTAAAGCCCCGCTGCCGTTGGTGGTCAATGCTTGGCCGCTGGATCCATCTGCTACGGGAAGGGTCCAAATCCGGTCACCAGTAAGTGTATCAGGGGCTTTGAAACCCACATAATTGGCTCCACTGGCAGCGAGTTCGTTAAAACGCAGCTCACCGGTGTTGCCGGCAGCAGTGTTAAAGGGTTTGACCTGGAGGCCGTTTTGGAGGGCCGTGGTAAAGGTACCACCGTTGATCACCGAGCTGGTCGTGATGGTGGATTCTTTACCAGAGAGAGACGTGGTAAGACCTGAGATTTTTGACTGGGCGATCCCAGCCGCGCTGTTGATATCAGCGTCAGTGATCGTGTCATCGGTGATGGTCCCAGCGGTGCCTCCTGAGACGGCAGAGGCCGTGGCCAGCCCACCAAGACCATGGCCCGTGATCGATGTGACTGCTCCCGAGAGTTTAGATGTGGCGATAGCGGCTGAGGTGTTGATATCAGTGTTCATGATGGAATCGTTGGTGATCTCTGTGCTGCCAACAGCGCTCAAATTCGCCAAGCTGCCTAAACCAAGGGTTGTACGTTGGGCAGTAGCATCGGCATCGTCGATCAAAGCTTTACCCGCAGCCGTAAGGGTGTAAGTAGCCCAGGTGTTGGCCCCGGTGCGTTCCACGCCACCAGTGGTAGCAAGGGCTTCTACGGCAGCCAGGTCGTTGGCGAGAGCGAGGGTTATTGAGCCCGAACTCGTAACAGGGCCACCACTCACCGTGATCCCTTCGGACGGGGCTGTGAGGTTAACACTGGTCACAGTGCCTGTAGAGCCACTCACCCAACCAAGAACCCCAGAGCCATCGGTCTTGAGGATCTGGCCGGTCGTGCCATCAGTGGCTGGCAGCGTCCAAATCTTGTTGGTGGTCACGGAGCCGGGGGCTTTAAAACCCACATAATTGGTGTTGTCATCGTCATTAAAGCGGAACTCGGTGGTCGCAGATCCCGTGCCGTTGACGATGATATTGCCAGTCCCGGTAATGGCAGCGGAGGTGGTGATTGCTCCGGAGGTGTTAAATATAGTGGAACCTGCAATCGTTCCTGAGGTAATGGCAGAGCCTGAGACTTTACCCGCCGTGGTAATCGTGGCGAGTTTGGTGTCGGCGATGGCTGCGGTTGCGTTGATGTCCGCATCGACAATGGTGCCGTCAGTAATCAAAGCAGAGGTGACTGCACTGTTGGTGGCAAGAGTGCCTAAACCAAGATTTGTGCGAACGGTACCAGCGGTAGCGGTAAGTTCTGATAGGTTGTTGGATGCAAGTAGATCGCCGACCCCACCGGGGTTTACCCAGCTTAGGGCACCGGAGCCATTAGTTTTAAGAATTTGGCCGTTGGTACCATCTGCTACGGGAAGTGTCCAAATTCTATTGGCACTGATAGAGCCTGAGGCTTTAAAACCCACATAGTTGCTGTTGTTGTCGTTGTTAAAGCGGAGTTCTGTAGCAGCTGCACCGGTACCATAGACGATGATGTTGCCGGTACCTGTGATTGCTGCCGAGCTGGTAATAGCTCCTGTGGTGTTAATGATTGTAGATCCTTCGATCGTTCCTGAGGTGATGGCAGAACCTGAGACTTTGCCTGCTGTGGAGATCGTGGCTAATTTGGTATCAGCGATGGCTGCGGATGCGTTGATGTCTGCATCGACGATGGTGCCATCGGTAATCAGAGCAGAAGTAACTGCACTATTGGTAGCAAGATTGCCTAAACCAAGGTTGCTGCGGGCGGCCGTTTGGTTAGACACTTCTGAGAGGTTATTACCGGCTAACATCGGGGAGACCCATTGTAGGACCCCAGAGGCGTTTGTGCTAAGAGCTTGGTTCGCGGTCCCGTCCGTTGCAGGCAAGGTCCATACCATATTGGTGCCTACATTGTCAGGTGCTTTAAAAGCTACGTAGTTGCTGTCGTTTTGATCCCCAAAGCGCAGTTCCGTAGCTGTGATGCCAGTCCCTGAGACGCGAATATTTCCAGTGCTAGAAAGCTGACCGCTGGTGGCCACGACGGTTGATCCAGTGATGGTTCCTGAAGTAATGGCAGAGCCTGAGACTTTGCCTGCCGTGGAGATCGTGGCTAATTTGGTATCAGCGATGGCTGCTGAGGAATTGATGTCCGCATCGACGATGTTGCCATCGGTGATAAGAGCTGAGGTGAATGCACTGGTAGTGGCAAGCGTGCCTAAGCCAAGGTTGGTACGGGCGGTGCCGGCGTTAGCAACATCAGAGAGGTTGTTGGCTGCAACCAAGTCGCCAAGACCTGTTGCGCTAACCCAGGTGAGACTCCCAGAACCATCTGTTTTAAGCAGTTGGCCATTGGTCCCATCTGCTGCGGGCAGGGTCCAGATTTTGCTAGCATTTAAAGGATCAGGAGCCTTAAAACCCACATAGTTGCTATTGTTTTTACTGTTAAAACGGAGTTCCGTCGTCGCAGTTCCAGTCCCGTTAACCACAATATTGCCAGTCCCTGTGATTTCTCCCGACGTGGTTATAGCACCAGAGCTGTTAATCGCTGTGGTACCACCGATGGTACCTGAGGTGATTGCTGAGCCTGAGACTTTACCTAACGTGGAGATCGTAGCAAGTTTTGTATCTGCGATGGCTGCTGAACTACTGATATTTGAGTCTACAATGGTGTTGCTTGCAATCATCGAAGATGTCACGGAACTCGCTGTTGCCAAGGATCCCAAACCGAGGTTCGTCCAAGCTGCCGAGGGATTAGCAGATTCTACCTTTGCTGCCAATGCCTCTGTGAGTCCTGAAATTTTACTGATAGGTAGATTTTCAACCGTCAGCTTGCCGTCATTTGTATAGTTTAAGGTACTCGTATCAACGGGCACCCTCAATGCTAGAGGTACAGCAATCAAGCGTTGGCGAGGGTACACCTTGCCACCGGCTGTGACTTCCACAAAGGCAGATTTCGATCCATCGCCAAAGATGGACGACAGTTGACCATTATCGAAGTTTAAGCTCAACTGAAAAACACC
>JBGSUI010000003.1:0-35503 GCA_041736175.1 Oligoflexales bacterium | reverse complement strand
AAAGGCCGCGCCAGCTAAAGTTGGAATTGCTACTCGTCGCCTCAGAGCTGGTTGGGATACCGATTTTTTACTTCAGGTTGTGGCAGGAAACTCACAGAAAAAAGATCCTGTCAAGGACAGTTAAATGCAATTGCCCTGGGACACCCCACTAGGGATCTTGACCGATATCAAGAACCATGAACGGTTTCAAATCAAACTCTCCGACTACAAAATCAAGATCCCCAGTTACCTAGGTGTGACCGTTACAGAACCAACTGTGAACGTGAAGGCTACGTTTTTAGCAGCCGCCACCCCAGTGTCTGCAACCCCTCCAAAATGAAGCACATAGCCAAGACCTAGTTTAGAAAAGGCCGCAGCCAACTCAAAATAAGGAGATTGTGCTGTGGTATCTCTTGCTGTGTGAATCGCTGGATTGTGCTGGCTAGGGTTTTCAAAAGGAAAAGCGGTGGCATATCCAGCTCGTCTCCAGGATGCATGGTCGCTGCTCCCTCCACTTAAGGATCTTTGCTCCCAAGGCACGCCTACATAGAGGTCGATGATTTTGCCAAGTAGAGTATTGAAACTCGGATCGGTGTTGTTGGAGACAAACCAGATTTTGTCTGGGGTGTTGGCAGCTTTCCAGAGAGTCATATCATGCTGGACCATCGCGACGACTTTTTTGCCGTCTCGCTTGTAATCCTGGGCTATATCCTGACTGCCCACAAGACCAATCTCCTCGGCAGCATAGGCATGGATCTCGAGAGTCCTGTCTGTTTTGATTTCTTGGGACATCAAAATCCGAAAAATCTCCAGGTTTGTCGCAGTCCCGCTGGCATTGTCGTCAGCTCCTGGGGATCGACCACCGCCATCGCCCCGCCAGTTCACACTATCCAGATGGCTCCCTAAAATGATGATCTCATCGGGCTGTACTTGGCCCATGATCCGTACCACAAGGCTTTTTTGGGGCGTCTCACCGCCGTGATCGTAGGTACTGATCTCCACATCGTTGCGGTTTTTGGCCAATGTGCGGTATTCCTCCGCCAGGAAGTCGGCAATCTGTTTGCCTGTGGGGCTGGTATGAAAGCGGGTGGGGAAGGAGGTGAGCTTGTCGACGGTGGCTTGGATGGATGCCGCTGAGACTTTGTTGATATGGGACTTAAAGATCGTACTCGCCTCTAGGAGTGGGACGCGGGGCGTGGGTGTTGCAGCGAAGTTTTCGGATATGGAGTCCCCTCTGAGTTTAAGCAACACCCCGCAGGCAATACTTTCCGTATGAAGTTCGCTCGCGATTTTTTCTGCCTCTGTGGCTGAGAGGCGCATCAGAGAAAACTGACCGGGTACAAAATCAATCAATTGACCGTATTTTTCCAGTGGAGCCGGCGGGACAAACGTCAGCCCCGTATGAACGATATAGTAACTTCGGTCGTCTTCGACTTTTCCTTGGGGAGCCGGAAGCACCCCGATCACTGCCGCAGAGCCATCCTGGTATAAAATCGTCGAGGGGTCGAGCGATACAAAATCGACCAGCTCCTTACCTAAAACGTTCTCCCGATCTAAGGAAACGACCCTGGGTGGTGCACCGATCGCGCTAAAGCCCATCGAAACACCCAACAACATCCCCACCAATCCAGTAGCTACCCACAATCCAGGCCGTACGCTTAGGTGTCCCATGTCATTCCCCCCCCCACTTTTTTTTAATCAGATAGTACCTTTAGCATAAAGTTAACTGGCCGCCCAGTCAAGCGTTTCCTGCCTAGGTAGGCAGAAACCATTTTGACAAAGTGGTGTTTTTCGCATCCCGTCAATGCTTCCTGTATCATCCCAAATAAACTCATTTTTATACCTATTCCTAAGGTCTTTGGGCAGAAGTCCGATGGAGCCTTTGTGTTTAAACCAAGGTTCACAACTAGTCTAAGGAGAGATCATATGAAAGCTAAACACATTCACACGACTTTTACGATAGTCACAGCCATATCAGTAGGCACACCCCTATTAAGCTGCCAGAAAAAAAAGAGTTCTACGGAAACCACCGAGGAAACGGATTCAGTCCCCGTTTCGGGAGGAGGCGGCACGCCGGCAAAATCTTCGACTTCAAAGTCAAGTAAAGCAACCAGCGTTGACAATGCTGTCGTCACGGAAGCCACTAAGCTACTTGCGCTTAACGGTTCTCTATCCATCATACCAGCAAAATCTTCCACGACGAGCCTTCATCTGGCGGGGACTGAATACGAATCCGATCCCTCTGACCTGTATGTCCAAGATGATTCCTTTGAAGCTCTCCAACAGGCCTCGGGCATCTACTGCTTTGTTAACAGACTAGGCTATATTGATATGGTCAATAAGGGTAAATACCTTGCCCAAGTCAACGAGGATGAATGTTTTGGCTCGAAAGGCTCGGGATCGGGAAGCTCCGATAGCCAACAAGGTGCCGTGCAATATACAAGTGTGATCGTCGAATCAAAACGAGAAGAAGGAAAACCACTCCAAGTGGATTTTTGGCTCGGCGGTGGCGGTGGTTCCCAAGATAGCTCTGAGACTGATACTGAGGAAGACCCCTACAGTCTTCAAGGCAAACTGGTCGTCGCAGGTGGAGCGACCGCGAAAAACCCAGTGGGCGTCTTTAGACTCAATTGGGCTGAGCGTGGCGGTGGCGGCGGGGGTCTTGAATCATTCGGCGACGAAAACGGCGATATCATCGTCCGTATGGTCAATATTTCTGAAAATCAATACGAAAAACAAGATATAGCCCTCTCTGCGGTCCTCAAAAGAGATGGAACAACAGAAGAAATCAATGGCGGGCTTATGAACACCAAATTAAATCGGAGCTGGCAAGGCCAGTCCCAAGACTCTGCTTATAAAGTCGCCTTTAACGACGACCGGATGCTGCGAAAAAGTGTTGCCGGAGAAGAAAAATGCTTTGATAGAAACGAATTCTATACCTTAGCCTGGAACTATAATCTCTACACGAAATCCGACGGCAAACGTGTGACGATTAACTCTGGGTACCCTTTGGAATTCAAAAATGAAAAAGGAAAAATCATCAAAGCACATATTGGATACTATGGACTTTGGGCGGAAAATAATGAAAGTATCCCGGCAGGAGCGACCGTCTCGCGGATCACTGATTGGAATACCCATGCCAAACAAGACTATACGGTGATTAAATCCAACGGTAAACTTGTTAAAAACACCCTGATCGAACTGAAACTGGCCGAAATAGTCGGAATCGACCTCAACTCATGGAATCCAACCACCTCTAAACAGGTGCGCGTCACCTACAATGGAACAAAATTCGAAGTCACAGCTGAATACCAACAAGATGGTTCCTCTGGATCCTGGAAAGACGTCACTGCTAGTGACTTTACCCTAGCAGGCGGCCAAAATTTCTTTTGGAGCGAAGGTCTAGGAAGTGTGGTGATCCTCGTAGAAAATAACGCGGTCTCAAAAATCACCATTACGACCACAGAGGATGTTACAGCCACTGCTGGTAATCTCTCCTTAGCCTGTGTTGTCGAATGTCCCGTTGCTTCCATCACCAGCGCCATGATTGCTGGCACTAGCAACGCAAGCCCCTTCAGCCCAGATCGAGATTGGTCTAACCCACCTACGTTTGCCAACAAAGTCACCTATGACTATGTCCAATCAGAGATGGCGATCAAACGGGGAGGTACTAAGGTAGACTTTGCCTCTGGTGCCACCCTAAGTGGTAGCCAAAGGTACCGTGGGGGAATCCGTTCAGGTCAATTGATCCCTGCCGCAGATGCGACCTCTCTAAGCGCTTTCTATACGGCTTCGGTGTTTTATACTTGGGAAATGGGGCAAGATAGCTGGAATATGTTTACGGGAATCAAAGATTCCGCCGGAGCTGTCGTCAAGTTTGATGCACCGCTCCAGTTTACCTACACCCATAAGCAGGCAAACGATGCTGATGGACGAGGCACCTCTTTTTATGACAAAAAATTCCGCCTTAACTATGGGGGGCCAGGCCAGCTTTGGGGGATCCCAAGCGAAAAGAGCACCCAAGGTTGGTATGCACCACTCTTTTCCATCAAATCAGGCTCTGAACTCGGTGCAGATAACAAATATTTGATCAAAATTGCTCAAGGCGAGCAAAGGATGAAAGAGGCTAGTAGTTGTACCGGGCTAGTCCTTGATGCTGTCCCCCCTCTACCGGCTAAGGCTGACCTCAAACCCATTGATTTCACGGTAGCTCCGAGCGACGACGAGCTGGTGGTTGAGGTGATTGATGGGGAAATATTAGGCGGCGAATAACCGACATCAAGGAGTACGAAAAAACCCCAATAAGCCTGCCAATTTTCTGAATTGGTAGGCTTTTCTAATTTTTTTAAAAAAATTTTAAGCTCTCCTAAAACCTCGATGGGGACATTCTGGAAGGACCTCTGTCAAAAGTTTTTGTAGAACTTGCCGATAGCAGGGCTATAGATTTTTTGCATCGAAGACATCGAGATTTTACAAGGAGAAGGTAACATTATGACTAACATAGCCCTAAATCTTAACTCGTTGGGTGCCCGGGAACCTCACTCACAACAATCTCACTCAGATGAAACCATCGAGCAAAGATCAGTGATCCACGCTCTCAATCGAGCCCAAGCGATTATTTATTTCAAGCCCGATGGCACTGTCCTGGAAGCAAACGATAATTTTCTCTCCTCTTTCGGTTATAGCCTTTCCGAACTGAGGGGCCAACACCATAGGATTTTTTGCGACCCAGAATTTACCAATTCCATCGAATACCGTGGTTTTTGGGACAAGTTAGGTCGAGGGGAACCCCATAGTGGCGAATTTCGCCGCATTGCAAAAAATGGCAAAGAAGTCTGGATCAACGCCTCCTACAACCCGATTATGGACGCCCAGGGACGGGTTGCTAAGGTCGTCAAGATTGCTCTCGATATCACTAAACAAAAGCAAAATGAATTTGAACTGCAGGCCCTCGGAAAATCCCAAGCTGTGATCGAGTTTAATTTTGACGGATCGATTGTGAAGGCAAACAACAATTTTCTTAAGACTCTAGGCTATACCATGGAGGAGATCAGGGGGAAACATCACTCTATTTTTTGTGATAAAACCTACGCCGCTTCTCCTGAGTACCGCCTCTTTTGGAGCAATCTGGGAAGAGGCGAGTTTCAAGCGGGCCTGTTCAAAAGAATCCATCGCAATGGGGAGGAAGTCTATATCCAGGCAAGCTACAATCCCGTGTTTGATTCCAGCAACAATCCCATAAAAGTCGTCAAATATGCGACGGATGTCACCAAGGAAACCAAAGAAAAGATCGCTCAGGAACTCACTGTTGGACGTATCCAGAGCATGGTTGACAATATGCCCATCAACGTCATGATGGCCGATAAAGACGGAAACATTCTCTATATCAACCCTAAAAGTGCACAAACCTTACGGTCTATTGAACGCGACCTGCCCATCCCCGTCGAAAAGATCGTAGGCTCTAGCTTTGACGTCTTTCACAAAAATCCAGCTCACCAACGAAAACTCGTCGCCAATGACCGCAATCTGCCCCACAAAGCCCAGATCAAAGTCGGGTCAAACACTTTGACGCTCAATGCCTCCGCCGTATACGATCAAAATAGAAATTATCTTGGCCCCATGGTGACCTGGGAGATTATCACTGACCGGGTCGTCCTCGTCCAAAACGTGACCGAGGCCTCTCGGCAGCTTGCTGCGGCGTCGGCTGAACTCAATGCGACAGCCACCCAGCTCAGCAGCAATGCCGAACGCTCCACGTCGATCGCCAACTCCACAGCCTCTGCTTCCGAAGAAGTCTCCCAAGGGGTGAGAACCGTTGCCACAAATACCGAAGAGATGTCAGCATCCATTAAGGAAATCGCCAGAAACGCCGCAGAGGCCTCGACGACCTCCACCATGACTCTCAAACAAGCCCAAGCCACTAATGTCACCATTACTAAACTCGGCGAGAGCAGCCAAGAAATCGGCAACGTCATCAAAGTGATTAGTTCGATAGCCCAACAAACCAACCTCCTAGCCCTTAACGCCACCATTGAAGCTGCACGGGCCGGCGATGCTGGACGAGGATTTGCGGTGGTCGCCAACGAGGTCAAGGAGCTGGCCAAACAAACGGCAAAAGCCACAGAGGATATCACCAACAAGATCACTGGTATCCAAAAGGACAGCACCGGTGCCGTGGAAGCCGTGGCCGCTATTGGTCAAACGATCGAAAAACTCAACGGTATCGCTGGGGCCATTGCCGCTTCGGTAGAAGAGCAGGCGGCGACAACCAACGAAGTGTCACGGGTGGTCCAAGAGAGTGCTAAGGGAGTCCAAAGTATCACGTCGAATGTTAAGATGGTCTCCCAGTCCGCTTCGGAGACGCTGACGGGTGCAAATCAGCTCCTGCTAGCGGCAAAATCCCTAAGCGAGTTGGCCGGTAGACTTGATGAACTTGTCAAAAAGATCGAAATTTAGGGCATAGGATCCTACTGCATGACGAAGGGTGCCCGGTTGCGAAAAGGGATCCATGGGTCTACGGTGGACTGACCACAAAGGAGGGTCAGCCACCTATCAAAACCCAAGGCATTGCCACAGCTCGGGACAAAGGACTCCCCCATAGCCTTAAGAAACATAGGGTCCATAGGGGGTGTCTCAAATCCTAAAACCTGTCTCTGCGACTGGGCTTCGCCGTAGCGTTGCTCCACCGCCACGGGGTCCAGAAGCTCTTCGAAACCATTAGATAGCTCGACCCGTCCAAAATATACCTCGACTCGTTTAGCTCGTCCCCCTCTCACCAAAGAGAGGGCTGCTTGGGAGGGTGGGTAGTCATAGAAAAACAGCGGCCCTATCCTCTCAAAGTGTGGTTCGATGCGCTCCATTAAAATCTTAAAAAAAGCTGTATCAAAATCATCGGTAGGCTGAGGGGACAAAAGACCTGCGGCAGCGCCTTTACTCCCTAAGTCGGGGTCTTGGTCGACTAACTCGATTCCTACAAAGTCTTTAAAGGCTTCATAGACAGAGAGTCTCGAGAGTTTGAGCTTTTTCCCTTGGTAAGAGGGGTGGAATCCGTATCGAATCAAGTGTTCTTTCATCATCAAGGCTGTTTCAGTTAAAAAGCCCTCGATCTGATCCATAAAAGCCTCGAAGCCTAATGAGGCTTCATACCACTCCAGCATGGTAAACTCGGGATGATGCCATTCTGAATATTCGCCGACATTTCTGAAACAAGGTCCTATTTGGTAGATTTTAGGCAAGTCCTTGGAAAGGAGCTGTTTCATATGGATCTCGGGGCTGCTCCTTAGATAAAGCATATGTGACTGATGTCGGTGGTTAAACCACTCTGTCCTAAAATATCTTAAATAAGTCTCCGTCCCTGGACATTGAACTGCAAGGGGTGTATCGACCTCGCAATAGTCTCTGGCCGCAAAGTATTTTCGAATTGAATCACGCAAGTGATGGCGCAAACGCGCCTGAATAGGTGTTGAAACGGTCTCCAAGGGGGCCCCATTAGATTGGCACTTTACCGATGTGGTTTGCGCTTTGGATGTAGCTTTTTGAGTTGGGTCTCGATGATCTGTAAGGCGGACCCTTTAGGGAAATGATGTTCGCTCACACCAAGAAACCCTAGGGGTTTTCCTGTGGCCATCTGGAAAGCCTCGTTGATATCGGAGATGGGCACAAGGTTGAGTTGACCATTTTGGATAGCCTGCCTTAGGGACCGATGGATCATAAGATTATAGGCGTTCTGCTTGGGTATAAGTACAATCACGGATTGATTAGGATCAAGGAGCTGGGTACTTCGCCAAAAGCCTTCGATTTTTTCGTTGATGCCGCCCACAGGCTGAACCTCACCGAATTGGTTTAAGCTTCCGGTCATGGCCACATTTTGCCTTACGGGAATCTGGCTCAGAGCACTTAGGATACAGACGAGTTCCGTAACGGTCGCACTATCGCCATCGATAAGACCATAGGATTGTTCGAAACAAATACTAGCAGTCACCCCCAAGCCTTTCTCATGGGCTAACACCGCATTGAGAAAAGCACTGAGGATATGGACTCCTTTGTCATGGATCTTGCCAGAGAGTTTAGACGACCTTTCGATATTAAAGATACCTTCGTTGGTCATAGCGATGGTACAGGTCAGACGCGACACCTTTCCAAAAGAATAGTCGCCAATATCATAGACCGAGAGACCATTAACTTGCCCAACCTTTTCCCCAGTAATAGTCAACAGCACATCTTTAAACTTAACCATAGAAAGCATGTGCTCTTCAATCAGGTTGACCCGTTGAAATTTAAGATCCAAAGCTTTTTCTACATGGTTTCGAGAGACTACGGTTGACTGTTCTTTCCGCGCTAGAAAATCTGCCTCGATAGTGAGATCTTTGATCTCACTAAACTGAGTGGACAAAAAACGCTGGTCTTCGACGAGGCGTGATCCATATTCTACGATTGCGGCGACTCCGTCTCGGTCAAAAGCCATAAGGTTTTCTACTTTGACTCGTGTCGCGACAAAACTAGCATAGGCATTCATCGTTTCTTTAGATCTGGGCATTCTGTAATCAAAATCAGATTTAATCTTGAATATCTTATGAAAATCTTCGTCAGCATCAAATAGGAGCCGATAGACTTCGTCGTTTCCGATCATGATCACCTTGATATCCAGAGGAATCGGAGTCGGACGTAAACCCGAAGTCGGCAACAGCGAAAACTGTTCGCCCATGTCTTCAATAAATCCAAGCCTGTTTTTTAAGACCCTCTTTAGGGTGTCCCAAATTCCCTGGGTCTTAAAGACATCCATAGCATTAAGAACCAGGTACCCACCGTTAGCCCGGTGGATCGCTCCTGGCTTGATCATCGTAAAATCAGTGAGATACATACCGTGTTCGACATTTTTTTCAATCCGACCAAAGAGATTGTAATAGGTAGGATTGGATTCGATAATAACTGGAGCCTGGTTTAGATTGGTGTTATCAACAAAAACATTTATTTTGTATTTCCTAAACTTGTCTCGATTATCAGGGCCATAAAACAGCTCTTCACGGGACTCTCGCGAATTCGGTTCTTCCTCTACAAAATCAAGGAGATTTTCGAGGATATGCTCCCTGACTTCGTTGAGGTAAGTCTTGATCGCTTCGTTGTCTCCATAGACGGCGAGGATAGGCTCAACTTCGCGGCCTACGATGTTTTGGCCCAAATCGTTGCGAATAGATTCCACATATTGGGTTGTCTCCTGCTCGATCGCACGAACTTTGCGTGCAAAATCCAAGACCTCTGGTTCGAGCTGGGCCCGGCGATCCTCGATGGAATTGCGAAGTGGATCGCCTAGTTTACCGTACTCTTTTTCGCTTAAGGGGCGACCATCAACAACAGGAATCGTTTCGATACCCATGCGGGTTGACTTAATGATAAAGTCCATCGATTTAGCTAGTTTTTCTAGCTCTGCGTACTGTTTAGATTTACGTTCGTTAGACGCAGAGAGATAGGCATTTACTGCGTTTTCGTAGTCTTCACTTTGCAGCGCCGAAGGAATAATCTCCTTAAGGTTTTTGACAAGACCTTCCATAAGTTTTTTAAGCTTGCGACCCTCTCCTGCCTTTAAGCTAATAGCTTTGGGCACTTCTGAATCGTTAAAGTCATAAACATAGATCCAGTCGAGAGGAAGTGGGGAATGGCTGGACCAAGTCTCCAAAAAGGACCTAATCACACTGGTTTTGCCAGTGCCCTGGATCCCGGCGACGTAAATATTGTAACCGGGCTTACGGATGCCAAGCCCCATATTAATCGCTTCGACCGCTCGATCTTGGGCGATAATTTCGTGGGACAAAGCATATTCGTTGCTATCTGAATAGGTAAACAGCGAAGGAGAGCAACTAAGATAAGTGGCTTCTGGGGCCAGTGGCGTCGGTCCCTTTTTGGGGGTCAAAGCCACACCCCTCGCAGGGGCCGCCTTCGCTTTTGGATGGCGGGCCGCGCGGATCGATTTCTTTTGCACTCCTAGAGCTCCTCAAAAACCTCATCCTTCAGGATAGACCGAGATCCCGAATGAGGTTGATATAGGCTGGGCTGTATTGAAGGCCGTCCGACTCACGTCGAATTTCATCGAGCACACCAGCCAGTACTTTTCTACCTCGACCTTCATGGTCCTCTGTAAAATAGGCCCCATAGGCGTCTAGAAAGTCAAGCGCTGTCTCAATGGACTCATCGGCATTAAGCTGAAGGCTTGCCGCTATTCCTTTGCGAAGCCACTGGCTTAGCTCCTGCAAATTAGCTTCGGATTTTACTCCGAGGCGAAGGCATTCACCGCAGATCTCTAAGGTCATTTCTGGAGGGAGATCCTTCTCGTGCCGACCAGCATAATAGCTAAGCGTACGATAAGCGGACCGATAGTTTTTGGTCAGCAAAAGAACACGGATCTTTTCTGTGGTTTGTTCGTAGGCATCGATAGCCTTTTGGCGTAGGGCGAGTATTTGTTTCCTGCGGGCCTCAAGGGGTTCCTTCATCTTTTCTTTGAGAATCTCTAAGACTTTTAAAGTCTCTTCCCGGGTCAGGGTTTCATGGAACTCAAGCTCTCTATCAAGAGTTTCAGTCATAAAATCAACCAATTGGGGGACGCTTGTTTTAGTGTAGTCCGCAATTTGCGCCAGAGTCCACTGGTCGTGATCAGGCCACTTGTTTAATAGGACTTCAAGCTCGCAAATAAAATCAAGCATCATGGATATCTTCCCCATGGCAAAGTGGACGGCTGTCTTGCAGCCACTTAGGGCAGCCGCTCAACATGTAAATTGCATGTCTTGTTAAAGTCTAGGATATCACGACCTACCCCATCTCTACATGCAATAATGTGTGCCAACAAAAAGAAAAAGCCGCCCTGCCCTACCTGAGGATCCTGTAATCCTCCCATAGGACTGGTTCTTTTTGTCTTGAATGGCAGAAGACGCCAAAGGGCTTTAGCTAGCCCTATGACACCTTTATTTACGAAATCAAAAACTTAGCGTTAGACAGTTCGCAATTGCCGTCTCTTGCGCATCATTCTGCGTTTTTTACGACCTACTTTTCGACGACCCTTAGGATGCTTTCTGCGGTGACGAGATCCGTGCAATGCCAATCTCCTGATCAATTGATGTTGGGATTTTGTAGTGTAGCCTAGGAATGATCCTTTGCTCTGACAGCCGCACAATACCTAAGGACCCCTCTTGGGCGCAAGAATTTTTCTTAAAATATCCCTATGAGCCAAGTTAGCACAAGGGGGGAGCGAGGCAACTAGAAGCCGAGCTAAAGGTTTATCGTAAAGATTCCGATCTGGATCCTATGGAAAAAGAAAGGTACCTATGGAATCAAATAACGACCAAAGACCTCGACGTAATTTAAGATCGCTTGTCATCGAGCCGTTTAAACAAATCAAATTTGGGCTCTATGTTATCAGCATATCGGTCGGCTTTATAGCCATCAGCGCAGGGCTGTTTGTAATCGCTTTTACAGAACAATATCGACATGTTATGAGCATTTTTAACGTGATCGACCCAAATCTGCAGTGGGAACTCGTCACCAATGATGTCTTTAAGACCAATGCCATCAGAATCGGCCTCGTCTTCTTTATGTATATCGTCGTGATGTTTTTGGTCGTTTTTCGATTAACACACCGTTATTACGGTCCTTTGGTGTCGATAGGTCGGTTTGTGGACCAGATCGCAGAGGGTGAGTATCACCGCAGGCTTGGGATCCGCGATAAGGATGAGCTCCAGGATTTGGTCCTGAAGTTGAACGCCATGGCCGAAGAACTCGAAGAAAAACACGGCTCTTTAGAGGCGAAGGAGCCGCCGACCACGGATAAAGTCGCCAGCTAGACAATCGTTAGTTAAGGGTTATGAATCATGGCTGAACCAGCAAAGCTCACCTATAACGGGACACTTTTTAAGGTCAAATGCGAAGTTTCCCGCGAGTGTGCCCTTGAGAATAAAGCCCCCCCGGAAGACCTCCTGGCGAGAGCCCACAAACGTCTCGACAAAGAAGTAGAATCTGGTCAAATCGGCTTCTACCTGACCTATGAAAAGCGCCTTTCGGAGATCTGGACTGCTCTTCAAGCGGCCGAAAATCATTCCAATCATCTCGTTCCCCAATCGATCTCCATCACCATTGCGGCAGGGGCTCCCCTCTATCCCGGTATACGCTGCGACAAAATCCAAAGTGACAAATCAATTGGTACCTTGACGATTGATCTCCCCGCAGAACAAATCATTCACTGGAAGTATGAGTGGTTTAAATTGAATGTGATTCATCAACTCAAACAATTAGGGATCCATGACCAAGTTAGTAATGCCCAGCTATTTGGTGCATTCCATAAAGTCACCATAAGAGGTGAAGCTATTAAGAATTATCCTTTAACCGCATTGGCCCAACTTGCGGCCCTCCAGGAAAGCAAAAATGTCGCGATCATCGCCAACCGCCAAAGGCGAGAGCTCGCAGTCATATTGCGAAATATAGGGGAATTAAGACAAAAAGAAAATATGGAAAATATGCTCGCCATGGTCGATCAAGCCATGAAGCAACTTAACTCTCCTGACGTCCAGTACAAGCTATTAAGAAAGGATCTAAGTTTAGCCCTTAAATCTGCAATCGAAGGTCCGGAGATATTCGGTATCGATATGCCTCTGACACTCCTCGTCGCCATGGGAGATGTTACCGCCTCAAATCAGAATTCTCCTACTCAAAAGCAGACTGACCAAATCTATCCTGGTGCAGGAAAACTGAACTTAATTTGCTCCCAAGACCGTCTTGAAGTAGCGATCGCCGATTTTGACACCAATCTATACAAAGATAAGACCATGGAGGTCTCGATCGATTGGATTCGCAAAGAACTTTTAAGATCTCAATACAACCGGCCCCTCACCCAAGCGACCCTTGACGAACTTGCCCCACTTATAGAAAAAAAAGAGTCCTTAGCCAATAAAGTCCTGATTAGAGGGACGCCAAGTGTGGGAGGAAAAGAACCCTATATAAGACTGAGATTTAAGGAAGCTGATGGTCGCCGACCTGAGGCCAATCTTGAACTAGACTCCCTAGACATCCGAGAGCTCCAGCAACGAGTGCTCGTCAAAGAAGGCCAACTCATCGCTGAGATCGCCTACAAGAGCCCTTCGATCATTGGTCAGGATGTGTTCGGTCACCCGCTGCCACCGGCTCCAAACGACGATCTCATCGTCATCGCTGCAGAAGGAATCGTCGAAAAAGAACCGGGACGATATTATGCCTTATCAGATGGCATCCCATCAGTCCAAGATAACACTATTTCACTGAGCAAAATCCTGATCCACGAAGGCGATGTCAACCTTCGAAGTGGCAACATTCGCTTTGATGGACCCATCGAAATCAAAGGGTCAATTGATAGCGGTGCCATCGTAGAATCCACTGGCAATCTCACCGTATTTGGCGAAATCCGCGGGGCCATCGTCGAAGCACGGGGTGATATCATCGTCACCTCTGGCGTGACCACAGGTCTTTCGGGAAGCATCTATTGTGGGGGCAACTTTAATGGCGATTTTGTCGAAAACTCTAAACTGACTGTAAAGGGTGATATCTCCATCAAAAAAGCCCTTATCAACTCCAATGTGGTCTGTGGTGGTACCATTCGTGTTACCAATAAAGATGGGGTCTTAGCTGGTGGATCCGTCATTGTAAAAGAAAACCTCTATACTGCTAACCTGGCTTTTCCCAGGGGCGCCATTACTGTGCTTAATGTCGGGGTCGATTGGCGGATTGCTAGGGCCCTCAATATTAGGGGCGCCCGTCTCGAAAAGATCTCGACTAAACTGCAAAGCGACCGTCAAAATCTTAGGGATCTCGTACAAAAAACTAAAAATCACACCACACCTAAACAAAAATCCATGAAAGAAGATCTCCAAAATAAAATCACCAGAATGCGCATTATTTGCGAAAAATTAGAGGGCTTACTTGCAAGCTTTCAAGGTAAACTGACGTACAATACAAGCGCCAGAATCTATATCAGAGAAAATCTCACTGCAAATCTCAAACTGACCATCGGTGGGCAAATCGTCACGGTACTCAATGACATAAAAAGTGTGTGTATTCTGTCTAAACGCCGCAAGGGTTCGTTTTTTGTGCCCCTAGAAGAAATCGAAAAAGAAGACCAGGATACCCAGCAAAAAATTGCTGGGTAGGGGACCTGAACTTTTCACGCCGTTTAGAGATAGTAATGCATCTCAGATTCACTCATAGCAGAGTTCTCCATATATTTTTGGAGGTACTCTTGGCTTTTGCCTATAAATTTTCCAAACCTGATTCCAACTCCGGTCTTAAAGGTGGTCTTTTTGTCGTTGTTAAAGGTAATGGTTCTTACAACCTCGCCCTCAGCAACAAACTTTATCTTTTGGTTAGGAAGCTCAAACTCAATTTGCACCATGCTACCATCCTCTAGATCCGCCTCTGTGGCCACCAAAATCCCCGAAATCGACAGGTCAATCACCGGGCATGGAAACGCTCCCTTAGAGGTTGTCACCAGCGCATCCCCTTTGACGACCACTCGCTCTGTGGAGCGGGTTTTATGCTCGAGCATCTGCTTAATCCGTTCGATAAAAGCAGTCCTCGGAAGAGGCTGCTCGACAAAAAGGTCGGCTCCAGCTTCGAGAGCACTATTACGGATTTTGGCGGCTGTTCGCACGCTTGTCATCACAATGGGAATACTTGATGTTTCCTCTGTATTTTTGAAGTGTTTACAGATGGCCGGCCCATCCACAGGCTTGAAATCCATGTTGATCAGAATGATATCAATCTGATCCTCTGAAAGGATTTTGCGAGCCTCCTCGTAGTTTGACGCAGCTTTAACATAGACACCCATCTTTCGGTATCCAGCTCGGTCCAAATCCGTGGTCATGGTCTTGTCATCAATCGATATCATTTTGATTGATTTATTAGGGGGTACAACATTTGTCGTCATGGCCAAAACTCCTCTTATCGTCCTATAATCACGCCTGGAAGAAGGCATGTACTTGGATAGTTCGGCGTATCGCCCCCTTCCCTGAATTAAAATTGTTTCCATGCTTATAACAGTTTAATATATTTAATGATTTTTTCAAAGAGTCAAAAAATTGCCCACATCTAAAGACAAAAAAGTAAGATTGGACTCGCTTGTTGTAGAAAAGGGCCTCGCGGACAGCCTTGCGGCTGCCAAACGGCTTATCATGGCGGGAATGGTGATCGTCGGCGACCAAATGATCGATAAGCCAGGAAAAACGATCGATAAAAACCTACCGTTACGACTTAAAGCTGACGGTCGCAGCGGGTTTGTGGGTCGCGGGGGAGAAAAGCTTATGGGCGCCGTTGAGTTTTTTGAACTCAAACCGGTCATATGGGACAAAGTCGTCTTAGATGTGGGAGCATCGACAGGAGGTTTTACCGACTGTTGTCTACGGCTTGGCGCGCGCACGGTGATCAGCTTAGATGTTGGTTCGGCACAGCTTGATTGGCGTCTCAGACAGCATCCCAAGGTGATCAGCCTAGAAAAAACGGATATCCGGGATTTCAAGCCAGAGGACTACCCACCTCTTGATCTCATCGTCGGAGATATTAGTTTTAATTCCTTGTGCCGGTTAGGCCCAGCCTTTCTCAAAGCTGCTCCCAAACAGGGGACCCTTCTCCTCCTCCTGGTCAAACCCCAGTTTGAGCTGCCTCGCGCTTTGATTCCCACGGGGGGAGTTATTGTGGACGAAAAACTAATCTCCCTCGCCACAGAAAAAGTCATTCAAAGCTTTTCAAGCCTCGGGTATGAAGTCCTTGGCACATTTCCCTCTAAAGTCAAAGGCCGTGCGGGCAACCAAGAGATTTTCCTCTTATGCCAGCTTGCAATCCCCAGTCCCCTGCTCCCCATTTAGATTGCTAAAGGCTATCACCGTCTGTTGGCCAAGAGATCCCGTATCCGTGATCGTTGCGGTATCAGTCCCGTAATCATAACTGATCTCCACACAGCCACTCTCCACGCGAGCGCAGATAAGGTCCAAGTGCTCTAGAATCACCGTCCAAGGGGTATTCGCTTTAGATTCTTTAACGAAGGTACTCATATCATTATTTTATAGTGACGAATACCCGCTAACAATAGGCAAAAACACTCACGGAGTCTCGGATTGGGTCCATGAAGAGACGGTTTTAGATGCGCTATCTTGAGGGGTCTTATGAGGTTGAAACAGCAGCCGCGGTAGCTCGACAAAAATACAATTTGCCAACTCGCTATTGCCTAGCAACTCGTATAAGACCGTCTCGACATATAAAACTTTTTGTCCCTTATAAAACTTTTCTGCAAGTAGCCAAAAATCCTGATTTCTGTTGCTATAATAGTGATCTTCCTGGGGTATCTCAGCAGCAACAAAAACGGGATTAAAATGAGTCGCTTTCAATGGGTTTCTGAGAAAAAAATCTTGGTCATGCATTGAGACATGGGGGACCTCGATGCATAATTTTTGGACACTTCCATTATGAAGGACAAAGCAGGGGGTCCCACCAACATCGTTCTGGCTATTGGGCACCTGCCCCATCAGATTAAATGGCCGTTCATAAGCTTGTCTAAGAGTCTCTAAGGTTAATAATTGGGGAAGCGGTGTATGAAAAACCCCCAAAAGAATCCTCCATAGTCCATGTTCTGGAGATCGAGGATCTAGGTTAAGTTGGTCTAAACCCTCTACGACAAATTGCGGCGCTTTTTCTGAAAGGAGTTTTTTAAAAGGTTCGCCGTGACGGGCAGCCTCTTGGATTTGCCCCTTCTTTAGGCTAGCCCGAATTTTTTTGAGACAGTTTAAAATAAACCTATGGCTTTCTATAAATTCCTTGGTACCTTTTAGGGCCGCTTTCGAAATCCCATTTAGATTGTCGATGTTTCTGATTAAAAGAGAGTCAGAATTAGGAAAATGGTGACCTAAATTTGTAAATAATTCTGCAAGAGCTCCATGACCAGCAGGAACAACGGTTACTTGATCATTACTATCTAAAAATGGATGGCCATCCGGATTAAACCGTATAGTGGAGAGTTTAGGCCCCTGTTCTACAAAGAGCGTTTGGAGCCGATCTTGTTTTTTGGTATCCACCACGGCACCCAGTTCCGAGTGTTGCAGGTGCATTTCGAAGACCCGTGACATAGCCGGAGGGGTTACAAAAACCTGGCCATCTAGATAAGGATTCATTCTGTGCTCTAAATCCTTAAACTCCAAAAAGCTAAACTGCTCTCGAACACATGGATAGAGAGCTTTCGGCAGATAAAGCTCTGATACGATCTCTTTGCATTCGCTTGGTGTTAGATTTCTTAAATCACTGATCGAAGCGGTCAAAAGGACTTTTAAAGAGCCAGGGATCGCCCAATCAGCAGCTCCGGTCGCAGCTACTTTTTGCAGATGATCAAATAATACATGAAAATCCTGGTCTTGAAATTCCCGCGAAATCCTCTGCTCTAGTAGCTGGATGATCGGCGTAAAGGGCAATGTATAGCGACTTGCTGCACCAGCTGCTGGCACAAATCCAATATAGCCCTTCGAATCCAAGACAACACGGGATTCACCGGATGAGTCCATAAACTGTTTAAGTTCACTAGATTTTAAAATGCCGCCATTGTCCAGCCGACAGGTATCAAAGATCTTAAATTCTGGCTTAGCCTGGCTCTTCAAAGATGCGCGGATCAAAGCAGCATGTTTCTCAATTAAATTTGGATCTAAACCTAGGTCCCAAATCTTACCGCTAGCCTCTGAATCGATCAAAGGTACCTCACCCGAAGCTTCATGAATCTTAGTTTGCTTTGCTGCTGACTTCAGAGGTTATCCTTTCGGAGAGCATCGTCTCGCTTTACAATCAAAAATAACGCCCGAGATTAAGACGCCTCTTGGCCGGCGAATAATTGCTCAAATTTTGGCATGATAGGAGGGGTTTGGTCAATGTCTACCATCAAATGCGATAGAGATTGCTCAAAACGACATCTGATTTTCTGCAAGAAGGGTGACTTCTCTTGGATTTTAAGGAGATCCAAGACCTTGAGAAACGCTTCGGTAGCCATACGCTTTTGTAGATTTTTTAATGCCAATTCAAGCACTTGAGGGCTAAGTGGTCGACAGTTCAAGATCAGATGTTGCAAGTAATCTACATCTAGAGAATCGGAACTAAAAAATATAGATTGATAGGGAACGGGCCATTGACAAATATCTGAGTCTGAGGGCATTTTTTGGGCCGTCGTAAGAGTTACAAAGGATTCGGCTGTGATCTCTTGTGCTTTAGAAGACAAACAAATCTCGCTATTTTTACTGGCACCTGCAGCTAGATAAACAAGCCCGCAGGGGATGAGTTCGCCCCCACACTGTTCCTGGGCCTTATGATCCAACTGACTCTTGCTAAGTTTTTTAGCCAGTGCTTTCACAAAAGAGCTATAAGAAAGCCCTGGTCTGCACCCAAGTCTCAGCAACATATCAAAAATACATTCAATGATCCCGAAATCATTGATAAATTCCTTAAAAAAAACGTTATCAAGCAGAGCATACTTAAGACGGAAAAGTGCAATTTTTTGTGGATTGGCGAGACACTCTACTTGCATTTCATAGAGGATATCAGAAACCATTGAGTCAAGCTCGGGCAAAAATAACAGTGGTGCCGTCGTTTCAGATTGGTGGATGGCTGAGGCCACATCAACAGCTTTTTTGATTTTGGCTATGAGATAGCCTCCTATACCGAAATTGCGTTCTAAATTTAATTCATTTTGTTGAGTCGCACATTCTACAAAAAAATATCGAATAAATTCTTTGTCATTTCCACAAATATCTTTATATTCTGCAAAATAATTCTGTGCCAACCCAAAAGAGGAGTTTATGAGCAGTCCAAGAGATTCTCTTGTAACGCTAAAGTCCTGGATGAAATAGTCAAGGACCGAATCCCTAAAGAGCGCACTATGGGACCAGTAGCTAAACCTAAGCAAGATATAGGAAAGCTTTTGAATAATCGCTTTCTGAATCCCAAAGGGGGGACATTCTTGGTACCGTGAATGTTCGAGTTTGCAGAAATGGTTTGACAAAGCCTCTAAAAAAGCTTGGTCTTTATATCTATTTGCATAATCTAATAGATAGCGCAGATCTTCTAACACTCTATGACTCCTATCGGGTTACTTGCGGCCTCGCAAAACTCCAAAATAATCCACACCAACCCCTACCCTTTCTCCTGTACCTTTGATTATAGCAGCCCCGCGTCCATTCAAGTGCACTGACCATCAAGCCAAAGCCTCAAGTTAGCTAAAAACTTGCCGAAAAAGACTAGAGATATCGCCATGGCTTCATCCAAAGTCTCGAAAGTAGCTGAGCTCCTATTTGCAACAAATCGAACGAATCACATCCGTCCTTTCTCGCCTAGAATTTAAGCGCGAACAGCGCTCGACTGGGCTATGGTGGGTCTATTGTCCAGATCCAACAGTGGATCCTTCATCGACACAACTCTGGGAGATTAAACTCGTTGAATTGAGAGAAAAGCGCAAAGAGGTTGTTTTAAACAAGCTCGAAGTCTATCTCAACCAATCAGTCTTTGTAGAAACACTCAAGAAAAATGCCCGATCCTATTTTGGAAACCGCATGACCTCAGAAATCGTTGTTGGACCCCAAGGTGACATCAATTGTTTCTTTGAGGGAGTCATTAAAGACTCCTATCGATCAAAAGCAGTAGATCAGCCCTTTGATGAGAATCCTCTTACAGTATTTGGATTTAAAATTCAATTTGCCGTATATGGATCCAAGGTAAATGTTTTTCTGTACGATCATTTTATCCTAGGCAGGACCTCCCGAGAATTTATGAGCAAAGCATTAAAATATGCTGCAAAATCTCTCGGAGTTCAAAATGAATCGAAAGAAAAAGTGGATCTAAACTTTCGGAGCTGTAGATATATTTCATTGAACGAGCTTGAGTTTTCCCTTTTGGTACCGACTTTTCGACAGCTATCAGCCAACCTTAAAGTCCCGATGGAACCCAAAACAATTGAGCCTCTCCTAGAATCTAAGACACCCCTTAGCGCGTCTTTAACCAATGATAACCATAAACGTATTTTCGAAATAGCCTCCTCTAAAGATGGCCTCTTGAGACCTTATATCCACTTGGCTAAAATGCCGGTCGAAGTGATCGAATCTCATGAAAAAGCAGAATTGCTGAGCGAGGTCGAGAGGCACCTTATTAGAGGGGATTTTACCCATTTTCTTGAGAAGGCCTCACCCCATTTGAACCTACCATTAGACCCCTATTTTCTTAAAAGGCTTTCACTTATTGCTTTGACTGATTTTGAGGTTCCTGCGAGCATACTCGATCAAATATCTCATACCACTTCTAGCAGCGATAAGCTGGTTCTTTCCGCTGCCATCCATATCGAAAAAAAGGCTCATCACTTCACCAAGGCTCTTGATTTGTTGTCGCGACTAGGTAAGCAGTTTGAAATTGATCTGCCTGATTTTGAGGGCATTAAATCCTTTGAAGTCCTTTTACCCGAGCTCTTCGGTGATTTTTGGAGCGAGGAAAATCCACAAAAATCCTATCTATCTTACCAAAGGGTTGTACAAAAGAGAGGTCCGAATGCCCGAGTTTTGCGTAAAATGGTCTTGGTCGCTCAGAAAATCCCTAACATTGAACTGGAACTCGATAGTCTCAAGAAACTGGTCAAAGTGGAACGTCGACATATGGTCTTGGCACAGTTTTATCTTCGCATAGGCCAGATATACAAAGCCCAAAAGTGGTTTCAAATCCAGGGAGAAAATGATCCACTTCAATATGGAATCAATGCTTTACAATATCAAAAAAATAACATTGAGATCATTGGTTTTATAGTCGACATCCTCAATGATCGGCGTCAATACGAGGCCGCCATCCAGCTGCTTGATAACATACTCAACGATGGAGCCCTTAACCTAGAGCAAATAGATCGCTCTAAACTCGAACAAATGATGGGAGATATCTGGCAAAATGGACTTTCAAGACCCGATCTCGCCCAAGCAAGATACGAACACTCATTGCATAATCTTGGTGATAATATCGAATTAATTGAGTCCTTAGCGAAGATCTACGGCATCCAGGGCCAATCCCACAAACTAGCAACGATGCTGGAAAGAGTTTTCGCAATAGCCCATTCCAAGAGAGATCTTGTTAAATTAAAATCAGTTTTTCATGAACTATTTACAATATATACTCAAAATATAAAAAATATTGTAAAATGCTATAAGCTATTCGTTGAGCTTCTAGATTTTCCAGAGCTATTTATAGGCGAGTTAAATTGTCTTAATATTTTGATTCAAAATGATCACCTTAACGAAATAAATAAATTAATTCTTTACGATGCTCTTAATGACTTGAATAATGATTTATTGTCACCGCAAAAGAGATCACAATTGCGAACCTTTTTGGGAGAGTTCGCGCGAGAATTTTTGCATGATCAAAAAAAATCGATCGAACAACTTGTAAAGTCTTTACAGGATGGTCCCATCGATGCAAGCAATATGGCTTTTCTAATTTTTTCATTGGAAGAACAAAAAAATTATGCGCTCTTAGGGGAGATCTATGAAAAATACCTTGGATATACCACTGATGGTCGAGAACAAACCCGCATCCTGAGGATGATGCTAGAGACTCCCGAGATCTTTTCTGATGAGAGAAAAGACAGTCTTTTGATCAAAATGATCGAAGGCGATGTGAGCCACTCTGATCTTTTAGAAAAACGTATCGAGTCTTATAGTAGCAGACAATATCTTGAGGGATTCCAAAGATTAGGGAGTATGCTACTAGAATCGAAGATGATTATGTCCGAAAAAAAGCGGTGGATTCGCCTTATTGCCGATTCGCTAGAAGAATTCACTCATCCAGAGACTGCTATGGTACTCGATGAGTTTTTCCAGTACCAAATGAGTTTTGGGGACGAAAAAGAGCCCATCTTAGATCACGCCATAAGAGTCATGAGACGATTTAAGGATAAAGTACGAATGCGGAAATATCTCTTAGCTCTACTCGATATAGGCGGAACCCCCTCTATGAGTGAACCTGAGGTAACAAAAGAATTTCAGGACCAGGAAGAGATCCTCTCTAAATATTATTTCCATATGGCCAAAACCAGTCAGGAACCAGATCTCATCGCAAACTTCGGCCACAAAGCACTGGCCCTTCTCAAAAAATCCCCACCCAATCACAATCTGATGTGCGTTGTCTTAGGTATGGTTGGCGTGTCTTCTCGCCTAAGCCTTGATGAACTAGACACGTTTGAACAATATGCCGCTAACCATGGAAAGTGGGAGTTGCTCGCAAAAGTTTTAACAGGTCAACAATCCTTTATCAAAGAACCTAACCAAAGACTAGGACTCCTCAATAGACTGGCTGATGTCTACTCGGAAAGGCTAGGTGATCTTGTGTCAGCTCGCAGCGTCTTAGAAAAGGCCCTAAAACTTGAGATGGCACCCCTCAGAACCCTTATTAAACTGGCAAACATAGCCCATACCCAGAAAGACCAAATAGGAGAAGGTCACTATCTCCATGTGATGCTCAAAGACGAAGGCATCCTTCTGCAAAAAAGTGAGCTTAAAAAGATTATAGAACGCCTCAGTCCCATGAAAAGTATGGGTCCTAAGGTCTTAGAGACCATTCTGGGGCATGTGAAATCCTACCGACAAAAAAGAATGCATAAGGAAGCCTTCAGTCTTATCGAGATTCTCCTCGAAAATGGGTTTGTTTCAGATAAGGTCCTGATGGCTTCTTTCCGCGAAGCTCTCGGTCTCAAAGATCTAGCAATCATCGCTGATTCTTGGGTTAAAGTCCTTGAATACCTTGGAAAGTCTGATGCGGCTGAGGATTTTCGTAAGGAAAGCCTTAAAATGCTCAACACCTCAAACCTAAAAGATGCTTTGCTTGTTTGCTATCGTCACCTTATGAGCAAAAATAACAAGGACACTCTCCATCCTGAGACTTACTTTGAGATCATAGTTTCCTATGCCAACCTCCTCTTTCATATCAATGATCATAGAGCGACTGCCTTTAAGCTGTACCAAGAGGCTTACCAATTGCGCCCAGAGGATGATCGCATTTGGATTCCATATTTTATACTTATAGACGAATTTAGTGACGACCAGTCCCGTGTCAAAATTCTCAAGGAAATCATCCCCCAAATTGAGGTCAATCCCAGAGCACTCGCGAGATACCCTGTCACCATAGAATCTCTAAAAGCCCAATTACAAAAACTACAAGACCCCACAGCCGATCTTTTACCCCAGAGTCAAAGCAAGGCCCAAGATGCGGTCACCACATCCCTGGTGGATTCCAATCAAAATAATGTCTATAGCTTTTTAAATGACGTAAACTCAAAAAATGCCTTTTTGAGTCGTTCGGGCGTCTTTGCTATGGGTTCGAACCACGAAATCAACGTTGAAGAAAAATCCTCTGAAGAAACCTTTAAAGAGAGACATCTCTCCCTTGTTAAGGAGTCATCCACCAGTAGCCAGGCACCAAGGACTCAAGAAGAGGCTCCCTTATTTAGCCTTGTCACTTCCCTTCTACCTGCGCTTCCTCCGACACCGCCCGCGGATACTGAAAATTTGTCCTTTGAATCCCTCATTGATCAATCAGCAAAACACGAAGTCCCTAGCCCCCCCCTCTCAAAAAACTTACTCGAAGCCTCGTCCAGCAGAGGGCCGGATCCTGTAGAGCTGACCCTCGGCGCCGAACTTTTACCCGAAATAAATCCACCTCAAGAAAGTCCCCCATTAGAATTCAATCTTGAGGAGCCACCTCCTCCCGTAGAGCCGGAACCAGAACTCCCTTGGCGCATGCTGGTGTTGGGCGGTACTGCCGAGAAGGCCAATGTGGAACAAGCCCTAAAAGCTAACTTTATATCAGATACCGAAAAGCATCTTGCGCTCCAAGCTCTGGCTCTCGTAAGCGGAGAGGTCAACCTTCTTATGGAACAATGGAAAGGCCGAGTTTGGCGAAATTCGAACGAGTATTTTTACCCTATCTCCAGCAAAGATCGAATTCCCGGAACCTACACAGGGTATAAGTCACCTATCCTACTCCCAGTTCAATCTCTGCTATTTCGTCTCATCCAGATGCTGTCACCCGTCTTGATTAGAATTTACCATGAGCGATTCTCAATCGAACACCTTACCAAAGTCGCTAAAATCCGCATAGAAAGCATCGCTAAATCAGCGCAACTCTTGGATTGGAAGAGCGGAATCATGTATGATGTTGGGTTGCATCACTATGCCGATCGTTTTAAAAGCAGAGAGATCGTATGTTATAGCTTAAAGGGACTTAATCAAATCGTCTTTTTCGATGGCCGTGATAAAAAAATCTATATTGATGCCACTTTTTATAGAGGTCTGCCTCCTACAGCACTTTTCCATAGAATGGTAAGCTTACTCTGGGAGATTCGCCTCAACTATTATGTACCCCTCGCTCTTGAACCTAAAACTTTTATAGCGCCGGTCTTGGCCTACCTTGCCCGCCGTGCAAAGGAGCCACCTCCTTCAACAGTTACGCGACTCTTGAAATCGGATAAAAATCATCTGCGAGGAGCGATTTTGCGACTAGACCAAAAGGTTTTGAACGACCTAGTAGAAAAAGTGGGGAGCGTCCAAGACCAGCAGCTCTATGCCCTTTGGAGGGCAATGCGCCTCTACACCCGATGCATGATGATCGCAGAAACACTTGACCTCGTAGGCACCTTTGAATCCATTACTGGTCGGGATTTTCTACAAAATAAATTGAAACCTGGTGAAGCTGAAACCCTCTTTACGGATGCAAAGTTTCTTTTGGATTTAGTGACACAGCTTTCGGTGTAGAGTGACAAGCCCCTTGATTTTGTAATAGCTCACGGGACAAGCCAATAAACTCTTGGGTCAGCTTGTGTTTGTTTTTTAAATAGACAAGAGGAACATGCGCGCTATGACTCTCACGCATGACGACCGAGGCGCTGAGATAGGGTTCAAGCACATGGAATCCGAGTTTCCTGAGGACTTCTATAGACTCTCTCGGCAGCTTGGCTTGGGGTTGGAACTGGTTGATGATGATTCCCTCAGCCTTAAGACTCGGCTGGTGGTCCTGGCTGACTTCGTTGATGATCTCCATCACTCTTAAGATCGCTTCGTAACTAAAAGAATCACAGTCATAGGGAATCAGTACCCGATCCGAGGCAATCAAAGCACTGGTGCTATAGAAATTGAGCGCAGGAGGATTGTCAAAGAAAACATCGTCAAAACCCATGTCTTCAACAAGGGCGTCAATGGCTTCTTTGAGTTTTAAGATTTTATATCGACCCTCTAGTTTGGGCTGAAGCTCAGCAAGAGAACGCTCAGCCGGAATCACCCAGAGGTTGGGATGGGGAGTCTTATAGACAGCTTCTCTCAAGGTTTCTTTAAAGAGTTTAAAGCTCAGAGTCGACGCAAAAAAATCAGAAATGGTCCTCGAAATTTTCTGAAGATTTTCACCTATAAGATATTGTGAAGCATTCCCTTGGGCATCTAAATCAACGACAAGGACCTTTCGGTTAAGGCTTGCGAACGACGCTGCCAGATTGCAGGTTACTGAGGTTTTTCCAACGCCACCTTTTTGATTGAATACGGAACGCTTCATCGACTTTTCCCATCATTAAAAGAAACGATGTGTCAATGGTAAATGATCTTGTGTTTTTTATCAAGAAATACGGATGTGTCCGTTCCTGGACTCAATGCTCGCTGGTGCTACTCTCCTCAGAGTCCCCGTCCAGGGCATCACCAGCCACAGCCTTTATAATCCGTACAAGGTCCAGAATCCCTGCAACTTTATTGCCATGCTTGCTAATGGAACCAATGAATTCAGCTCCAGTACCTTTACCAGGAAGGGACTGATTTTCAATTTCTTGGGGTAATAGAGAAACAACATAAGTAATCCCATCCACAAGGAGACCAAAAGTAATCCCCTCGTACCTCGCGATGATCACCCTGACCGACCCCTCACCTGTTCCTCGTCCAATACGCATGACTTTGCGCATATTGATCACCGGGAGAATATTCCCCCTAAGATTGATCACCCCATCGATAAATTCTGGCGAATTAGGAACATAGGTAATAGGCGACAGCATTATGATTTCTCTCACCGTCGATATGGGCAACAAGAATTCTTCTTGGCCAATGATAAGACCAATAAACTGCTCCCTCTCCTGAAATTCCCCTGAATGGATCTCGCCATCAAGATCCCTATGGATGGCAAAGATTCCTGTTGATTTTGATTCGACAAACTCCATGATTTTATCGACCTTTACATGGCTCTTGACAGTGTATTTAGAGATTTTTCACTTTTTTTAGTTCGCATTCTAAACTTATCCTCTAATTCTTGGACATCCAACACCAACACAACCTCTCCATTCCCTAACACCGCTCCACCAGCCACACAAGGGACTCTTTTCATCAAAGATCCCATAGACTTAATAACCATTTCTTGTTGATGCAACAACTGGTCGACCACAATACCAAACCTTCGATCTCCTGATCCGACAATCACAACAAACAGGCGTTCTTTTCGTTTAGAGTTGCGCGTCGGTGCAGTCACCTGCTTTCCGCTTTCATCACGATGGGAGTCAGAAACATACCAAGAATTGTTCAATTTTTCGTTTAACTCTAAGATTTCATGAAGGTGCATCAAAGGGAGAACTTTGCCATGGCGTTTGATCACTTCGGCGTCGCCGACCGATTGAATTTCTTCTGGCTTGATCCGCACGGATTCAATCACCGTCGACAGGGGTATGGCAAAGGTTTCACCGCTGGTTTCCACCAGGAGACTCTGAACAATCGCAAGGGTCAATGGCAGACGGATCGTGGTGGTTGTGCCTTTTCCTACTTCTGAGTCGATATCAATAAGTCCCTTTAGTTTGGAGATTTGCTTGCGCACCACATCCATCCCCACGCCACGCCCCGAGACTTCAGTGACTTTTTCCGCAGTGGAAAATCCCGCTTCAAAAATCAAGTTAAAGATATCTCGTTTGGTTAGCTGCGCATCCTCAGAAATTAGGCCTCGTTCAATGCCTTTTTTACGGACTGCATCAACTTGGATTCCCTTACCGTCATCTTCTATCGTAATAATAATGTTATTGCCCTCTTGTCTTGCACTGAGAGAGATGCGACCAGCTTTTGATTTACCAGAGGCCAGCCTGACATCGGGCATCTCGACCCCATGGTCGCAGGAATTTCGAATCAAGTGAATCAGTGGGTCACCAATCTGCTCGACCAGGGTCTTATCCAGCTCGGTATCTTCACCGGTGATATCCAGATTGATTTCTTTAGAAAGCTGGCGCGATAAATCTCGGACAACGCGGGTGAATTTATTAAAGGCGTTGCCAATGGGAACCATTCGAATCTTCATAATGATTTCATGAATCTCATTCATATGCCGACCAAAAAGCTGGACTGTCTCGGAAAAAGCACCGGCGACTTTGATTTGTGGATTGGTCGTTCGAATCGTTTCGTCAAGAGACGCAAACCTTGTTCGATCGATAACCAGCTCGCCCACCAGATTGACGAGCATATCCAGGCGCTCCAGATCGACGCGGATCGTCGTCTGCTCGGTCTTTTTTTGGCTTTGAGGTTCGTGGCCATCACCTAGGGGTGCAGCTCCACCACTATCAAGGTTTTGTTGTGGTTTAGCAGCGAGGGGTTGACCGCCACCTCCCCCAGCGCCGCCCAAATTTATTGAGCCTTTGACATACTTACCTTTAGACGCCAGCTCTAAAGCTTTGACGATAGGTACCGTCGGAGTGCCCGAGGGTTTACCACATTTTGCAGCCTCTAAGAGTTTTCGTAACACATCAATCCCCTGAAACACCACGTCAATCGTATCAGCGCTCGGGACCAAAATCCCCTTCCTGACCTGATCAAAGAGGTTTTCCATGCGATGCATCACCCGTTCCATCGACTTAAAGCCAAACATACCTGCGGCGCCTTTGAGCGTATGGGCAGCACGAAAGATCGATTCGATGGTTTCCCGGTCTTTAGGGTTTTGCTCTAACTGCAAGATAGTTTGGTCAAGGGTCTCCATGAGTTCGTCAGAATTTTGTCCAAAATCGTTCATCATATCTGGATCAGATGCAAAATCATTTTTTGAGAATTCTTCGATTTCTACAAGATTTTCGCCGCCTGGACTCTCGTCGTCCCCCGCATCAGCCCCATGTGGGCTAGATTTGCTGGTGCCCACCTGGGTCCGCGGGGAAGGTGCTGCAGATTCTTCACCCCCTGATTCGTCGTCCCCGAGGCCACCCATGGCGCTAAGCATCGCCAGGGCCTCATCGTCAGCACTCGCGGGTTTGGCCGTGGGTTTAGTCGGGGGCGCCACGACAGGAGCGTCCATATCTTCCAGGAGTTTTCGAGCAGCTTCGTCACTCATTTCGCCTTCTGCTCCAGCGTCGCCCACCGAAGCTGCGGGGGCAAGGGGTTCATCCATCGCCGCTAACAGTCTGCGAGCCTCGTCATCTCCCATCTCTGAATTCCCTGTCTCTCCAGACTGGGTGAGAAAAGCCATCGCCTCCTCGTCACTCAGCTCGGCATCGTCGGCTTTTGCCGTGACGCTCTGGGCTGCGTTGGGAGGAGTGTTAAGAGAAGTGTTAGGGGATGTTATGCCCAGATCATCTTGGCTTTGGCTCAGGAGGGCGAAAGCTTCCTCGTCGGAAAGCTCGCCATCGACAGGCACAGCTTCAAGAGTCGGTTTTTGAGCGGGGTTTTTGGCTTTTTCAGGTGTCTTCTGACTCACTGCATCGGGATCAGCCCAGAGCAGCACTTGATTGAGGTGCTTAAGGGAGGTTACCAAACTTGATTTGAGTTGGTCTGGTGGAGCTGAGTCTGTTTTACCAATCATCGCTCGGCATTGCCCAAGGAGCGTATGGAGCTTAGGGAGTTCTTCTTTGAGCGCTTGGAGGGAAGTTTTGGTTTGAGCGTCCATGCTCTCTCATTCTGCCTAAGTCGTAAATTTATGAGGCTTTTGGTAAATCACCTTCGGCAAATAAAAAATAGCTTTCTTCTAAAGCATCAAATTCGAGCTTTTTTCCACACTTTTCGCAGGAAAGCTCGGGTGCTCTTTTTTGGACTAGGTCTCTTAGGTGCTCCTCAACACGAATCATCCTGTTGACCTCTCCTCCACAGTTACAGAAATAGGGCGCGAAAAATGATTCGATACGGCCCTTGCCTAGAGAATCAGGAACCATATTGATTTGATCGATCATCGTGACCGAACATTTCATAAAGACCAATTCTCCCAGCTCGCTGATATCTCGCACCATATAGATCCACTCACGGATACCGCATGAGTTGAAATTCTTAACGTCTTCGAGAATAAAAGTAATCTGCGGCTTCCGGATCCTTGGGACATCTTTTTGTCTAAAATGCTCATCCACATCGCCTACAAATCTATAGACAACTTCGGATGTTGTTTGGCTGATTTCGATGCGAAGGTTTCCAAAGTCGATCGCAGCGGCCATGAGTCTCCCCGTTTTCACCGGAAAAAATCCGGAATTAACTGTCCACTAAATATACCTTCAATGATTCCCTATACTCTCTTCGGCCAGTTGAAGAAAATCTTTAGGGCGGGAGGCTATATCGAGGGCAAGAGCCAGGGCTATGGTTGAGGCTTTTTGGATGCTATCATAAGAGATTTTATCAGCATAATCACCTTGGGTATGCCAATAGGTTAGATTAGAAAAATCAATAATATCAAGTGCTGAGACACCCTTTTTAACAAAAGCAATATGATCATCTTCGACTCCTCGAAAAGTTTTTTCGAGCAAAGACTCAAAACCCAGCTTTCGAGCAACTTTTGCCAAATGATCAACCATCCATGGGGAAGAAAAACTGTCCTTAACCAACTTGATCTGGGGAGAGCCAATCATATCGAGCACGATCAGCGCCACCAGGGGGCGTCCCCCGAGTGCTTGGGGCAAACAAAGGGATTTTGTTTTCTCAAAGCTACATAGAGTCAGTTTACTGGCTAGATGGCGGCTCCCGTAGGTGTTGTCCACCATACGCGCCGGATGAATGGTAAGACCATCACCCCAACCGGGCAACACTGCCTCCTCACCGTCAAACCAAACAAGCGCGATGTCGCAAACATAAGGGGACTCCCCTCCGGCCTTTTCCCGCAGCTCAACGCCCCGACCTCCCAGGTCGGCCATGATCTGGAGCAGGGCTATGCTTGAGGACCCACTATCATTAGCGCCTACATAGCTGATATTTTCGAGTATTTTGGTATCATAATGGGACGCAATCGCGACCACGCACGGAGCTCCCTTGAGAAAACCGTCAGCGGCGATCACATTCACTCCAGACCGTTGCAAGGTCAGAGGAACGCCGGTTTGGCTAAGAGCCGCTGGATTGGGGACCGCAGCTTCGAAGGGCTCCGAAAAACTGTTCCAACGGGACTCCTTGATTTTGGCTTCGAGCCACCCCGTCACAAACTTTTGGCGCGGCGAGCCAAAGGGATGGGCCTCCTTGGTCAAAACTTCCATATCAAGACGCCCGACCTCGGGGTCTATTTTAAATCCACCGACCAACTTTTCCGTAAGCTCACTCTGGGATAGCTCAGGAGAGTCAGGACCAGGGGGTTTTTCTGGCTGTGGCTCTACTTTGGTTTGTTTGGATTTTTCTGGATTGCATACACAAGCCAAAAAAATCACCCAAGCTCCCAATATGATCGACCAAGGACTCCCGTGCTGTCTTTTCAACCAACTTGCTCCCATAGAAAGCCTCTCCCTTAGGGGGGCAAAAGCCCCCGTTCATGCACTTCTTGTGCCTGGGGAAGCCTCGCACAGCACACTCCCAAAGGAGCTTCCTATGGAGCTTTCTAAGGAGCCCCATGAGGTCCTTTATCTGTTCCAGCTATAACGGGCACTGCTCCCCAGCTCTTCCTCAATACGGATCAGTTGATTATACTTGCAAATGCGATCCGTGCGTGAGGCCGAGCCGGTTTTTATCTGTCCAGCGTTGGTGGCTACGGCGAGGTCCGCAATGGTCGTGTCTTCGGTCTCGCCTGAACGGTGGGAGATAATCGCATTGAGGCCATGGGATCGAGCCATATCAATCGCTTCCAGAGTTTCGGACAAGGTGCCAATTTGGTTAAGCTTGATAAGAATCGCATTGGCGGATTTTTGTTCGATACCCTGTCTCAACCGCTTGGGGTTTGTCACAAAGAGATCGTCACCAACCACTTGGACCCGGTCGCCGATGCGCCGGGTGAGCTCTTGAAAGCCGGTCCAATCGTGTTCGTCTAGGCCGTCTTCGATGGAGACGATGGGATATTGGGAGGAGAGTTGGACTAAAAAGTCTACCATCTGTGCGGAATCTAAGGTTTTACCTTCGCCTTCGAGGTGGTATTGGCCATTTTTGCAAAAGCTTGAGGCGGCCACATCAAGGGCCAAGGCCACGTCTTGGCCTGGTTTAAACCCAGCCTTTTCGATGGCTGTCATGATGACGTCTAAAGCTGCTGCATTGGATTCTAGGTTTGGGGCAAAGCCGCCTTCGTCGCCGACGCTGGTGTTAAGGCCCTTGCCCTGGAGGACTTTTCGCAGAGAGTGAAACACTTCAGCACCCCAACGGAGCCCCTCGCGAAAGCTTGGAGCACCCTTTGGGACAACCATAAATTCCTGAAAATCAACATTATTGTCCGCATGGGCGCCGCCATTGATGATGTTCATCAAAGGTACAGGAAGAGTCCGCGCAAAAGATCCGCCCAAGTAGCGATAAAGGGGAAGCCCCGCTTCGGCTGCCGCTGCTTTCGCTGCGGCTAGGGACACCGCTAGGATCGCATTGGCGCCGAGGTTTGATTTGTTTTCGGTCCCATCAAGCTGGATCAGAAGCTGGTCTAAAGCAAGCTGATCGAAGACATCAAAACCCTGAACTTTGGGTAGAATTTGTTCTTTGATGTTTCGGACAGCTTTTAAGACCCCCCTGCCCAGATATCGTCCCTTATCCCCGTCCCGCAGCTCGCAAGCTTCGTACTCGCCGGTGGAGGCTCCCGAAGGGACTGCGGCACGGCCTACAAAACCATTTTCTGTGAGAAGCTCGACTTCGACCGTCGGATTGCCACGAGAATCCAAGATTTCACGGGCTGTTAGGTGTGTGATTTGCGACATAAATTTTCTCCAATTTGATAAGTCCCCAAACAAAGGGGAACCCTAGACTGAACTAACATCTATCCAATTGTTTGCCGCGACTCCAGGGGAAAGATCGTTTGGTTTGGAAAACAGCCCGTAAAATAATGCAAAGGGCCTGGTTAATCTTGCGTGTTGTTTGGCTATTTAGTACAAGTTCCGAATCGAATGACGCCGCTTAGGAGAAAAAGTCTATGGGACACGCACTCGCTCGGGAACAATGGAATACCCTTTTACCACCTATCCACAACTGGCTACACACAGCCACCATCAAAGAAACGAAAACCGCGGTCGATGGAGCCCATTACGGCGTCGTGGTTAGGTCGGACCAAGCTGATAAGGACAAGGTTTCCATCGATGCTCCCGACCTGGATGATGGGCTCAAGGCTAAACTCCTGGGTCAGGCAAACACTTTGGGCTGGAGACCCAGTGCAGGCCCGCTCCATCTCAATGTGGATCAAAACACCTATACCCTTGTGGCTATCTCATCGGTGCCAGCATCCTTAAAGCAGGTTGCACGCCAGGTTGGACTTGACCTCGCTAAAGCTCTCAAGGAACTAAAGCTCAAGCACCTGGTCCTCTGCAGCACGTCCCAGGGCCTGATCCTCGACATCGCTGAAGGCTACATCAGTGGTCTCTACACCCAAGCGGGTTTTAAAGGCCAACGCAAGAACGACCAAAGCTTTCCTCCCCAGCTCTCCCTTTTGGGGGGAGTTGCCAGTAGCCAGTCGGTGCGCGATCTTGTGGAGTTTTCAAAGGCCCAAGTCTTAGTCAGATTTCTCCAAGACGCTCCCCCAAACTACCTCACCCCGAAAAAATTTGCGGGCATTGCCCAAGATATCGCCAAAGAATACGGATTGGTCTGCAAAGTCCTAGGTCGAGAGGCTATGGAGACTTTAGGCATGGATATGTTTTTAAGCGTTGCCAATGGATCTGTCGAAGAGCCCCAGTGCATCACTATCGAAATCCCCGGCGTCGACAATTCAAAAACTGTCGCCCTGGTGGGAAAAGGCCTTACCTTTGACTCGGGCGGTATCAGCATCAAAGGTTCTGCCGGGATGGAAGAAATGAAGTATGACATGTCGGGGGGCGCTGCTGTCCTCGGCGTGGTGCGGTACTTTGCTGCGGTCAAGCCTCCGGTAAAAGTTATCTGTGTGATTGGCGCCACCGAAAATATGCCATCAGGAGCTGCAACCAAGCCTAGCGACGTGGTCAAAGCATACAATGGGAAGACTGTCGAAATCCTCAATACCGACGCCGAAGGTCGTCTGGTTTTGGGTGACTGCTTGTCCTATACCATCAACGAATATAAACCTGATTTTATTGCCGACATCGCAACCCTCACAGGAGCCGTCTTGATGGCGCTCGGTTGTGTCGGTGGCGCCGTGTTTGGCAGCGACGAATCCGTGGCCCAACGGGCCCTGAAAGCTGCGGAGCTCGGTGGTGAGCCCTTTTGGCAGTTACCCCTTTGGCCAGAATTGGAAAAGGAAGTCAAGGGCGACACCGCTGATCTTAAGAATATTGCTAAAGCAAACGTCAAGGGTGGAACCATTATGGCAGCCTGGTTCCTCAAAGAGTTTGTGGGCCAAACTCCATGGGCCCATTTTGATATCGCAGGGACTGCGTGGAATTGCCAAGCCCTGGGGTATCCGTCTTCGGGTTCCGCGGCCTTTGGTTTTAGAACTCTTGTGAATCTTTGCAAAACCTGGGGCTAACAAGTTTTTAATTAGAGATTTCGCTCGTAAGCGGTCGCCGTCAAAGGTTAGCTTACGAGCTTAAATTTTTCCACATTGTTTATCCTATGGGTCCTGACACCTTGCTTCAGATCGCCGTGCCATGAGACAAATGAACTTGCACTATGAGCATTGAGTGCCAGAGCATATTGGTCTGCATCCAAAGAAATTTTTGCTTTAAGAATTTCTTCATCGTACTGCACGGAAACTTCGACTTCACCTGCAGGTCGACCATCCGAAGTCGGTTCACCATATAAACCAGGTAGATTGGGTTTACCCTTACCAAATAATTAAGGGCCACTTTATATAAGAAATAGGACATCTATAACCAATTGTTCTTATTAATGATATTCTGGTGGTACAAAAAACCTACCAAAGAACGCACCCTTACGTCCAAATCAGACCCAGTGATACGAGCTTTATTATTGGACCACGCGCTCTGAATCGCTGGTTATCCAAGCACCATTCGCCTATGAGCTATCCCTTATCGGCATCGAGGCTTGGGAGCGTCGGCCGCGGCTTTGGCTCTGGCGCTGGTTTTGGTGATCCAGTCATCGTATTTCCGGATATCAGTCGCGCTGCCCGTCCAAGTGCTCCCCGCCTTGAAGATGCCAGCCAGAACTAGACTCTTGGTGAAAAAGCCTCTTTTCACATAGACCGAACCGCCCGAATCGCCCGGGCTGCCCACTATCCTGTGGGTTTTCTTAGCCTGCCAACCGAACCAGAAGTCCTGAGTTGAAGGAAGATCGTCAATGGTCTGGTCGGTGAATCTCAAAATCCCGAAGTGATCCCCTTCTTTGGGGGCAACCGAAGTCCCATAGCCGGCCACGATAATCGGTTCATTAAACTTCAGCGAGTCGCCCGCCTTGAGTCTTTCCACTGGCTTAAAGCCTTTGGGTGCCGGCTGATCGAGATAGACCAGGGCGATATCGAACTCCCCACCATCGTGCCAGTTTTCGTGGACGAAATGACGGCCCTTGATTTTGGGGAGGTCCTCCGAGCCCTTGATATTGGTCCCGAAAATGACTTCGAAATCGGTCATGTTGATGTTTTTGCGATGAAAGCAGTGGGCCGCCGTCACGACCAGGCGTGTATCGATCAAGGTGCCGGAGCAGCCTCCCTTCTTTTTGGCAATCGCGACCGTCGACCAGCTGATGGCGTCGCTCGGCCCAGCCTCTTGGCCACCGAAGACCTTCACCTCGCTCCCAGCCACAGGTGGCGGGGCTGCCTTATTGCAAGCGGAGAAAAGGAGTGCCAGGCCGGCTAGGACCACCAAATTCGGTGCAAGCAGTGGGAAACATCTTATAGTTGCTAACATAGTGATCGCTCCATCAAAGTTTCAATGTTGTGTGGCCGTCATGACCGATTTGACTTTTGTGTGTACTCCGTTCTTTATGACCTTAAACACAGCAAGGACCGTGCCGGACCCTAAGCACCGGGAGCGAGTGCCGGTTTTGCCGTGACCAGCCGCCGAAGTTGTCCATTGATTGAGCAGATGCTCAGAGGGTTGTCAGCCTATGGGTTCAATGCCGGGGCCTTAATCTCAAAAGACAGAAAAATAGGTCAATAATTTTTGATAATTATAAATTATTTTTTTGTTTTTTTAAAAAATCTGGAGGAGATTTTGGGCTGGTGTCGATTTTATTGGCATCTTATCTAAGCA
>JBGSUI010000002.1:0-44464 GCA_041736175.1 Oligoflexales bacterium | reverse complement strand
CCATAGCTTTGTGCTCGCGCGCTTAGTTCATTGGGCTCTTATCCAAACCGCCCACGGTTACGGGGGATTCGATCTCATTTTCAAAAATCAACCAAAATTGGTCTTTGGGTGGGCGCTTCGGATAAGACTCTCTTCAATTTTAACACGCCTTGCCACATTAAACATAAATGTCAGTGAGGCCAGTTTTAATGCAGAGGCAAAAGGTAAATCCTCAGCCTGGAGCCTAGGTGAGACATGGATCGCTTCAGCACCCCATCCAAAGACAAAAAATGACGACACTGATTTTGTCTGCCTCGCAGCCTGTGAGTTGTGGCGGAGGTTCTGTCCTGAAACTGTGTCGGAGGAGATGGCTGAGGATTTTATGCAAGATGGCTACGAAGTAAACTCTCCTAAGGAAAAATGCGACCTCTGGCTAAAAGTTTGGGCTTTCTTTAAAGCTCGATGGACCCCAAATATGCGTAGGCCTTGGGATTTAGATGAATTATATTTGGGATTACAAGCGTTTTCCTATTGGATGCAGGATTTCATGATGGAATTATGGAATGCCGCACAGAGTGATAAATCATATGCGACCATTGCGATTCCAATTTATGAAGAATTTTTAGCTCAATTTCCAGAAGACTTCGAAGTTAATGTGAAAGGCACTCGTCGAGATTTGGCCCTCATTTACTGTGTTAGCGGCGACCAAGCGAAGGGTGAAAGTATATTGGAGCAAATCATTGCGGATGCACCCCAATCTGCTCTCGGGTATATCGGTATGTCGGACGCCTTAGAATACAGGACCATGAATGGGCTCCCTGCGGCACCCGCCGAAAGAATCTCCTGGATGGAAAAAGCAAAGACCAATGGCGTCAAAGACGGAGACCATTACGATCTCGATGAGCGGATTGCCTATCTCAAGGAGAGGCTTTGAGGGAATTTAAGGCTGTAGTCATTGATAGGAAAAAACCAGCTCTCGGTAACGATTGTGCAAGGGATCAAAGCTTGCCAGGGGCACGGACCAAAGGGGCAGGACCGAGGGTTCTGCCAACACCCTCCTTAAAGACTTTTCAGCCTTTAGGTCCACTTCCTTTCCACCCTTCCGACTCATCACCGATCCCAGGAGCGACAGCCGGTGTATAGAACCAAAGATCTCGGTGCGGACGGTCTTGCTACGGCAGGAGCCTAAGGCTAAAGTCAGCTCCTCTAGTAAATAATGAATTGTTTTTGCCGTAGACTGTCCACCCGCCTTGGCACCTGAGGTCGTGCTCCCCGCCATACTGATCAATCCCCCCGCCCGTTTAGGGGCGATCAACCATCGATGTCCTACCCAGAGATCCTGTTTGCGAAAAAAGCTGCGAACCTGCCTTTCGTAACGGGCATCTAAGACCGAGAGCGCAGGGAGCGGCGACGTATGGGGATCGCGGGCAAGCTGGACTAAAAGAGACCTCAGATCCTCCAGATAAGTGGCGACGTAAGACTTTATTTTGTAGAGATCTTTTGTTTGGGTGGACTTTCCCTTACCGGCATTAAGTCCGACCCATAACCCCTCTTCCAACAGCCACCGGATCTGCAGACCATAGTAGGCTCGCATCTGGAGCATCCGGCGCCACCGCACCCTGAGCAATTCGGCCTCAGACCTTTGCTCAAGTGCCTTGAGGCCCCTGCTAAAAAAGCCCTCAAAATAGGCCTTAACATCCTCCGTTCGCACGGGATGGGGATGGGGATACATCTCAAGATCTTCGTCCCAAAGGGAAGGCAGTTTAGGAATCTGACAAAACCGCTGGTAAAACTCACTGAGTCCACCCCAGGCTCCCAGCGCCCGATGCATGTCTGCGAGATACCCAAGGGACCCCTGGTAAAAATGAAAGGCCTGGGCTGCAAGAGACGCTGCATAGGCGCTCCCTCCTCGCGGCTGCCAGAGCTTGGTGGTTTTACCGGCAAAACCCTCGAGGTAAATATCTAAAATCTCAGCGGGCTCGCGAATCCCTACAGCCTCAAAGGCTCGCACCGGGTGAAACCGCACGTTTCCGGGAGACTGTCTTTCTAAGGCAAACTCACCATCGGGAAGCCGCACCCGGACGGTGCTGCTAATCAGGATATCCGTATAGAAAAAACAAAATCCCTCGGCCATCAGGGAAAATGCGACAAAATCACGACGGCTTTGCGGGCGCCACTGCCCTGTAAAAAAGGGCTCCCAAAGGGCCACATGCATCATCTCATGGGACAGGGTCGTAAAGGCTTCTACAGCCTCCTTTAGGATGATCACCTCGCTGCCGAGATCATCGACTGAGACAGAGGGTGGCAAGGGAGCGTGGGGCCTCTGGGATAGGGGATTCCACTCTTCTTCGGAGGTGCCGGGAGTTGCGGCGGCTACGGCACTCATGGATTCATAAAGCCGGTGAAGGCTCTTATGATCCTCCAGGAATTTAAGGGTCCCCGGTGGCTGCTGCGGGGACTGGGTCGCACCACAGTCTGCCAGATAATCCAGCACGGCCCTGTAGGACTCGAGACTGTTACTTGGAATTAGAACCATCTGGTTTCTCTGCTGCTTCCATCTCGACGCGGAGTTGGTCTATTTTTTCGCGAGTGGCATCCAGTCGGGTGCGCATGGATTGGATCAACTGGTAGCCACGCTCCACCTTGGAAATCATATGGTCCAGATCGAGATCCGGAGCCGCGATTTCGCGGCAAATACCCTCGACCTCCACCAGCATCTGCCGGTAGGTGGCGGACTCACCCGGCGTTTGTTTAGGGGATTCAGGTTTTGGGAGGCTTTGGTCTTGCTCTCTTGACATAAACGGGTTCCTATTCAGGAGTGACGGGTTGACTCTGGGAATTTCTCGAAACTTGGCCTAAGACCTCGACTTCCAAAACCCCGTCGAGGAGGCGGGCTTTTAAGCTTTGCCCTACAACCACCTGGTCCAGGCGCGTGACGTTTTGGCCTTGGCCTGTGGTAAGCTGGGTCCACCCCTGCGCCATCCAGGGACGGGGGTCTTTTTGGACAAGGTGCTGCTGCCAGTCGCTAAGCTGTTCTTTTTGGCGGGTGATCTGTCGGGATGCCACCAAATAAATATTATTTTTTTGTTGTTGGAGGACCCCTTGGGCTTGGTTCAAAAGATCAACACAGCGCCGTTGCATGGTGTTTTGGAGCTGGAGCCACTGTGTTTTGCGACTGTCTAAAGCTCTCGCCGCTAAGGTGCCGATTTTTTCGCTTAACCGAGCCGTTTCTTCCACAAACCCGTCCCTCCGACGGGTCATCCCCCGGATCAACTGGTGGGAAGCATCTTCAATCCTCCGCCGCGCCCCTTCAAAACAACCCACCAGAAAATCCGCCGCAGCGGTCGGGGTCTTCTGCCGCTGGTAGCAGACTTCTTCGGCGACGCAGCGGTCATCGTGATGGCCGATGGCGGCGATCACGGGGACGGTCGCCTGGGCGATGGCGTAGGCGATCTTAGGGTCATCAAACCAACGCAGGTCAGCGGCGCTGCCCCCGCCACGGGTGATCACGATCACGTCGACTTTTTTAGCGCAGAGTTCCTTAAGCGCGTTGACGACCCCTTGGGGCACTCCGTCCCCTTGCATGGGCGAAGGGACAAACCAGACCCTCCCCGGAAAGCCGAGGGATTCCAGCTGATGGGTAAAATCCGAGTAGGCCCTCGACCCCTCAGCACTGATCAGGCCCACGTCAAAGGGAAACACCGGAAAATCCAGCTTGCCATTGGCACGATCCAGACCCTTTGCGCGGAGTTCCGCCAAGAGTTTTTCCCGCTGGAGGGCCAAGGCTCCTTTGGTGTAGCTGGGATCCAGGTCTTCCACCACAAGGGACACTTGGGCCCGGTCCCGGTAAAACTGCACCCGGCAGCGGAGCGCCACTTTGAGCCCGTCTTGGAGTGCCGAGGTGGATGCTTCCTGGCCGCGACGCTGGAGGATGGCTTGGAGAGCCTCCCGCCACAGGACACAGCGGATGGTGAGGGTTGCACTGGAAACCGTTCGCTGCACTTTGTTTCCTGGAAACGAACTGGCATCCTGCGCAAAAACCCGCGAAGATTCCTCCTCCCCGTCCCTTGCTTCCGCCAGGTCAAAAAACATCCCCGAAGCCTTGGAGCTGAGATTTTGCAGTTCGCCAATAATCCAAAAGGACTCTGTAAACGACTGTTGAATGACACGGTAGGCCTGGTCTAAAAGCTGCCGCACCGTGAGGGCTCGGACTACGAGGGACTCTTCGGTGTTTTTGACCTCGAGGTCCCGTTCAGAAAGAGATATCGGGAGCTGTTGAGGTGCGAGCGCCGCAGGGTCCATAGAGCCCCCGCCATGGCTCTGGCACAGGGCCCCTACCTTGGCCAAATTTTCGTCCGATAGGGGGATGCGCCAGGTCTTGCCCACTCCTTCAAAGCGGCCTCCGAGGTTTTTGATCTCAAGTTTTACGGGATAGGTATTTCCAAAGATCACAATCAGGGATCCTTGGACACGGTAATGGATCGTCATGGGGAGTTTGGACTCTCCTAAAAAGCTCGTCGATATTGTTTAGGCACCAGTCGGCTGTCGCCAAGTTCCTGGGCTGCCCGAAGGGCCCAATAGGGGTCCCTTAAAAGGGCTCGACCCAAAAGGACCACGTCGGCACTCCCTTCTTGGATGATTTGATTCGCCTCCGCTGGAGTTCGGATCATGCCCACGGCCATGGACTTGATGCCGAGCACTGTCTGTTTGACAGCCTTGGCAAAGGGCAATTGATAAAGCGGCTCGTTCCCCGGAATCTGTGCATGGGGAACCGCGCCACCGGAACTGCAGTCCACAAAATCCACCCCTGCCTCCCTCAGGACCTGGGTGACCTGGAGGGTTTCGGCCAAAGTCAGCCCGCCGGGGGCCCAGTCCGACATGGACAGGCGCACCCCTAGAGGCAAGTCCATTCCCCATCGGCTTTGGCAGACTGCGACGATTTCTGTAAGGATTCGCATACGGTTTTCAAGAGTTCCACCGTACTCATCCTGGCGCTGGTTGGACAGTGGCGACAAAAAGGAATGGATCAGATAGCCATGGGCGCCGTGGATTTCCAGGAGTTTAAATCCAGCCTCCCGGGCCATGGCGGCGCTAGTCCCAAAACTCTTCACCAGCTGCTTGATTTCGGCAACCGTGAGGGCAGAAGGCGTCGGGTACGTGGGGTCAAAAGCAATGGGGCTTGGACCTAGGATAGGCCAACCAGAAAGATGCAGTGGTTTTCCCCCATCCCACGGCTTCGCGCATCCAGCCTTACGACCTGCATGGGCGATCTGGATGCCAGGGACCGCTCCTTCCCCGGCGATCCCTCGGGCTATCGGTACCAGCGCCTTAGTCTGGCGCGGATCCCAGAGCCCTATGTCACCGGGACTGATCCGTCCCTCTGGCGACACGGCTGTGGCTTCCACGAGGACCAGGCCCACTCCCCCTTGGGCCCGGGACACCAGGTGGACCAGGTGCCAGTCCGTCGCCATACCGTCTTGGGCCGAATAGGTACACATGGGCGACATACCGATACGACTGGGTAGGGTCACGGATTTGATGGTCAAGGGAGTGAGTAAGTTTGGTTGCATCGTAAAAAAGTCTCTTCCTTAAACAGGAGTTTGGGTTAGGGCTAGGACTTGGGAGAAGCTTTGAGTCCGTCACTTAGGAGTTGGTTAAGAGTCTTAAGATCTCGTTTAAAGCTTCTCTGAGTGATCTTATTGGTCGGCGTTTTAATGAGTGCCTGAACCATGGGTTTGACTTTGAGCCAGTGATCTCGATCGTTTTGATTTTTGATAGGAACCCATTGGTCCACGGTCCTCAGCAGCCGACCCACCGTGCCCGACTGCACCCAAGGTCGCACAAAGATGGCCCACAGGACGACCACCAACCCTCCGACAGCTCCCCCCGCCAATCCCGCTAATTCCATGGATTCGGGGTTTTGAAACAGCATCCACACAAAAAACCCAATCCCCGCAGCGACCGCCACAATGCTCCAGAGTCCCAGGGATTTCAACAGTAGAGTGCGTCTGAGTTCGTGATAGGCGATCATCGACTTAGCGAGAAACTGCAACCGCTCCCCGTGGATCCGGGCAAAGGACTTGAGGTGATCCACCCGCAGCTCGGGAGCCGAAGCCATCAGCTGCCCGAGGTAGGTCCTTTCCTCCTCGAGGGCTTGGAGATAGGCCGGTGGATTTTTGATCTGCTGGCTATAGGACAGACGAATGGGTGGAATATCTTTCCTCCCTAACATTTGGGAGAGGTTCCAACACAGCACTCCGTAGACACGGAGCAAGTCAGGCAGGGTCTGGCATTCGTCGATGCGGTTCATCACAAAGACCACCCGGTTATCAAAGGTCGCTTGGGGTAGGGTGTCCCGGAGGCTTTGGTAAGACTCTCTCAGGGTCCCCGCCTTGTGGGGATCAAACAAGACCAGCACCAGGTCAGCCACCTGGGCCAGGTCTGAAATCACCTTTTGGTAGTCATACCCACGATCTCGCTCCGAGATGCTATCGATCATTCCTGGAGTGTCCACCAACATCAACGACTTCAAAAACGGTGATTTAAGCTTTTTCATTCTAAAATGACTTGCGAATTTTTGGCCATGACTCTTAAGGGGAGCAAAGGGGTAATCCTCATCCTGAAAGATCCCATGACCCTCGATTTCTCGGACTTTGATTGCTGAGTCCTTAGAACTCTCATCACCAGGCTCATCGTCGTAAGTCAGGATCGTAAAGGAGTCGTCTGTGGGGGCTTGGCCGGTTTTCTGGACTTCTTGACCGATCAGTTCATTGATAAGGGTCGATTTTCCAGAAGAGTAATTTCCCAAAATCAAGACCATCGGCGGGCCTTTGATGCTGAGTTCAAGGGGTTCGTCCCTGTACCCCCAACTCTGGGCAAGGGGCGTGAGATGGGTTTTGATCAACTCGATAAACCCTTGCTGCTGGTGGGCTTGAAACTGGGCCTGGGATGGGGTCTGGGATGGGGTCTGATAGCCAGGAACGATGCTCTGACGTCCTGGATCTTTCGTTGTCACTTCTTGTGCTTTGTTTGTCACAGGGATTTCCACCATATAAAATCGCAAATAGGCCAGTTGCCCATGCTGCGGTTTAAGCCATTCGGACAAAGGCAACATTAGGCTAAAAACTGCATGGGATCCAGCGGTTTATTATCGGTGGGTATTTTATATTAAACCACATCAAAGTCTTATCAAGTACCATAGAGACGTCGCTCAATCGTTCTATTTTAATGAGGAGACCGCTCCAAATTTAAAACAAGCTATCGAAAAACCATAAAACCATGGTAAAAATAGACTTATCGGCATCACTGGCATCACATGATCCTTGCCTAGAAGGTTTTCCCCTCCAAAAATTCCAAATTCAAACCCAAGGCTTTTCCAAGGAGTCACTTATGATTACCCAGCTCACATACAGAATCCTAGGGCCGCTCTTGGCTCTGCTCCAGGTCGTCGCACTGACCCTCCCTGGCCACGCATCACCCCGTCCCTTAAACATCGCCTTGATTGGCGATAGCATCACCCGCGGCGTGATTGCGGACAAATCACTTGGCTCCATGGCCCAACCTGGCGAATATCTCTTGGCGACCCAGCTGCTTTTAGGCGGACCTACCGTGGATTTTGTCCCCGAAAAAGAAGGCGTCCTCAACTGGAGCCTGATGCAACAAAACGCCTTCCTGGCTAGAGACTCCCTCGCTGCCGTCCAAGGCCAGTCGCCCTATAGTGTCACTTCAAACCTCGAAACCCGCGGCATCAAGACCCGCGTCTTAAACGTCGCCCAACTCGGGGGTTCCTACCGAACCGCCGATAGCCAGGTGGCCCTGTTACGGGCCACCCTAGATGCTGATCCCGCCCTAAAACCCGACGAAATCGACGTCGTGGTCGTGGATCTCGGACGGATTGACTTTTCCCTGTTTAGCGAAATCCCTGACTTTAAAAGCCAGGTGGATCAATTTTTTACCAGACTCCTCCAGACCATCCCCCATAGCCGCTTTTTGGTGACCCGGATTGCTTCGATCCCCCAAATCCTCGATCGACCTGACCGGGTAGGACTTCGCTTTATTGGAGGTCTCGAGGTGACCTGTGGTCAGATTTTTAGGGGTGGCCGCATCGCTGTCAAAACCCGCCTGATCCCAGGACAGGACAATAGCCCCTATATCGGAAAAGCCATGGACCGTTGGCAGACGATGAACCAGACGATCGCCGACAAGGTGGACTCCCTAGGCCGCCAAGGAGTTACGATCCAGATGGTGGACACCATCCCTGACCGCGCTCCAGAGGAGTGGGATCAGGTCTTGGCCTCCGACTGCATTCATCTTAACCAAGTAGGCCAAAGCCAAATTGCAGGCGCCTACCTCTCAGCGATCGACGAGATCTTAACACGTCCAGCCACACAAGATGCACCTCCCCCTGAGGCCACGGTTCCCCATTGGACTGCGGAAGCGGACCAAGCATGGGAAGACTACATCAAGACGGTTGAACTCGACAAACTTCAAGATCAATGCCGCCCCCGCATCATCCGAGAAAAGCCGTCAGCTCCGGCCTATAAGGGAATCGCGGTCCTTTACCATGGCTTTACGGCCTGTCCCCAACAGTTTTTTGAATTGGCGGAAGACTTGTCTGCCCAGGGCTACACGGTCGTACTCCCACTGCTCCCCGGACATGGGAGAAAATGGACAGAAGTGAATGGACAAAAAGTCGATGATTTAAGCCAGTTTCCCCAGGGCATTTTGAGCCTTCCCTATAGCTATCAGGAAAGCTATGTAAACCTGGCAGCGCAGATGAATCTCCTGGCCGCCAAAGTCCAGGGGGAAAGGGTGATTGCCGGTCTATCCCTAGGGGGGTCTCTCGTAAGTATCACCACGATGTTGCGATCGGACCTTTGGGATCGGCAGTTGATCCTTAGTCCCCTCTATGAAATCGGCCCTACCGCGATGCGAACTCTGCTAGGCACCATCAGCAACACCCAGCGCCAACTTTCGCAACTCCTCCGCGTGTGGGATCCGATCCTAGATAAAGACCTGGGTTGGGGCCCAGGCTGTGAGTCCGAGCGAAACCCTGCATTTGTCTTAGCCTACGGACGACGGGAACTCCGTGCCGGTATCTGCCAATTCAAAGTCACCCATGTGGGCGGTGCTAACCAACTTGGTTACGACGCTTGGGAAACCATCCGCCCCACCCTTATCACAACCCAAGTCATCGCCGTGGCCCAGGATCCGGTCATCAATAAAAAACTCGTGTTTAACAGTGTTGGCCGGCTGCGCAGTGAGTCCTTAAAGGTGCCCCCCTTTCGCACAGAGCGTCGTTTTGACCAGCACCCCGCCATTAGAGTCTGCTACCTGCCCTCAGACAATCAGGTCTGCAAGGAAAACCTACAAAAACCGATCGATCTCCAAGAAAAACCTTGCATCAATCATTCTCTTCTCTCCCGGTTTGACATGCCCCAACAAAACAAATATTGGATCACCCCACTCAACCAAAAAATCACCAGGTTTCTAACCGCTGGCGAATTTTTGGGGACGGACCCCCGGGAGAGGGCCCATGGGGACCCCCTCTGCAGTGGATTCTAATCCTATTTACGGGACGGCTCTTGTGATCTGCACGGTTGATTTGGCTTGAATCGCAGGAGCCTGGCTCAACAAATTTGCATTGTGGACTCGTTCCCCGTGATCCGCTCTCATGGGATAAATGGGACACAAACCTCGCTCAAGAGACAGAGGATGGTATTGGCCATCGGTGGTGTCGTAATTGAAGACTTCGCCGGTTTCAAACTTATAAACCCATCCATGGATAGCGAGGCCCTGGTTATCAATGGCCTCTTGGATAAATGGGTGGGTTTTGAGGTTTTCAGCCTGGACTAAGACGTTTTCTTCCACCGTGGCTGTCACCAGGGCTTGTCCCGAAAGGTGACGGTATTGGGTCTTCATGATCTCTCCGGTGCGCTTTGCATGGGACAGCCATGATTTCAACCGCGGCAATTGATTGCCCAAGGACTCAGGGTTTAATACTCCCTTCATCGCCCCACAGTCGGAGTGGCCACAAATAATGATGTCTTTAATCTTAAGGCTTTTGACCGCAAACTCGATAGACGCCAACTCTCCGCCGCCTTCTGGAGCTGCTGGGATAAGATTGCCCGCATTGCGGACCACAAAGAGCTCTCCCGGCTCCGTCTGGGTGACCAGATTGGGATTGATTCTCGAATCAGAGCAGGTGAGGAATAAAACTGTAGGTTCTTGTCCTCGTGCTAGCTCTCTAAAAAGTTTTGATTTTTTGCGAAACTCATTTTGCTGAAAACTATGGATTCCACTGATAAGCTTTTGCATGGAAAGCCCTCCTTCTCAATTGGGTTTAAATGACGGTGATCGTGATGGTTGTTTACCGAGCATTCTCAGGTATTCAACGACCTACCGAGGCCATTTTGGCCCAACACCGCTTTAAACCTTTGGGGAAGACCTATCCGCTCTTCCGTGGAAACTTTCAGTTTGATAGAAAGATTCGACACTCTTTGAAGATGAGGAGAGTAGGGAGTTGCAACCTGTTTCTGATATTTTTTGTTGCCGTTTCGTTTTGGAAGCCCCGCCCGGACTGGAGTCCCATCGGTGGTGTCGGACTCAGCGGAAAGATCGGACTCCGCAGTCTTTGACTCTAGGGCGATATTCTGCACGCTAAAAGTCAAAAAACCGAACACCATGATAAGACTGTAAAGGCGATTAAACATTAACTTACGTTAGCACCTGCTTATGTGGTTGTTGCAAAAATATTCCATTATCATCATTGACACAGTTTAGCTGGGAATGTCAAGTTAACGCAAATGGTTACCCCCGACACAAAACGTCCACCCCCTTAAGATCGGAGATAAAACAAATCACTTTAATCAAAAGTGAGAGCCCTTGGTATAGATTTCCTTGAAAGCTTAGGCCAACTTCAATATGCTCGACCGGGATTTGACCTGCACATTCAGGTAATTCTCGATTTTCGATCCGATTTCTATGAGGTTTATATGGGATTCCTAAGCCAACTCGATTGGCGTCATGCATGCAAAGGGTTCGATCCAGCTAAGCCAGTGCCGAATCATGTCCTAGATCACATCAAAGAGGCGATCCTCAAAGCACCTAGTTCCTTTGGCCTCCAGCCCTTTTATGTCAAAGTGATCAGGGACAGCGCCTTAAAAGCCAAGGTAAAGGACATTGGCTGGAACCAAACCCAGTATACGACGGCCACTGAAGTCCTGGTCTTTGTTGCCAGGTCCGATATTAAGGCCGTAGCTGACGAAATGTTTGCCGACCGTGGAAGGGGAGATCCCAAAATCATCGAATCTCTAAAGCCCTATGGGGAGATGGTGTATGGATGGATTAAGAATGTGACCGATCCTAACTTTTTTATGAGCTGGAGTCATCGCCAAGCCTACCTAGCTTTAGGTTTTGGACTGGCTGCCTGTGCAGAATTAAAGGTCGATAGCTGTCCTATGGAGGGCTTTGACCGAGAAGCGATGAACCAATTGTTAGGACTCCCCAAAGACCATCACGCTTCGGTGATTCTTGCTCTTGGTTACCGAGACCCCCAACATATCATCTTCCCTAAATGGCGCTTTCCAAAAAACAAACTATTTGTTTAGTCTGAAAGTTTCCTCAATAAGAGTCGATTTTGATGGGGTGATATGGACGAAAAAGTAGCAAAAAAGAGCGATCAGAATCTTTGCAAAAAAGACCACAATCCGCTGACCATGGTTGCTTTTTCTTCTGTTTTTAGTCACATCGCCCAGGTGAGCCCCCTCCCATAACGGTCCCCCTCCACCTCTTCGGCAGGAGAGGGCTGGACCTCAAGGAGCAGACGGTTCTGCCAAGGCCCTTTCTGCGAGACCTTTGACCACAGAATGAAAATGCTGGTGTTGGCGCAGTTTTTCGGCTCCAAACCGAGCTTTGAGTTGGCGATCGAGGGCCGGTAGTTTTGCAGTCCCTCCGGTGCAGCAGACGATGTCGATCTGGGCGGGTTGCACCCCGGCTCTTTTGAGGGTTTCGTCCAGGGCTGTGGTGATCCGTTCGACAACAACCGCGCTTTTGTCCACAAAGTCCTGACTCCGGATCTTTTCTTCAAGGTCGAGACCAGGATAATCGAATCGAAAGACGGATTCGTCCACACTGGATAGACTTATTTTTGTTTGTTCTATTTCACGAAAAATTTTATACCCCAGCTGTTCTTCGATAAGGGTGAAGAGGCGGTTCATCCGTTGGGAGTCAAGGGCTTTAAGGGACCATTTTTGGGCATCCTTAAGGAGCTGCATGATATCGCTCCGGGATAAAAAAGCGATATCTGCTGCGGAGCACAGACGATTGACGATGTGTTGGGGCAACCGAAGATCGTTACGACCTGTGGGCAAACGGTAGACGACTTCCGTACCGAAATGGGGCGCAATCATATGCTTCATCAACACCCCGTCAAAGCTGTCCCCCGCCAGGGCGACTCCGTGGGTAGCTAGGATGTCTTGGTCCCTAAACACTTTTGGTCCCAGGCGCAATACCGTATAGTCGGAGGTTCCACCGCCAAAATCGGCGATCAGCACCGTCCGTTCTTGGTCTAATTGGTGGCGAAACTCATAGGCCGCAGCGACCGGCTCAGGACAGACCAGCACCTCTTTAAACCCGGCGATCTGGGCGGCAGCCCGGAGACGGTTTTCGGCGAGTGCATCGCCATCATGGTCCTGGGCAAACCGTGCAGGGCGGCCTAGCACTACGCGGGTGCAGTCTTGGTTAAAATGTTGGTTTCCCCGCTCGCGGAGTTCCTTTAGAAACAGCGCAATCAGGTCCGAGAGATTGTAAAACCGCTGGTGGACTGTCGTCCCCTTAAAGCTTGCGTCAGGTAGATGTTTTTTCAGGGACCTAAACAAACGACCTTCTGCCAAATGTTCGGAGTATTGTTGGATGGCCTGGGCACCAAAATAGCACTGGCCCGCGGCTGGGGTGTATAAGACGCTTTTGAGGATCGTAGGGTCCGGAGCAAAAGGATCCAAGGGAATCGGATCGTAGATCTTTTGCCCATCAGTCGCTGCAAGCAAAGAATTCGAAGTGCCAAAATCGATGGCATAGGTCCATGGTGGCATAGGTTGAAACTCGCAGGGAAAGAGTGGGAAAAAATATAACCGACAGAACACTGGGACCCGCCACTTTATCATTAGTGAGCCCCAGTACAAATCTTTTTCTTAATCGTCACAGAAATCGAGATGATACTCTCGATGACGTCTAGTTTCTGCCGAAATTCCTCCGCACCTTTACATCAAAGTTGCGATGACAATTGATGCAGTTTCCAAATCCACTGAGCATAAAGGTTTGGCTATTTTGGTGTTCGCCACTACCATTATTAAAGTGGCATGGTAAACAGACCTGAGGGTTAGGCGCACTATGGGTAAACACAAACTTGGCGGCACCTTCTTTTGGGGTCTGGTGGCATTCTTTGCAATCTTTGCCCACATAATGACGACCACCGAGGGCGTTTGGATCTGCGGCATTAAAGTTTGCTGGGGGGCCTTGGTTAGGATACGCCCTTAGGCCGGTTGCAGGGGGAGTATGACAGCCTGTGCAGGTTGCTGGTTTTGGGTCGTGGCTAAAGGATGCGCCTTTAAAGCTGGGGAATTTATGACAGCTAGCGCAGTCGTGATCCTTATAGTGGGTCAAGGAGGGTCTTTTGGACTCGTGGCATTGATTACAGGTAGCAGGAGCAGGCTGGTGGAGGGCTAGGAGGCCGTTTTGAGGAGGCTCCGCGGTGGGTGGGGTTGCAGGATCCGGCTCCGGAGTTTGACCCTCGCCCATCGTTGGGTTCGCTGGGAGATTTGCTGACTCCCCTGGAAGATGACCTGAAGCGGAGGCAACCGGTGAGACAGGTCCCGTTTTTTTTGGTATCGAGGAGGCGACAGGGCTCTCGGCGGCGTCCTCTTGATTGATATCTTCAACCACGCTTTGCTTGCTGGCTTTGCGCTCAGTCCGACTACCAGATTTGGTGTCTGAGCAATACCACAAAGTCATAGACCCAAGTATCAGAAAAAAGAGTTTAATTTTAAGTTTCATACGCTCCCTCGCTTTAGAAGTGACTTCAAAGACATCTTCTTTTCGGAGACTGGGTTTTCGCTCTTAAGACAGAGATTTTTATTTAATAATAACAGTGATTTAAATCACCCATTATCCATTGGATCCGAAAGGAACGCCAAATGACTTGCATTCCCAAAAAAAATCGAATACTTTTGCGGCCCGTTGCCCATCGTAAGGTCCCATAGTTCAACGGATAGAACGACAAGTTCCTAACTTGTAAATACAGGTTCGATTCCTGTTGGGGCCGCCATAAGTTCTCCGATCGTCCACATCATGGACATGCTGACTCACTCCTAAACACTGGCTAATTCCATGCCTACGACCTGACCCCCTGTTCCCCTGAGCTTTTATGGGTACGAACCTCAGTCCTATGGGTGGTGCCGTTTTTGCAGCCTAAATCATATGATCACCATGACAATGAGGGCCACTCCATGGGTTTGCCAAAGTTTAAAATCGCTTTTTCGCGGTTTGCATGGATCGCGTTATCCTCGATCTGTCTACCGTTTTTAAACTCGGTCGGCTGTGGTCGACCCGTGCAAAACACCGAATCCCAACTCAATTGGGGAGTCTATACCAACTTAGACCAGGTTAAATCCTCTGGCCTCCTAAATTTAGCCCCCCAATCGCGAGTTTGTGTTACGGGCTACAAAGCCGCCGAAGTGATCGGAGCTATTAAAAAATGGACCGATATTATCGGACGCACACCTTACCTTAAAGTCGAATACTGTTTTGACCAATCCGCACAGAGGATCATCCGCCTAGTAGGCCCCGAAGATAGTGGGTGTGCACAAGGGATCGCGGGATCCACCAATACCATCGATCAAATCAATGTGTGTCAACACTATGACCCTGGTGCTCTGAATCATGTGCTGCTCCATGAAACTGGGCATATGTGGGGACTCTGCGATCAGTACAGCGGTGGCAATGGATGCCAAGGGGGACCGACTAATCCTAACACCATCATGGGAGCTTTGATCATCAACCAGCCTTTGCAGCAACCGACTCCAGATGATATCGAGGGGATCAAAGCGGTGACCTCCTCCCCAGAGATTCCGGCCAACAAAGCTTGGCTTAGTCTGGGCATAAAGCCTGGCACAGCCCCTGCGACCCCCCAAGCCTTTGGGAGCACTCCACTCGGGAGTAGTCCCCAAGTTGTCCTGCTCCCAGGCACCCAGCCCCTAGCGGCCCAAGCAGCTGTGGTACAAACTCAGTATCCCACTTGTATCAATCGGCAGTTTTGTAAAGGCGCCTGGGGCTGGCACCGCCAAGGAGAGAATGGCTGCCAGCAAGGAACCCCTGGTTGGGTGTCTGGCCCGAATGGCTGCAGCTGTCGGTGTTAGATTGGGCCGATGTCCGTTGCGCTTCACTCACCCCAGTGATAAACCAAGTCCACGGGACAAAATCCGACGATACTAGAAGGGGCACAAATGACACATCGCGACCTTGAGGAGCTCAAAAAGCGGCTTCTTGAAATCAGCCATCTCACATCGGTCCAGGCCCTCTTAGACTGGGACCAAGCCACCTACTGTCCCAACAATGGCTCACCCGCAAGAGGGGACCAACTCGCTGTGATCGGTAAAATCCTCCAGGAAAAATTCACCGATCCAGAGGTGGGGCACCTCCTGGACCGTCTGGAAAACCACCGCCAAACCCTGGATCCAAACGACGACGACCGTTGCCTTCTCGATGTGGTGCGTCGGGATTATGAGCGGGAAAGGCTCCTGAGTCCCCAATTTAAGGCCGAGATGATGGCCCATTTCGCCAAGACTTATAACACTTGGGTCAAAGCTAAACCCACAGGAGATTGGTCCAGTGTTAAGTCCCTGCTCCAAAAATCCCTAGACTACAGCAAACGTTATGTCGCACTTTATCTTGAGGGGCCCGGAACTAAAACTCAGGACTCCCTGCCACAACATCCGATGGACCCGCTGATTAGCCTTAACGATTACGGCCAAAAAACTCAAACCATCAAAGCTTTGTTCGGGGAATTACGGGAATTTTTAGTCCCTTTTGCGAAGAAAGTGATGGAAAACTTTCCGGTAGACGACCACTGCTTGCGTGGTCATTTCCCTATCGACCAGCAAAAGTCGCTGAATCTTGCCTTAGCAAAGGCGATCGGCTATGACTTTAGCGGGGGGCGGATCGATACCACTCACCATCCCTTTGCGACAAATATTGCTTTGGGCGACGTAAGAATCACCACCCGCTATGACCAAAAATATCTGGGCGAAAGCATTTCATCGACCATCCACGAGTGCGGCCATGGGATGTACGAGCAGGGGATTAGTCCCAGCTTCTACGGGACGCCCCTCGGTCACGGGGTGTCTTCGGGTATCCACGAAAGCCAGTCGCGCCTTTGGGAAAACATCGTCGGTCGGAGCGAAGGCTTTTGGCAGCATTTTTACCCTCAGGTGGTCAGCACGTTTCCTGAACATTTTGGTCAGGTCTCCCTTGAAACCTTTGTCAAGGCGATGAACCGGGTCCAGAAATCCCTGATCCGGGTCGATGCCGATGAGGTCACCTATAATCTCCACGTGATGATTCGCTTTGACCTAGAGTGCGCCCTCCTCGAAGGCAAGCTGGCGATCGACGACCTTCCTGATGCTTGGAACCACCGCTACCAGGAAGACTTAGGACTCCTCCCGCGCCACGGGGGCGAAGGCGTCATGCAAGATGTCCATTGGTTTTGCGGAATGATCGGCGGGGGGTTCCAGGGGTACACCATTGGCAACGTCTTTTCTGCCCAAATCTACGCAGCCGCCCTTAAAAAAATCCCCAAAATACCGCAATCCATAGCTCAGGGTGACTTTGCGCCTCTCCATGACTGGCTCCGGGACAATCTCTACCGGTTTGGTCGCAAGTGGACCCCAGACCAAACCATGATCCAAGCTACCGGCACGACACTGACTGTCAAACCTTATTGTGATTATCTCACCAAGAAATACCAAAGCCTGAGCCAGAAAAACCTCTAGGGCTTTGATCACAGGTGGACTTTAGGTGTGTCACAGGATTGGGGCGATTCGTTTATAGATCATCCAAGATCTAGTAAACTAAAGAAACCAAACAACTGAAACACCTAAGGACCTACCATGACCTCTATAAACAGAAGGCATTTTATATTCCAAGCTGGCGGAATTGGGTTCCTACCCCTCATTGGATGTCAAACCACCAAAGAAAACCAGTCACGGCTTGCAAACTACGGCGGCGAAAAACGGATACGGCGCAACCTTTGGAAACTAGCTTCGGATGATCCGACCTTAAGCGATTATGCATCTGCCGTGGAAAAACTTAAAGCTCTCCCCCCAAGCGACCCTCGCCATTGGACCAACCTGGCGGGGATCCACCGAGATTCCTGTCCCCATGGCAACTCCTTCTTTTTCCCTTGGCATCGGCTCTACCTTCACGATTTCGAAACCGTATGCAGCCAAATCCTTGGCAAACCCTTTAGCATTCCCTACTGGGACTGGTGCCAAAGCACTGGGATTCACCCTGCCCTCCTCAACCCCCAAAGCCCCCTGTTTCACCCCAATCGCGACATCACCAAACCTGAAGAGTCCATGGTCCAACTCCTGCGCCACTACCAAGCTGATGAAGAAGATATTTGGAGCTCCGAAAACGTAAGCAAGATCCAAAAAAGCACCACCTTTCTAAATTATCTAGGGCGGGTTACCCCCAAGCCTGCCGTGAGGCCGCGGGACGTCCTCATCGCCCAGCGCCAGACGGGCACGGGTGGTCCAGACGGAGCCGTCGGCGGCGCCCTAGAGAGTAGCCCCCATAATTTGACCCATGTTTATGTGGGCGGCGATATGAACTCGATGATGTCGCCCTTGGATCCTATTTTTTACCTCCACCACGCCAATATCGACCGTATCTGGACAGAGTGGTGTTTAGAAAATCCCACCAGGATTTTGCCTACTAATAAAAATGAACGCAATTTCTGGTTATATTTTAATCTCTTGGGACTTTTTTACCAAACTAATCCCAATAATATGTTTCAATCGTCGGGAACCTATACGGTGGTCTTTGAAAAGCCTATCCAACAGGTTTTAAGCACGGACCTACTCAACTACCAATATGATACGACAGCGTCTAAGGTTCAGCCGCGAGCTTCCCAAGCCAGCTCCCCCGTAGCCTCAGATGTCCGGGTGATCTTAGAAGCAGAGACGGTGGGTCTGGTCCCAAAAATTCTTAAAAACATCATCACGTTTGAAGTACCCCTTAAAGACCCCAAGTCTTCAAAGGTCGTCGAGATGATCAAACGTTTCGAAGGAAAAGACTACCGAGAGGCCACCCTTTCCTTCCAGGCGATTGGCATGTCGCCACCTAACAACAAACGGGCCATGCTCGAGTTTTATATCGATCACCCAAACCTCACTCCACCAGCGATCCGCCAGTCCCAGTCACCGTATTTTATCGGTCGTCTGGGATTTTTTGGCCACGACCACGGGGATCATGTCATCAACGCTAGCTTCGACCTTACCCAGCCCCTGGAACAGCTGAGAAAAGCCGGCTGGGTGTTGGGTAGTACCGTGAAATTGCAAATCGTAATCCGTGGCACCTTAGATCGTGAACCCCAAAATTACTCCTCAACGAGACTTCGGCTGGAATATATCGAAACACCTAAAAACGCACCCTAAAAACGCATTTTAGCTATGAAGGGCCCTTACCTTCTGACTCCACGGATGGAGCCCCGAAGGGGGGTCAGGTTAGGCTGACATAAAAACGTTCGGTGGCAAATTAAATTCATAAAGTTTTTTTTATGAGATTGATCATTTTTAAGGGGTTAGATCTCCAACGAAGGGGTCAACAAGGTCGCTTTGGAGGCTCAAAACTAAAATTAACTAGTGGGTCACTGAGCGGCTCCGCCTTCGATCCAGCCCTTGAGTAGTTCCAAATTTTCCGCAGAAATCGGTTGTCCATTGGGTGGCATCGTACCGGATTCAATCAGTTGAACCAGAAGGCTCGATGCTGCGTTTCCAGGAGTGATATAGGCTTGGACTGCTTCGTAGGAGTCCAGACGAACTCCCTTACTCGCCCGCCTTGGGCCATGGCAGCCCACACAGGAAGGCCCTAACACTTGGTTTAGGACTTCCTGGTAACCAGCAGCTACAACGTTCGTGTCACCGAATGCCGTAGTTCCTGATAACACCATGGCCGAAAGCAGAATTCTCTTTAATGATTTCTTAGGTAACATCATCGAAGTCTCCTTACCCTATGACGGTATGAAAGTATGACAGGATTCAAATGGATCCTCACGAAAGCTCCGAGCAGACTTTAAAGGATTCAATAAGCAAAAGGCAACGATTTATCTAAATCTTTGCATAAGGAGTAGGTAAAGATCCTACTTTATATCAATTGATTCTCCTGTTAGGTGGCCAAGATTTTTGCAAACATGCCTTAAGAATAGCCAAAAATCCTATCTTGCAGAACTGTCAAAAGGATGGGCAACCATTATTCCAGTGTTATTGGCACATTAAACTAGTTTAAATTTGGTAGTGCTTTGGCCTCTAACTTGCAATTATTCTTTTGACACCTAGGTTCCTTAGTGACTTGTGACACTTAATGGAAGGAAATCCATGGAAAACAAGGCAAAAACTCTCTCTCGACGTACTCTCCTGGCCCAAATGATCGAGTGGCCTGCCAAGCTAGCGGGACTGTCAACCATCTTGACTGCTGTCCCCCTGGTGTCCACAGGATGTGGAGAGACCAAAGTCTCTGGCCCTACGGATCCCGAGGGGCAAAGCCTGGGCAACTCTGGACAAAAAACTGACCTTTCCGAAGACCTTGAACCAGGCGCAGACACGCTTGAAGAGGACGCTTCGTCTCAAGGTTACAAAGGTAGCGATGCACGGGGTGACACCACTCGTCCGTCATCCACAGCAAACAACCAGCCCGCACCTGCTGCGGAAGGCTCAGGAATCAATGGAACCGGCGGGACCAACGGAACAAGAATTACGAGCCTCGTCCAAGGCGCTCAGCCCAACAGAGGTTTTTTCTCCCGGGGAGCCCCCCAATTGACTAAGGCACAGATCGAAGCTGGGCAACCCATCGAGGCGACTTGCGAGGGCTCCAACCATAAGTTGACGATCACCTCCGAACACCTGGCACAACTTGCCCAAGGTAGAACCATCCAGGTACGAAGCGCCACGAACACGCACTTTGGCAACCCAACGGTCCACAATCATGTGGTGACTTATACTCCCGTGCGGGCTTAGGACCTGGATGCTGCCGTACTTTCGTCAGCTCTTTTGATGAAAAAATTGTAGGCGAATGCTGTTTTGAAATTGCCATGTAAAGGAAAAAAGTGTCAATCGATTATACATCCCGTAGGCACCGTGCTAAAAAAATGGATTTTACCTTTAGATTCTGCTTCTAGAAAAAAAGATAATGATTTAATCACTAAAGCTTTAATGTTCTGGGTGGCAGATTCAAGTTTTTTTGCTTCCATAAAAAGGCACACTTTTTGCTTATACATTTGAACTTAATGTAAGCCTCGCACCCTGATCGTTGCTAAGCAGGTAGTGGTGGAGGAGCTTTGTTCAAATCTAACGCGAAAGGATTTAATGGTGATCAAACATACACAAACTCAGTGTGCCCTCGGTTCGGTCTTATTTCTTTTGTTGGTCGGCTCTTTGGCATCATGTCAGCAGAGGCAGGGGCAGACAAGTCAGCTCAAGACTGATAATGAGACACAGCTCCCACAAATGGTCGATTATAATAGTTTTTACCGAAAAGTGATTGATCTCAGGACCAAAATTTCAAATGAAGTAAAAAGTAGCGATACCCAAATCAGTAGGCAAGGAGTCGTAAAAAGGCATGTCTTGACTGCCATAGGTGAGCTAGGAGGAATACCACGTTGGCAGGTTCAAGCTTTGTTGAACCAGCTTATCGACGACGATGTAAAGCCCTGTGGGACTAACTTGAAATGCTCGACAGTGCTTGGATATGATCGACAAGACATTCCGTCAATGATGGACCGTTGGGCAAATGAGTTCCAAGACCAAAAAAAACTGGATCCATGCAATTCCAGATTTGAACGTTATCGGCAACGGATCATTGCAGCCCTTAAGAAACCATCATCTATACCTCTTACGGAAGCTGATTTTCAGGGGCGCATATTCATTAATAATGTTAGGTCAACATTAAAACTCAATTATCCTCAAAAATATCTGAATTTAGATTCTTACCCCACCACCCAAGTAGCTTCCATAGAAGACTGGGAAAACGTCAAAACTTTTTATTTCAAGGATGCCCCATCAATCCCTTTGTCCCGGTTCCTTGACCGAATCAAGCAACTGGAGGAAATTAAGATTTTAAGTTATTTTTGGAATAATACCAAAGATATAAGCGTTTTCGCAGAAGCTGCAAACCGAGCCTCGACTCTAATGCTTGAAAATGCAGGGGTCACCAATGTCAAGTTTCTTGGATACTTTAGCAATATCAAAGAGGTCAAGATTCTGACAAACGGGCCTTTTACCCCACTGCCCGAGAATTTCCCGTCGCCTTTTCCCTATGCAAGAAAACTGACGATTCAATTTGGAAAGGAAATAAAAGCGAAAGAGCTGCAGACCTATTTAAACTTTCTTAAGAAAATGCCAGTCCTAAGAGAGTTGAACCTGATCATGCCCCCCATAGACGATTTGGAAATAGTGGGCGTTTTTGAACCGCTGCCACGGCAAATTTTGACGATAAGTCATACCTGCATGCGAGAAGGTAGCCAGATGGACAGAACACCACCCCAATTCTTTGGCCTTTATGCTAATGCCCAAAACATGACGATAAAGGGTTGTAAGGTGGATTATTTGGAGCCAATCGCTCAGCGAGCCAAAGACCAAAAGATTCTCTGGAAAACCTTGGTTCTGAACGAGTGCAAAAGCGGTGTGACCGATCACCTCACGATTCCATCCAGGCTGCAATTTCCAAACCTCTTGGTCCCATCTGTACATTTTGTCCCCGAATGCCGAGACATTTACTCTGATGACCTCAATAAGATCGTTGTTGACTCGATCGTAAAGGGCTCGGTAAACCAGTCATCCAGCGTAGGACTGCTTGACTGAGCAGATTTCATGTTCTACCTTACGACTCAATGTGAGTGTGTTGTGGTGTTAGAACTTCGAACCAAGTGCGAGGTCGATCATGAGTGAAGCCAATGGGGCCCAAGTAGGGATTGCCAGAATCTACGTGAAAGACCTATCCTTTGAGTCCCCCTCCGCACCAAAGATCTTTACCCAAGACTGGCGACCGGAAGTCAAGCTCGATGTCAGCGTCCGCCCCCAGGCACTGGAAGGACAGTTCTGGGAAGTGACCCTTAAGCTCACCGCGGAGGCTCGCCATGAGGAAACCGTTGGTTTTATTGTAGAAATTGAACAGGCCGGTATTTTTGAGATTCGTGGCATGGACAAACCCAACCTCAACCGGACCCTCCAGACATTTTGTCCCGCAACGCTTTTTCCCTACGCGCGCCAAGCCATCGACCAATGCCTCGTCCAAGGTGGCTTTGCACCGCTGATGCTAGCACCCCTTAATTTTGACCAACTCCAAAAACAAGCCCTCACCCAAGAGCGCAGTCCAGTCAGCACCCTTCCCACACAATAGCCCGAGGTCGTTTAGCCAAACCGACTAGCTGGCCTTGGCCTCAGGTTGTTTGCTCCTAATCTCTTTTATCTCTTTGAGGATTTTAGAGTCAGGGGTCATACCTTTTTCAGTCATTTCCTTGGTGCATTTGGCGAGAGCCATATACGCTTTTTCAAAAGTAGGTTCATCTTTATAGCTTTCTGCTAGCTCCTTAAACCCGAGAGCAAGGTTTCCCTTTTTCACATAGGCCAGTCCTAAATTATACTTTAGTGCGTATAGCTTTGCTTTATTAACGAGCATCTTGATGGCGTTCTGATAAACTTCGACCGCTTTATCAAACTGATTTTTGTGTGAGTAAGAGATCGCTAGGTTGTTAAAATGCCGGGCAAGACTATCTCCTTGCTGGGTCTCCGCAATCAGTTTAGCTGCGAGGGAAAGATCGCCCTCTTTAAAGGCTATTTTTGCTTGTTCCTCTTTAAGACCTGGGATATCAGGATCGATGGTACTTACCTTAGCCAGGGTTTTTTTAGCTTCGTCAAGGCGGTCAGCTTGGGCGTATGTTGATCCTAAATTCATGAGTGTCGTCAAATTTTTGGGAGATTTTTCGGACAAACCGGTTAGGATTTTGAGGGCATCGTCATGTTGTTCTAGCCGTGAGTAGGCATTGGCTAGACCATTGAGAGCGTCAAAGGCCGCCGGATCCTCTGCTATGGCTAGCTTATAGGCTTCTTCGGCCTTTTTAAATTGGTTGGTCATCATCCAGATGTCACCCATATAAGTGTTGGCTCGTACAGAATGGGGGCCTTTTTTTCTGAGTTTATTGTCGTAGTATTTTAAAGCTTCAGAGGGTCGGTTATCTTGAATGGCCCCTTCAATTTTTCTTAGGATAAGTTCTTCGGGCGTCAAGCTTTCTTCAGCCTGGATCATCGTCCTAATCTCTTCGATAGCTTTGGCCTTATCGATGGGTAAACTCAAAACATTTTTTAACCCCATTTCCTTCACGAGGACCAGGTCTTCGGGTGCAAGTCGTTTGCTATAGAGGATATAGGGAAGATGGCGTTTTTTGATATGGGTCCGCAGTTTTTGGACTAACAAGGTCCCTGGAATCGTCTTAAGCTCCCATGACACCACCAGAAAGTTTGGAATTGTTTCCTTTGCCATCGCGAGGGCTTCGTCACAGGTCCTGGCTTGGGTCACATTGGTGATCTCTAAATCCTTAAGGATCATGGTAAAAAAGAGCATAGTCGCATCGTTATCTTCTACAATCATAAACTTGTGTGTTGCCATTGGGAGCCTCAATAAGCTTTCAAATTTAGGAGATGACCAAGGTAGTTAAGGTCGCCACATTTCCCGACATCCTTCTTTTCGACTAAAAGCAGTCCTGCTTGAGTCCCAGTCCTCCAGTTTGGAAGATTTCGCTTTATTCGCTGAGAGTTAAGCAGATATAGTGTAAGCTTTTACAAGGAGTGGGACGTGGTGCGTAAAGTGCTTTTGGTTCAGCTAAGACAGCTTGGGGATATCCTGCTGACAACCCCCGTCACCCGCGCCTTGCACGACCTAGACCCCACCCTCGAAATCTCTTTCTTAAGCCATTCTATGGGGCGCCTGGTCCTAGAGGGAAATCCCTATATTAAAAAGACTTTCTACTACAACGAGGGCGACCCTTTAGGCCGCCAACTCCAACTTATTAAATCCCTAAGACAGGAACATTTCACAGACGTCATCGATTTTATGAACAATCCTCGGAGTGCACTCTTCACCTGGCTGACCGGTGCAAAGGTGCGGATTGGATTCCAGTCTGCTCGCCGCTGGGCCTATAACCGACTTGCCCCGAGGGCCCCCTCTGCGGCCTATATCGTAAAGGAGAAACTCCAGCTCCTAAGCCATCTAGGTCTCCCCTCCCCTAGACTACCCTGGGACTTAGACGACCTTGTGCCTATCATTCCCTTGAGCCCTTCGGATGACCAAAAAACCCTACCTTTTTTAAACTCGATCCCCCGACCTGAAACCCCCCGAGTGGTTTTAAGCCCGACCCACCGCCGGACGGAACGGCGCTGGCCCCTAGGGGCCTATGCAGCCCTTGCTGATGAATTGACTCTTACCATGAAGGCTCAGGTCCTCTGGCTCTGGGGACCTGGGGAAGAGTCGGTCGTCGATGAATGTCTCGCCTTTTGCCACCAGAAAACCCTTAAAACACCGCCCACAACTTTTCGTGAGATGGCCGCCCTGATTAAAAACTGTGACTTATTTATAGGAAACTCTAATGGTCCGAGTCATGTAGCTGTAGGAGTCAAGACTCCTTCGCTCCAACTTCACGGACCCACAGACGGTCGATCATGGTGTCCGGATTCAGGGATCCACCACTATATTCAAGGAAGGACCATGCCCGAAATCCCGCTCCTACAAGTACAATCTGCGGTCAAGAACCTCTGGCCGATTGTCCTCCAGCAGACCCAAACCAGATTACGGACCGCTAAATCACTGTAATTAATTAGAATAAAAAGATCGCTTATTTTTGTTTAAAAAATATCTTGTTTACTAAATTGCATTGTGTTACAAATCAAATCACCAACTTGAAGGGAGTATTCACAATGAAGTTAGTCAACACAATCTCAATGTTATCTTGTTTATCTTTAGTCGCCTGCGGCTCGTCCTCTAAAAATAAGGATGAAGCCGCAGCGCCAGAACCACAATCTGAATCTGCAGTTCCTGCTGCTGAGCCAACGGCTGAAGCCCCCAAAGCTGAAGCACCAAAGGCTGAGCCACAAACTGCGGCACCAACCGCTGAGGCTCCTGTGGCTCCTGTAGCCACGACGACCAATGTGACCCTTCCTGCCGCCGCTGTGGTCCGAGTCCCCGTCGATGCCGAAGGCAAGGAAGACCTAACAAAGGCCGAGCTTCGGCTTCAAGATCAGCCCCAAACCGTGGCTGACGCAGCCATCGTCGACGCCTTCGACAATGCTGCTACCCCCGAATCGATTGCTAAGGAAGACGAGCTCGACAAAACATCGTCGACGCAGTCATGGTTTTTTGGTCGTTATTCCTATGGTTATAACAACAGGTTTAACAGCTGCTACCAACCAAGCTATTACTCCTACGGCCAAAGCTACTCCTACAATTCCTATCCTCAAACCTATGGCTACGGTGGATACAACTACTACTACTATAGCCGTCCCCAAGTGTACGCCAGCTACGGCTATAGCTCCTATGGTTATAACGGCGGCTACAACAACTACGGCTACTAAGCCTCAAAGACCGATTATGCTGAGAGTCCAGATCCCTAGTCTATGGGTTTTGGACTCTTTCCTTTTATATAGGATCGCTGTTTACATGGCGCTTTTTGAAAACCAGGTCCAACTGGTATTGCAGTCTGCTAGGTAGAGATTTCCTTTGGAACCAATTTTAACGCACAGTCCTTGGATCGTTAGCTTGGTCAATTCTTTGGTAGGTTCAAGGGAAAAAAACGGATTTTGGGTTTCATTTTGTTCACAGGGGCCTTGGATAAGGGAATCAGCGGCCGGGTCCTCGTAGTTGCTTTTTAAATTTATGGCCATGCATTTACCCGTCGCCATGACCTTGATATGGTAGCCTTGAGTCCCAACTGATTTGATCTCAAATCCCACGTCAGGATTGCTGTAACTACACGGGACGATCCCGATCTGGGTCCCCCCTCGATTAGCGAGACAGTCCTTGCGGTTTTGTGATGGAAAGCTATAAAAAAGCTGGTATTTACCACTAAACTCACTACCTGTCTGCACCGTAGAGTTAGGCGGCTTTGGGCCTGTCTCGGAACTAGATCCATCCTCCTTGGACCCAGAGGGCTGTTGAGATTCTTCCTTAGAACCCTCTGCACCGTTGGCTTTAGAATTTTGTGAGCTTTGGGTACCTGCTGGCGCCGCCGCCGCCCCATCGCGGCTGTTTAAGTCCGGTGATGCATTACCGGAGTTAGACTTGGGCGGAGGCAAGATTTCTACCTTTCGAGTCTCGCGGGCGCACCCACCTAAAGTCCAGAAGACCATAAAACACACATCCAACCTATTCATATCCACCTCACTTATCTCATAGATTGAGAATATTCCTTCCCAGAGGCTCTTTTCGGCATAATTCAGGCAAAAATTAAATGATTTATTTTCGTTATTATTTCAACTGCTTAAAATAAGTAAAATCGCTCTACAAGGTAAAACCGATCACAGAAAATACATGATGCTCGCGAATAAACTATCGACTATTTTTTGCCAATTGATCAAAATCTTTACACTCCCCGTTTGGGAGGTCACTGATATCTTTACGGTTCCTTCTTGGCATAAAAAGTGCTCCTTATCTATATAGAACACGCTCAAAATCATGTCGTAGAAAATTAATTATTGTAAGGAGAAGAAGATGAAAATTTATTTTGCATTTCCAGCGATCGCCAGTCTATTGGTAGTATCTTGTTCCTCAGGGGCCTTCAAAGCTAAACCGATTTCGCTTCGTTCGGAGCAAGCCTATCGAATTGATTTTGGTCTCAAACCAAAGGACTTTAATCTGACCCAGAATCCGCTCAATGCGTCTGTAAAGGATGTTGACATCCTCTGTGACGATAAGAAGACGGTGATTTCCCTCTCTCTCAAACCCGAAGAACAACAAGTAACCCTCGACCGGGACCCTACAGGATGCGAATACGTCCTTAAGACCTTTCATATTTCTGGCTTAGTAAATCTCCCGGTGGAAAATCCAATCTACTCCTACTCCCAAGCCACTGGAGCCACTAAAGAAGGCGTTATCTTCAGCGTTTTCGACCTTAAAAACGATAAAGATGAGACCCTAGACCGCAAGCTGGTGACTTCTTTTGTCAAGGAGGTCAACAATGACTGTCCCGATAAAAGCTGCCTTCTCACGACTGTAGAAGTCAAATTCCAATACAGTGAAATCAAACGCACCGACGTCATCTTAGAAAATAATCTCAAGATTCAAGACCTAAAATTCTCCATGGAAAACGAACCTGCCCCTCTGTGTAAAGTCTCTGCTCAGTTTTTGCAACCCGCAGGATCTAAACCAAGCCTTGAGATCACTCTTAGCCAATGCAGTCAACTCTTTGACCATAAGCACCTGTTGTTAGGTGTTGGTCATCATACCTACAAAAATGTTTACCAATTAAAGCGTTCGGCGACCGATAGTGAAAACACTGTAGGCCTCCACGAGCTGATTGACAGCAGCCAAAATAGCATCGCTGATCTAAGTCTCAACGGTGGAGTCTACAAGCTCGTCTTGACCCTTGACCAGATTGGCAGCATCACCAAAAAAACCACATGGATGGCAGCGCTGCGGGAAGATCTCGTCCTGGCGATCCGCAACAAAGACGGAAAGTCTATCAGCTACTTTGTGATCGACAACACCTGCAGCTCGGATATCGTCGACAAGTTTCAAGATGTCATTGCTAAGACTGGCACCGCAACCTGGAGCCTCAACAATCCTGGTCTCCAAAACCAGAGCTACTACAGTGTTTCGGGCTTAGTCCTAGGCGCTGCCAAAACCACTGAGGATCTCCACGGGTTTTGCATTGACACCGATAGGAATATTGAAATGGGCAAACAATACACCGGTGAAGTGTTTTTAAGTTATGATATGGACAATCTCTACCGCAAAAAAATCCTAGAGCGCCCCTCCGCCATGCCCGCAGTCAACTGGCTCCTTAACAAATACCTAGGCCAACCTGGCTACACCTACGGCGAGATTCAAAAAGCAATCTGGCACTTGGTCGACGACAAGGTCGTCACCAATGGCCTCGGTGCAGTCGATGACCTTAAAGTGGAAATCCTTGTACGGGAAGCACGCACCATGGGGCTTTCTTATGTGCCAACCAAAGCTGGAGAGTGGGTCGCCGTCGTCATGGTCCCACTTAATAATGGCCAACTGGAAAACCAAGCGACCATCGCTGTCACCAAAATACCCTCAGATCTATGCGTTAAACCACTGATCTGTAAGTAGAGTCTCTATTAGTCTCCCCTTAAGTTCCGCAGAGCTTTTTTGGCTCTGCGGTTTTTTGCGTGAGACTCACTCGAAAATGGCGACCCCGGAGCGACTCGAACGCCCGACCCACAGCTTAGAAGGCTGTTGCTCTATCCTGCTGAGCTACGGGGCCAATCAAGGGGTCGAACTTACATGAAAGTGGCAGATGCCATCAAGGGTTTTCTCACTACTGGACACAAACCCCTTGGGCAAGCCCACAAAAAACAGCAGAATGGAGAAAATCAACAAAACTCTTTTGATCTTGGGGTTTTTGACCCGGAGCAGCCTTTGCGACTGAGGCTCCGGAAGAGGCTCCGACATTTTCTGGATTAAAGAGATAGTAACCTGCCGGCAAGCGAAAGATCTCGGGGCCTATCTCCATGGATTTCTGGGAGGTCGTATTCAGGGTAAGGAGCATTTTTTGCTCGGGTTTTCCGGTGGTTAAAACCACCTGATCGATCTGACCTTTAAGGGCCAGTCCTAGAACCTCCCCATAATCCTTGCGCAGGGGAGCAAGTAAGGTGGCGCCTCCTGGTTGCCTCAGGACCGCCTTCATCACCTCCCGCCAAAGCCCACCCCTCCAAGTGACGACTGGTGCAACACAGACATCCTCGTGGGCTTTGATCGTCGATTGAACGACCGACTTTTCACCGTCTGCGCGTCCTTTTTGGATGTGATAGGTCCTTTTCATGGGATTACAGGCTAGCCCTGCGACCTTACCTGGGACTGGTGCGCCTTCTTTACCCTTTTGGATTTGGAATGCCGCCAGGCCGAGCGTCAGTTTGAGTCCATCGGTAAGATCCACGCTTTCAATCGAGGTGATGGGTGAGAGAAAAAACCTAACCATAAAGTTACTCGGCACCTCTTGGCAGGTCCCTCGTTTAAGTCCTTCAAGGATTTGGGGGCTGACTGATTTTGCTTCAATTTGTTTGAGCTGCTGTGAGTTTAATTTGCCACAGATATAAAAAAGGGTACCCGTAAACAGGTATTGGGTGGTGTTCGTGGCATTCGCCACCGTAAGCCTAAACTTATCTCCTTGGATCAACCACTCGTTTGCAGAGACGACTTCTTTACCCCCGAAATTTGACTTAATCACTTGCTTGATCTGAAGCCCCTGTGCATAGACCGCTGCTCCAACGGAATGGATGGTTAAAAAGACCCAACACATCCAAAAAAACAATACATGACGGTTGATCATTTGCCGCGCCTTAATTAGGTTTTTCCATATCACCTATCTCTTATGTTGTAGCCTTTTTAGGTAGTTGTCCAATTCTTTATGGGTCTTAGCGATCTTAGCAGCAGACCCTAGAGCCTCAACCCCGCCTATTCCCACAATGGCAAATATGATTCTTTTTTGAACAAAAAGTGGTTTTCCATTTCTAAAATTTCTGGAGTCTAGACCTGACTTTTCAAGATGTTTAATCAGGTCTTTGCGTTCGGATTTTTCATAGAGGCGGCCTAAAACCGTCGCCCCTTCCCCCCGGACCACTGCTGCTCGGTCTGCCAAAGACTGTACTAATATCTGCTGACAAAAGTCTTTTTTATTTAATTGGCAAGCCCTAATCCACCCAAGCCGCCACGCCCATGACCAATCGCTCAGCTTAACCCCTTTTTTGATAAAGGAATTCCATAGCTTTTCTTGGGCATAATCCTCTAGTTTCAGAAAATACCGCCAATCTTCGGTGGATGGCTCCTTGGTATAGTCAAAGGGAGCCATACCCACCGCACCCCAAACCTTTTCAGAGGTCCCCACACTTATAAAAGCCAAAATTATCAGCAAAATATAGTTTTTCATAATCCCCCATGAGATAAAAAATCAGAATGGTGTTGTTTAAAACTTTAACTTTTTTAATAGCCGCCATTTTGATGCTGTTAACTACCTATTCTTATATGGGTTTAAAATTAATTAAGGCAATTGATTAAAGAGAATAATTGTTAATTCCGATGAAACGGAGGGGCTCCTTGCACTGGAGACCAGGAACTCTCCTTCCACATCAGTCGCCTACTATTTGGAGACAGACACTATGAGCGAGCAGGTTTGGTATGTGTATCAAAATGGGCAGCAATTGGGACCTTTCGGGGAATCCCAAGTCAAACAAATGATCACTATTAAGATGATCCCTCAAGACGCCTATCTTTTCAAGGTAGGCTGGAAGGACTGGAGGCCCATTGAAGATGCTATGGAGGAGATAGGCTTGATTCCTCCAAAAATTCCAAAATCCTCCAACGAACGCCGAGAGGCCGCACCTAGAGCCACCATCAACGGTCGGGTCATCGTCCATAATAACGGGCAGTTAGTGATTGGGTCTGGGGTCAATATTTCTTCGACCGGGATCTTTGTGGAGACGAAAGACCGGCTCTTTACCATTGGCGAAAATTTAAAGCTATCGGTCCGCAGCGATGCTTTATCGAAACCCTTTAACGCGACGGCCTCAGTGATTCGCTACAATGCCGATATGAAATATGCCGTTGGCTACGGACTTCATTTTATCGATTTAGATCAATCCATCTCCCAAGAAATTCAGGCCGCTGTAGACAAAGCCAATCAACCTAAATTAAAACAATCCCAAAACAAAGAAGCAAAATAGCGATAAAAAGCTTGACTAGGGAAGTAAGGTAAAAATGATTCCTATAAACAAATTGGGAGGAATGTATGAACGCAGACGTATCAAACGACGCCACGCCAGTGAACTGGGGGGGGCCCCTTCAGCTTGAACAAGCCATAGAACTGATCGACTATGGAGTCTTGCTTAAATGGCGAAATATGAGAACTCTTAAGAGAACTTTTTCGGCAGATGAGGAGCTCATTATTATTCGACAGTTTGCTAAGCGCCTCACGGAAAGAGCGGGTGTCAGGTTACAAACAGAGATTTTGGTAGAATCGGTTTTAATCTGGTTAGCTAACTCTAATGACCAGAAAAACATCGATGCTTTTCTTGAAGAGATCTTAGCGAGCCCTGATTATTACGAAGCCTGCTGGGCTATGGTCGAAGTATCTCTCACCGCAGAGCTCGTCGAAAGGCGTTTCAGTATTAAAATCTTTGAGATGGCCGTAGCCGTCATCTGCGAGCTCGGTAAAAATTTACACCAACTTCAGAGAGTTAATCCGGCAAGCTATCAGCGCTTGCAACCACTCCTTGATTTTGTCGCAACCTACTTAGTCTCGGTTTCAAACAAAAACTCTAGCTCCATTCGCCTTAGCTTACTCCACTACTTTGGAGTCATCGAACACAACCAGACAAACAGATCCTATGTAAACAAAATCCTGATGCGTTTTGGCCACACGGTTTTGGACCAACTCTTTTTCCTACTCTTCCGCAAAAGAAGCGAAAGCATCGCCTTACAGTTTTTATTGGACACGCTCCCGTTTGTCCTCGAAGCTGATTTTGCAAGCCAAAAAATCGTCTATGAAACTTTTAAAACGAATATGCTCAAAAAGCCGGAACGTTTCTGTCTGTTTCTAAATATTTTTGCCGACCATATCGCCGGCCTTGAAGGGGACGACTATAATGATTCCCGCAAAGTCTATCTCAAACATCTAGGTGCATTGCTTAAAGTAGCTTCTCAGTTTAATTCTAAAACTATAGGCAGCGAGCTGATCAATGCTGCATTAAAACTTAAAAATTTTCGTGAATGCGAACAGGAGATTGCTCTCATCCAGCAAGACCCGGATCTTAAGGACCTGATCAGAGAAAAACTACAACGGGCACGGGCATTATCTGACTCATCAGGTGGCATTGCCGGACAATTTAGATCTAATAAACGTGGCCGCAAGCCTAGCTTCGCCAAGCAAAACAACGATAGCATCGTCCAGCAGGTACACTATCTTGGCGCTGCCGACGTACAAAAGGCTAGCTAACCAATTTCTACCTTAAGTAGGTCACGACCTCGCCCAGTCAGGGCCCCGGGGCTGCTGCATCCTGATCAAGCCCTGGATTGGTAATAACTCCCGCTTTGGCCGTGATTTTGGAATCTTCGGAGACGGGGAAATCGATTCCAGTTTTGTTGCCGATAACATCCCTAATGTACCAAAGACCACCTTCTTTGATGACGGACACTGTATTTTCTGTAGTCACCTTAGGACTTTCCTCTGACTTGGTATTGGTGACGCCATGATCCAGATAGGTGAGCTGAAAAACAATCTCAGTCTCCCGAGGTGTTCTATCATTTCGCTGAACGACGGAATAACTATCGATTGTGTACTTACGGTCCACGTAGGCGACTTTGATCGTCTCCGGAGGGGCCGACTCAATAGCGTTTCGCAGGTTGCCAGTCGTGTACTCGACAAGAAGATCTCGATCACTGACAGAAGTCATATTGAGGGCTACTTCTAGGTAGGCTTCGACCACTTGTTCCGGGGACATACCCGATCGTTTGAGTCCACACATTTTGGTACACCCAATGATCATGAACGCCACCATGCCTAGGGACCAAAATTGCCGCCTCACAATAGACCTCCTTTACTTTAAGACTCATCGGGATTCATCAACGGGACCATCCACAGGACACCTTACTGACCACCTTGGCTTTTCCCCTGCTCGGGATTCTTGTCCCACTTTAAGGACTTGGGCAGCCGATCGGGGACATCTGGGGGCTTTTTTTCTCGGGTCTTATTGTAATGATACGCTTCACGGGAATCTGTTGACAAATTTTTCACCATTTCAGGGCTCGCCGCTCGACCCACTAGGGGGATATCCTTAGGCTTAGCAATATTTTTTTCGTCAACAGCTAAGGCAAACAGCCTGGCAAATTCATAAACCTCTGGTGTGGTACCGCGCACCATAGTGAAAACCTTTTGCTTAGACAAGAAATCTAGCTCGCTGTCCAAAGAGTATAACCGATCGTCGATCAGCAAGGTTGTAGGAAATTCAGATTCGAACGAATTGGGTTTTAAATAAACAGGTATGTTATTGCTTTTTAAGTTCCCTAAACGAGACATATATTTTTGGGATTTTTGCTGGGACAGCAAAACTTGGGTGTCGATTTTTCTATATTTGGCTACAAAAAGTCCTGCCGCAATATCTCCATCGGTTAAATAATCTGTGACGAGCCAAACACGGCTTTTTGCCGAAGCGATTTGCTCCATAACGAAATCGCGCATTCTGCCGTATTCGCTAAATGTTAGCTCAAGGTTTGTGGACTCACTCCTAGCTCTGGAGGTGAGTGTGGCCATCAACAAAAGGATCAACATCCGAAGTTGCTTGGTCATAGGCTAACCAAGCTTTTTGAGGATAAAAGCTCCAAAGCCATCCATTTCATCCTGATTCCCTGGATATACCATAAACAAATTATCACGTGTCACATACCTTTTAAAGTAATCGGGTAAACGTGAAACTGGCGAGACTAGCTCAACTTTATCACCAAATTTGTCTTTGATAAAGTTAAGATGATGGATCGTTTCTTCTGGTTCAAAAGAACATACGCTATAGATAAGTTCGCCCCCTGGCTTTAAAATCTCGATGCCGTGGGAGAGCATCGACTTTTGAACCTCGGCCATGGTTCGAATCAACATTTCTTTTTTGAGCCACTTACCCTCTGGGTGGCGTCTGATCACCCCTAATCCCGAACAGGGCGCATCGATCAGGATTTTATCGGGAGCCTGGAGAGGCTCTGGCCGCCACTCTTGAAAATCCTTTTGAATCCACTCGATAGGAGTCGACTCCGGGTATACGTCATAGCCCATACGGCGAGTGGTTTCTTGGGCTAACGCCACTTGATCTCCCTTTGGTTCTATGGCTAAAAGCTTGGCTTTACCTTTAGAGAGTTCAAAGAGATGGCCTAGTTTTCCACCCTTCCCCGAGGCCGCGTCAACAATCAACTGTTCTGGCTTGGGATCCACCAAATAGCCAATCAACTGGCTAGAGATATCTTGAATGGTATAATAACCTTGGCCAAAGAGAGACTCCGGCTCCATCGCCGGAGCCGCCTTTAACTCCAGAGCTGTTCGCAGAGGCCTGCGATCGGTTGCAAGCTTTTCGTCCCTTAGGAGCCGTTGTTGTAAGAGATGAATCTCCTCAAAACCGGTCTTTAGGGTATTCACCCTAATAAACCAAGGGGGCTGCTGGTTATTGCCCACTAACATTCCCTGAAGGCGCTCGGTGCTAAAATGTTCGTGCCACCGATTGACCAACCACTGGGGGTGGGCATACTGGAGGGATAGATACTCCACTGGCTTGAGGATTTTGTCAGGTTTTTGAAAATACTGAGCCCGGCGAGCTATCTGTCGCAGGATGCCATTGACAAAGTTAACCGCATTCGCCTGCCCCTTAAAGCGGATATACTCCACACTTTCATTCACCGCTGCCCGATCCGGGATTTTATCCATATAGAAGATTTGGTAGGTCCCTAAAACCAACGCAGCGCGGATTTCTGGTGTGACTCCTCCAAGATCCCTGCTGGATGTGTTTTGTAGGATCCAAAGGATTTTAGAGTACCAACGCAGGCCACCATAAAGTAGCTCCTTACAAAGATTGCGGTCCAGTCGCTTAAGGGGCTTTTCCAGCTTATTGCAGAGATCATCGAGAGCTGCATCTGGATTTTGATGATTTTCCATAACCCTTACAAAAGCATCATAGGCCACCATCCTAGAGGGTGTTACAGCTCGTGCCACTCAAATCACTCCTTTTTGTATAAACCGCTCTCGCTTCACCCTTGGTACGCTACCATGGAACCAGGAGTGGACCTAAGAAAAAGCAAACCCCGAAGTATAACCATCGGGGTTTGCTCTTCTTACCAAAGACCTTAGTCTTAAACGACCTCTATCAAAACTCTCTTACTGGGGATCTTTGTCGTCCTTCTTGACTGCTGCTTGTGCTTTGGCAAAGGCATCTGCAAAACCTGTTTTTGGTTCTGCCACCGCGCCAATATACTCACGCAACTGCTCTCCTTGGAGATTTTTTTGGAAGGCCTTACGAGACAAGGAAAACTTCCGCTCTTCCGCATCAGACGAGAGAACCACAAAATCCACTTCGTCACCTTCATTGCAAATATCGGTGACTTTTACCACTTGTTGCTCATCTAGCTCGCTGATGTGGATCATACCTTCCACACCGGGAGCGATTTCGATAAAGACTCCAAAGTCTGTGACCTTGGTGACTTTACCGCGTCCTTTGACGCCTGGCCTGAACTGGTCTACGACACCGATAAAGGGATCGTCCGTGAGCTGCTTGATTCCAAGGGAGAACTTCTCACCCTCGGTATCGATCTGCAACACCTTCGCTTCGACTTCATCACCTTTTTTGTAAAGGTCTCCAGGATGCCTGATGCGCTCGGTCCAGCTGATATCTGAGATATGAATCAAACCATCGATTCCATCTTCGATACCTACGAAGATACCAAAATCCGTAATATTGCGAATTTTGCCCCGGATAATATCGCCTACTTGGTATTTTTCTTTGACAATTTCCCAAGGATTAGGCTCGATCTGTTTCATACCGAGACTGATCCGTCGGTTTTCAAGATCCACGGCAAGGACGACCACTTCCACTTCGTCGCCCACTTGGACGATTTTAGAAGGATGCCGCACTCGTTTTGACCAGCTCATTTCGGAGACATGGATAAGACCTTCGATCCCATTTTCTAGCTCTACAAAGGCGCCATAGTCGGTCAAGCTGACCACTTTGCCCCTGGTTCGCATACCCACAGGATAACGGTCTCCGGCAGAGAGCCAAGGATCGTTTTGGAGCTGCTTAAACCCAAGGGAGACCCTTTGGCGCTGCTCGTCATAGCTGAGAACCCTGACTTCGACTTCGTGACCGACTTCGAAGAGTTGGGAAGGATGGTTGATCCGACCCCAGGACATATCCGTGATATGGAGCAAGCCATCGATACCACCGAGGTCGATAAAGGCACCATAATCCGTGATATTTTTAACAATTCCGCGAAGGATTGCGCCTTCTTGGAGATTTTCAAGGGTGGTTGCCCGGAGTTTTTCACGATCTTGTTCCAAAAGGATCCGACGTGAAAGGACGATATTGCCACGCTTTTTGTTAAACTTGATGATCTTAAACTGAAGCTTGGTGCCGATCAGTTTGTCCAGATTGCGGACAGGGCGAAGATCCACTTGGGAGCCAGGGAGAAAGGCTTTCACCCCGATATCCACTGAGAGGCCACCTTTGACCCGAGCCATGATGATCCCTTCGACGGTCTCATCTTTGTCATAGGCATCGGAAATGCGGTCCCAAGCACGGAGCATTTCAGCCCGTTCCCTGGACAACACCAGTTCGCCCTCGTTGTCTTCGAAAGTATCGAGGTAAACCTCGACCTCGTCTCCGACTTTGACTTTGAGGCCCTCTGGTCCGATGAATTCCTGGATGGGAACTTCACCTTCTGACTTGTGCCCGATATCGACAATGACCAAATCATCCGTAAGTCGGACGACTGTGCCTTTTACGATCGTGCCTTCTCGGATGCCCCCGCCTGAGCCAGAGCTGCCATCGAGCATCTCGGCAAAGTCATGGCTACCATCATGGTCCAAGTCGAAGCCTGTGTCTTCGTCTTCCCATTTGACGGTTCCAACTCCTGGCATTTTTGTTTCTTGTAATTGCATGGTTAGTGGTTGACTCCTCGCACCTGTCGGGCTCTGTCGGCTCCAGCAGGGCAAACAAAGGTGATTCAAGAGGCCTTTCGTTATCACGGCAAGGTCTAATGGTCAATGGACTTTTCCAAAGATCACCCATTGTACTCCTCTTTTAAGAAAATGCATTGCTGTATTTAAGTCTCAGCCTTACCCTAGAAAGAGACTGCCAAAATTTTACCTGGCTCGAGAAGGGGTTGATATGACTAAGAGCGTTCCCACACCAAGACCTGTCTTGCACGCCCTCACCCTTGTCGTGGCCTCAGGACTCGCTCTGCTCCTCGGTCCACTTCCCTATCTAAGGGCCCAAACTCCCCCTGCCGCCCAGACTTGCCCCAAGGGCCAACCACCGCCGGCGATCACCCGGTCCCAGGTCTACGAAAAAGTTCCCTTTAAGTCTGGAGAGCGTTCAGTGTATGAGGTCACCTGGGGCGGCATTAAAGCGGGAGAAGCATCCTTGGAGGTGCGGTCTCCTCGCCTTCACAACGGTGTCTGGCATAGAGTCTTTCGGATGGATGCTAAAACCGGAGATTGGTTTAAAGCGATTTTTGTTGCCCGTGACGCCGCAGAAGCGGTCTCCCGTCCTTGGGATTTTGGAATTTCCCAATTTTATATGGAACAGGACGAAGGCAAGATGATCGGAAAGCGATTTAGACAAAAAAAATGGCTTGAATTCAACCATGAAGACTGCCACGTCCACGAACGAATCTCAGAGCCAGACGTACCTGAGAAAAAAGCCACTTTTGAGTTGATTCCAGGGGCCAACGATTCCCTCGGTGTGGTTTTTAATCTACGCACTCAAAAATACTATCTCGGCCAAAAAACCAGACTGCTTGTCTACACCTCCGAAAAAAACTGGTGGCTAGACGCCGAGCCAGTCTCCTTTGAAACCCTGACCACGCCAGCAGGCACTTTTAAAACAGTGAAGCTTAAACTCCAAACCTATATCGGCAAAGACCTACAACAAAAAGGGGATGTCTGGGCATGGCTGGATATTGACTCGCCTCATAAACCCTTGGTGCAGATTCAAGGAGAAATAAAGATAGGTAGCGTTTGGATTAAGTTAATAGAATTTAAACCCGGCGCATCTTAATACCAGGCGTCCCTATTGGCCTTATCGAGCCTACAATTTAACACGGAGCAAACTAAAATAGTCCTTGCTTGCTGTGGGAAACTCGCTATCATTCGCTCCGTGAACAAGTGAACTATTAAATTTGGAGAGGAACTGCTATGATGCTAAAAAAAATTGCTCTCGTGAGTGCATTGCTTCTAAACGGCCAAGCTCTTTTTGCTGCCGAGCCAGCGATTGAGTGCAGTAATGATGACGGCTTTAGCGTAAAGCTGGTCTTTGAGGAAAACCTGCAAGCTGGAACCTTAACCTACGGTCAAGAAGGCAGCCTTGAAACAGTAGAAGGTTTAGCGACCTCTTTCTACGGCGGAGTCGGCGCAGCCGTTAAAGGCACCGAAGTCCTCTTTGTTGTCACCCCAGCTTACCCTAAAAAATTGGGTGAATTGGTCGTTGCTGGCACCACCTACCTGTTGCAGTGCAACTAACCAATGAGGCGGGTGTGTCCCTGTTTTAAATCTCTGCTTATTGAATCAGGTTGATTCAGGATTCGAGACAAAACAGGGCTACTCCCGCTTAAAGATCTGCCTGTTGCAAAGCATGGGCAAGTTTTTGCTGGGACTCATTCAGGTGCTTGGGGATCTCAAGACCGACCACCACGTAGAGGTTTCCATGTTTATCATGGGAGCCTGCTACAGGGAGCCCTCGACCCTTAACTCTAACCTTAGTACCGGCTTTGACGCCTGCCGGAATCTTGACCGCAATCTCTCCGTCAAGCCCTTCGATTTTTCTGGTGGTCCCCAGGAGAGCCTCCCAAATTTTTAGGGTCACAGGAGCTAAGATATCGTCTTGGTCTCTTTCAAATCGACTATCCGGTAAAACCGTCAATTGAACCAAGAGATCCCCCGGAGGACCGCCCATCTGTGACTGGACTCCTTTACCTGGCACCCGCAGCTTTGCACCGGACCGAGCACCTTTGGGGACTTTTACTTTGATTTGATGGGAACTCCCGTCGCTCAGACGGTAACTCAGGGAACGCTCCGAGCCATGAAAGACTTCGTAAAGGGTGATTTCCAGGGGATACTCCACATCCTGGCCTTTAGCGGATCCTCCTCCAAAACCACCAAAGCCGCCTCCACCTGGTTGGAATCCCGGTTGAAACCCCCCAAAACCGGCGTTGCCCCTGGCTCCCCCTCCCCCGCCAAAGACGCGGCCAAAAAAGGAATCCATGCCGGCACCACCCAGGTCAAAATCCTTAAAGATGTTAGAGAAGTCCGCGTTTTTAAAGATATCATCTTGGCTATAGCGCTGGTGAAAGCCGGCATCTCCAATCTGGTCGTATTGGCGCCTTTTGCCTTCGTCACTCAAAACAGCATAGGCTTCGCTGATCTCCTTAAATTTTGCTTCGGCCGCTGGGTCGTCTTTGTTGCGATCCGGATGGTATTTAAGGGCCAACTTTCGGTAGGCTTTTTTAAGGACTTCCTCTGAGTCGGTTTTCTTGACACCCAGTATATCGTAATAATTTGCCAATTTTTTTCTCCTTATTGCCCGCAGACTGACGGAATCCTCGGTTCAATGTAACGCTGACTGGATAGAAGTCAATTTGCCAGACTCACTTCTCTTTGAGCGGCTGGATTCGTCAGGCTGGGATGCGGCGTAAAGAGCCCTCGCACCTTTGCTACCATCCGTAGGAGGCTGGGTTCGTCCGACAACATCGCCACCTCGTCGAGAGGCACCCAACGTAAATCATTAGATTCACTAGTGATTGTAAAAGGTGCTGAGGAGTCTCCAAAGACCACATACCGGAGGTCGTAATGTATATGAGCTGCCTCTGCCCCCCGCGCCGGGATCAGGTGAGCATCCACATCAAAAGGCAAATAGACCGTGGACTGTGGCGAGCCATAGAGTTTAAGAAATCCAAGCCCCGATTCTTCATAGGCTTCCCGCAAGGCCACCTCCCAAGTAAGGGGATGTCCATCGCTATGGCCCCCGAGCTGGAGCCATCGACCGAGTTTTTTGTGGTGGGTCAGCAGCACTGCATCGCATCTGTACGAGACCACCATCGCCGACCCCGTGACATGGCCAGACGGATGATCCCTCTCGAAGCATGCAGGCGTGGTTTGGATAAAGGTGATGATCTTTTCTAGGGTCTCCCGCTCTCCCTGGTCGGAGATCAAGGGTCGATATTGGATAAGACTGTTTAGGATGGGCTGGCGGTGCATAAATCTCCATATCAAAGAGAACGGAGATTAGCTCACAGGGAGGTTCGAGGAAAGCGTCTTTTGGTATGAGATCCTCCCTAAAAGTGTTAGATAGACTAGAGGAGACCCGACATAGAAAACTAAAACTACCTCTGGAAGGATATAGGTTGGATCTAGACTGGAACTCCATACTCGTCAGCCTGATCTTTTCGGGTGTGGGTTTTGTTTATTTTTCTTACGGAAAAAAACAAAGCCATTTCGTTATGATGCTCTGTGGCCTGTCTTTAATGTTCTACTCCTATTTTGTGGACTCTATACTTTGGGCCATCGGGATAGGAGTCGCCTTATCGGTGGCTCCCTTTTTCAGGTGGCCGTCCCAAAAGTAATGTCATTGTAGTTTTACCGTTCCTTGACACTTCTGCACAGATTCTTTCTAGACTTTTCTATAGGGAGAGCCTAATGATAGGGGCAGGTTTTTGTGCCAAAATTTAGAAGCGAACGGGAGGAAGATCCTATGCAAATGCATTGGGGCGGTCGTAAGGCTTTAACGAACTTACTAACGTGGTCTCTGGGATTCTGCGCTGGTTTAGCCGGTATCACATCGGCATCAAGCGCTTTCGCAGTAAACCAGGAGACTTTTGAATTACGAGTGGATATCGGAAAAGTCGAGACCTCTTTTTCGACCCTTGAAACCATCAAAAACTCGGTGGAGTCCATCCAAAAAAGTCCTGCAGAAGATCAAACCCTCCGAATTTGGGCAGAGGCCAAAAAACTCGCAGGTTTAGGCAGCTCTTTAACCGTCGAGGTTTTTATTGAAAACCTCAAACCCTACGCCATCGATCAGGTCAATTTTACCATCGACAAGGTAAGCTCGACGATAAGCTCCACAGATCAGGTGATCAACCTCACCCAAGATGCCTATGAGCGGACGCCCCTAGCGATTCCCGGATCGATCGGGATCGGTCGACTCCATGCCCATGGGATCAAAAAGCTGATCCTAGGAGTGAAAAAGGGCCTTCGTCCTACCCTTATGGGAAACATCTCCTACGAAAAAAGTCCTAACCAGTCCGAGGGACAAAATTCGACCAATATTCTGGTCACCCCAGATGGTCAGGAACTCTGGGCGGTCAGCACTGAAACCAACGAAGTCGTGGTCTATAACCTAGCCACAAAGTCGGTCCTCAAAAGGATCGCCGTAGGCTCTAGGCCCTTTGGCCTCGCCTACCAAAAATCCACCGGGTGGATGGGCGTCGTCCTAGCTGGAGCAAACCGCCTCGTGCTGATCGACCAACAATCCAAACAGTTCGTCAGCACACTCGGCAAAGGCGATCGCTATGGCCGCGAGCTGCGCTATGTGCTTGCCTCCCAAAGTGAGCCAAAGTTTTACGTGTCCTCTTATGTGGAAGGACTCCTTACCGAAATCACAGTGGACGACGCTGGCCAAGAGACCGGATTTCGTAACCTCTCTATCGGTCCACGTCCTACGGGAATGAGCGCCACCTTTGACGATTCTTACCTATATGTCGCCCATTTTTTGCCTCGAGGTAACATCGCCGAAAACGAAGCCTGGCTATCAAATATCGATTTGAAAAGCTTTAAAAAAGCCAATGAAACCCTGATCGAAGATCACTTTGCTCCCAGTCATGAAAGGATGAAATGCCTTGCGGATTTTTACAACAGCTATCCGGTCACCAGAGCTGTTTTTGGTAAACTAGAGCCAAAAGATGTTGGATTCGAAGGAGCTGCAAGCCAACTCTCTGGGGTCTTCCTCGATCCCTCAGGCCAGACTGCTTGGGTTCCAGGAACCCGAATCACGGGTGCCCTGGTCGTCCTTGAGCGAGGTCCTAATGCTGACCCTAAACTCCAGCGTTTTGGTGGTCTCCAGCCTGGGCAGTATGTCGCTCCTCTGATCTTTCCTTTTGATGCAAGTGGTAAGGGGAAACTCCACGAAATCTACGTCAATGACCAAGAGCTTTCCCTCCCGACTTTAGGGTCCGTGGCCCGTTGCCTTCGCCAGCCTATCGAGATTGAGTTTATCGACCGCAAGGTCTTGAAAAACGGCAAGGAGCAGATCAACCCCTTTTTAGCCTACGGAATCCCCCAGTCGGGATTAAGCGGATTGGGGCTTGTAGAAACCATTGGTTTTACCAAAGGTGGACGGCGCGTCTTTATGCTTAGCCGCATCTCTGATGAAATCGCCGTTTACGATGGAGTCTCCATCAACCCTGCCACCCAGCTCCATTTTCCACTGTCGGGTTCCAATCCTAAAGGGATGGCGTTTACACCCGATAAAACCAAAGCTTTTGTGCTCTATGAAAACTCCCTCTATATCTCCGAGATCGACACCTCTGCCTATGCAGACGATTCCCGGCTTCCAGGCCCTGTGAAATTTCCCTATAAATACGGCCCAACCCTTTCGAATCCAGTTGCCCTTGGCAGCATTCCTAGCTTTCCGCTGATCCGCAACATTGAGGCCATCCCCGAGCGCCCTGAGCTTAAAGAAGTCGGCCAATGGCCTCTGGTCAGCAAGGATCCAATGGAACCTTCAATGCGTCGCGGCAAAATCCTTTTTTCGTCGGCCAATCCCGAAAAATACCAGGTCTCCCTCAATCGACTCGGCGCTTGTGCATCCTGCCACCCTGACGGGGGCAGTGACGGGTCTAGCTGGGTCACCATGGAAGGCACTCGCCGCACCCTTTCTCTCCGGGGCGGAGTCGCCAACCGGGGCTGGTTGCATATCAGTGGCACCCATGAAACTTCAAAAGAATTTGTCGAAACCGTGGTCCCAGAGCGTTTAGGGGGAACACTCACTGCGGCAGATACCGATGCTCTCGAAAAATTCGTCGGCAGAGGAATCCCCAAGCTGCAAAATCCACGGGTTGATCTGGCCCTTGCGGCAAAGGGAGAAGAACTCTTTAAGTCCTTTTGTGCTGGTTGCCACGCCGGCCCAGCCTATACCAGCGGATCCCTCGGACCTAACGGCCAACCTAAGATCTACAATATCGGCACAGGCTCCAAAGACCATGGAGTCAGCATTGGACGCTTTGCCAACACCTTAGTCGGCATCTCCGATCCGTTGTCCAAAGAAATCGCTGAGGCCTTAACTGGTGACCGTGACATGGGACCAGGCGACCGCGTCCAAGAAATCTTAGACTATCGCCAACGACCTAAACGGCTTTTTGGCGAGTTTAAAGCTCCAAGCCTGGTCAATACCTTTGACTATGCTATTTACTTTCATGATGGGTCAATCCCAAGCCTTAAGCAAGCCATTGCCAAAATCAATGACATTTTAGGGTTTGCGCTCTCTCCGGAAGAGATTGATTCCCTAGAAGCCTACCTTAAAATCCTCTAGGATCACCTGGTATCTCTGATTTAAACTCCCCCAGTGGGGAGTTTTTTTATTCCGTTTTTTTGTCGGCATTCGTTTTTTCCCACTCTTCAAACTCCCGAAGATCTTTGCGAATGATACCAAAGCAGTAGGCAATCATTGCCAGGTCGTCCAAGTAGCCAGCCCCTACGATAAAGTCAGGAACAAGATCTAAGGGATTCACAAAATAAAGCAGACTGGCGAGGATCATCAAAATAGACCTGAGGGGTATTTTTTTATAAACCCCTTTTCTGTAGGCAGCTAGGGCACGAAGGGCTACATCAAAATCGCCCTTGAGATGCGCAAACTTTTGTTTGTTTGCGTCCCATAAACCCGACGCGCTCCCCATCAGTCGGTTGACCATGACTGGGTCTCGGAGGAGCACTGTGGCCTCTTTTAAAAGCTTAGAGATTTGAACTTTGTAGCGGTCGTGCATCTGGTTGTCCCCCCTATAAGACTATCTTATTTTAGGATTGATGGGCAATACTATAACCGACGCATCCCAGGGCAATTGCATTTAACTGTCCTTGACAGGATCTTTTTTCTGTGAGTTTCCTGCCACAACCTGAAGTAAAAAATCGGTATCCCAACCAGCTCTGAGGCGACGAGTAGCAATTCCAACTTTAGCTGGCGCGGCCTTT
>JBGSUI010000230.1:0-2487 GCA_041736175.1 Oligoflexales bacterium | reverse complement strand
AATTCTTGTCCTTGAAATGGCACTTTTTACGACCTTCTGCTGAGAGCACGTTAAAGAAGGTCCATTATGGTCGAGAAGATGGCATGATAAAAGAAAAATTTCAAGGGATAATATCAAGTCATGTGAGAAAGACTATAGTCGCACTTCCGGCACCGATGATATTGGCGTGAAAGCGTGTATTGCGGGTTGGGATTGCCTTGAAATCGTATTGAGGAAAAGAGGATTCAAGCTTTTGGATATTGTCGTCCCACCCTGAGTTATAAGATACGAAGGCACTACCACCTTCAAGTTTGCCTTTAGCTGCAAAGCTTGCAGATACCGTTGCCTGAAGTGCTCCAATCCTTAGTTGCAGATCTTCATAGCGTTTGCCTACATTGTCGTAATTTTCTTTAGCAGCCTCTTTGGTGGCCTTGGCGATTTTGTACCTTCGAGTGGCAACTGAATTCCTCGCTGCTTGTTCATCGTAACTTTTGCGAAGTTCCTTAATGCGCCCTGCGTTATCACGATATTCTGTCGTCAAAACATCGCAACTCTCCGTGCAAGTATCAAGCTTATCGACAACAGCCTGATTGCGGTCAACGAGGGTTTGAACCTGACCTTCAAGAATTAGCAGTCCAGCCATATCACCTGATTCGGCAATGCCCAAAGCTGAATTCGCTACTGCCAATGCCTTTTCAGCCTCCGCAAGCTCTTGTTCAAGTCCACCCAGTTTTTCAGCAATGACAGCGATCCTTGCATCAATCGTGTTCTGAGCTTTTATCGTTGACTTAAGACCCGAACACAGTCCTACCGAGCCGCTGGCAAAGAAATTTTGAAACTCAATTTTGCCACCAGTCGGGGGTAGGACCCAAACAGTGTTAGGATCTTTATTATCGCGTAGCAAAGTTGATGATGTGGTGTTTACAATATCTAAAGCCCCAAATTCGCTCACCCACGCGCTCGGTGCAGCTTGGGCACTACCGATACCGCCTGCAAGCATAAAAATGGTCATCGTCCCTAAATTTTTCATAAATCGTCTAGAAAATCGGTCCCTTTTAAAATAGGTGTGATTAGTTTTTCTTCTCTCACTGTAGCTGGCTTCGGGTGGGGCCTCCTTAACCGTTTTGCGCTGAGCACGAGTTTCTAGGTAGCTAGTTCTCACTTTGGACATTTGTTTACTCCTAAAATCCTGTTTTTGATAGGTGCCGTATACCTCGTCACGGCAAAAAACCTATATGCAAGACTGGTGCCACCCACGACCTAGGTCCTTATATAGCAGCAAAATCAGAACTTTAAAGATGTCTTTTAAAATTTCTCTTTGGTGCGCTTTTTTGCTTCGTCTGATTCGAGCTCTAAGAGTCTCCTGATCAATGAAGTCGTCTGGAATCAGCAAGGTAATGTCATGTTAAGGTCCATAAACTTTTTCATGCATTTAAGTCTAATCTCACGAAGGACTCGGCGCATTTTCTCAATTGGGCCTTTTTTCCCCAGATAAAAAAGCATTTTCTGCACCCTTGTTACTCGAAGTTCAAGGTATCTATCCAAAACTCTATTCGCCCCTTTCCCTATAGTAAGAAGCCGGGTTTTTTGGTACCGGCAGTCAAATGATCAGAGTGCTCGCTACCAAAACTAAACAACTCTTGACCCTAAGCCACTGAAATAACTGGTCGGGGTGGCGGGATTTTGTTTTAGAGAACTGATTTTATCAATTCAGAGGAATATCAAAATTTAAGAAATTTAGGATAAAACTTACCCAACATTGAAAAAACTTATATCAATATTTCCCAATAATTATAATTTGTTATAGATGAGAGAATTTAAGCGGACATATTTTGTCAAATCAAGTTTGAGCCCACAAAACAGTAGCAGGACAAGCGGGAAAAAGGACTGTTGACCCTAAGCCCTTAAAATAACTGGTCGGGGTGGCGGGATTCGAACCCACGACCTCACGCACCCCAAGCTTGAGGCGAAGCCAAAGGCAAAAATACAAAAATGGCCCCCATGAGGCAACTTGCCTTTTATGCTCATGAAACAACTTTTAATTACCTAACCACAAATTTTTAGGAGGACACAAATCCCAGAGCCAGTTTCCCGTGCGAAACTCTCGCAAAAAAATTAAGGCCTCGGAGGAGAATCATCCGAGGCTCTTCTTTCAAAAAAAACCATCAAAATCTACACTTCGACGAAGCTCATATGACTGACTCCCAAGCAACAAAAAACGGTTCAAATCATTGATTTTTGAACCATGTAATGATACAAACTATTTCTTTAATATCAGGCTGTTATGCGAAGTGCTCATAATTATCGTTTTACTTTAACAAATCGATTTGCTAAAGTAAATTGATGATGATTCCGATGAGTGAGGAGGTATAGTCTTTACCATTTGACTTGATATCAAAATAAATTATCAACTATAATTTGTCAGGCCTGTAAAAAATGAGTTTTTAGTCATTATTATCAATGTCTTCAGTTTCAAATTCGTCTAACTCTTGACATTCTTCAAGCTTT
>JBGSUI010000220.1:0-4841 GCA_041736175.1 Oligoflexales bacterium | reverse complement strand
CCGTGACCCACTTTACCTCAGGTGAAAGCGGTTTACCTTTAGACGAATGCATGGTGGTCAATCCTCGTTTTTTGGCAAAACGATCATTATACCACGGAAAAAATTAAAATCTATCTTTTCATGTGCGTAGATCTATAGCTTCCAACATTGAACTGACCATGATTTGAATATCAAAATCCAAACGACTCAAAGGCGATTCAATCAATATAGCATCATGAACAGGTGCGCATATCGAGACACCTTGCTCCGACGCAAGGCAACAGGCTAGACGGAGCATCTCCGCACCATTGGCCTGCATGGGAAAATTGGAGATTGATCGGCAGTTTTCTTCACTTTTAGTTTGGATTTTCCAACCAAAACGAGTAGAGATTTGACCATTAAAAACTCCACATGCCACCACGCTGTCACTCCATTTCCAAAACTTAGGATAGGTTTGACGGTGTAGCATAAGTAGGTTGTCACCAACAAATCTTGGTTTCCCAAGCCGCTTGGCTAGTGATTCGCCACCCATTCCATATTGGACCGCCAAGGCGCACTGTTTAAATTGCTCCCTTTCCACCTTATGGGAGGCTTTTGTGGCGCCATCTGGTACCGCACCAGCTTGCTTAGCAAAAGCCAGGTATGGGTCTCCACTTTCATAGGCTTCCATCATGTTGGGGTCCTTTGAAAGTGCTGCGGCTATACCAAATTCTTGCTGCTCCCAATCAATGTAAGCAAGCCCCATCCCTTCCGCCGGTTTAATAAGCCCTCGAAGCCAAACAGATGGTCCAAAAAGAAATTTACTATTGCTCGGTTGGTTTCGCCCGGTTTTTGACCGAAAAGGGGAAAGCAAGCATCGATTTCTGCCATCCTTGCCTATGGTTAGATCCGCCAACCTCATCTTTGACAAAGTAGACCGTACTTCATGAAGTGGGCTTATGGTGCGGTGGACTTTTGCCATTTCACGGAAAGTCGAATCGGAGAGGTCTAAGCGGCCAGTGGGCAGGCGAGGCCAGTTTATCTTTTTATCACTCAGATATAACTCGAACTGGTTGTATTTGAAGGTGTTCCCATCAAAGACTTTATATTCGGCATCGATATTTTTTATGAGACTCCGTTGAATCGATAGCCAGTTTTTCTCCAATACTTTTAGGGTCAGTGTGTCAACAGGGATGCCTTTTGCTTCCATTTTGGCTACTGCCTTCATGTATCGACCTCGAAAAAGCGCCCTTGGTAGATCGATTGATGGTGCCATTGCTTGCAAAAGGCGGCAAAGTGCTGTGACATCTGAAGCGCAATAGTCGAGGATTGCAAGCTTTTGCTGCCTGTCCCAAGGCCCACCAGAAAGAATGAGGTCCCTCATCTCGCTTTTTTCACTGAAACTGAGACTCTCGAGGTTAAAGAAAGCTAGAGCTCCGAGTAAGCCCGCACCTAAAGTCCACTTAGTCCCATTTATTATCCATCGAAACTCAACATACAGGTCCAAAATGTGGGTCGGAGGTGGCCACTCCAAAGCTATGTAGCATCCAAGCTCTGCACTGGCATAATAGGCAACCACAAGGACTCTATCACCCGATATAAATGGTGGAGCTTTAAGCGATTCAAGGTCGTCGAAAAAAGTGCGGACTAACTGTTCAGTTTTGATCTCCAAAGCGACCACACAAACAGGTTTAGGAAGGTCCCCTCCTTTAGCAATATATTCAAAATCGACACACCAAATTTCGTCAAAATAGTTGTATAGCTGTTCCATTACTCCTCCCCTCTTAATTTTTTAACAACTGGATGGGAACTATCAGTTATATAGCGGTCTTTAAACGCAATATTAAGGATCTCCTTAAAATCTTTACTACTCCAATCCGGATCAGGTATCGCTTTTTGACTTCGAGCCCTTTCAATTCGATACTCACTTTTCTCGGCGATCATCCGAACCCAGTGGTTGATCGCGATTTCTGCTGCTGTTAATGCAGAAGAATACCAAGAGTTTGTACGGCCATCAGAACCGGGCAGCCTTAGGGGCCACAAAAACTCCTTATTCATACGATTAATGGCTCGGACTAATTTAATTGGGACGAGCTCGGAGCAGATCTCATCGCGGACCGACGGGTCGACCAAATAGATCTCTCGCTCCTCCTTCAAAATTAGAACAGAGGTATTCAGCTGCATTTCTGGGTCGGGGTGGGTACGGACAAACCATTGGGGATCGGGTTTTCTGACCTCTATTGTCCCCTGTATTCGTTCAACGGTCATCTCTTGTGTAAAATCCTGAGAAAGCTTGAGATTTTCAGGATCAATTTCAATGATTGGCTTATTTGGCTGCATGATTTGCTCCTTTATTAGATCTGTAGGGACCACTGCTGAGAGGTGTCGATGCCTTGCTCTCAAACCAAGCCTCAATTTCTGCTGCACTCCACCCTACGCAGGAGGGGCCAATTTTCCTCCTTTTAGGAAACTTGCCTTCTGCCTCTAGACGGTCAATCGTTGAGCGACTTAAGCCCGTCCAATGCTCCACTGCCTTTGCCCTCAAAATTCCTGCCTTCATTGAACCTCCTCATTAAGGAAATGTTAAAGCGTACCCAAGGATCTTCATATTTCTTGATAAATCCCCGATCCCGAACATATTGTGTCGAGAATCTTTTTCGGGCCGTTGACAGATCCGTTGACAATTATGAGAAGGGAAAGTTTTTGATATGAAAGGGTGCTTGCTCCAAAGGCCTCTACAACTCTATTTGCCCGAGGTTAGCCTGAGTCCAAATCAGCCAGAGATACAGTTGGCCCTTAGGAGAGCTGCACTTTTATGGCGTGGTGAAGACATCATTTGGTTTTTACCGGATATTTTAGGGCCAGTCCGATGGCTACAGCGGGACGGTGACACTGGTCCTTTCGACATCCTACCAGAGCCTATTGATTTCGCGCTTCGGTGGACGGCTCCGATTAAAGAGCTTTTAAAACACCGGCTAGTACTCGCTGTTCCAAGCAAAACAATAAACTGTGTTTCAGTTCATCATGTTTCAGTTCAAGGCGAAATGTTTGGATGTGGCACTTGGACAAAATTTCCCCCGACAAATATTGGTGATTTTTTAACCGACTTTTTGTGGCAAGAGGGAGATGGGATTTCTTTTTACCCATTTCCAATAGCAGCAAAGATTAATCGCCCAATTATAGAGAGGGGCAAAGTCCACTTTGAATTGCGAGACTTTCCGATTCAGCCGTGCTCTCCAATGCCCATTAAAGGGGCTAAAATGTCAAAAGAAGGTGTGGAAATCGAAATGTCATTCTCCGCTCCCAATGGGCTGAGCCCGATTATTGCTCCTGAAGTAGAAAATAATCATTATTATCGGGGCGCCACGCGCCTTGACACTACCTTTCCATATATGAAAGCCGGCAATGGAGAACTAGGGATTGCAACAAGAGCACACTGGAATGGTCTCGCAAATGTATTTGCTCACAATGGCATTAATCTTGATGACTATTATTACTATGCCCAACTAAGGGATATTGCCGCAAAGTCTACTAAGAATTTAGAGGGATGTGAGTTTCGTTTGGAGACCTTGTTAACACCTTACCTCGCGAAATCAAACTCTTGTATTGGGGACTGTTGGTTTGGCCCACTTTACGTTTCAAAGGGAGAATCCGCAGCTTTGATGGATTTAGAGGGAGCATATAATATTGAGAAAAGTAGTCTGACCAGTCTTTTTGAAGACCCTGAAGCTGTTGAAGAATTGAGTGCATCTGTGCCAGTAGATAGAGTTTATGGTGTTATTGGGTTGGCGGGAATTTTGTTACTGACTCATCTGAAGAACGCAAGTTTAGTTAGGTTTTGTGAAAACTGCCAAAAGCCATTGATTAATGGGTCGGCAAACAAAAAAAATTGTGGTAGTGAAAACCCATTTTGTTCTAAGGATCGTAGCAAGAAATACCAAAGAAGGAGTCGAGCCAGAAAATCAATGAAATCGACATAAAAAATGGAGTGTTAGTGACGCTGTTTTGACTCAGAAAAGAATCGCTTCAAGAACCTCCCGATTTTGCTTTTTTTTAGGAAGCTCTTCCAAAGTACTGAAATTTTTTGGTGCTTCTATCGTATTAAGGACATTTTGTGCCTTTTCCATAAGAAGTACCAAGTCTCTGAGAGGTAGGTTGGCAAAGTCTCGACTTTCTATTTCACCTAGAGCTTTATTTAAAAGGCTCCCAAAAGCAGCAATTCGCTGCTCAATAAGTAACGAATGTTTTTCTAATAAAGCTTCCCTTTCAACTTTCTCAAGGTGGAGAATTTCCTCCTGTAGCTCCTTATTCCAATTGAGCAGGGTATTGAAGGCGACTCCAAGCTCCTTGGAGATGCGGCGAAAACTCCAACCTTGTGCTCGCAACTCCACAAACTTCTGGCGAATTACTGGCGACTTCATTTGAAAATCCCCCCGTTCTATACTAAAAGCAAGTATGCTTATATTAATATAGCACTCGTAGATCTCGTTTAAAATCGACGATTGGTGGCTTTGCTGCACAAACGCTGCTTACGAAAAAAACTAGGCGGCAAATTTACTGTCGACGAATCCCTTGAGTCTTTACATACCTGCCACTTCAATAAATACAGGGCCAAATGCTTAGTGTTTAAACACCCTTTTTGATCAAAATATCAACAGTCTGGAGCATAAGTCTCTAAAATGCAAAGGCTGCCTACCTGGGTTGGAATTTGCATATCAATATCTCAGATAATACCTAACAACAATGAAGAGAGTCTTATCCGAAGCGCCCACGCAAAGACCAGTTTTGGTTGATTCTTAAAATAAGATCGAAACCCCCTTAACCGTGGGCGGTTTGGATAAGAGCCCAATGAACTAAGCGCGCGAGCACAAATCTATGGGGAA
>JBGSUI010000209.1:0-4155 GCA_041736175.1 Oligoflexales bacterium | reverse complement strand
CAGCAGCCAAACTCATCCACTAAGCCCGTATAAAATCCGCTCACGGTTGATGAAACCGTTGAGACTTTTTCCGTCTAAGACTTTGATTTTATGGATATTTGGAAGTTTGAATGCAACCCGAACTGGTGATAATAGGGCACGTTGCGTTCGGAGGAGGGGCGGCCATCGAAAGGTGTGCTGCCTACTCTACCTTTTGCTTTTTTGAAATTTTGTTCCAAATCTTGGAACTTGGAAGTATTGGTGCAGTTTGCGGCTTATAGGTCAACATATGAGAGGATTTGATCTTGTTTTCCGTTCTATGGCGGCACTACCTATTGTACTGTGCATAGCTCCGCCAAACCTTTCGGCGATTTTGCCCAAGGTAAAAACTATCAATGGGTACTATGGCGAAGTCTGACCCCCTACCCTCTCCCTTGGTGCCCCCCATTATAAAGTGTAATCAGTCCCTAAATCGGAAGGCAAAAAGTATTCGTATTCATTCAATTTTATTATAGTTTCTGATTTTTTGCCAGTCAAAATCGAATGCTTTGGTAAGAACGGCAAAGTCCAAAAAGAGTTGATTATGGAGGATCTAAAACCTGGAGTAAGAAGATCTACCGCGAAACCCATCGCACCAAGAACCACAAGATCACCGTGTGGGGAATGTAAAGTGGGGCGGCTTAGGAGCAAGCTGCTAAGCCGTATAGGGACTGGCAGGAGAAGAGATCCAGGTGAGTTCGTGCTTGTTATGAAACAGGTGGACCACCCGAGAGTTTGGCAGCTTGGCAAATTTCTCGATCACTCCATAGTGATCGGGCCCTTGAAATTTAAGGGTGCAAATAAAGTTAATAGGCTTTTCCATGGCCAGCCACGGCCCAAGCCACTCATAGAGCTTTTCTGGGTAGCAGATAATATCCGAAAAAACCCACGTGATCGCCTTAGCCTCTTCAAGGGACTGTGGGGTGGCAGAAAAGGCATCTTTGCGGTGATGCTCAATCAGGGGATGTTTGGCAAACCGCGGGTCAAGGGCAGCCCGATCAAAAGTCTTAACCGAAGCCCCCAGCTGGGCCAAAACCCAGGTCCAGCCGCCAGGAGCGGCACCGATTTCTAGGCAAAGGTCTCCAGGTTGGGGCCAAATCTTGGCTATAGAAAGGGCTTCGTAAAGTTTGAGGTAAGCACGGCTTGGAGGCCCACTTTTAGACTCTATAAATTCAGGGATTCCCAGGGGGAAAACCCGGTCCGTCCGGGGCGAGACCACAAGCAGGTTGGGTTCGAGTAGGGTGATGGCCCCAAGATTTTTTTGTTTCGCGTTCGGGGGAGGAGGAAAACCAACAGGTAGCTGTTTACCAGAGATCGCCCGATTCCCCGCGATCAGGGACAGTCGCCGAAAATACTTAGGCCCATAGAGGGCCCAATGGTTGGGAAAGGCTCTGAGCCGTGCGGTCCCCTCGGCGATGGATGGGATCTCATAGACCTTGATGTCGTACCAGAGGTCTTGGGCCCAGGGACAGGGTTGGGCTTTTCCCTTGCAAAGGATCAGCTGGCCATGGACCCAGAGGATATTTTTCAAGTCCTTGATTGCCAGATCTTCAAAGCCTTCGGCTATAAGATAGCCCGTGATCGAGCCGGCTCGCAAAACATCTTGATCGGCTTTTTTTTTAGATTTTTTTTCCATATAGCCGCCAGTGCTCTCCTAGGACGATCCCGGCTGCCAGAGCCACGTTAAGGCTTTCCACCTGTCCCGTGCCGGGGATAAATCTGTGGGCATCAACCACCTCGCCGAGGCCGGGCGACATACCGTGGACTTCGTTGCCCAGGATCAGGACCATGCGCTTTGTCAGGGGGACTTCGTAGAGGGACTGAGGACGATGATCAGGGCTCGCCTTTTTTTCTGGCTTTTTAAGGGTGCTAGGGCTTGCCGTCCCTACGATCTGGAGTCCGTAGCTTTTTGAAAGTGTCTTAAGGGTTTTAAAAGAGTCGTCCAGGGGGACCATCTCCACAGTCAGGATCCCTCCCTCGGCGATGCGGGCCGCCGAGGGGCTCAGACGGGGGAACTCAGCTTTTTGTCCTAAGATATACGGGCACCCAAAGTGGGCCGCCGTCCGGATGATTGAGCCGAGATTATGAGGGTTTTTGACCCCGTCCAGATAGATTAGGATCACGGGGCTTTCCCGAGGGAGGCTTTCGAGGGCTGACGTAAGGTCAGCTTCGCTCACCGGGACGCGGGGCTGCATCACCAACGCCACGCCCTCGTGGTGAACTGATTTTGTGATCCGCTCCATGTCCTCAGTGGTGACCACATGGTAGGGGCGTTTTCTTTTTGCACACCATTGGAGGACCCTGCCTAGGGTCTTAACCCGCTCCTGGGTTACATAGAGCCGTATAATCCCGTCGGCTCGCCCATTCCACAGGGCCATGCAGGTATTGACCCCGTAGAAGAGATCCCCCTGGAGGGCTGGCTTAGGGGTTGGTTTAGGACTGGGTTTGGGAGTTGGCTTGGGAGTTTGCATGAGGGTCCTCAAAGATCACCATAGGGATCGAAAGATTTTGAGGCCCTTTTTCTTAAAACCTGGTAACCTCAGCGCCGTTCATCCGGGTTCTGGGTCGTGGCCGTGAATGCCTTTCGATGAGCCAAAAAGCCGGAAATTGGCAAAAATAGCAACACTTTTTTCGAAAGGAAGCAATATCATGTCAACTCACAGCATCCAGCAAGGCTCAGTGGTGAGCCTCGTCTACACCTTGACCGACCCAAGTGGAGAAGAAATCGACCGCGCCGAACCCAACGAGCCCTTCGTCTATCTCCATGGATACGGTCAGATTGTTCCTGGCCTCGAAACCGCCCTCCTCGGGCTGACCGGGGGAGCCAAAAAACAGGTGGTGATTCCTCCCACCGAAGGCTACGGCGAAAGAGAGCCCCAACTGCGCACCGCTGTGCGTAGGGACCAACTCCCCCAGGAAGCTCAGATTGAAGTAGGCATGCGTTTTATGGCTGACCAAGAAGGGGGAGAGTCGATCGTGTTTACTGTGGTCGAAATGGAAAAAGACATGGTTCATCTCGATGGCAACCATCCCCTAGCTGGAATCACCCTTCACTTTGACGTGGAGGTCCTGGAAGTACGACCTGCCACCGCCGAAGAAATCTCCCATGGCCACGCCCATGGTCCCGGGGGCCATCATCACCATGAGCACTAAGCTCATTCAGAGCTCCCCGCTCCTTTCGTTTCTTTTGCTGCTTTCTCTTGTTTCCTTCACCGCTTCTGGGGTGGTGCCGTTGTCAGCTTTGCCTAAGACCGTGGGGTATCCTGTCCTTGACCCAGCGTCAGGTCAGGTCCTCGCCCAAGTCAAGGCTGAGACCACCCTATGGGGGCCTGAATCCAGGCGAACTCGCCTTAAAAAGATGATGTACCTCCGCCTCGACAAGGGAGATCCACACGGTAAAGACCCGCAGGGTGGAGAGATCTCGCAGGTGGTCGAGACCTTGGCCCAAGATCCTAAGGGCCAGCTCGTCAACTATCACTACTTAGATCCCCAGACTGGCGAACAGCTCGATGTGGCGGTCGACCACGGCAAAGCAAAGGTTGTGTCCCAGTCCAGTCACAAGGGAAGCCCCGTTCATCTCAGTCTGCCCTGGACTTCCAAGAGCTTGGTGGGAGCCCAGATCGCCGACTATATCCAAGACCACTGGGCCGTTCTTGAATCGGGAAAGCCCCTTTCCTTCGAGCTGTTTGTGCCGTTTCGGCGGGGGTTTTTTACCTTCCAGGCTGAGTCTTCGCCCATGGACTCCAAGGGCCGCATCCGGGTCAAAGTCCTGGCCAGCTCGTGGATGATCAGAGCCTTCGCGCCGAGTATCGAGTTAGAGTACCAGTGTGCCAGTCCTGGAGGTTCCTGTCGGGGAGCATCACCAGATTTGACCCTTGTGGCTTATAAGGGGCCTTCCCCACTAGAACTTCAGGGTTCTCGCCATCCCACCGTCCGGCTAGACCTTTCCCAGGGTACCCCTGTAAACCCCTGAGCATACCGAGGGCGAAGTCATTGGCTATACAGCTGTGCATATTTAAAAGGACATGCTAGTTAAATAAATGGACGTAAGTAATTGCGAATTAGTGCTGGTCTCCTTTGAATTAGGGTAAAAACAGCTGTCAGGCAATCAACTAACTGAGTTTCTGTTTGAAAGTA